>DBGCAP010000013.1:0-239183 GCA_048367555.1 Collinsella sp.
GCCTTATCGGGCAGGAAGCGATCCTGGATGTAGCGGTTGGAAAGGTTCGCGGCGGCCTCGATAGCACCCTGCGTATAGCGCACATGGTGGTGCTCCTCGTAGCGCGGCTTGAGCGCGGTCAGGATCTTGACCGTGTCCTCGACGCTCGGCTCCTCGACATCGATGGTCTGGAAGCGACGCTCGAAGGCCGGGTCCTTGGTGAGGTACTTGCGGAATTCCTCGGCCGTGGTGGCGCCGATAATCTGGAAGGCACCGCGCGCGAGCACGGGCTTGAGCATGGAGCTCGCGTCGATGGAGCCCTCGGCAGAACCGGCACCGATGATAGTGTGCATCTCGTCGATAAACAGGATGACGTCGTCGGCTTCGGTGGCCTCCTGGATCACGTTCTTGAGGCGCTCCTCAAACTCGCCGCGATACTTGGCACCCGCAACGAGGCCTGGCAGGTCGAGCGTCCAGATATTCTGGTTCATGAGGTTCTCGGGCACGTTGCCGGCTGCAATCTGCTGAGCCAGGCCCTCGACGATGGCCGTCTTGCCCACGCCGGGGTCGCCCAGAATGAGCGGGTTGTTCTTGGTGCGGCGCGAAAGAATTTCCATCATACGCTGGACTTCCTTTTCGCGACCGATTACAGGGTCGAGCTCGCCGTCGCGCGCCTTCTGCGTGAGGTTGGTCGCGAACTGCTTAAGCGTATCGGTGCCACTCCCCTTTTGCTGAGAGGCATCCGAGCCGCTAAAGAACGGCAGGCCCGCACCGGGACGACCGGCACCGGCGCCGGCGAGCGGACGCTTCTTGTCCTGGTCCTTGGAGGTGAGTTTCTCGATAGCCTTTTTGATGGAGGCGGACGACACACCCAGGCGCATGAGGATGTCCATGGCCATGCCGTTGCCCTCTTCGACGATGCCGATCAGCAAGTGCTCGGTCGACACGTAGGTCTGGTTGTTCTCACGCGCCACGCGGAACGAACGCTCCATCACGCTAATGACGAGCGGCGTAAAGGCGAGCTTGGCCGCCTCGGTCTCCTCACTGGGCTCGGGAACCGTGGTCTGGACCTCTTTGAGAGTATCCATGATGTCATCGTAGGAGATGTCGAGCGAACGCAGCGCCTCGGCGGCAATGCCCTCGTCCTCCTTGGCAAGCGCGAGCAGCAGGTGCTCGGTGCCCACCTTATTTGAATGAAGATCGAGCGCCTCCTGTTTGGCCATCGACATGACCTTGCGCGCTCGATCGGTAAATCTATCTAACATGCTCGTTTCCTTACATGAGTTCATCGAAATCAAAACGCCCGCCCGTCGGCGGCGCTTTTGTCTCTTTACCCACAGGTTGTCTATGTTAACAGCTGGAGGAATATCTATAAACCCGGCTCACATGAATGCAGGTTATGACCGCATCGCGGGACTCACCGCGCGATGCGCGACAGGCGCCCCGCAAGAGAAACCCTAGGCGTCTTTCACCACGTCGGGACTCGTCGCACGCGATGCGCGATAGGCATCGGCCTCCTTGGAGACGCGTTCGAGCAGCTCGGATGTATCGACGCCCTCGACTTGCGCGACCGTTTCCACCGTCTGCATGGCGACCGCCCTCAGGTACGCGCACGCGCTGTCCCCCAGCTGCTCGAGGTCTATCTCCTCGCCGCCCTCCCGGGCAAAGCCGACCGCCATCACAAAGCCCATGATGCCCGAGACCAGAAAGCCCACCGCAAAGCTCGAATCTGCCTTGAGCTCTTCTCCGTCGGGGTGGACGATCTCTCTCACGCGGTCGATGATGATCGTATGGATGCCCTGCACGACCTGCTCGGCGGCACCCGCCCTCATGGTGATGACGATGCGCCGCAGCAGGCAGCGGACGTCGCGCCGGTCGAACGCCGAAAGGTCGCCCTCGCTCGAAAAATGCCAGAGGACATCGGTGATGAGCTCGTTATCCTGCAGCAGCTGGGCTATGGCGATGGCGACGAGTTCATCGAAATCGTGAAAATAGTAGTAAAACGTTCCGCGATTGCACTGGGCGGCGCGGGTCACCTCGCCAACCGACAGCTCGAAGATGCTGTTGTTCTCGATGAGCTCCCAAAACGCCTCGATGATACGGGTGCGTGCATCGGGCGCATCGGCGTCCTTACGCGGTCTCGCCATGCGCCTCACCGCACCCCTGCGCCTTGGCGTTCATGATGAGCATCTGAAGACGGTTCTCCACGTTGGCGAAGCTCACGTCGGGATCGTAGTCGAGCGGCAGGAACTGCGCCGTGGGATACTGCTCCTTGAGCGCATGGATGAGCCCGCGCCCCACGACATGGTTGGGCAGACACCCGAACGGCTGCAGGATCACGAAGTTGCGGCAGCCGCGCTTGGCGTGCTCGAGGATCTCCGCCGGAATCAGCACGCCCTCGCCCGCATCGAACGTATGGTGCAGGATCTTATCGCTCGCGCGCACGAGCTCGGGCATGCGCGTCGGCGGCTCGTAGAGCGGGCTCGCCGCGCCCAGGCGGTCGCAACGGTCGTGCGCGAGCTCGAACAGGTTGTCCGCCGTGGCGTACCAGGCCTTTTCGGGCAGCGACAGGTCGACGTGGAACTCGCGCGACTGCGCATGCTTGTAGAAATAGGTCTTGCGGATCACGTCGGTCATGCGCGCCTCGATGACCTCGAGCCCGTTGTCCTCGAGGTAGCGCTCGATCTCGTGGTTGGCGCCGAGATGGAAATTGAGCAGGTACTCGCCCACGATGAGAACGGTCGGATGCGGGTTCGAGCGGTCGTACGGAACGGTGTCCATGATCGCAAGCGCGCGTTTGAAGCCCGTCGCCTGGCCTCTCAGCCCGGAGCGCTCCATGCCCTCGATAACCTCATCGAGCGCGCGGTCGAACGCAGCGTCCGCCGCGCCCTTCTCGAGCTCGTAGGGACGGATGCGCCTAAGCATGGCCTCGAGGGCATCGATCATGGGAAGACCGTAGGCGATCTGGATGCTCGGGCCAAGGCCGAGCTTGAAGCCCGGATGCGCATTGTGGGCATCGACGTCGTCGTTGGTGAGCACCGGGACATAGTCGTATCCCGCGTCGTCGAGCGCGCGGCGCAGCAGGGGCATGTAGTGCGTCAGGCGGCAGTCGCCGATATACTTGCCAGTCACCACGGCGACGTCGTGCGGGTCGTACTTACCGCTCTCGAGTGCCGCGAGCGCCTCGCCGATCACGATTTGCGCGGGGAAGCAGATGTCGTTGTGCACATAGCGTTTGCCCAGGCGGATGGCATCCTCGCGCCCGATATCAAGGGCCTCGGCGCGCACGCCCTGATTGCGCATCGCCGCGGTCATGAGCCTGCAGAACGCATGGGAGGTGTTGGGGACCAGCGCGATCTTGTCGTGCCGGTCGCGCTTGGTGTACTTGACCTTATACGGGTCGTCGAGCGGATGGACCGCGTGCACCCGGGCGCCCTCGGCACGCTCCTCCGCGCGACGACGGTTGACCGACTCGATAAACGAACGCACGCGAATGCCCATGGGACCGGCGACGTCGCTCTCATCGAGCTTGATCATCATCGGAACCTTGGAGCCCATCTCGCCCATCATGCGCGCGATCTCGTCGGTGAGATACGCATCGTGGCCGCAGCCGAAGCTGCCCATCTGCACGAGCTCGAGCTCGGGCGTCGATGCGACGATGACCGCGCACGACAGCATGCGCGCATGGTAGTTGTTCACGATGTCGATGCGGCTGTTGGAAAGATCGACGTTGCAGACCCCCGGCACCGCATCGGGCGTCAGCACGGGGATGCCGCGCTCAGAGAAGAGCTTGGGCAGCCCGTGGTTGACCAGCGGGTCGTTGTGGTACGGGCGCGAAGCGATCACCACCGCGTAGCCGCCGTCCTCGCGCACGTTCTCGAGCACCTGCCTGCCGCGCAGCTGCAGCTGGTTCTCAAACGTCTGCTGCGCGCGGTCCGCCTGCTCGGTCGCCTTGGCAACCAGGTCGGCATCGATATCGAAGGTCTCCTTGCACCACGCCTTGAGCTGGCGGTTTCGGTCGCCCTCGTCGTACCAGTGGAACAGCGGCGTATCGAACGGAACGCCGAAACGCTCCTCCGGGTTATCGGAATTGCGCATCACGTAGGGGTATCCCTTTACGACGGCGCACATCCACTCGCTGGTAGAGGCGGTGTTTTCGGTGGGCACCGTCGTGATGATGGGCATGAAGATGCGGTCGACGCCGGCGTCGACGAGATTGCGGATGTGCCCGTGGACGAGCTTGGCCGGGAAGCACACGGTGTCGGATGTGACGTGCGCCAGACCGCGCTCGTACATCGCCTTGGTGCTGCGTCCCGAGACGCGCACCTTAAAGCCGAGCGTGCTGAAGAACGTCGACCAGAACGGCATGGTGTCCCAGAACTCGAGCACACGGGGAATGCCGATCGTGACATCGCGCCCCCCGCAGACGGGAACCGTGGGGTACGACTCGAACAGCAGCTTCTCGCGGTCGACAAAGAGATTGGGAGCAGCCGCGGTCCGGTCGCGCCCCGTGCCGGGTGCCTGTGCCTCGCAAGCACCCTGCGGACGCAGCTCCTCCGCCGCGGGAACCTCGCGCACGAGCTCATCCCATGAGATGGCGCCGCCGCGCGGGCAGCGATTGCCCGTGACGTAAAGCGAGCCGTCGCCAAATGCCACGACCGCGCGCTGGCAGCGGTTGTTGCACCGACGGCAGGTAACGCCGCCGAACTCGCGATGCTCGAAGCGCTCCACGGCATCGAGCCCGATAAACGACGTGCCGGCGTCGCCCTTGCGGCATTCCTCGCGCGCGAGCAGGGCGATACCGATAGCGCCCATCAGCCCCGGGTGGGGCGCACGCGTGACGGGTTTGCCCAGATACTGCTCGAATGCGCGCAGCACCGCGTCGTTTCGGAACGTGCCGCCCTGGACGACGACTTTGTCGCCCAGACGGTTGAGATTTGAAACGCGAATGACCTTGGTGAACACGTTCTCGATAATCGAACGGCAGAGACCGGCCATGATGTCGCCCGGACCCTTACCGCGCCGCTGCTCGGAAACGACGCTGCTGTTCATGAACACCGTGCAACGGCTGCCGAGAACGGCGGGGGCTTTGGACGAAAATGCCTCGGTCGCGATATCCTCAACGGCTATTCCGAGGTTTTTGGCAAAACCCTCGAGGAACGAGCCGCAGCCCGCAGAGCACGCCTCGTTGACGACGATATCGGTCAGCACGCCGTGGTTGAGCCAGATGGCCTTCATATCCTGTCCGCCGATGTCGAGCACGAAGGTCGCATCGGGAACGCATGCGCACGCGGCGCGGGCGTGCGCGACCGTCTCGACCGTATGGTAGTCGGCGTGGAACGCGCGCGCGAAAAGCTCCTCGCCGTATCCCGTGGTGCCCACGGCATCGATCGCAAGCGCGACTCCCGCTGTCTCCCAGCGGTTCTTCAAGCTGACAAGACCCTGTTGGGCGACGTCGAGCGGTCTGCCGTTATTAGACGCGTAGAACGAATCGACAAGCTCACCCGCCTCATCGACCAGGGCGAACTTGGTCGTCGTGCTCCCCGAATCGATACCGAGCGCCACACGCACCGTCTCTCCGGGCGCATACGCATCCGGACCCTTTGCCGGCGTCTCTTTGCCATGGCGTGCCGTAAAATCCGCCTGCTCGGCAGGTGTGGCAAAAAAGGGCTGGGCAAGACGTCCCTCCCCGCTTGCGGGCGCGACCGTCTCGAGCTTATCCAGCCGGACAAAAGCGTCGGGAAGGTCGATCGGTTGGGACGATGCGAACATGTCGGTCAGCGACAGGGCGGCACCGCGCGCGACCATGATCTGCGGATCGCGCGGGACGATAACCTGATCGTCCGATAGATTCAGTTGCTCCCGGAACACGCGGACCAGCGTGGGGTTGTAGGCGAGCGTACCGCCCTCGAAGATTACCGGCGGCTCGATGTCGATACCCTGGGCCAGACCGCCGATCGTTTGGCGGGCGACCGCGTGAAGCGCCGAAAGCGCCAGGTCGGTGGTAGGAATGCCCTCGTTGAGCAGCGGCTGGATATCGGTCTTTGCGTACACGCCGCAGCGGCCCGAGACCTCGTGGACGGTCGTTCCCCGGCTTGCGAGCTGCTCGAACTCGCCCGATTCGGTGCCGACCCCCATGAGCTTTGCCATCTCGTCGATAAATGCACCGGTACCGCCTGCGCACGAGCCGTTCATGCGCATGTCGGCAACCTCGATGTCTCCCTTATCGTTGGTGCGGAAGAAGATCATCTTGGCGTCTTGGCCGCCCAGCTCGATGGCGCAGCGCGTCTGCGGATAGAACCTGCTGATCGCGAGCGCGTTGGCGACCACCTCCTGAACGTACGAGGCGCCCAGCGCGGTCGCGATATCGCGCGCACCCGAGCCGGTCACCGCAACGCGCAGCGACTCATGGGGAAAGCGCTCGGCGAGCTCGCCGAGCATGGCGCGCACGCTCGCTGTCTGACACGCCCCGTGGCGGCGATATCCCCACCACGCCTCGGTCATATCCTCGTGCATCGCGTAAACTTTGGTCGTCGTCGACCCTACGTCCAGTCCTACTAGCAACGCCATAATGCTCCGTCTCTCGCATTTTTCCTGCTAGAGATATACCACTCTACGTAATACAACAGACTGTTGTATTTAAACTCCGTATAAAAAGCGGCTGCCGAAACGCTTCAGCAGCCGCCGAATGCACCAACAGATTGTTCTGCGCGCTAGCACGTCGGGCAACGGAGCAGCACGGGCCCTCCGGTCATGCGCACCGCTCACGCCGGCGATGTCGCCGAGAGAGCTATCCACGCTTAGGGCTCCAACCAAGCAAGTCGCCCGCGCTCAGCAGGTCCCTAAGCGAGCTACTCGCACTCAGAAGCCATAGCCTGCTCCAAGAGCTCGGCATGCTCCTCCTCGAAAACCGTCCCCACAGGGAAGGCGCGACGGAAGACGAAGTAGGAAATCGGACCGGCTACCAAAAGGTTCCACGGCAGCGCCATCACAAAATTATGCGGGATGTTGATCATCCAGATCGCGGGCACGGAATACAGGTTCGCAAGGATGCCGCCGGGCATGTGCGTCAGACCCTCGCAGGCACCGTACAGCGACATGATGATGACCATGGGAACGACCATGCAGGAGCTGACGGCGAGCGTCATGGCGAGCGGCGAGCTCTTGCCCGGAGTGACCAAGTACTTAAAGGCGAAACCCTTGGCAAGCGGGCTGGCGACGAACCGGTCGCAGCACACGGCAAAGATATAGGCAACGGGGAAGCCGAGCCACGCAGCGGCAACGACCTCGCCGTTGATGGCCCCGTGCTGCAGGGCAACGTTGTAGATGCTCATCCAGAGCACCATGCAAAAGCACATGATAAAGGTGAACAGCAGGCTCTCTCGTTTGTTGATAGGCATAAAGGGCAGATTCCTCTCTGTGTTGTGCCGCGGCGCCACGCAACAAAGACGGGCGGGCAAGATGGAGCTGTTGGAACTTCATCTCGCCCGCCCGTGGTACGCGCGTCTGCGACTACTTATGTGGTGGAACTACCCTAACACGAACGGCGCGCGCTTCGTAAGCGTTGAGTTTGTGGAGATGCAGGGCACCAAAATCCCCCGACCCCATAAGTTGCGGTGGAATACGGACTGTTTTGACCCTTTAAACAGCAATTCAGTCCCTATTTCACCGCAACTCATTTGGTGCAAAGTGACCTGCCCCCCTTGCACCAATTAGCTGGTGTGGCGCCAGCGAGGGTCGGTGAGCGTACGCGCCACGCCCAAGCCAACGGGCAGAAACGCCACGATGAGCACCGCGCGCACAAACCAGCCAAGCATATTGACCGTGTCGAAGGTGCACATGTAATACATCGAACGATAGAGATACAGACCGGGCACCATAATGACAATCGAAGGCACCGTGAGAGCGATACGCGGGTAGGTGAGCCTGATTTCTGCCAGGCTTGCCAGCAGACCCGATACGAGCGCCCCGATAAATGCAGCCGCCTCGGGAGGCATTCCCGCGCTGAGGCCCAGGAAGGGAAGCATCGTCGGCGCATCGACGAGCGTAAGGCGCAAGGTATTGGACACGGCGCCGATCAGACCGGCCGCCGCGGCCATCTTTACCGGGCTGTTGAACATCACCGAGAAGCCAAATACACCGATAAAGCTCATCAGTATGCGCAAGAGCGTAAGAGCCAACGGTGAGAGGCCGAGCGGGGCGAAGTCATCCGGCGCCAGCCCCACACATTCGGCAACCATCCAGCCTACGAGGGTCGCCATCACAATAATTGACACAGCATACGAAAGACGCTCGATGCCGCTTCGCATATCGAGCTTTGCGATGTCGAGGCCTGCCGTAATGAGGGGAAAGCCGGGAATCACAAAGAGCATGGCGCCGATATAGCCTTCTTGGTGCGACATTGCCCCCGGAATGACCTGGCCAAGGCCGAGCAACGCCAACAAATACGAGATGCAGGCCAGCGCGACGCCAATCGTCAACGCGCTAAACTGGCCGAGACCCTGCTTGAGGATATGAGAGCGGGCAAAGTTGCCGACACCCGCGCCCACGAACGCGCATGCCATCTCAATGGGACCGCCACCAAGTAAAAAGACAAAGGCGCCACAGGCGCAAGCCGCCGCAAGGCCCTGCTGCCAAGGCGCGTAATCAGGCTTTGAGCGCTCAACGGTCTTGAGCATCTCGTGATACTCATGCACCGTAAAACGGCGGCCATATGTCTCGATTTCCTTTAGGAAGCTCTCCATCATCCAAATGCGATGGGTATTGACGCCCGTTGTGGGCAGGCTGACAACCTCGTTAAAGCAGTGGCCGCCTTCGATGCAGGTGCACTCAAACGACAGGAGACTTAAGTCAACGTGGACGGTGACACCGAGTACGGCGGCGACGCGATTCATGGTATCGCGTACACGCCAGGCACCTGTTCCGCTTGCCAGCATAAGCATGCCGGTGCGGCAGATGATGGATGATTTGTCGGTAAGAGGTGCATCGACGGCAAGCTCATCACCCGCGGTCACGATCTGGCGCCAGTCAGTTTTCATATGGAGCGCGCCGGCACGGACACCGTGGTGCAGGGGGGCTCTCGAAGGCAGTGAGTCTAGGCGCGAAGGCTGTGGGGGTTCCGTCGATTCATCCTCAACCTCATCAGCTTCTTCATCGACCAGATCAAAGGAATCAAGCGGCGCTGGCTCGCGACGGTCGATCAGTTCCTCGTCCTCATCATCAAAGTAATTGAACTGATCGAGCATGTCCTCTTCGATCGCGCGCTCGCTCGCATCGTCCATCCCGGTGCTCCCTTCCTGTCGACTAACCCCCATCCTAGACAGCGACAGCTAAAGGAAACATAAAAGAGACGGCTGTCATGCGAGCCATGTGTGCAATAGCCGTTGGGTAGTCGTTTGAGAACGCCCCCAATGACTATTGACGGCCAAGGCAACGCCGATGCTATGGCACCGACAGCGAAAACCCGCCAGAGCGAGCAAGGTGCCTTGAAACAAGGCGGCATTGATCTTTTGATCATGCCGCCGAAGTTGAAAGGCAGATTGCCGCTCTGGCGGGCTTGCAGCGTCAACTGGTTACGCGGGTTGGTAAACCCGCGTAACCCCCTAGTACATCTTTGCGCCGGCGGGGATGGAGGCGTCGAGCTGAATCAGGTTGAGGCGCTCCTCGCCCTCCTCCTCGTGGATGGCACTGATGAGCATGCCGCAGCTGGGGATGCCCATCATCTTGCGCGGAGGCAGATTGGTGATGGCGAGCAGGGTCTTGCCGACCAAGTCCTCGGGCTCATAGTAGCCATGGATGCCGGAGAGAATGGTGCGGTCGGTACCGGTACCGTCGTCGAGCGTAAAGTTCAGCAGCTTCTTGGACTTCTTGACGGCCTCGCATGCCTTGACCTTCACAGCGCGGAAATCGCTCTTGGAGAAGGTATCGAAGTCGACGAACTCCTCGAACAGCGGCTCAACAGCGATCTTGGAGTAATCGAGCGTGGGCTTAAGCGACGTAACGAACGGGCTCGCGGCGTTGCCGGCCTCTGCAGCCTTGGCGGCAGCGGCACCGGACTGGAAACCCTTCTCGGGCTTCATGTGCGGGAACAGCAGGACGTCGCGGATAGAAGCCTGGTTGGTAAGCAGCATGACCACGCGGTCGATACCAATGCCAATGCCGCCCGCGGGAGGCATACCGTACTCGAGGGCGCGCACGTAGTCCTCGTCATACTCCATGGCCTCATCGTCGCCGCCGGCCTTCTCGGCCATCTGGGCAGCAAAGCGCTCAGCCTGGTCGACCGGGTCGTTGAGCTCGGAGAATGCGTTGGCGTACTCGTGGCCGGCGATAACCAGCTCAAAGCGGTGGGTCAGGCGCGGGTCGTCCTCAAAACGCTTGGCGAGCGGGCTGACCTCGATGGGGTAATCGCACACGAAGGTCGGGTTGACGATGGTGTCCTCGCCCAGCTCATCGTAAATCTCGGCGATGATCTTGCCAGCAGTCCACTCGGGCTTGATCTCCAGGCCCTTCTCGCGCGCGGCGGCAGCAAGCTCCTCGGCGGGCGTGTCGATGGTAACTTTCTTGCCGAGCACGTCAGAGACAATATCAGTCATGGGGCGGCTAGCCCACTCACCGGACAGGTCGATAGTCTGACCCTGATACTCGATGACCTCGGGGTTGCCGATGGCCTTGTTGGCAGCCTTGATGACGCCCTGGGCGAGCGCCTTCATGCCCTCGAGATCGGAGAAGGCACGGTAGGCCTCCATCGTGGTGAACTCGGGGTTGTGGGTGAGGTCCATGCCCTCGTTACGGAAGATGCGGCCGATCTCGAAGACGCGCTCAAAACCACCGACGATGCAGCGCTTGAGGTGCAGCTCGGTAGCAATGCGCAGGTAGCATTCCTGATCGAGAGCGTTGAAGTGCGTGATGAACGGCTTAGCCGTAGCACCACCCTGGATGGTCTGCAGGATGGGGGTCTCGACCTCCATGTAGCCGTCGGACTCCATAAAGCGACGGAAGGTGGAGAGGATCTGCGAGCGCTTGCGGAAAGTCTCGCGAACGTCATCGTTGGCAATGAGGTCGACGTAACGCTGACGATAACGGGTCTCCTTGTCGGAGAGGCCGTGGAACTTCTCGGGCAGCGGGCGAACGGCCTTGGAGAGCAGGGTCGCGCTCTTGGGGGCGACGGAAAGCTGGCCGCGCTTGGTGCGCACGACCACGCCGGTCACGCCCAGGATATCGCCCAAGTCGAGGGCCTTAAGCGTGCTCCAGGCCGCCTCGTCCATGTCGTTGATGCGGCAGAACAGCTGAATCTCGCCAGTCGCGTCGCGGACGACGATGAACATGATCTTGCCCTGACCGCGCTTGGCGACCACGCGGCCGCCGATCTTCACGACGTCCTCGGTGTCCTCGCCATCGGCAAGCTCGGCATACTTAGCCTCGATGTCGGCAACGTAGTCCTCGATCTCGGAGTGCTCGGGATAGGGGTTCTGGCCCGCCTCGAACAGGGCGGCGCGCTTGGCCAGGCGCGTGGCGCGCTCGTCGTTGAGCGTCGATGCCTGCTCGGCGACGTTCTGGTTCTCTGCCATAAGTTAGCTCCTCAAACTAAAACGCTCCCCAGGATTCGGTCCCAGGGAGCGAAAACATACCTTTACGCGGGACCGTGGTCTAGCGTGCGATCTTTGCGATGGTGTAGACGCGGGTCTTGCCCGAAGGCGTAACGACCTCAACGGAGTCGCCCTCGCCGTGACCGATGATGGCGTGGCCGACCGGAGACTCGTTGGAGATCTTGTGCTCGAGCGAGTTGGTCTCGGTGGTACCGACGAGCGTGACTTCCATGACCTCACCGTTGGGATCAATCAGCGAAACGGTGGAACCGATAGAGACGGTCAGATCACCCGTGGTGGCAGCAACCTGAGCGTTGGCGAGGATGGCCTGAATCTCGGCAATGCGAGCAGCATTCTGGGCCTGCTTGTCCTTGGCGGCGTCGTACTCGGAGTTCTCCGAAAGGTCGCCGAACGCGCGGGCTTCCTTGATGTCCTCGACGATCTCCTTGGCGTAATCGCCCTCACGCCAAGCGAGCTCCTCGACGAGCTTCTGGCGGCCCTCAGCGGTCAGTACGATCTGGCTTGCGTCCATACGGATATCTCCCCAACTATGATGTAACGATCAACTGTCAACAAAACGAAAAAGACCGGCTAGCCTGCGGGCAAGCCGGTCAGGTGCTCACCCCAAAGGGATGGGACTACTCTGCGTCCGCGTCGCTGTCCTCTGCCTGCTTTTTCTTGGCAGCAGCGAGCTTGGCCTCGAGCTCTGCGATCTCCTTGTCCTCCTTGGACTCCTCGACCACAACGTCCTCGGCCTGCTTGGTTTCGCCCTTATCGTCGCCCTCCATACCCTCGCGGATATTCTTGACGGTAGAGCCGAGAGACTTGCCGAGCTTCGGCAGGTTCTTAGGCCCGAAGATGATCAAGACAACGACGAGAATAATGATGAGCTCAGGAGCCCTCAGTCCAAACATGTAGACCTCCACAATACAGCGAGACAAGCTCGAATGAGTATACCGCGGGTGCCGCGGTATCACAACAATAGCTAAAAAAAGGGACCGCAAGAAGCGGTCCCTTCTCATGCTCTGGTCGGGTTGACTGGATTTGAACCAGCGACCCCTGCGTCCCGAACGCAGTGCTCTACCAAACTGAGCCACAACCCGTTAGCTCGACTATAGTAACAAAGATTTTCGTCGCGTGCTAGAGAAATTTTTATTTCTTTGGCGCGTCGATTTGAACCGTGTTGGGAATAAGCTCAGTCGCGCAGGCCCACCAGCCATTTTGCTGGGCAGCTCCCGCAAGATGGGCTGCTGCAGCGACGGTATCGCAAATGGCAAACGAGCAAGCACCCGAACCGCACACGTCCACGGCAACGGTTCCCTCCTGTGCGCGCAGCCAGTCGAGAACTGCCTGGATCCGCGGCTCCATCTGCGCGGATATGACGCCCAGATTGTTATGAACGAGCGCATATGCCGCCTCGGCATCGCCGGCGCGTAAGACAGAAGCAATCGCACCGGGTTTGTCCGCGGGCACCGGGCTCTCATCAAATCGTCGATACGCTTCAACCGTTGAAACGCTCGTCTCGTGCGGTTTGACCAATACGACAGGTGTCGCTGGAAGCACAGGATACTCAGTGGCCAGCACATCTCCCCCGCCGACGTAGAATGCGGGACTCGCGTGCAAAAAAAACGGCACGTCGGCGCCGATACCGCGAGCGATGTCACCGAGCGCAGGGTCGGTGCGGTCGATACCCCACAGCTCGGCCAAGGCAACGATGACCGCGGCGGCATCCGTCGAAGGACCTCCCAGGCCGGCGCACAGCGGAATGCGCTTTTCGATCGTCACGCACACGTTGGCGTCGCGACCGTAATGCTCGGCCATAGCGATTGCCGCCCGATAAGCCGTATTTTTTTGCATGGGAAAATCGGATGCCGGAACCGTCTGGACGGTCAACGCCTGCGCCGGCGTGACCGTCACGGTATCGGCTAGACCGACGGCTGCCATCAGGGAATCGACCCTGTGATAGCCGCGGGCGTCGCGCTCGGTATGAACCCCCAGATAGAGGTTAATCTTTGCCGGCGCGGTAAGGATGAGGGACCGATCGGTCACCGTTAGTGCTCCTCGAGCTGGTTGCCGAGCGGGGTAAAGATATGTTCGCCGCTCTCGGGGTCGAACAGTTCGACCTGGCCGGTAAGGACATCGATGTACTGGTAGGACTGACGCGATTTGCGGCCGCGACGCTCGTCAGCCTCAACGATAAAGACGGCGGGGTGGACGCTCTTGATGGTGCCCATGCGCTCGATGACGCGGGTACGGCCCATGTTGGCCTTAACCTTGACGCGATCGCCCACCATATCGGTCAGCTTCTCGTGGATGTCGTCGACGTGATTGACTTCCATCTCTTCCATGAATAGGGCCTCCAGAGGGTGCAATTCAAAAAGGGGATAATACCCCTAAGATAGACAAAACTCTAATACTATAGCACCCTGCTGCAGCCATACGCAAGCAGCTAAAAAACCCGGCCCCAAATTGACTACTTACAGACTATCGGTGTCCAGAACGATGGTGAACGGACCGTCGTTGACCAGGTCGACCTTCATGTCGGCGCCAAAGATGCCGTGCGCCACATGCTCAACGTCCTGGGCGACGAGCGTCAGAAAGTACTCGTAAAGTTCGTTAGCGACATCGGGCGCGCCGGCATCCGTAAACGACGGACGGCGGCCGTGGCGGCAGTCGGCAAACAGCGTGAACTGCGACACCACGAGCACCTCGCCGTCGACATCGGCCAGCGCCAAGTTGGTCTTGCCGTTCTCGTCCTCGTTGATACGCAGCCCGCGGAGCTTGCCCCACAGCCTGTCGGCTTCGGCGCGCGTGTCGCCGTGGCCCACGCCCAGCAGCACCAGGTAGCCGCGTCCAATGCTGCCCACGCACTCGCCGTCGACCGTAACGCCGGCATGAAGCACGCGCTGCACCACCGCACGCACGGTCTACTCCTCGCCCGTCAGCTTGGCGGACAGATGCTCGAGCGCATGGAAACGATGGCTGATAGCGTTCTTCTCGTCCGCTGTGAGCTCGGCCATAGTCTTGCCCGGCGTATCGACCGGCAGGAACAGCGGGTCGTAGCCAAAGCCGTGATCGCCGCGACCCTCGTGCGCGATAACGCCCTCGCAGGTGCCCTCACCATAGGTGACCAGGCCGTCCGTATCGATAAGCGCGACGACGCTCATAAAGCGCGCGGTGCGGTCCTCGTCTGCCACGCCTTCCAGGTTAACGAGAAGCTTGGCGTTGTTGGCGGCATCGTCGCCATGCACGCCCGCATAGCGCGCGCTATACACGCCCGGCTCGCCGTCCAACGCGTCGACGACCAAGCCGGAGTCGTCGGCGATGGCCATAAGGCCCGTCTCCTCGACCGCAGCCTGCGCCTTGATGATGGCATTCTCCAAAAACGTCGTTCCGTTTTCCTCGGGGTCCTCAAAATCGCCCAGCTGGCCGAGCGCCACAAAGCGCACCTCGGGCATGACCTTGCCCAAAATGGCCTCGATCTCGGTGAGCTTATGGGCGTTGCCTGTTGCCACGACGATGGTCGCCGCCGGGTCGAGGGTGTCGATGTCAATCTTCTCAAGTGCCATAGCTGGCCTCCTTGTCTCTATTGCAATACCGAGTTGAGGACGACGAGGACTTCGGCCTCTCTCCCCTCTCAATCAACGGCAGTCTTATACTTCGACGTTTTCCCAGATAAAACCTGCCAATATAAACATCCCTTTTTGGCAGGTTAGGCGAGGGCTTGGCGCTGAAGCTCGATGAGCTCGGCAATACCCTTGTCGCCCAGATCGAGCAGGGCGTTGAGACGCTTGCGGTCGAAGGGCGCCTGCTCGCCGGTACCCTGGAGTTCGATCATCTCGCCGGAATCGGTGGCGACGAGATTCATGTCGACCTCGGCGTGGCTGTCTTCGGAATAATCCAAGTCGAGCAGGGTGTTGCCGTCGACGACGCCCATGGAAATGGCGGCAACCTGACCCGTGAGCGGGATGCGCTCGAGTTTGCCCGCCTCGACCCACATGGCAAGGGCGTCGTGCAGCGCCACCCAGGCGCCGGTAATGCTCGCCGTACGCGTGCCGCCATCGGCCTGAATCACATCGCAGTCGACGGTAACGGTGTACTCACCGAGCGCCTTCATGTTGACGACAGTGCGCAGACTGCGGCCGATAAGCCGCTCGATCTCCATGGAGCGGCCCTTGCGGTTGGCATGCTCGCGCTTGCAGCGTTTACCGGTCGAGGCCGGCAGCATCGCATATTCCGCCGTTACCCAGCCGGCCTTGGCGCCCTTGCGCCAACCCGGCACACCCTCCTCGATAGTGGCGGCGCACAGTACGCGCGTGTCGCCGAACTCCGCCAGGCACGAGCCGTGGGCGTGCTTCATGACGCCGCGGGTGAGCTTAACGGGGCGCAGCTCGTTGGCGGCGCGGCCGTTGGCGCGGTTGACCTGCATGTATTCCATGGAACTATCCTTTCGGCAAAAGATATGGCGAGGACTCCGGCGACATTGCGTGCCTAACCGAGTTCGTCGATATCGACATGCTCGATGCTTTTGAGCGGCTGACCAAAGATAAAGCTACCCGCCACCGCAAACTCGGCAATGTTGTCAGACGTGGTGGCAAAGCGATGCTGCGGGTCGGCGGTATCGCCCGCCAGCTGCTCACGACGCGTGAGGATATCGGTCAGCTCGCGGGTGGTCTCCTCGGCGGAGCTCACCACGCGCACCCCGGGTCCCAGCGCATGGCGGATGGGACCCACCAGCAGCGGGAAGTGCGTACAGCCGAGCACCACGGTATCGATGCCGCGATCGTGCAGCGGCTCGACCGTGGCGTTGACCAGCGCGCGAACGGCTGGCGTATCAAAAATATCCTCGTTCTCGAGCCACTGCTCCTGCAGATGCGCGCCCGAGGCGAGCTCGTGCTCGACGACCTCGACAAAGCTCGAAGCCGGGCAGCCATACACATCGACACCAGCATCCAAATCCTGGATGGCGCGCGTGTAGGCGCCCGAGCGAATGGTGAGGTTGGTGGCGAGCACGCCCACGCGACGCGTACGCGTGCTGTTGATGGCGGCGCGTGCGCCCGGGGCGATCACGCCGATCACGGGAACGTCAAGCACTTGCTGAGCCAGACGCAAGGCCGCGGCGGTCGCCGTGTTGCAGGCGATGACCATGATCTTAACGTCGTGCCTCGATAGCCAGCGGCCCGCCTGCAGCGCAAACGAGCGAACCTCGTCCTCGGTGCGGGTGCCATAAGGGCAGCGTTTAGTGTCACCGAAATAGTAGACGGACTCGTGCGGAAGCGCCGTTGCGATCGCGCGCGCGACCGTTAAGCCGCCCAGGCCCGAGTCGAACACGCCGATCGGACGCGTGTCCCCGGCCAGATTATCGATATCGGACATTACCTCACCAGATTCTCTCTCGAAAAATGCGACCATGCGTGATGCGTCGCGCTACGAACGGGCCGCGACCAACAGCTCGGCCGTTGCCACCCAACCGTCGACAATCTTGCCGCGCGTAATATAGGCATTGTCGCAGGCATCCAAGAACTCCGGGGCACCGGCGCTCGTCAGACCATTCTCGACCAGGCAGAACATGCCAACATGGTCGGCCATGTAGAAGTCGGACTCGGAGTCGCCGAGCGCGAGCGTCTCCTCGCGCTCGATCCCCAGGTGCTCGCAGAAGCGTGCAATGGCAACGCCCTTGTTGAGACCCGCCGGATTGATGTTGAAGGCGCGGCCGTCCTCGACGCGATTAAGCTCGAGCGTCGTCGGCTTGGACAGGTGCGTCAGATGACCGTTGCAAGCCCAGACCAGACCGCAGCCGGCCTCGTCCAGGATGGCCTGGACCTCATCGTCAGGCACATCGCCGCGCATGCCAACGGTGACCTCACGGTACTTGTAGCCGGTCGACATGTCGTTGTGGTACTCAATTTTGTGCGGCCAGCGGGCAAGGATCTTCTCGCACACGCCGGTCTGCTCGATCACCTGGTGCGGCGTGAGACCGCAGGCGGGGTCGTAGGGCATGTCGCCCGTCAGGTACTCCCAATCGTTGGCCTTGAGGTCGTACATGACCAGGCCGCCCATCTCGCCGATATAGGAGTTGAGACCGAGCACGCGGGCGTCTTCGTGGATCATGGTGCGATTGCGACCCGAGGTGGGGACCACCTGGATGCCGGCACGGGCGAGTGCGACAACCGCCTCGACGAGCTTGGTCGAAGGATTGCCGTCGTTATCGCGCAGCACGCACGAGCCGGGGGCGAGCATCGTGGCGTCCAGATCGGTAAAGACATACTTGACCTTGGCAAGACGCTCGCGCATCTCGCCCGAAAGCTCGGCAACGGTCGGCAGGATGTTGTGGGACATGGTCACTCCGTTTACATAGAAGGGGCTTGGTCTAGGCGTCGTACGCCGCAAGGGTGCGCTTGAGAATCGAACCGTCGCGCTCACAAGGCTCGGGTCCGTTCTTGCGCAGCATACGCTCTTCCTCGCCCTTACCGGTCACGATGACCACGGCAGGACGGACGGTTTCGCGCACGGCAGTCTCGATAGCGGCAACGCGATCAGTCACGATTTGCCAGTTATCATTTCCCTGCGCTTGAACGTTGCGCGCGATCTCGGCGCAAATATCCTCGACATCCTCGGGGCCGGGGTCATCCTCGGTAATCACGATTCGGTCGGCATACTTGCCGGCGGCGATGCCCATCGTGGTGCGTCGATCGACACCCTTACCGCCCGTAGCGCCAAATACGACCGCCAGCTCGCGCTCGGGATAGTTCTCGCGTAAGTCACGCAGAAGCGTCTCGAGACTCATGCCGTTATGTGCATAATCGACGACGCCCAAGATTTTGCCCGATACGGACGGATAGAGCTCCATACGGCCGGGAACGAAGACACCCTCAAAGCCATGGACGATACCCTCTTCGGAAATGCCCAGGGCCTCGGCGCAGGCAATAGCGGCAAGCGCGTTGGACACATTGAACTTAACCGGCGTGGGAATCACAATGTCGCGCGTAAAGCGGGGCGTGCGCACCGTTGCCACCACGCCGCAGTCGCCATTGCGAATCGCCAGCGCAAGCACGTCGGCACGCTCGTCGGTCAGGGAGAACGTCACCGCACGTTCGCAACGAGATGCCGCCTCGAGCACGCGATCGACCTTATCCATATCGAGATTGACCACGGCAAAACGGCTCTGCGAGAAGATTTTGAGCTTGCTGGCAAAGTAATCCTCGAGCGTCGGATGCTCAATCGGCGAAATGTGATCCTCGCCGATATTGGTAAAGGCGCCGACTTCAAAGTCAATCTTGCCCGTGCGCTCGTATTTGAGGCCCTGACTCGATGCCTCCATGACCAGCCACGGAGCGCCCGCCTCGGCGGCATGTGCGATACGCGACTGCAAAAGGAAGGACTCGGGGGTCGTCAGCTTGGAAGGGCTCGTCTCGATGCCGTCGTCGAACTCAATGCCCGTATTAAGAGCGGGTCGATGACAGCCCGTAAGCTTGGCCTCGTTGGCGAGGATGCCGCGCAGATAAAAGCTGCAGGTCGACTTACCCTTGGTGCCTGTAAAGGCGCAGACCTTCACCTTACCCGACGGGTGCCCATAAAAGGCATCTGCCACCACGGCGAGCGTGCGACGAATATCGCTCACAATCACCGCGGGAAGATCAACATCGTAATCGACCTCGGAAACGTAGGCCACGGCGCCATCGGCGATTGCCGAAAGCAGGTACTCGCGCTTAAACGCACGGCCCTTGCAGACAAACAACGTGCCCGGACGCACCTGGCGCGAGTCATCAGTCGCAAACTCAATGCGCTGGTCGCACGAAGCGCTCGGTCTGGAAACAACAAGGTCATCTTCCTCGAGCAACTCTATATAGCGCATCAGAGTTAGCTTCTCTTGTGTCGGACTCGACATACAAAGACCTCTCTCGCTAAATTCAGCCTTAAAGGGCAGAAGACGTCCCGCGGCAGAAACGATGAAACATTCTGTATTATCAACCATCCTAATATGCCACCTGACCTTGCGCGCATCACAGCCTTCTAAAAAATTGCATGGACTGTGCCGTGGTCTAATAAATGGCAACAGTGCTCACCCCGTGTAAAAACAAGGAAATCTGGGTGCTGTTCTTTAACATAGTGTTCGCAACCACGTCCCGCCGCTTCGTCTGAAGATCGGGACGTGGTTTTTTCGGTTCGCTCGGCGCTTATGCCCCATCACGAAACAAAAGATTGGCATGATAGTAAAGATTATTTGACATCAGCTGCCGCAATCTTTGCGGCAGTACACCTGAGCCGTCAGCAGAAAGGATCTTGCATGTGCGGTTTTGTCGGTTTTACCGGTACAGATGAACAGAGTGAGCTGGTTCTCACGGCCATGATGAATCGCATCATCCACCGTGGTCCCGATATGGGCGGCCAGCATATCGTCGACAACGTTGCCCTTGGCTTCCGTCGTCTTTCGATTCTCGATCTTTCCGAAGCTGGAGCCCAGCCCATGTCGAGCGACGACGGCAAGGTCACGATTGTCTTCAACGGAGAGATCTACAACTTCCAGGAGCTTCGCGCCGAGCTGGAGGCGGCCGGCTACGCCTTCCACTGCAACGCTGATACCGAAGTCCTGGTACACGGTTACGAGGAGTGGGGCGAGGACCTGGTCAACCGTCTGCGCGGCATGTACGCGTTCGTGATTCACGACCAGAACAAGAACAAACTCTTTGGCGCTCGCGACATCTTTGGTATCAAGCCGTTCTATTACTACCAGGCATCCGATGGCTCGCTGCTGTTCGGCTCCGAGATCAAGAGCTTCCTGGACCATCCCAAGTTTGAGAAGGCTGTCAACCACGACGCGCTGCGCCCCTACCTGACGCTGCAGTTCCCCGCCACGGAGGAAACGTTCTTTAAGGGCGTGTTCAAGCTTGCCCCGGCGCATTGCTTTACGTATGACCTGACGACCAACACCATGGACATCAAGCGTTACTGGAGCTGCGACTTTACCGACGACAACTCCAAGACCTTCGAGGAGTACGTGGACGAGTGTGATAAGGTCGTGCACGAAAGCGTCGCTGCGCACCGAATCGCCGATGTTAAGGTGGGCTCGTTCCTTTCTGGCGGCGTCGATTCCAGCTACATTGCCGCCTGTCTCATGCCCGACACCACGTATTCCGTCGGCTTCGATTACAAGAACTTCAACGAGACCAACTACGCTGCCGAGCTTTCCGACAAGCTGGGCATCAAGAACGTGCGCAAGATGATTACCGCCGACGAGTTCTTTGATGCACTGCCCGATATCCAGTACCACATGGACGAGCCGCAATCGAACCTGTCCAGCGTGCCGCTGTACTATCTGGCGCAGATGGCTTCCAAGGAGGTCACCGTCGTCCTTTCGGGCGAGGGTGCCGACGAGCTGTTTGCCGGCTATGAGTGGTACGAGGACACCCCCGAGATGCGCACCTTTAAGAAGCGCGTGCCGCTCGGTGTACGTCGCGCCCTGGGCTCACTCGTTCAGCATCTCCCCTACTTTAAGGGTCACAACTTCCTGACGAAATGCGCCGAGGTTCCCGAGCGCTGGTATGTGGGTCAGGCAAAGGTGTTCGATCCCTCCGAGGTCGACGAGGTGCTCAAGCCCGCTTATGACACCGGCAAGAACGCCGCCGAGATGTGCGCCGAGTACTACAAGCAGGTTCCCAACTGCTGCGAGCTTTCCAAGAAACAGTATCTGGATATGAACATGTGGCTACCGGGCGACATTCTGCTCAAGGCCGACAAGATGTGCATGGCGCATTCTCTGGAGCTTCGCGTCCCGTTCCTGGACAAGAAGGTCATGGAGTTTGCCGAGCACATTCCCGCCAACTACCGTGTTAACGAAGAAGGCTGCAAGCTCGTTCTGCGTCACGCTGCCAACCGCACGCTGCCCGACGAGTGGGCAACGCGCAAGAAGGTGGGCTTCCCCGTACCGGTCAAGTTCTGGCTGCGCCAGCAAAAGTACTACGACTACGTAAAGGAATACTTCACCGCACCGTGGGCTGCCGATTTCTTTGACACCGATGCGCTCATGAAACTGCTTGACGATCACTTTGAGGGCCGCGCGCTCAACCAGCGCAAGATCTATACCACGCTGACGTTCCTCATCTGGTACAAGCGCTTCTTTATCGACGAGAACAAGAGCACCGAAGTCGCCGCTTAGTTTTCGTTATGAATTAGCGGTGAACCACGCAGGGTTTCCGCTATACTCAGTCCCTGCGGGCGATTGGCGCAACGGTTAGCGCAGGTGCTTTACACGCACAAGGCTGGGGGTTCGAATCCCTCATCGCCCACCATTGAATTGTTAGGCCTCCAGTGATGGAAGCCTTTCTTTTTTGTGCCCAGCGCATGGGATTCGAACCCGACAGGGTGCGGAGCTGAGGAAACGCGAAGCGTTTTCCAGCGCAGCACGCGAGGAGCGGAGCGACGAAGCGGGGCGCGGGCGGCGCCAGCCGCACGCGGACATTCCTCATCGCCCACCACTGATTTGATAGGCCTCCAGTGATGGAGGCCTTTCTTTTTTGCACACGCCCTATCCCAGCCATGGTAAATCGATAGCAAAACGGGCTCCAGTTCGCCCAATCGTGCGCCAAACGGCACGTGACAGCCTGAAACCCGCTCCAAATTGCTATGTCTGATGGCGCTACGCCAAAACGTCCGACAGAATCTCGATCAGGTTGTCCACGTCGGCCTCTTCGCACACGAGCGGCGGAAGGAAGCGCAGCGTATGAGCGCCCGTAGCGTTGATCACGACACCAGCCCCCAATGCACGGGTTACAACGTCGTGTGCATCACCCGCAGCATCATCCAGATCGCAGCCGAGCATCAGACCGCGGCCACGCACCTCTACCACATGCGGAAGCTTAGCCAGCGCCTGCTCCATATAGGCGCCAACCTTGGCAGCATGCTCGGCATAATCGCCGTGCACAAGCGCGGAGAGCGTCGCGGCACAGGCCGCGACAGCCAGGCAGCTACCGCCGAAGGTCGAGCCATGATCGCCGGGCTTAAAGACGTCAGCGATTTCCTTCTTTGCCACCACGGCACCCATGGGCACGCCGTCGGCGATTCCCTTGGCAAGGCTCATAATGTCGGGCTCCACGCCATAGGTCTGGAACGCAAACGGCTTACCCGTGCGGAAGATTCCGCACTGGACCTCATCGGCGATAAGCACGGCACCTGCCTCGTGCGCCAAGTCGCGCGCCGTAGCCATAAACTCCTCGGTCATGGGATGCACACCGCTCTCGCCCTGGATCGGCTCGAGCATCACGGCACAGATTTCACTTCCCAGTTGCTTAAAGATTGCACACAGTTCATCCACATCGTTGGGCGTACAGGCCACAAAGCCACCCGGCAGCGGGCGGAAGCTGTCCTGCAGCCAATCCTGCATGGTCGCGGCAATGGTCTCGAGCGTACGACCGTGAAAGCCGCCGCGCATGCACACGATGGTGTTGCCTCCGTTGCCGGCACGCTTGGCGTACAGACGCGCGAGCTTCATCGAGCCCTCGTTGGCCTCGGCACCAGAATTGGCAAAGAACGTCTCCCACACCTGCTCGCCCGCAGCCGGAGCACCAAGTGCCGCCGCCGTGGTCTCGTCGCCAGCGGCAATCGCGTCGGCAAGCACGCGTGCACCGTCCGTATCATCGTTAGCGAGTTTGGACAGCAGCGCCGCGACCTGTCCACGCTGCTCGATGTAGAAATAGTTGGAGACATGCAGGAGCTTTTTGGTCTGAGCCTCGAGCGCCGACAGCACTGCCGGGTTGCCGTGGCCCAAACTGCACACGCCGATGCCGGCAAGAAAATCGAGGTATTCGCGACCATCGTCGCCGGTGAGCTTCATGCCGCAGCCTTCGACAAACTCGACCGGCGAGCGACCAAAGGTGTGCATGACGTAGTGGGATTCGAGCGATTGTTGTGCTGCAAGTGACATGAGATACCTTTCGTTAAGCGCCAGGTAGCGCGGAGTTTGGGCGTAATGGCGTAGCAATTTCGAGCCGGCTAGACCGTCTGGAGCTTCTCGACCTCGTCGAGGTTCTCGGTCAGGCGCGCCGCAAAGGTCGAAAGCGGGTGCGGGTGCGTATCGAACTCGTAGGCCGTCTCGGTGGAATGGATCACGGTGCCGACGCCGGCGTCGGTCAGCAGCTCCAGGAGCAGCGAATGCGGCGTGGTACCGTTAATGATGTGGGCGCGGAATACGCCACCGGCAAGCGCATCGACGGCCGCGCGCAGCTTGGGAATCATGCCCTTATCGACCTCGCCACCGTAGAGCATCTCGTTAACCTCGTCGAGCGTTAGGTTGGAGATAAGCGAGTCCTTGTCGCTAAAGTCCTTGTACAGGCCGTCGACGTCAGTCAAAAAGATCGCCTTGTGCGCGTGGAGCGCCGCCGCAACGGCGCCGGCGGCGGTATCGGCGTTGATGTTGAAGAAGCCGCCGTCCTCCCCCGCCGCGACGGTAGCGATGACGGGAATGTACTCGCTATCGAGCAAGCGCTCGATATAGTCGGTGTTGACGTGCGTCACTTTGCCCACACGACCGAGCTCGGGGTCGAGCGGCTCGGCGATGAGCGTGCCGGCATCGCTGCCCGACACGCCTACGGCCAGGTTGCCGTGGCGGTTGATGGCGGCGACCAGCTCTTGGTTGACCTTGCCGCCCAGCACCTCGCGCACGATATCCATGGTCGCCGGCGTGGTCACGCGCTGGCCGTTCTTAAACTCGACGGGAATATCGTAATGGCTCAGCGCCTCGTTGATGGCCTTGCCGCCGCCATGCACGATGACGGGGCGCATGCCGATGATCTTGAGCAAAACGATGTCGCTCATCACGTCGCGGCGCAGTTGCTCGTCAACCATGGCGGCTCCGCCATATTTGATAACGACCGTCTTGCCGGTCAGGTTTTTAATCCACGGCAGCGCTTCGAACAGCAGCTGCGCGGTTGCTTCGTTGGATTCGCTCGAACGACAATCGCGTGCGAATTTCATAATCTGCCTCGTCTTTCGTATCGTTATCACGCTGTGCTTCGCTGTCCGCAATCGCGGCAAGATGCGCAGCGTGCCTGGAATCTAGGAACGGTAGTCGCCGTTGATGGAGATGTACTCGTGCGTGAGGTCGCAGGTCCACACGGTCGTTGCCGCGTCGCCTGCACCCAGGTCGGCCGAGATCACGATCTCGGACGCCTCAAAACGTCGCAGAGCCTCGTCCTCGTCAAAGGGAACAGTCAGACCGTCGCGGCAGACAGGCATGCCCATCATGTCGATGGAAACGTCTTCCTGATGAAACTTCACGCCGCACTTGCCGAGCGCCATGGCAACGCGGCCCCAGTTGCAGTCGTGGCCGGCGATGCAGGTCTTGACGAGCGGCGAGTTGGCGACGGCACGGGCGGCGATATCGGCTTCCTCGTCGTTGGCGGCGCCGGTGACGTTAACCGTCACGAGCTTTGACGCACCCTCGCCATCGGCCGCGATGTTGCGCGCCAGGCTCTCGCACACCTCGTGCACGGCAAAGGCCAACTCGTCAAAGGCGTCAGTGCCCTCGACGATAGCCTCGGTATCAGCGGCAGCAGCGCCAGAAGCAAGCATGATGCAGGTGTCGTTGGTCGAGGTATCGGAATCGACTGTCACCTTATTAAAGGTCTGCTTAACGGTCGAGAGCAGTAGGGTGTGGAGCGCCGCCGGCTCGACGGGGGCATCGGTCGTAATGACCGCGATCATGGTGGCCATATTGGGCATGATCATGCCCGAGCCCTTGCACATGCCGCCCACCGTATAAGCGTTGCCCGCATGGCCCACAGCCTCACTGCGATAGCGAACGGCATACTCCTTGGAGTGCGTATCGGTCGTCATGATGGCACGGGCCGCATTGGCACCGCCATGGGCAGAGAGCGCCTCGTAGGCGGACGGAACAGCCGTCTCAAACGTGTCGATCGGCAGAATCTGTCCAATCACACCCGTGGATGCAACTAGGATCTGCTGGGGCTCACAGCCGATAACCTGCGAGGCGATGTTGCAGGTCTCGCGCGCGCAGGCAAGGCCGGTCTCGCCCGTGGCGGCGTTCGCGTTGCCGGAGTTGATTGAAACACCGGCGATAATGCCATAGCCCCTGTCCGCACCGCCCAGGTTGGCACGGCTCACCTGCACGGGCGCCGCGCAAAAGCGGTTGGTCGTAAACACGCCGGCGCCGGGACAGGGCCTATCGGGCACGACGAGCGCATAGTCCAAGCGCTCGGGATTCTTCCGGAATCCCGCATGGATGCCTGCGGCCTTAAAGCCGGCAGCTGCCGTAACGCCACCCTCGACGGCGCGAATCTTAATATCAATCAGGTCGGTATTCATCGTCCCTACGACTCCTTATATCAGACAAAAAAACGGGCATCGGCTGGCACGCCATACCGGTCGCAATTAGTAGACCAGCTTAAAAGTGGCGCCCAACTCGATACTCGACTACCAAATCGTTAACAATCGAATGTGCTACACCGGGCACGCCACTGTGGGCAAGCCTCGTCGCTCGTCAAAGCCAAAAACGATGTTGGCGCACTGGACCGCCTGGCCTGCTGCACCCTTGCACAGATTGTCGATAGCACCCGTCGCCACCAGCACGCCCGCGCGCTTGTTGAGCGCAAGACCGATCTGGGCAGCGTTGGTGCCGACGACCGAAGCCGTCTTGGGCTGCTGGCCGGCATCGAGCACGCGCACAAAGGTGCGACCGGCGTAGAACTTCTTGTAATGGTCGACGACGTCCTCAAGGGCCAACGTGTCGAGAGTCTGCGGCGCGAGCGGCATCGTCACCGTGGAAAGCAGACCGCGCTTGAGCGGTGCCAAGTGCGGAGTAAAGACGACGCGATCGGTCAGGCCCAGGATCTGCTCAATCTCGGGCGTATGGCGATGCTTGCCCACGCCATAGGCCTCCAGGTTCTCGTCCGCGCTACAAAAATGGGTGCGGGCGTTGCAGGACTTACCGGCACCCGTCACGCCACTAATGGCATCGACGATTACGGGGCCGTTCTCGGCCACCCAGCCCGCACGCACGGCAGGAGCGGCTGCAAGGCTCGTTGCGGTGGGATAGCAGCCGGCGCAGGCGACCAACACGGGCCTGCCAGCGGCATGGCTGGAAGCAGCGGTCCCTAAGTCCTGGCAGAACAGCTCAGGCAGGCCAAAAGCGCGGGTCTTGAGCAACTCAGGGCTCGTGTGCTCGGCGGCATACCATGCCTCAAAGACGGACGCGTCGCTCAGACGGTAATCGGCCGAAAGATCAAAGCAGGAAACGCCTGCGGCAAGCAGTGCAGGCACCTGTGCCATGGCAGCCGTGTGCGGCACGGCAAGAAAAACCGCATCGCAGCTCTTGAGCTCGGGGGCGTCATGCGTGGTGAAAACCAGGTCGCTCACGCCAGCAAAGCTCGGATACACCGCGGACAGCGGCTGGCCGGCATCGGCGTTGGACGTAATGGCCACAAGTTCAAACTCGGGATGGCCGAACACGAGGCGAATGAGCTCGGCTCCGGCATATCCAGCCGCGCCGACGATTCCAACCTTCAAAGACATATCAGACTCCTTGTCTGCGATTTATGCACCGATGCGCATTTCGCAGCGGTCGTTATGAAGTGGGTTGAAACTTTAGCACCAAAAGATGCATGAATACGTAAATGGCTTGCGTGTTCATGCATTGAAACATTCCCGACACATTCGCTTGAAGGAATTGACAAATGGAGCGGGCCCCGTATTGCCCGGCACCCATAACGGCGCCGGGCAATACGGGGCCCGCCCATGCGAAAATTAAGTTGTTAGGAAGAGCCAGCTGGCTAGAGCTCGACCGGCACCCATTTGTCGTGATTGCAGATAAAAGCCTCAGGATCCTCGACGCTAAAGAAGACGAGCGTGGGGTCGTTAGGTCCCTCATAGTGCTCGCTCAAGCGCTCAAGATGCTTCCATCCGGCCTCGCGCATTTCGCTCGAAGCCCGGTCGTCCAGCCCCGCACGTCCGCGCAGGATCAACCAACCATGGCCCGGCCACCAACTCGTGGCCTCAAAGCGCTGGTTTTGCAGAAGCTCCTGCCACACGTCTTTGGTGCGCGCCGTCACAAACCACAGCTTGCCGTCCTGAATCTGTGCAAACGAGAACGGACGCACATGCGGCTGCCCGTCCACACTCGTCGCCAGATACCACGCCGGCACCGACGTCAGATACTCCAGCACCGTATTCAATCCGTCCACGTTTCCTCCTGTCACCTGACCAGTCTTTTTGGAATGGGTAGTCAATTTGGGAAATTAGAGCTCGAGGAGCTCTTCGCTGCCGTCGATATCGCAGAACCGCGCAGCGATGTTGCGGACCGAGAAGAATGCAAGGCGGCCGTCGTTGGCACTATCGTGTTGCTCGCCAATGCCCACCATGTGCTTAAAGCCCGCTTGGCGCACCTTGTCGCTCACGAATGCATCGTCCTCGAGCGCGGCCTCGCCAGTTAACACGATCCAGCACTCCCCCGGCTTCCAGCCCGATACCTCAAACTTGGGATTCGCGCTCAACTCCGCCCACACGTCCTTGTCGCGCGACGTGCAAAACCACAGCTTGCCGTCATCGACCATGGCAAACGAAAACGGCCTCACGCGGGGCTGATACCCGTCGCTCGCATCGGTCGTGGCAAGATACCACGCCGGAATGCGCCTGAGATACGAGCAGGCGCGCTCGAGCTGAGCCGTGCGATCGATGTCGGTCATAGAGACCCCTTTCTTGCGCTCGAATCGAGCTTAGACAAGTTGAAGATTGATAACGACAACGCATGTCACCAGCAGCGCCATCGCCACCGCGGCCAGTGCATCCCCCCGGCCAAACGTAAGCGCATGCAGACGCGTGCGTCCCTGTTCGCCGTGATAGCAGCGCGCATCCATGGCGGCCGAAAGCGTCTCGGCATGACGGAACACGCCGGTGAACAGCGGAATCGCCACACTGCCGAGCATGCGCACGCCGCCGAGCGGACCGCCCGTCACGCGCGCGCCGCGACTTGCCTGTGCATCGGCCGTCTGTTTCATCTCGGTGGCAAATTGCGGCATAAACCGCAGCGCGATACCCATAATCATGCCGAGTTCGTGCGCCGGAAGCCCCACGCGCGCAAATGGTGCGAGCAGACGTTCAAAGCCCGCGGTGAGGTCGAGCGTCGGCGTGGTGAGTGTAATGGCGCTCATGCCGGCCATCATCAACGTCAGGCGGCACGCCACAAACGCAGCAGAACGCAGCGAGCCCTCGCTCACCTGTAAAAAGCCAAGCTGCCACAGGATGCGGCCACTCTGGTCGGAAAACAGGTTGAGCACCGCGACTACCACGACAATCGCCAGCAGTGGCGCCATCGATGATAGGACCCGACGCAACGGCACCCGGGTCACAACATAGACCAGCACGACAAACATTGCGACCGGCACCAGCCCGCGGAAGCTGCCAACGGTGAGCACGGTGATCAGAAATGCGAAACCTAGGAGCAACTTGGTGCGCGGGTCCAGTCGATGGACCGCGCTATCTCCAGGATAGTAGCTACCAAACGAAAACGCCTCCATTAGCAGCCCTCCTCTCGCGCGGGCATCTTGGAATCGACCTGGCAGAGGGCGTCCGCGGGCTTGCCCGCACGGCCCATCAGCACGCCGGCCAGCTCATCGGCCAGCGACTCAACCGTATAGAGTTTGTCGCAGCGCAGCGGCACGCCAGTCCCAGCAAGTGCCAACGCCATACGCTGAGCGGCAGGAACACCTAGACCGATCGACTTGAGCTCGTCCGCGTGCGCAAAAACCTGTGCAGGCGTTCCCTCGGCAAACACCGCGCCCTCGTTCATCACAACCATACGGTCGCAACAATTAGCCAAGTCATCCATGCTGTGTGAAACCATGACAACAGTCAGGCCCTCGCGATGGAGCCGATCGATGAGCCCCAGGAAATCCCTGCGCGCAGCCGGATCGAGCCCCGCCATGGGCTCGTCGAGTACCAGGACCTCGGGTTCCATGGCGAGCACGCCGGCAAACGCCACGCGGCGCTGCTGGCCGCCCGAAAGCTCAAAGGGGCTCTTGTCGCCTATCGCGGCGAGATCGAGACCCGCGCGCGCAAGCGATGATGCGACACGACGCGCAACCTCGTCTTGCGGCAGACCAAGGTTGCGCGGGCCAAACGCCACGTCCTGCGACACGGTCTCGGCAAATAGCTGGCGCTCGGGATACTGAAACACCACGCCGACCTTAGCCTTAACCGCGGCGGCGTCTTTCTTGCTTGATAGGTCGAGCCCCAGCGCGCAAACGTTTCCCTCCTGCGGACGAATCAACCCGTTGAGATGCTGAACCAGCGTTGATTTACCCGAGCCGGTATGACCCGCCAGGCCCAGAAACTCGCCACGACGCACCGTCAGCGAAACATCGCGCAGTGCCCAGGGACTGTTTGGATCGTTGCCCCAAAGAGCCTGTTTGCTCGATGCGTCCGCAGTGGTCGCCCGCTTGCGCCATCGACGGCGCTCGCGGGCGCTCAGCGAGTAACTATGTGAGAGATGCGAAATCTCGATAACGGGCTCCGATGCGGCCGCCTCGTTAGTCGCGAAGGATGCATTGTCGAGCATACGAGAATCGGATGCGGAAGGCTGCACTGCGACGTCCGCCCCGCCCCGCTCGGCGTAAACCCGCGCAATCTCGGCGACCATATCTGCCTCGCGCACCTGCGCGCAAACGGAAACGCCCTTCTCACGAAGTGCCCTACCTAGGCAGCACGACGCCGGCATATCCAGGTTGAGCTGCGCAAGTTCGTCCGCTCGCGTCAAGATTTCCTCGGGCTTACCGAGCATGGCAACGCGGCCCGCTTGGAAGACAGCAACGCGATCGGCCTCGGCGGCCTCTTCCATAAAGTGCGTAATCATCACGATGGTCATGCCACGATTGTGCAACGCGTGGCAAGCCTTCATGAGGCCCTTGCGTCCACGCGGATCGAGCATCGAGGAAGCCTCGTCCAATATGAGCACGCGCGGCTCCATGGCGAGCACGCCGGCAAGCGCCACGCGCTGCTTTTGGCCGCCCGAAAGCGCATGGGTCTCGTGACGCTCAAAGCCCACCAGGCCCACACCCTTCAGCGCCTCGCGTACGCGCTGCGCAATTTGCGCCGACGGCACGCCAAGGTTTTCGGGACCAAACGCAACGTCATCTTCGACAAGCGTTGCCACCAGCTGGTCATCGGGATTCTGGAATACCATGCCCGCGGTCGAACGAATGTCGTAGACCAGCTCGGGGTCGGACGCATCCATGCCGTTGACGCGTACCGTGCCCGCATCGGGCTGCAACAGTGCATTCAGATGCTTGGCAAACGTCGACTTGCCCGACCCATTGCCACCGAGGATGCAGAAAAACTCGCCATCCTCGATGTTCAGATCGATGCCGTCGAGTACCGGTGCGGCACCGTCATAGCTAAAGGAAACGCCCCGACACTCAATCATGCGCGGCCTTTGACCTGGTCCTTTTTAGGCGTGATGAGGTTGGAGACCGCCTTGTACACCGCAAGCGTCAATACCGAGTTAAGTACGGTCTTGATAAGGTTGAACGGCAGCACGGCAGGAATCATGAGCGGGGCGATCACATCGACCGAGCCATACCAGAACCATACGCCAATGGTAAGGTTTGCGACCATAGACAACGCCGTAGCGGCAATAACGCCGAGCACCAGGCCAATCACGGCACCCTTATAGGTATGCATCTTCTGATAGACAATAGCCGCGGGCAGAATGTAGCCCAGCGTGGCAACCAGGTTCATAAGCGCGCCGACCCAGTCACCCGTGGTGAGCGCATGGATAACGATAGCCATAGCGGCAACAGCGGTTCCGGCACCGGGGCCATACGCAAATCCGCACACCATTGCCGGCACCAGCGACGGGTCGTAGGTCAAAAACGGCGCCGAAGGAAGGATGGGCAGCTGCACGTACATAAACAGGGCGCCCAAGGCGCACATCAACGCCATGGTAACGAGCTGTTTGGTGCTCCACCTATTCGTGTTCTCAAAATGGATATGCTGCGACTGTTCAGACATAAGATCACCTGCCTCTTTCATCCGGACTCTAACCGTTGGTACTGGGATCTCACCAGTTCAGCCGGCATGCGAACCAACGCACACACGGGTCGCGGACTCATCGGCTCGGCCGCAGGCACCTCGCCCACGCCACGGCGCCCCTGTGGCACCGCCCGATTTACCGCCAGTAGGGAATTCCACCCCGCCCTGAAACAGCAATTGCAAGTGTAGCACGGGCAGGTATTCGCGCAAGTATGCCAAGGGTAATTTGTGGCGGGGATCAGTTGCCGCAACAACCACGTTCCCCACCCATCCCAAAGTAACGCGCCTTTCGCGCAAAGCGCGAAACAGCGAAGGGGACACGTATCCCTATCAACCACGTCCTTCTCCGCCCGCCGACTTCAAGGCCGTAAACGCAGGGGATCCGGGGGCGTGACGGGGCTTCTCTCCGGAACATTCCACAGGACGCAAAGAGGCTCCGCAGCGCGAAGCGCGATGCGGAGCCTCTTTGCATGTCCGAGGACGTTCCGGAGAGAAACACCCGTCACGCCCCCGGATTCCCGGTGGGAGTTCTAGACCTTGTCGGCCTTAGTACATACCGCCGCCCTGCTGACCAGCGGTGGCAGCAGCGATAGCGTCCTCAAGCTGAGTGTTCTTAGGCACATCGGAGACGGTGGCCTCGGTGATGAGGATCAGGCTGGCGACGGAAGCAGCGTTCTGCAGGGTGACGCGGCTGACCTTGACGGGGTCGAGGACGCCCATCTCGATCATGTCGCCCCACTCACCGTTGGCAGAGTTGAGACCCTGGCCGGCGGGCAGCTCGGCAACCTTGTCGACCACGACAGCGCCCTCAAAGCCAGCGTTCTTGGCGATGGTAGCGACCGGAGCGGTCAGAGCCTTCTTGACGATGTCGACGCCGATCTTCTCCTCGGGGTCATCGATCTCGACAGCGTCGAGCGCAGGAGCAGCGTCCATGAAGGCGACGCCGCCACCGGCGACAATGCCCTCCTCGACAGCAGCGCGGGTAGCCTGCAGGGCGTCCTCGACGCGATGCTTGATCTCCTTGAGCTCGGACTCGGTAGCAGCGCCAACCTTGATGACGGCAACGCCACCGGAGAGCTTGGCCAGGCGCTCCTGGAGCTTCTCGCGGTCGAAGTCAGAGGTGGTGTTCTCCATCTCGCCCTTGATCTGAGCGATGCGGGCGTCGATGGCCTCCTTGGAACCAGCGCCGCCAACGACGACGGTGTTGTCCTTGGAGATGGTGACGGACTTAGCGGTACCGAGCATATCGGCGGTGATGTCAGCGACCTTCACGCCCAGCTCGTCCAGAGCGGCCTGGCCACCGGTAAGGACGGCGATGTCCTCGAGGATGCGCTTGCGGCGATCGCCGTAGCCCGGGGCCTTGACGGCGCAGACGTTGAGAGCGCCACGGATCTTGTTGAGGACCAGGGTGGGCAGGGCCTCGCCGTCGATGTCCTCAGCGATGATGAGCAGGCCACGGCCGGCGCGCTGGACAGCCTCGAGAACAGGCATGATGTCCTGGACGCTGGAAATCTTCTGGTCGGTGATGAGGATGTACGGATCCTTCATCACGGCCTCCATGCGGTCGTTGTCCGTGACGAAGTAAGCGGAGACGTAGCCCTTGTCGAACTGCATGCCCTCGACGGTGTCGATGGTGATATCGAACGTCTGGGAATCCTCGACGGTAATGACGCCGTCCTTGCCCACGACCTCCATGGCCTCGGCGATCTTCTCGCCGACCTCGGGGTCACCGGCGGAGATGGTACCGACGGAAGCAATCTGCTCCTTGGTCTCGACCGGCTTGGCCTGCTTCTTCATCTCGGCGACGGCGGCGTTGACGGCCTTGTCGATGCCGCGACGGATGGCCAGCGGGTTAGCGCCAGCGGCGACGTTACGCAGACCATCGTTGACGATGGCCTGAGCGAGCAGGGTTGCGGTGGTGGTGCCGTCACCCACAGTGTCGTTGGTCTTGGTGGCGACCTCCTTCACCAGCTGGGCACCCATGTTCTCGATGTTGTCCTCGAGCTCAATCTCCTTGGCGACGGAAACGCCGTCGTTGGTGATGGTCGGAGCACCGAACGTGCGCTGCAGAGCGACATAGCGGCCCTTGGGGCCCATGGTGACGGTAACGGCGTCGGCCAGAGTGTTGACACCCTTGGCGAGCTTAGCGCGGGCATCGGTGTTGAACGTAATGTTCTTTGCCATGGTGAGTAATCCTCCAAAAGAAATGTGACTCGCGTCGCCGCTTCCGAGTCCTATGCGACGACCGCGATCAAAGACGAATCAGAGAGCCTGGTGAAACTAGGCCTCGACGACGGCGTAGATGTCGTCGGCGCGCATCAGCAGATACTTCTCGCCGTCGACCTTGACCTCGTTGCCACCGAACTTACCGTAGATGACAACGTCGCCAACCTTGACGTCCATGGGGATGCGCTCACCCTTGTCGTTGACCTTGCCGGCGCCCACGGCAACGATGGTGCCACGCTGCGGCTTCTCCTGTGCGTTACTGGCGATATACAGACCAGAAGCGGTCTTCTGCTCGGCCTCGTCGGGCTTGACCAGAACACGATCTGCAAGCGGCTTCAAAGACGACATGCTTGTCTCCTCCTTTTTGGGCCGCGCGGTTATACCACGCGAATTAACCCTTTTGTTTGCGTACGCGTTGAATGGTACCCACGAATGGCGGGTTATACAACACGGAGTCAAAAAATCTTATTTTTTGGCACTTAGATTTTCTGAATGCCGGGGGATAACTTAGCAGTGGCTCCCGTGTGGCTCCGGAGGGGCGGGGCCTAAGGTTTACTGCTCGGGCAGTCCTGCGCGCACGTATGCCCCATTAAGTGGCCTTCGGCTCGTGCGGAACTCGCGATAAACCTTATGCCCCGCCCCTCCGGAGCCACACGGGAGCCAGGTTAACTAATTCGGGCCCGGCATTCAGAAAAGTCAGTGCAGCAAAATGGCGATGCGGATGGGATGCACAAGATAGGGGCACGTTGTTGGGACGCGCTCTTTTAAGTTGCGGTGGAATAGTTCCTGTTTTTGGGCTTGAAGGCCGATTTTAGGGACTATTTCACCGCAACTGAGGGGTGGGATGCGGGGCTAGCGCTCGTAAATCAAGTTGCCTGCCAGGTAGGTGGCTTGGACTTTGGTGGCCTGGAGCTCTTGGGGGTCAATGGTAAGCGGGTTTTGGTCCAGGACTACCAGGTCGGCGTACTTGCCGGGCTCCAAGCTGCCGAGGTTTTGCTCGTCGCCCGCTGCATAGGCGCTGCCCAGGGTGTAGTTGCGCAGGGCTGTTGCCGCATCGATGCGCTCGCTCGGCAACCAGCCGCCCTCGGGCCAGTGGCTTTTGGGGTCCTGGCGCGTGATAGCCGTGTAGAGCACGTTCATGCTGGTAACGGGCGTGATAGGGCTGTCAGTACCGAAGGCTTGGCGAATGCCGCGCTGCTTATAGGTTGCGAACGGCCACATGATGCGGCTGCGCTCAAGGCCCAGATCGCGCTCCGGTCCACCCGGGTCGAGCGTAATGTGGCAGGGCTGGCTCGAGGCAACCACGTTGAGCTTGCGCAAGCGATCGATGTCCTCGGGCAGGAGGTTCTCCAGATGCTCGAGCGTGTTATGGCCGTGCTGGGGCAGCCCGTACAGGTCGGCGGCCTCCTCGAAGATATCCAGCGCGGCATGAATCGCACCGTCACCGATGACGTGGATGCGCACGGTGTGACCACGCTCCGCGGCCGCCAGAACCAATTTGCGCATGCGCTCAGCCGGGACCGTCAGACGGCCCTGGTCGCCCGGGAAGCGCGGATTGGTATAGGGCTCGGTGAGATATGCCGTGTGTTCGCTCGACACGCCGTCGAAGAACTGCTTAAAACCCGGCGCCGAAAGCAGCGCGTTGTTCGCGTAACGTACCTGGAGCTCTTCTAGACGCGACTGGTCATCCAGCAGCGTGGGGAACAGATGGGCACGAATGCCCAGCTTGCCGGCCGTCTGCAATTTGTCATAGACATCGTCGCGGATAAAGTCGCATCCCGGCATGGGCATGAGCGACATGTCGCAGATCGAGGTGATGCCCTGCTCGGCCATGCGCCTCATTTGATCGGCGTAAGCGCTTGCGGTGCGATCTTCGCCCAGCCACTCAAGGCAGCGCGGCAACAGCTGCATGGCAGCCGCTTCGTGAGCAATGCCCGTGAGCTCGCCGTTTGCGTCCTTGTCGTAGCTACCGCCCGCTGGCGGCTCGCTGTCGCGCGTGACGCCGAGCGCCTCGAGTGCACAGCTGTTGAGCCACAGCGTGTGGCCGTCGCCCGAGTACATAACGCAGGGACGATCGGGGAATGCCGCATCGAGCGACGCCTTGCTAGGATGCTCGGGCGGGTCCCAACGGTAGTCGCGCCAGCCCTGCGTCACAACCCAAGCGTCGTCGGGCAGGTCCTGGGAAAACTCGAGCGCATGTTGCACCAGTGCCGCCTCGGACGTGCCCATATCCATGAGCATGTACGGCGAGGAGCCAACCGAGGTATGGAAGAAGTGCAGATGAGCGTCATGGAAACCGGGGCAGACAAACTGCTCGCCGTAATCGATAACCGGCGTGGCGGCGGGAGCGGCGGCAATCACGTCATCGGGCTTTCCGACTGCGACGATACGGTCGCCTGCGATGGCAATCGCCAGCTCGCGGGCGGTATCGATGCCGTCTTGCGCGGTAAAGACGTTCTTGGAGCGGATAATCCGATCGATATGCTGCATGGGCATCCCCATCTCTGGCAGGAAATTCAACACCCCCGAGTGTACTCCCCCACTCTTGTTACAAAACCCCAAGCGGCAAACGGCAACTTTACCAGCCCTAGCGGCAGGTGGCATACTGGAGAGAGCCTGTACGATTTTGCGATCAACCCAGCAAGGAGCAAATCGACCATGACGAAGACCAAGGCACAGCAGATTATGGCGGCGACCGAGGCTCGCGCGGCAGACGATGTCACCGCGGCCATCCGAGATATCGCCACCGAGTTTGAGCCCTACATCATCAAGCAGCGCCGCCACTTCCATAAGCACCCGGAGTTGAGCCTTGCCGAGGAGCGCACGACCTCCGACATCGCCAACCAGCTCGACGCCATGAATATCCCCTACGAGCGTCCCCTCAAGACGGGCCTGGTGGCGACCCTTCGCGGCACCGCGCCCGACGCCTATCGCGAGGACGGCACGCCGCGCCGCCGTATCCTGCTGCGCGCCGACATCGACGCCCTGCCCGTTACCGAGCAGACCGGCGAGGAGTTTGCCAGCGTCAACGAGGGCTGCATGCACGCCTGCGGCCACGACTGCCACATCGCCATGATGCTCGGCACGCTGCAGATCCTGCGCCATATGACCGACGACATCCACGGCGAGGTCCGCATCGTCTTCCAGCCCAGCGAGGAAAACGGCCAGGGCGCCAAGCTCATGATCGGCACGGGCGTGCTCGACGGCGTCGATGGTGCCTACGCCGCGCATATCTGGAGCGAAGTCGACGCCGGCACCGTGAGCTGTGAGCCCGGCCCGCGCATGGCAAACACCGACTGGTTCCGCATCGATGTCCGCGGCACCTCGTGCCATGGCGCCATGCCCCAGCGCGGCCACGACGCCGTTATGGTGGCTGCCGAGATCGTCAACGCCCTGCAGACCATCGTCTCGCGCGAGATCAGCCCCTACGAGCCGGCTGTCATCACCGTCGGCGAGCTGCACGGCGGCACCGCGCGCAACGTTATCGCCGGCACGGCCTACCTCGCCGGCACGGTGCGCACCTATGGCGACAAGACGCACGAGGAAATGCCCGAGCTTATGCGCCGCATCGTGGAGCACACCGCGGCAGCCCTGGGCGCAGAGGCCGAACTTACCGACTACACCATCGCCAACTACAAGGTCGAAAACGACGTCGCCTCGAGCGAGCGTTGTCGTCAGGCCGTGGTCAAGTGCTTGGGCCCCGCGGGCGAAGGCCATTATCGCGGCACGCTTTCGGGCGAGGACTTCTCGGAGTACCTGCGCCGCGTGCCGGGCGTGCTCGCCTTTGTTGGCACGCGCAACCCCCAGATTGGCGCCACGTACGCCCATCATTCTTGCTTCTACAAGATTGACGAGACCGTGCTGGCAAAGGGCTCCATGGTGGCCGCCCAGTATGCTATCGACTTTTTGGCCGAGCCCACGCAAGAGGAGCTCGACGGCCCCACGATCGCCGCGGTTGCCGAGACCAACCCCGACTTGGCCGCCAAGCTGCGCTCTGCCAAGGCCACGGCCGCTGAGGCGCGCGACGCCATGCACGATGCTCGCACCGCCCGCCATGCTGCAATCAAGGGCATCCACGATGCGCGGGCTGCCGCTCGCCACGAGGAAAAGCGCGACGAGTAGCCGTCACGCCCATCCATAACAGCCTGGCTAAAGCAAAGCGGGGGCGGACGTTATCTCAACGTTCGCCCCCGCTTATGTGTCGACCGTTTTTCTAGCGCGTCCTCCGTCACGCCAGGTAAGAGCGAAGGATGGTGAGCCAGCGTGGGGGTTCGAGGTGGATGATATCGTCGGGAACTCCGGCGGGCGCATAGCCGCCAAAGAGCAGACCGGCATCTGCCGGATTGACGAGGCGCACGATCCATACGACGACGACCAGCACGCACAACACGGTGACCGCAATGTCGATACCACGCTTTAGCTTGCTCGATGCCACCTCCTCGCGCACGAACGCGAGCACAAACGCAATCGGCACCACCCAAAACAGCGGATGGTAGGCAAAGGCAGCCGCATAATCGAGGCGCAGCGCCGCCAGCCACGCCCTCGTCATGCCGCATCCCGGACAAGGAATGCCCGTCATCAATCGAAAAATGCAGCCAATGTCGAGCAGGTAGAGCGCGAGCCAGGCGACAAAGAGCGCGCCGGTGCAAAAAAGGGCGCGGCGAAGGAGCTCTGCCGTGCCCCTATGTCCCTGGAAGCTGTTCACGCCGCCCTTATTGTTAGGCACGAGCGCCAAGGCGAGTGTTGTAAGCCGTTGCCATGGCATTGGTATTATTGATGACGATGTTCATAGCGAAGATGGGACCAAGGCCGCACAGGAGCGCGCCGAAGATCTGCCACAGAAGAACGGTGGTGCCGTTTTCCTGGAACACCAGGCCGTAGCGAGGAGCGTTGGCCTGCAGGCGGTTGCCAATCTTGTAATACCAGTAGTACGCGTAGAAGCCGCAGGTCACAAACGATAGAAGGATGAATTCCGCCAGACCCGGCGTGTAATCGCCGTCATCCTGACACAACGTGTTGACGTCGCGTGCCAAGCAATACAGGAAGTAGAACGAATAGATACCGCAGGTCACAAGAGAGAGCAGCAGCCAGCCGATCAGGCTGCGGTCAGCCTTAATGGGGTCATAGCCCATCGGAGCGGATGCGGACTGTTGGGCGTATTGACCGGTGTACTGCTGCTGAGGCTGGGGCGCGGGCTGAATAGCCTGGGCCGGAGCGGGCTGGGGCTGCGGGGCCGCAGCGGCAGAAGCGGCACCAACGGCGGATCCGCAAACAGGGCAGAATTTGGCATCATCCGAAATGGGAGAACCACAAGTGGGACAGAACATGAGCCTCTCCTTTTCCTAAGGCGTCGCACGCCTTCAAACCTTACACGTCTACGTTCTCAACAATAGCCGCGACGTTGTTGCGCAACATTGACCAATTTCCGAGAAATTTTGCTGCAACCGTTTTCCCAGGCATTTTCTTGCTTTCGCAGTAGAAAAAGGCACCCCGGGCTCAGTTGCCCAGGGCGCCTCGACCGGCTATTCGGTTTGATTGTTTTCGGCAGCAGGATTATCGCCCGGCTCATCCGCCGGCGTGGCAACGGCATCCCAATCGGGCTCCGCAGGCGTCGCCTCGGACGCCGGTGCGGGGACAGGAGCAGGTGCCGGGGCAGGGGCAGGCGCGGGTGCCGGGGCAGGTGCAGGCGCGGGCGCCGGGGCAGGCGCAGCACCAGTGGCTGCCGTGGGATTGAATCCCGCAGGAGCAGGCTTCTTCTCACCCGGGAGCACAAAAGTCAAAACGTCGTCCTTGTCCTCATCGGCCCATTCGCTTGCATAACGTGCAGCCCAATAGCCAACGGCACGGTGCTTGAGCATCTTGCCAAAGACCGTAAGGAACACCGTGACGAATGCAATCAGCACCAGGAACAATACGAGCGTGACACCACCGGCGGTAACAATCGCCTCGATACCCGTGGGGCGATAGTAATAGCCGTACGCGCCAATTCCGGCGATGGCACCAAAGACAGCTGTCAAGATCCACGTAATGGCGTTGGAAACCAGGCCCGTCAAAAACTCGGGAAGGAACGAAGCACAGAACAGCTTGGTCTTGTTGTGCTTAAAGGCCGCCCAGACCTTATCGAGCGAAAACGCGCTCTCGACGCGCCCGGTCACCGCAAAGTGCATCACGGCAATGTCGGCGAACATCTTAAAGAAGACACCCAGAATCGCCGAGGCAATTAGCGCCAGGACAAGCAGGCCAAGCGAGCCAAACAGCGCAGCCTCGAGCGCATAAGAGCCGTAATAAGAATACGAGCCCGCGGCGCCAATTACCACGCCCTCCACCAGCGAAAGCACTACACCGATAATGGGAATGGCAGCGATAACCTCGAGCACGACCGAAATAACGCTCGAAAAGATTCCGAGACCAAACGACGTGGAACGCATCAACGGACGACCCATGCCGTCATCGATCTTAAGCGACAGGTCGCGACCCCACTCGATGCCAAAGCCCGAACCGCACACGCTCGCCACGTAGGCAGCCAAAAAGCCGATGGCAGCCGCAATACCGCCGATAACGGGGATGAACAGCACGAGTACCGACACGACACAGATAAGCGCCGGCAAAAAGGCAATCTGGCACACGCGCTGCAGCACGCCCGGAGTCTTGGTCATATCCTCAAACGCCTGAGCCGTGCAGCCCTTGGACGCGTTCGCGACAGGTTGAGGAACAAACTGCTGAGGCTGAGGCTGACCCTGAGGGGCGGAAGCTGCAGCACCGGCATTGGGGGCACCACACACGCCGCAGAACTTGTCGTTATCGCCCATGGGGGCGCCACACTGCGAACAGAACATCGAAATCATCCCTTCGTATCTAGAGCGAATCACCTGGATCGCAAACGATGTCATTGGCATCATTATCGCCCAATGTGGGGACAAATACTCTTAGATGACGTATTTGCAACGCGCGAGGCGCTTTTCGATTGTTTGATGAGTGCGTCCGCGTTAGTTCGTTCCGCGGAAACCCTTGCCGACGATCTCGGAGCTGTCGACGATCGTGATAAAGGCACCCGGATCGACTTCGCGCGCATAGCGGCGCAGCTGCACGGCTTCGCGACGGCTCAGCACGCTCATGATTACCGTCACGCACTTGCCCGAGAAGGCACCGTAGCCGCGACTGATAGTCGCCGTACGGTTGAGATGCTTGACGATAAACTCCTCGACCTTAAGGGGCTCGGAACAAATGACCGTGCAGACCTTACGAAGATGAATGCTCTCGATGGCCTTGTCGACCACAAGCGTCTTGGCAAACAGGCCAAGTACGCAATACAGACCGACACGCGGGCCATACAAAAAGGCCGCGATGGCCACGATGCCGATATCGACCAACAGCAGTGCGCGGCCGATCTCGAGCGTCGTGCGGCGCTTGAGGATCATAGCGAGAATGTCCGTGCCGCCCGTCGAGGCGCCAATATCAAAGACGATGGCGCTGCCGAGCGCCGGCAGAATCACGGCAAAGCACAGGTCGAGCCACATATCGCCCGTCAGAGAGACATCGGTCGGAATGAAGAGCTCAAAAAGCGAAACATAAGCGGACAGCGCAAACGAGGCGAAGACGCTCCACAGGATTGCCTTGCGCTCCAAAAAGATAAAGCCCAAGACGACGAGAACCGCGTTGATAATCCACATAAAGACGCCGACGGGCAGGGTCGGGAACAGCGTGGACAGAATGACCGACACGCCCGAGGTGCCGCCAAAAGCAAAGTGATTAGGGGTTTTAAACGCAACGATGGCAAAGGCCGTAAGAATCAGGCCCAGATTGAGCTCGGCGAAAAAGCGCGGGAAGTCCGGCTCCTGACTACGCTTTTGGCCGGCACGCTCGCCGCGCTCGATATCGGCGCGATCAACCACGCGCTCCATCGGCACCACGGGAGGACGATGCACCTCCTCGGCAGCTCGCGATGCCGCCTCTGCCGCGGCAGTCTCAATCGCCCATGCCTGGCTTTCTGTTTCGCGCTCGTCAGCCATTACGGCAACCCCTCGTTAACAATTTGGAAACAATGCGCCCATTAGGGTAACGCGGAACGCGACGATTGCAACCCCTCATTTGATGAGCGGCATGCCTACATCGGGGACATATAAAAACGGCCGGTCGCGCTTTTGCGTGCGCGGCCGGCCGTTTAACGTTTTCGCAGATAAAACCTGCCAAAATAAACATCCTATTTGGTAGGTTACTCGTGCTGGTTGGTGCGGTGCTCGTACTCCTCGGGGGTGATGACGTCCTCGATGCGCAGGTTGACGCCTGCCACCTCAAGACCGGTCATCGCAGCCAGACGCTCGGTCACGCGCGCCTTGACGTCGTCGAAAATCGCGGGCGCATAGGCGCCGTACTCGATAATGACGGAAATGTTGACGACCACGCGGTTGTCATCGGTGACCTCGACCGTCACGCCCTTGGTCAGGTTCTCGGCACCAAACTGCTCCTGCACGAAGTGCATGATGTTACCCTTCATGCCCAGGACGTGCGGCACCTCACGGGTGGCCATGGCGACGATCTTCTCGATTACACCGTTGGAATAGGTCAGCGAGTCCTCGGACTCGTCTGTTTCCTCATCATCCTCGTCCGCATCATCGGCGGGCTCGGCCTCGACGAGTGCCTCATCCTCGAGCGTTATGTCCTCGGCCTCGGCGGTGACGGTCTCGTCTGCCTCGAGCTCGGTATCGGCCACATCGACCTTCGTGTTAAAAGCCATGGTTCCTCCTTATGCCCACCGCACACGCGGCGGTCGAATACATACTAGCGGCCGCTAAACAGACGACCGAAGAAGTTGACGATCCCGTTCTCGCCGTCACGGATCTGGCCAATCACGGCGCCGATCAGTACAAAGAAAGCGATGACGAGCGTATCCCACAGGCCGAGCGTGAGCACCAGCACGGCGAGCACAAAACCAGCGACGGCTCCAAGCGTGGTGTTGGGATGACGGACGGCATAGCTCCAGATGGCTGCCCCCGTACCCTTGATGAGACCCATGGCCTCATCAAAATCATTGGCGACCGCGTCATGCGACTCGGTACCCTCCACCTTGGGATCGACGACCTCGCTAGCCGGCGCGGCGCTCTGATCGATAGTCAGGCGCGGAGTGCGGACGGTCTTGTCTTGATTGGTATCACTCACCGGAAACCTCCACGGTCTGGACGGTAGTCTTGGACGGCAAAAAACGAACGCGTGCGGTCGTGCCCGGCGTGCCGAGCATGGTGTCGCAGGCCTCCTCGATACGTTGCTGCATCGCGGCTGCAAGGGAGGCCACATCCCGGTCGTCGAGCGCGATGGCGTCGACCTTAAAACGGACGCGCGATTCGTCGGAGCCCTGCACGCGCGCCTCGACATGCTCGACCATCACGCGGTCGTCGCGCTCTGCCGCGGTGCGAGCACACGAGGAGAGGGCGGCGAGCGTGACCTCGATATTACGCTCCCCCGCCGGATGCACGCAGGACGGCTCGCGACGAGCAAACATCAGGCGAAAGAAACACACGAGCACGCCGAGCGCCACGACACCGCCGCACGCCGTAACAACGATGCGAGGCAGCGAATCGCGCATCAGCAGCATAAAGCGATAGGTGTATGGCCCCCAAAACTGGCAGACCAACGTACCCAGCGCCACAACGGCGGCGACAAGATACACAATCGCCAGGGCTCGTTTGAGCACGCGCATGCGGCGCTCCCTTCAAATCTCGATCCAAGGAATGCAAAACGATTCGCATCATTATAAAAGAGCCGGGTCCGGTGCCTCATTGCACGCGGATCCGGCTCATCTATTCCACGAGGCTTGCATGCTCGCTTCATTATGCCCAGATATGCACGGCTCAATCCGTGCGGGCGCTACTCCTCCTCGAGGGCAGCGATGACCTCGTCGGTCATGTCCATGGTGCTGTAGACGTCCTGGACGTCGTCGAGCTCCTCAAGACGGTCGATGAGGCGCTGAACCTTCTTGGCGTCGGCACCGGAGACCTCGGTCGGGGTGGTCGGGACCATGGTGGTCTCGGAGCCCTTGACCTGGACGCCCTGCTCCTCGAGCGCCTTGGAGACAGCCATGACCTCGTTGGCAGTAGTCCAGACGATCCACTCCTCGCCGGCGTCCTCGTAGTCCTCGCCACCGGCCTCGGCGATGGCCATCATGAACTCATCCTCGTCACCGGCAGCACCGTTGGCGATCATGGTCTCCTTCTTGGCGTTCTCGTCCAGGATCTCCTTGGCGACGACGATCTGGCCCTTGCGCTCAAACTGGAAGGCGACGGAGCCGGAGGTGCCCAGGTTGCCACCAGCGTGGGAAAAGGCGGAACGGACATCAGCGGCGGTGCGGTTGCGGTTGTCGGTCAGGCAGTCGACGTAGACGGCGACACCGGCGGGACCGTAGCCCTCGTACACGATGTTCTCGTAGACGGCGGCGTCGGCACCCGAACCAAAGGCCTTATCGATAGCGGACTTGATCTTGTCCTTAGGCATGGACTGAGCCTTGGCCTTAGCGACGGCAGCGGCGAGGCTGGCGTTGTTCTCGGGCAGCGGGTCACCGCCGAGACGGGCAGCAACGGTGATGTTGCGGCTGAGCTTGGAGAAGAGGGCGGAACGCTTGGCGTCCTGCGCGCCCTTACGATGCTTGGTTGTGGCCCACTTAGAGTGTCCGGACATACGTGTCTCCTATCGGTTTCGACCTAAAGCCCAGCGTGAATGCTCGGGCAATATAAACAAACGTCGTTATGATATACCTACCGGCCTGCAAGATAAACCCCAAAATGAAGGCGTCGTGATGATGCAGCCCCTTGGCACAAAGCAGCCTGACCCCAATGCGCCAATCTTTGGTTAGGTCCACAGGCGGTCGCTGCGGGTGATCGTGGCGCCGATGGCGAAAGGCATGCATGCAATGACCGGGTACAGGTAGCGCATGTAGGTCGATCCGTTGCAGGGACCAATCAGGCACACAGCGAGCACACCCAGCAGCGGTATCCAGATGGCCAGCGCGCGCCACGAATGGCGGCGCAACAGGTAGACCACCACGACGATCATGATCCACACGTAGGTGGCCGAGCTCATGGTGAGCGAGATAAACGGAATGCGCTGCACCGCCACGCGGTACAGGTTAATCAGGTGGTCGCACCAGCGCACGGCTTTGCTGTCGACCGGATGGAAGTCGAAGTACTTAAGGTTATCGGGCTTCGCCATGATCTCGGCACTGCGCGCTGTGCTGTAGACCCATGCGTCGCGAGCGCTCGGATAAAAATACCCATAGTAGTTATTGATGAGCGCCGAGATATAGCACCCGGGGTCCTTTTTGAACATCTGGGCCCACACCTCAAAATAGGCCTTGATGTCCTCCTGCGAGGCGTACTCGTTAAAGCAATTTTTGACGGCGTCCGACTTATCCGGGTTGTAACGGCGGCCCAGATTCTCGTACTTGAGCACACGGTCGATCACGGCACGCTCTTCGTCGGTCACCAAGCCGTCGCAAGGAGCCTCCACGATGGTGCCGTCCTCCTTAACCGTGGGGTTGACGCCCGAGTTGAGGCCGTCGTGCTTTTGGACAAAACGAGCCGTCTGCTGGAACGGAATCGAGAGGATTTCGCGCTTGGAACCAGGCGTGATGTCATGTGCCGGCATAAAGACCTTGGTGAAGTACATATTAGAGGCAAGGCAGAGTGCAAGCACCGCAAGAACTCCCACCCAGCGGAAACGCGGGGTGGTGCCCGAAGGCGCAGCACCAGCCTGCTTGGCTGCACGACGAGCCACGTGCGCGTCCCATGCGCAAAACGCCGCCGCGATTACGCATGCCGCCAGGGGAAACACCAGGCCGCCGTTGCGCAGAAACGTGGAACCCATGGCGCCCATAGCGAGCAGCAGCCAGTCATGGCGCGCAAAGAGCACGGGCCTCTGTTCGCCCGCACGCTCGGCATTGGCATCGCGACGGGGCAGGCCGCATGCCACAAGCTTCACGGTCTGCACCAACAGCACCAAAAACGCGTCGGCAAACAGCACATCTTTGGTAAGCAGGGCCGCGTAGTTGGAGAACATGGGCATAAACACAAAGAACAGCAAGATCACGCCGCGGACCGGCAGGCTCACGCCTAGCTTGCGCAGCGACGAGATGGAATAGGCCATACAGGCGGCCGTAATGACGAACTGAGCGCAGGTGTAGATGGCAAGACCTGCGTTGGCGCTGTTGAACAGTGAAAGCCCCAGCTGGACGCACGAACCGATGATAGCCGTGTGCACCACGGGGTGATGTCCGTTGAGCAACACATTGGGATTGAGCAGACGCAGGTAGTCACTCGTGCCGTTGGGGTAGTTGAACCATTGGCGGATCTGCGCGCCCGTATCTCCCATAAAGAGGCCGGGCAGCGAGGCGATAAGCGTGGGCGCCCAGACAATCATGAGCACAAGAAACGGCCCGACAAAGGGATGGACCGAGAGCACGGCGTGGGCAACACGCCACACGCGACCAAAGTGGGTCTCCGAAAACGGAATGCGGCGGGAGCTCAACCAATCCAAAAACTCAAAAGCCAGATAGAAGGCCACAATCGCCAGAAGCATCCAGCCCGCGCCGCCAATCCAGGCGCAGATAACGCGTGCCTTGTCGCCCAGCACAATCTCTGCCGAATCGGTAAGGTCGTAGCTACGGCCGAACACCATGCAAACGGCAAAGAACAGCGATGGCAGCACGACCGACGGGCGCCAAGCGTCACCGCGGCCAAAGAACACATAGCGAAACGGCAGCGTGAGCAAGCAGGCAAGCGCGAGCAGCATCACTGCGTCGGTATGGCCGGCAAACGAGAGAAGTACCTCGTAACACACGTAGAGCGTGCCCGTCGCCTTGGGGTCGATCGCCAGGACCGCATTGCTCGACACCGGGGCGGGGTCGATGGAAAACGCCGTAGTCGCCAGCAGGGCGAGCAAAAATGCGATGAGCGTCTGCTTGGCGGGATAGCGCTTAAACCAAACGATGCGGGCGGCGTCGCGCGCAGCCGTTGCGGAGAGGTCGGAATCCTTCACAGTCCGAATAGCCTTTCTAGAAACCTGCCAAAAAGGGACAGGTTTATTTTGGCAGGTTTTATCTGGGGAAACGTTACGGTTCTGTCATCGTTGCCCGACAAAACCACCACAAAGGTGCCTGTCCCCCTTGTGGTGGTATGTGGTGGCTAGGCGTCGAGGTAGATGCGCTGGGGACGGTTGCGGCGGAGGGCAAAGATGACAAGCGCCAGGCCCGCAATCACGAGTGGCAGACTCAACAGCTGACCCATGGTGATGACGCCGCCCAGCAGATAGCCCAGCTGGGCATCGGGCACGCGCACAAACTCAATGAGGAAGCGGACGATGCCGTAACCCATCACAAACACGCCCATAAACGTGCCCTGGGGCAGCAGCGGTTTTTTGCGGCTGAGCACCTGCAAGATGCAAAAGAGCACAATGCCCTCTAGGAATGCCTCGTAGAGCTGGGAGGGATGGCGCGGCATATCGCCCGCGGTGCCGCCGAAGATCACGCCCCAGGGCAAATCGGTCGGCTTGCCCCACAGCTCGCCGTTGACAAAGTTGGCGCAGCGCCCCAGGCACAGGGCCAGCGGAGCACCGATGACCGCAAGGTCTGCCAAAGTCCAGGCATCGAGCTTGTACATACGGCACACGAGCACGCCACCGATGATGCCGCCCACCAGGCCGCCGTGGAAACTCATGCCGCCTTCGTTGGTGGCGAAGATCTCGAGCGGATGCGCCCAATAGTAGCCGTCGCCGTAAAAGATGACGTAGAACAGGCGGGCGCCAATGATAAGGCCAAAGACCACACCGACCACGACGCTCGTCAGATCGTCGACCGTAATGTCGAAACCCCAGCGACGCTGCGTGCGGTACATGACGACCGCCGTGAGCAGAGCTCCGACCACATAGGCCAAGCCGTACCAGTAGATGGTGATGGGCCCCGCCGAAATGGCGACGGGATCAAGCATATGGTAGAAGTCGTTGAGCATGTCGACCCTCCTACTCCCTACATACAAATGCGGCCGCGGGCCTTTCGCTCGCAGCCGCATATTTGGGCGTAACGTCTATGCGGAGTACGCCGTCCGCAGCTTTCGCATCTTAGAACGGCGCATACTCGTCGTACAGGTCCTCCGTCTCGCCGGAGGCATTGACCTGCTCGACACGGGTAACGCCGGGTACGTGCTCCTTGAGAATACGCTCGATACCCATGGACAGGGTCAGTGCGCTCATAGGGCAGCCGGCGCAGGCACCCTGAAGCTCAAGCTGGACGACGCCCTCGTCGTCGACGCCCACATACTCCATATCGCCGCCGTCAGCCTGCAGGTTGGGGCGGATCTCCTCAAGAACCTTCTTAAGCAGCTCTTCGTTAACAGCCACAGGGGCTCCTTTCTCACAATAACGCGGGCGCGCCCGCGGACAGAGCTATGTTACTACAGCCATGTACCCGCTCACGAGCCGTCCATGCGCGCGGACACGACTTTCACGAGCAGTCAATTTGGGACGGGGCTTTTTAGCTGCTTTTGCCGACGCCCGGCGCTAGCACACGCTGCCGCTACTGCTGAGTTTGTTCCCCGGTGCCGATGTGGACATCGACGATAACCTGGCGGTAGCTGATGCCGCAGGAGTCGAGAATGCGGCGACTGATGCGGCCGTCGTCGGTGTCGGCGTACTTATTGTCCAGGTAGACAACCTCGCCCACGCCCACCTGCGCCAGGATCTTGGCGCAGTCATGGCACGGGAACAGCGTGACGTAGACCGTGGAACCCTCAAGGTCTTTGAGCGAGCCGCGGTAGTTGAGCACGGCGTTGGCCTCGGCATGGACTACGTAGTTATGCTTGTCCTGCAGCGGGTCATCGCTCGTGCCCCACGGGAAAAAGTCATCGTTGAGTGCCGAGGGCGTACCGTTGTAGCCCACCGAAAGGATGCGGTGGTTGGTGCTGGCGATGCACGCGCCCACCTGCGTGTTGGGGTCCTTGCTACGGCGCTGCGCGGCGATGGCCACGCTCATAAAGAACTCGTCCCAGCTAATAACGTCGCGGCGCTTGCCCGACGTGGTTTGATGAAGATCGTCCGACATGGCAGACACCTCCGAAATCGCAATAGTTTGACCCATTGTAGCAGGTGGAAGGTGGAGACGTTTTTGTCCCACCTCCCCCATCGCTACGCGCGACGGGGCTTTTGATTGATGCGGTACAGCTCGGCGAGACCCCGTAGCGTCAGTGCGTCGTCTACCGTCAGGCTGTGACCGACCAACGCCGCGAGCGCCTCGGCATCGTCGCCGGTGATGACGATGGGCACGCTGCCCTCCCCCGCCGCCTTGGTCGAGCGCATCTCGGCAAGCACCATGTCGAGCATGCCGTCGATGCGGGCCACCTCGCCCAAGACCACGCCCGAGCGCATGGCCTCGCGCGTGTTGCGACCGATCACACGCGTGGGTGCCGAGGGCTCGACCTGCGGCAGGCGCGCCGCAGCGGCCGAAAGCGAGCGGGCGCCAAGCGCCAGACCCGGCGCGATAACGCCGCCGACAAAGGTTCCATGCGCATCGATGACCTCGATATTGGTCGTAGTGCCCAGATCGATCACGATGCACGGAGAGCCGTAGACGGCACGGGCCGCCACGGCGTCGGCGATGCGATCGGGACCGATCTCTGCTGGATCGTCGTAGTGCACGGGCATACCGGTCTTGAGGCCCGGCCCCACGGTGAGCACGCGCCCCGTGCAGGTGCGGGAAAGCGCCGCCTTCCACGGGCGCTCGAGCGCCGGCACCACACAACTCAGCACGGCCGCCGCGGGAACGAGTACACCCGGCATGCCTGCATCGGCTGACAGCGCGCCCATGACCTGCACGAGCCTCATGCGCGCCTCGTCGGCCGTGATGCTCGACGGCGTCGTGATCTCGCACGTCGCAAGCGGGCATTCCTGCGCCGCGGCCGAATCCTCGGCAAACAGGCCAAAGCGAATGAATGTGTTGCCCACGTCGACCGTCAATATATATGCGCAGCCATTAAGCATCGTCGGCGCTCCTTTCGTCTGCCCAGCAGTATATCGCCTCCCTAAACCAGTCATCCCAAAATGACTAGCTTGCGGCTATACTGGTGCGCGGTCGTGCGCGAGCTCACGCGGCGGCCCTTGGTAACCCGACTTCCCGCGCCGTATCCGTAGCGGCGCTCCCGGGGGAAGCGGATATACGCAAAGGAGTTCTATATGAGCAATCCCTCGAACCGCACCTCGATGCGCGGTCAACTCACGCTGCGCGGCGTCGTCATCGGCATCCTTGGCTGCGTGATCATCACGGCAAGCTCGGCCTATACCGCCCTCAAGATGGGCGCCCTCCCCTGGCCGATTATTTTTGCTGCCGTCATTTCGCTGTTCTTCCTGAAGCTCATGGGCAACGCCAGCCTCAACGAGGCCAACGTCACCCACACCATCATGTCCGCGGGCGCCATGGTCGCCGGCGGCCTGGCGTTTACCATCCCGGGCGCCTGGATGCTGGGCTATGCCGACCAGATCAGCTGGCTCGACATGTTTATCGTGGCGCTCGCCGGCACCATCTTGGGCCTTCTGGCGACAGCGCTCATCCACCGTCACTTTATCGTGGACGCCGCGCTGGAGTTCCCCACCGGCAACGCCGCAGCTCAGACCCTGCGCGCCACCGAGGCCGGCGGCAAGACCGGCAAGCAGCTCTTTGGCTCCATGGCCATCGCAGGCATCTACAGCGTGCTGCGCGACGCTCTGGGCGTGGTGCCCAGCATGCTGTGCACGCTCAATATCCCCGGCGTGACCTTTGCCATCTACAACTCGCCCATGTTGCTGTCCATTGGCTTTTTGGTGGGCTTCGCCCCCGTCGCCTTCTGGTTTGCCGGCGCGCTGCTGGGCAACTTTGGCATCATCGTTGGCGGCGGCGCTGCCGGCCTGTTCGATATTGTGACCGCGCAGGGTATCGTCAAGTCCTTAGGTATGGGCCTTATGATGGGCTTTGGCGTCGCCGTCGTCCTTAAGGACATCCTGCCGCAGGTCGCCGGTATCGTCCGCGGTCTTGCAGCCGACAGCTCCACCGACACCGACGAGCAGTCGCTCATCTCGGGCTCGCTTAAGCTCGACGCCGGCATCATCGGCCTGGGCACCGCAGCCATCGCCGTGATCGTTGCCATCGCGCTCGACCTTGGCCCCGTTCCGGCCGTCATCGTCACGCTGTTCACCTTTGTCACCACTATCATGAGCGCGCAGAGCTGCGGCCAGACGGGCATCGACCCCATGGAGATTTTTGGCCTCATCGTCATGCTCATCGTGGCAGCCTTCGCGCAGCTCGCGCAGGTCAAGCTGTTCTTTATCGCCGGCATCGTGGCCGTGGCGTGCGGCCTTGCGGGCGACGTCATGAACGACTTTAAGGCCGGAGCCGTACTGGGTACCAACCCGCGCGCACAGTGGGTCGGCCAGGCCATCGGCGGCATCGTTGGCGCCCTGGTCGCTGCCGCCGTCATGGTCGCGCTCGTAACCGCCTATGGTCCGGACGCCTTCGGCCCCGACAAGAGCTTTGTGGCCGCACAGGCAAGCGTGGTCGCCACCATGGTCTCGGGCATCCCGAGCGTGCCGTGGTTCGCAGGCGGCTTTATCGCCGGCATCGTCATGTACTGGCTCGGCATTCCGGCCATGATGATCGGTCTAGGCGTGTACCTGCCGTTCTACATGTCGCTCACGGCCTTCCTGGGCTCCTGCGTCAAGCTCGCCTACGACAAGTGGGCCGCACACCGCGACGCCGAGGCCGGTCTTTCGGACGAGGAAAAGGCCGCCAAGGACGCCGCCTCCCAGGAGCAGGGCCTGGTTGTCGCCAGCGGCCTGCTGGGCGGCGAGTCCATCGTCGGCGTTATCCTGGCGTTTGTCTCCGTGGGCCTGAGCCTGCTGGGCTAAACCCAATAACAACGCACCCGTGCAGAGCGCGGGGTCGGAGACCATCCGGCCCCGCGCTTTTTTTGCATCTGCCGAAACCCTCGGCTTCAACCACATTTGACGCGCCCCCTTTACCTACTCGGCTAAGTTTCACGTCAAGATGACCACCCCGCCTGCCACGGTGTAGAGTAGAAGCAGCGGGCGCGATGCATAGCCCGCGGCGGAGCGAGGTGAACATGAAACTCGATAACCAGCAGCTCAAGCGACTGCGCGAGCGCCATCACCGGCGCCACGGCATCCGCCCTGCCTATAGCGAGGTCATGGAGAACGCCGGCCGCTTCCTAAAGCGCGCATTCAACATTCGCGAGGGACGCGCGCCCTATCACGTGATCCGAAAGCGTTTTGTAAACGGGGCGCGCCTGACCGGCTCTCACCTGTGTATCCTCATCATCGCCATGCTCATCGCGAGCATCGGCCTCGATATCGATTCGGACATTGCCATCGTGGGCGCCATGCTTATCTGCCCGCTCATGGGCTCGGTGCTTGCCATGGCATACGGCATTGCCACGCTCGACCGCGAGATTACCGTCGAGGCCGTTGCCAGCCTCGCGTTGCAGATGGTCTTTTGCCTGATCACGTCCACGCTTTATTTTAAGCTCTCGCCCCTTGGCACCACCACGGCCGCCATCATCGACAACTCGACACCCACCGTATGGGACCTTGCCGTCGCGCTCGCGGGCGGCTTTGCGGGCGGGCTGGGTAACTCGCGCGACCAGGAGCCTTCGACGCTCATTGCCGGCGTGGCCGTCGCGACCGCGCTCATGCCGCCCCTGTGCGCGGCGGGTTACGGCATTGCCATCGCGAGCGGGTCGCTGTTCCTCTCGGCCCTCTACGAGTTTGGCATCAACGTGGTCTTTATCGCACTGGCCGCCGAAGCCGTGCTGCTTCTTTTGCGCGTGCCGCTCAAGCGCGACCTGAACGGCGACGGTATTGTGACTGCTGAAGAAAACGCCGAGGTCAACGAGCTATCGCGCAAGGTGCGCCGCCACATCATCGTGGGCACGGTGATCTTTGCCATCCCCTGCATCGTTATGACCGCGGGGTCTATTGGCTCGGCGCAGGCCGGCGTGCAGGACGGCTACGGCGTCACCGAGACCACGCGCGAACTTGCCGCGGTGCTGCCGGGCTTTAAGGATTACACCGTCGCCGTCGAGACCTCGGCTGCCGAAGGCGAGGAAGAGGGCATGGTCGGGCGCGAGATTGTCGCCCACGTGACGACAAGCGAGACGCTCGGGGCACACGACCGCCATGTCGCCCGCAAGCTCATCGACCTCAATGTGCCCGAACTCGATCGCGTGGAGTTTGACGTGAAGTGATGCGGGACGCGAGGTGAGCGCGCGCAGCCGCGGGGCACAGGCACAGCCAAGCGCAGCGCTACAGCTCGTACTTATACACGCGGTAGATGTACTTCTCAGCTTCCATCTCGTAGGTGGCGATGGGCAGTCCATAGCGATCGTACTCGGTGAAGGTCTTGGCCTGGCCCGATGCTACGAGCATGCTATTCGAATCGCCGACGCTCTGTGCACTGCTTACGTAGCCCGAGAACGGCACCGCGATCTGGTCCACAAGCTCATAGGTGCGCGTGTTCTCGTCCGCCGTAAAGATGCGCCCAAACGAATGCGTTCCCTTGCCGTAGTCGGTCACCACCGCGGCACCCAGCTGGCCCCAGTCGAACTTGGGATAGCTCTCGGCCGCACCAAAGTTGTTGTCGTACAGCAGCACCTGGTAGCGACCAGTCGCGGTCGTCTCGTCGTTTGGCAGATAGGTCACACTGTGCTGACCCGCGTTGAGCGAAAAATCGCCTTGGGCCTGCAGCAACATGTCCTCAAAGCCCGAGCCGGTCCAAAACTCTGGCGAGCCCATAAGCCAATCGACCGTAGGCGTGCCGTAGATATCCGTGAGCTTGATGACCGTTGAGGTCTCGCGCGAGCTGAGCAGAACGGTGCCGCCGCCGAGCCACTGAATCGTGTTGATGTGAATCCAATCCAGGTCACCGTCCGAGGCCACCTTGGCGCTTGCCTTGAGGTCGGGGAATATGTCGCCCAGGTCCACGACGAGAGAGACGTCACCTGTCGTTACGTCGACCTTAATGACGAGGTCCTCGACATTAACGCGCTCGCCCTTGTCTTTATCGGCCGCCGCGCGATCGACGTCCAAATCGGCTTCGGAGCCGGCATGGCTCGCCAGCACCAGCAGATTGCCGTCGTCATCGAAGGCGTAGTCGTGGTGTAACTCATAGTCGCCCGTGCTCCAGACATTTACCACTTGGCCGTTGGCGTTGATCTGGGCCATCTTGGTCGTCGAGACGCTCATGATCATGCTGCCGTCGCCCGGAAACAGCAGGCGATGGCTGCGGTAGCCGATGATTGGCACCTCGCCGCGAATCTGACCCGCGTTGTCGTAGAGATACATAAAAACGAGCTTGGATGAGTCGTTGCCCAGGATGGCAAAGAGGCCATCGGCAAGCGGCGTGTTGGACTCCCCCGCCGTGACGGCGAGCCGCTCTTCTTCTTCGCCCTTGAGAGCCGGCGTCTTGACCGTGAACGTCGAAGTACGGCTGGCGCCATCTTGCGCCGTGCAGGTGAGGGTCACCTTGTTTTTGTGGTTGGGAATGAGGCCGATGACCTTAAACTCATGCTCCGTGGCCGGCGTGTCGCCGCCGCGGGGCGTGCGGGAAAACGTAGCGACCTTGGGCGTGTCACCGGTCTTTTTGCGACCGGCGACCGTATAGGAGACGGTTACGGAATCCGTTGTCGCAAAGCGGACGTAGCAGCTCAGGGTATCGGTGCCAAAGGGGTCCTGCGCGACAAACGGAGCGGCCTCGCTGTAGCCGCCGGCGGCGTACTCGGCATCGAGCCGCTCCTTGATAGCCGTTTGCTTCTCGACGTCGTAGACCGCGACAATCTGCTTGTGGAGCTTCTTTTGCCCGTCGGTGAGCTCGTTGCTCGCACTAGATGCGCCGCCCGTACCGGCCCCGCCGACCGAGCAGCCCATGAGCCCTGTCCCGGCAAGTGCCAGCGCGCCCGCCGCACCCGCAAGAGCCGCTCGACGCGAAAACAGCCTGCTGTCCTTGTCACTCAATTCCATATCGTTACCGTCTTTAAATACCACCGTCGTTTTCCTCATATACCATGGCGTTTGCCCAGCCCTGTCCAATTTGACTCGCAGCTTAACAAACGCCCCTTAACGCAAGCTTAGGTTTGTAGCGGCGCGGAGTCGAGAATCGAGAGTCAAGATATACGCCAATTACATCGCGGCTTCTCCGCCTCCCGCAGATCAAAATGATCCCTTTTCCTCCGTCCCCAAGGGATCACTCGGGGCAGCCGCGATGGTGCTCGATCCAGTTCACGGCAAAATCGACAAGTTCGCGTTGGCGCACAAAACGGATTGTCCCGTTGCCGAGGCGCGCCGTGCGCGCCGTACATTCCTGCTCAAAAGCAGTGCCAATCTCGTTAAAGTCCTCGCCGTCGACAAAGAGTGTGCGGTATTCCTTTCACACGCGCCGGCCGTTTTCCATAATCGCGCTATGTTCGACGCAGTCGTGTTTGCCGGGGTATTGCGCACGGGCGTCCGCCAAATGCAGTGACGTATTCTTGTCGTAGCCCACGCCCACGAGCAGCACGTAGCCGTCCAAATCGTACAGGCGGTCGATGGGCGATCCGTCGCCAAAGATATTGCTTAGGTCGTGGTTCTCCGTCAGGAATTGCGCATGCTGACCGTTTGCCGCCACTGAACGCGCTGGGTGATCGCTGCGGAGCGTGCCTGGCCACGTGCGAAACATTTCGGCTACGGCTTCCATCGTGTTGGTGGGCGTGATGCACTTGTCATAGGCAGGCCAGTTATCGCGAATCAGCTGCCACCATTCGTAGGGCTCTTACCAATGGACACCACTCTCGGGGTCCAGGTTTTTCCAGGACTGCGTCGGCATCATGATGGTGCCGGTCTCGCCCACCGCTTGGAGCAGCGCCTCGATCACCGGCTGTGCGCCGCCGCACACATATCCAAGCGCGCTGAGCGAACAATGGACCATAACCATCTGCCCTGCGCACATACCGACGGCGGAGAGCGCGTCGAGAATATCCTGCTTAAGCACGATTTGCCGATCCATTACCGTTTCCCCTCTACCCCCATACCTCATTTGCTTTTGCCCCCTTTGGATCAAGGAGGCCAAGCACCGGAGATGGGTTCTATAAATGGACGGTAATTTGCGGCGAACGGCTACAGCTGTTCATTATCTTAGCTTTCTGTAGCCCGTTATTGGTGCCACCGGGCAACCGTTTTCGGAAGTGCGGGGAAAAATCGAATACCGCCGACCAGACCGGCTTTTTAGGCAACAAAACCGCAGGTCACAAGAGTCGAAAAGGGCGGTGTGCTCGGAGGTTCCGAGTTTTTCCCCGCACTTCCGAAATCCAAGCTCGCAGGAGGGGAAAGCGAGGCAATTTACACCACATATGTCCAGTAAAAACGGGTGGTAGCCGGTACGGCTACCACCCGTTTGTCTCACATCTAGCCCATAGCAGGCCAGTTACTTCTTAATGCCGCGCCCCAGACGCTTGGCGACCGATGCCACGGCCTCCTCGCTGGCAGGTCCGCAGCTCACGCAGCCGTCATGGGCACGCATCTGGCCGGTGACCTCGTCCATCGCGAGCGGCGCCACCTTCTCGAGCTTAAAGCCCTTGCCGGCGCGCATGTTCTCCTTAGCCACGCTGATCATGAGCTTAATGCGGTTGAGCTGATTGACTTCGGACGCGCCGGGGTCGTAGTCCACCGCGACGATGTTGCTCTCGGGATGCTGGCGGCGCAACTCCTTGATTACGGCCTTGCCCACCACGTGATTGGGCAGGCACGCGAAGGGCTGCGTGCAGATGATATTGGGTGCGCCGTGGTCAATCAGGTCGAGCATCTCGGCCGTAAGCAACCAGCCTTCGCCCATGTTGTTGCACACCGAAAGCACCGTACGGGCCTTGTCGGCCATGGTGCCGATGCGCTCGGGCGCCTCAAAGCGGCGGGACTTCTCGAGCATCTCCTCCACCGGCGTACGCATCCAGTCCACGAGCTTAATAAGCGCTTGCATGCCCGCGCGCGTAGTGGCAGAGCTTCCCAGCTCGTCCTTCTGCAGCTCGGCATTGCTCATGGAGTACAGGAAGAAGTCGAGCAGGCCCGGCACCACGGCCTCGCAGCCCTCGCGCTCGATCACGTCGACCACATGGTTGTTAGCCGTGGGGTGGAACTTGACCAAGATCTCGCCGACCACGCCCACGCGCGGCTTGGTGCCCTCGCCCACAAGCGGCATGGTGTCGAACGCGTGGATGGCCTCGCGGCACAGCTTGGTGTAGTTGTGGCGGTTGAACTTGGGCGCCAGCTTGCGGGCTCGTGCCATGTACTCCTCGTAGAGCGCGTTGGCGGCACCGGACGTGGCCTCGTACGGGCGGCAGCGATAGAGCATCTGCATCATCACGTCGCCAAAGAGCACTGCGTACACGGCCTGCTTAAGCAGCGCCGGCGTAATCTTAAAGCCGGGGTTGTCCTCGCCGAGCGCCACGGCCGAAAGCGAGATCACCGGGATCTCGGGGTGACCGCTCTCGCGCAGGGCCTTGCGGATGAGCGCGATGTAGTTGGTGGCACGGCAGCCGCCGCCGGTTTGGCTGATAACCACGGCCGTCTTGGACAGATCGTACCGACCGCTCTCGATGGCCTCCATAATCTGACCCGTTACCAGGATCGACGGATAGCAAATGTCATTGTTCACATAGCGCAGGCCAGCCTCGACGGCGTCGTGATCGGTTGAGGGCAGCAGCTCCAAGTTGTAGCCGGCACCGCGGAACACCTCTTTGACCAGGTCAAAGTGAATCGGCGCCATCTGCGGGCACAGGATGGTATAGCCCTCGTCACGCATCTGCTCGGTAAAGGGCACCTTGGGCCATGCGGTCGAGGCGCTCTCACGCTGCGCCTCGAACGTGTACTTGCGGCTCGCGAACGCGGGGGCATCCGTGGAAGGCGCCACCGGCGCGGCATCGCCCTGCTCGTAGGCCTCGCCCGCGGCCGTGGCCTCTGCCAAGCGCTCGGCCTCCTGGTCCTTGAGCGCCGCCATGAGCGAGCGGATGCGGATGCGCGCGGCGCCCAGATTGGACACCTCATCGATCTTGAGCACGGTGTAGATCTTGCCGCTGGCCTCAAGGATTTCCTGCACCTGGTCGGTGGTCAGGGCGTCCAAGCCGCAGCCGAAGGAGTTGAGCTGAATCAGGTCCAGGTCGTTGCGCATCGTCACAAAACGGGCGACGGCGTACAGGCGGCTGTGGTACATCCACTGGTCGACGACGCGAATCGGACGCTCGGGCTTCACCAGGTGCGCAAGCGAATCCTCGGTAAAGACCGCAAAGCCAAAGCTCGAGATAAGCTCGGGAAGGGCGTGGTTGATCTCGGGGTCGTTGTGGTAAGGACGGCCGGCGAGTACGATGCCGTGTCCGCCGTGGTCCTCGACCCACTTAAGGGCCTCCTCGCCCATGGTCTGGATATCCTCGTGGAAGCGCGCATCGGCCTCAAAAGCAGCGTTGACGGCGGCATCGACCTCGGAGCGCGTGATCTTGGGACCGCGCACACGACCGCGACCGGCTTGCGCATCGGCCACACGGTCGACGGCGAGCACCTGGTATAGACGGCGCTTGAGCTCGGTCTTGTCGTGATAGGGCACAAACGGGTACAGGAACTCGATGTTCTGCTCGCGGATCTCGTCGATGTTGAGCGCCAGCGCCGTGGGGTAGCTCATGACGATGGGGCAGTTATAGCAGTTGCCGGCGGTCGGATCCTCCTTGCGCTCCCAGCGCACGCACGGCATCCAGATGAAGTCGACGTCACGGTCGATGAGGTTCATCACGTGGCCGTGGCTCATCTTGGCCGGGTAGCACACACTCTCGGACGGCATGGACTCGATGCCCGCCTGGTAGGTCTTTTTGCTCGACTGATCGGACAGCTGCACGCTAAAGCCCAGGCGCGTAAAGAACGCATGCCAGAAGGGGTAGTTCTCGTACATGTTGAGTGCGCGCGGGATACCCACGGTGCCGCGCGGGGCCTCGTCGGGGCTCAGCACCTCGCGGTCAAAGAGCAGCTCGTTTTTCTTTTTGAAGAGGTTGGGGGCCTCGGTCTTCTGCTTTTTGTGACCGGCGCCCTTCTCGCAGCGGTTGCCGGTAATGAAGCGTCTGCCGCCGCCAAAGTCGTTGACGGTAAGCTGGCAGTTGTTAGAGCAACGGCCGCAGCGGACATGCTTTTGCGTCACGGTGAGGTGCGCGATGTCTTCGGCAGAAAGAATGGTCGAGGTGCCGTTCGCGCCGGCGCGATCGCGGGCGAGCAGGGCCGCACCGTAGGCGCCCATGCAGCCGGCGATGTCGGGACGCACGGCGTGAACGCCAGTGAGCTGCTCAAACGCACGCAGCGTGGCATCGGACATAAAGGTGCCGCCCTGGACGATCACCTGGCTGCCGATCTCCTTGGGGTCGCGCAGCTTAATAACCTTGAACAGGGCGTTCTTGATGACGGAATAGGACAGGCCGGCCGCGATGTCGCCCACCGTGGCGCCTTCCTTTTGCGCCTGCTTGACGCGCGAGTTCATAAAGACCGTGCAGCGGCTGCCCAGGTCGACAGGGGCCTTGGCATGGATGGCGGCACCGGCGAACGCGCGCACGTCCATGTTCATAGACACGGCGAAGCTCTCGATAAAGCTGCCGCAGCCCGACGAGCAGGCCTCGTTGAGCATGATGTGTTCGATGACGCCGTCCTTGACGCGTAGGCACTTCATGTCCTGGCCGCCGATGTCCAGAATGAACTCGACGCCGGGCAGGAACGCCTTGGCGCCGCGCAGGTGCGCAACGGTCTCGATCTCGCCGGAGTCGGCCTTGAGGGCCTCGATGAGCAGCGCCTCGCCGTATCCCGTGGTGGTCACGTGGCCGATGGTGCAGCCGGCGGGAATGTGGTTGTAGAAATCGGCCATGATGACCTTGGCCGTGCCCAGGATGTCGCCGTTGTTGTTGCCGTACCAGGTGTGCAGCAGCTGACCGTCCTCGCCCACGAGCGCGGCCTTCATGGTGGTGGAGCCAGCGTCGATGCCGATGAACACGCGGCCGGCGTAGCCGTCGAGCTTGCCCTTGGGGACGACTTCCTGGTCGTGGCGGGTCTTGAACTCGGCAAAGTCCTCGTCGGTGGCAAAGAGCGGATCCAGGCGCTCGACCTCGGCACCCTGCGTGTCACCCAGGGCATCGATGGCCTCGATGAGCTGCGGGAACGTGCTGAGCTTATTGGACTCGTGCGCCATGGCAGCGCCGCTCGCCACAAACAGGTGAGCGTTTTGGGGCACGATACGGTGCTCCTCGTCCAGGTTGAGCGTGAGATAGAAGCGGTGGCGCAGTTCGGAGAGATACTGCAGCGGGCCGCCCAGGAAGGCGACGTTGCCGCGAATGGGACGGCCGCACGCCAGACCCGAGATGGTCTGGGTCACGACGGCCTGGAAGATGGAGGCGGCCACGTCCTCGGGGCGGGCGCCCTCGTTGAGCAGCGGCTGCACGTCGGTCTTGGCAAAAACGCCGCAACGGCTGGCGATGGGATAGATGGTGGTGGCGTTGGCCGCAAGCTCGTTAAGGCCGCTGGCATCGGTGTGCAGCAGAGTGGCCATCTGGTCGATGAACGCGCCAGTTCCGCCTGCGCAGGTGCCGTTCATGCGCTGCTCGATGCCGTTGTCGAAGTAGATGATCTTGGCGTCCTCGCCGCCCAGCTCGATGGCGACATCGGTGGCTGGGATGAGGGTCTCGACGGCACGCTTGCTGGCGATGACCTCCTGGACAAACTCCAGGTCGAGCCACTGGGACAGCAGCAGGCCGCCCGAACCGGTGATGGCGCAGGTCATTTGGGCCGTCGGCAGCACGGTCGCAGCACCTTCGAACAAATCGCGGGCGCAAGCGCGGACGTCGGTATGGTGGCGCTGGTACTTGGCGTAGACGATCTGGTTGTCATCGTTGAGCACGGCGAGCTTAACGGTGGTGGAGCCTACGTCGATGCCCAGGTGCAGGTTGCCACGGGCGTTCTCGGGGTTGAAGATCGCGCCTTCGGGGGCGTGGGCGGCGGTGGCGGCTACGGGCTCGGCGGCGGCGGGCTCGCTAGCGACGGACGTCTCCCCTGCCGCGTTCTTGGCATCGGCAACTGCCTCGGCAACTTTCTCGGCGGCCGCGGTCGCGGCCTTCTGCGCGGCGTCCACCACGGCGGGCGCGGCCTCGCGTGCGGCAGCGACCACACGGTCCTTAATGCCCTCGACGGGTTTGCTCATTGTCTCTCCTCTTAGTTGTTGGACTCGACGGTTGCGGAGGTGTCGGCCGCGTCCTCGAGCTGCAAGTTCAATAACTTCATGCCGTATTCCGGCACGTTGATATCGATGGGTTGGCCATACAGATCACCAGGGCGCACAAAAGCGAGCACCGTCATAATGCGCGCCATGGCCTCGGGCGATTCGGTGAGCCCACGCTCAAACCAGCGCTGAATCATGCCGACCTCGGCACTCACGACGTAGGTGACGTAGTAGTCAAAGAACGTGCCCAGCGCCAGGCCCAAAATGCCCGTCTGCGCACGCGGCACCACAGCCTCACGAGCAGTGTCGATGATCCTTTTAATGAAGGCCTGGTCGCCGCCCGGACCCAACAGCGCACCGATTAAGTCGCGGTTGGCCGCAAGATAACGCAGCAGCTCAACCGAACCGGGCGCCGGCTCGAGCTCATCGATGTTGTGATAGAGATCGGGCAGCCGAGCTGCGGTGATGAGCTCAATGCGCTCACGGATCTCGGCCAGCAAGCCGTCCTCGATTTGATTGATAAAGTCAGGGATATCGCGGTAGTGCGAATAGAACGTGCGGCGCGTAAGGCCGGCGCGCTCGGTGAGCGACGCGACATTAATGCGCGAAAGGTCGCCGCTTTCGGCAAGCTCGCTGGCAAGTGCCTGGCGAAGGGCACGCTGCGAGCGAAGGGACCGGCGATCGCATTTCTCGAGCTGGGACAAGCGTCCTCCTTGTTACTCAGCCTGTGCGCTATTGCACAGTGCGAGTATTATTGCACACCGTGTGCATCAACACGTAAAGGCAATATTTGGAATGCAGCAAGGGGACTGCCTCTTTGTCACATTCGCCCTTGTCGCAGAACCCCACCTACGTTTTTCGAGTTATTCGGCCTCGCTGCCAATCCTCCGTGAATGTCATACGGAATACTCGAGCAGCTTTGTTTTTATTTGGGCGTTTATTCGCTCACTTTTCACAGAATCGAACACCGTAAAGGACGCAGGCGGTTCGAAGAAGGCCTTTCTCGTCAGTGAGCACCCTCGGAAAGGCCGAATAACTCGATTTTTGCTGGTGGTGCAAACGGTGTTGCCAAAAAACCGGCCTTGCTCGCCCACAACGCGGCAAATTGACCATCTCAATGTCGTAGCGAGTTGTGACTTGGTCCCGTTAATGGGACTAGCAATCGCCGCGTCCGTTTCATCATGCCGGTAATGATCGATAAGGAGGCCGACATGAACAATCAGGCAAACGATAGCATCAGCGATACCGGCAAGGACCTTGTCCTCAGCTGCATCAAAAGCCAAGAGCTGCGAGACCACATGCGCAAATACTTATACTGGCCAGCGCCGATCATCGCCGGGTCGCTGAAGACACTTGACAAAAAACGCGCCATGCTCGAGCAACTTCGCAAGGAGGTTTCGTCGGAGCTGACCGAAGATATCGATTCGCATCTCACCCAGCTCAACAGCGCGCTTAAAATGCTCGACAACGTCGAACGCGACCGCGGCATCCTTCTTCTCTCTGCCATTTGCTACTGCGAGGAGGAACGCGGGACCGACACCTTCGATGGCCCCTTCCCCACCGCATCGTGGGAAGCCGCGCAAAACCTCATGAAGCGCTACATCGAGGAGTATCCCGAAGACGACTGGGCCGAATCATTCTGGCAGGTCGATCTCTACACCTCGGAAGACCTGCACGAGCATCAAACGGCGCAGCCCACTCTGTCGTTTGCGGCAACCAAGGACGGCGAGCTCATATTCCTCCGCGATCTGCGCAATCACCGCACTCGCAAATCGCATGCCGAAAGCGTCTGGCGAAACGATAGCAGGCGGTTCTGCGCGAACGACGAGCCAATATACACGCCGTGGGTACCGGGCGACATCCTCAAAATCGACGGTCGCCCCTTCGACCACGGACCCCGCTTTGCCATTGTGCTCGAAAACGACTACGAGCACACACTCCGTGGACAAATCTGGTGCGCAGGGCCCAACAGAGATCATGGCGTTAAGGAAGGTTCGCTTTCATCCGGCACCTATAGCGACAGCCTCTTGGACCCCTTCATCCCCTCTGCCCTCTACACCGCCGAGCGCTACACCGGCGACCTGCCGGACGACTGCGCTTTTATGCTCGAGCTTTCGCAGAAGCTGCACGACAACCCTGACTACGGCAAGCAGTGGTCCGAAGGCTCGGTCGGACACGATTGCCTACAGCCGTATCGCAAGCCTACCAGCCAAAGCGAGCTGGATATTCGTCCGGGCATCTTTGAGTTTTTGGACTCGCGCAGCATTAAGGAGCATCTTCAACGAATCGACTACGAGCTCACCACGCCCGTAGCGGCTTTCATCGTCAATTGCTCACATAAAGCGACGCTGCAGCAAAAGCTCGAAGGATGGCAAAAGATCATCGATAATATGCCCAATTGCACCATGAGCCGCAGAAACGACACGGTCAACATCCCGGACTTCCATGCCTTTCTGCACAATGTCATCAGGCAGGAGCAACGAAAACTCGCACACTTTATAAGGACGGACGGCAAGAGTCTGTATTTCTTAGAGGACTACTCATGGGACCGGCGCGGGCAGGGCGGCTGTCTTTACGGCCCGTACAGCAGTTATCAAAAGTGCTTCGATGCAATCTGGAAAGAGCTCGACGGTGACGATCCCAAAGCCATCAGGATCACTCGTCGTCCCATCGACCCGGACGAAGACCACTATGCCGACGACATGGTCTTACTCAATGCGAACGGCGAAGTAATGTCTTGCGATTACCGCAACAAAAGCGAGTGGGACGAGGCGGGCACCGCCAGCGATTTCGAGGACATGTGGTTTGATATCCCAACGCCCTTCCATGCCGGAGACATCGTCTGCAACCTCCAACGCCCCGACGAGCCGATGGTGCTGTTTGACCTGCAAACTTGGGGATCCGAACGAGTCGACAAAGAGCTGGCCTCCTCCGTCTACAAAGAGCGCCTCGTTCAAAAGGCCGACAAGCTATTGCGCTGGCACCGATATGACGGCGACACCAGCGACATGTACGCGTACGGCTGCCAAGTCTCATCCGCCTTGCATTTCCCCTTCTACATTGGGGAGCCTGAGGGCTTTCTTTTGGACATCGACTATTACCGCAAGCCGCTCAAGTCGGAGGAGCGAATCCTTTACGGCGTCAGGGCATATGTCAAAGGCGACCTGGCGGTTGACTCACTCGCCGCGATGGCCAGCGCATGCGAGCTACAGGCGCTGGCGGAGAAAAAGGCACGCGGCTTCGAGGACACAGACAGTTGGCTCAAGGACCGCTACCCGGAGCTGTTCGATGCGACGGTTGACCCGGTCACGGCCGGTCCCTTATAGCCCCTGAAAGCGTCTTCCCAGGCCTCCGCCATACCGGCGCTATTCGTCACAAGGGCAAGCATCGTATTCTGAATGGCAATCCTTTCAACACGCAGCCACCCATGCACCAGCGGCGTTTCCAAAAGTATGTTTGACGCGAGATTCATATCAGACCCGTTAATGGGACTGCAAAGCACAACCTCCGGCGGATGCTAACGGCAACGATCGAATTGGAGGTTGCCATGAACATCTTGGATTATGTCGACTCCCGGGACATTCGGGAGCACCTGCGCAGTATCGACTTCCGGCCCAACACCATCGAGGCCGCCTATCTGGTTTGGTTTTCGAAGACCGCCACGATCGATCAGAAATGCGAAGCTTGGCAGGAGATCGCCCGAACCATGCCCAATTGTTCGCTGGAAGCAACCCATGCCGGTCTTGGAAGGCCGGCCATCCCCGATTTCCATGCTTTTTTGCGCTGGACAATCGATTACAACAAGCGGTGCGTCGATGCGTTTGCGAGTGGGACGGGCTACGTCTATCAGTATGAAGAGGAGATTGTGCCCGACGGACGACTTTGTGGGGCCTTCGGCGCGCCATTCAGCTGTTATGAAAAATGCACCGAGGCGCTGCGCTGCGACAATGAGCTGGCGAGCCGTCCGGAGGTGCGCGTGCGTATCACGCGATGCCCGCTCGATATCGATGAAGCTCATCGCCGGGAAGATTGGCTCATGGTGAACGGCAAAGGTGAGCCCCTTTCCGTTTACTGCCCTTCAGCCGGCCCCGTTGAGAACGATTGGGAGATCGCATTCGAGTTCATCTGGGTCGATATCCCCACGCCGTTCCATACGGGTGACATCGTCTGGACGCCGCAAGGCAGTGCCCGCGAGCCGTTCACGTTGCTCGATCTGCCCACGTGGGACCGGACAAAGCTTGAGGCAGAGCTTCGGCAGGCAGACCGTTCTGACGAATGGCTTGATCATGCGCAGCAACGCCTCGAACACTATCGCCATGCAGGGGATATCAGCAACATGCGTGTCACTGGTTGCTCAATTACCTACAACGAGACGTTTCCCCTCTACATCGGCGAGCCAGACCCGCTTTACCTGAATCTTGAGTACTACCGCAAGCCGCTCAAAGACGAGCAGCGGGTTTTAGTCGCAGCCCAGGCATACCTGCGCGGTGACCTGTATGTCGACTCACTCGTCGCGTTTATCGACACCATAAGGATGGAGTCCAAGGCAAAGCGCAACCTGGAAGAGCTGCGTCTGGATCAGACGCCGCTCAAGGAGAAGTATCCGCAGTTATTTGAGTAGAGGCCGCCATGTCCGAATCCACGAGAAGTCGCACCAATAACTCGGAGGCTATCGTGCACGAAGAAATAATCAACTTGATCGACTCTCCGGAGCTGCGAAAGCATTTGCTGCATAATCCGCAGCTACTGAGTGGCGATCATTACGCGCAAATCATCGGTGGCGCGTCGATAGAAATCAACCGCAAACGAGAGATGCTCAGCAGGCTGGTTGCTGCCGAGCGCAGCTCGTCAGACGAAACCTTTGATTGGTACGGACCAGAAATTTGTATCGACTACATCGATGACTGCCTGAACGCGCTAAAGGCCGTCGACGGAAACAGGAAAGTTCTGCTTATTAGCGAAATTAGCTTTGTCGACAACGAAGCGGAATCCGCCATCACGCATGGCCCCTTCCCCGTAGCATCGTGGCAGGCAGCCCTTGCGGCAATGAAGGCATACGCAGACAAGTGGAGCGAAATGACAGACCTGTCGTCCTCATACTGGATGATCGAGCTGTTCAACCTTGCCAACGACCCGAGCTGCTCATATCCATACGACGGCTTTCTGCAGCCGGACTACACTTACTACGCCAATGCCGCGGGCGAAATTCAATACATCTGCAGGGAAGAAGAGGGTGAATGCGGCGAGGTGCTCGACTGCATTGTGGGTGGAATCTTTGGCCCGTGGTTCAAGGGGGCATATGTCGACCTGCCCACGCCGTACAGAAAGGGCGACATTCTTGAGATCGACTGCAGGCCATGGGCGCCGGGACCCTGTTATTGCCTGGTAGCAAACTCGAAATTGGACTGCCTGTACCTCGATGCCGATGGGCAGATTAGCTGCGGCTCTATCCCCTACGGCAGTTGCTTTGCCGGATGGGCGCATACGAACCTGATGCTGTCGCCCGTATTCAGAGCGAGAAAGGTAACGCAGCCCTTGCCGAAAGAATACGCAACCCTGCAAGCGATCGAGCTGAACCGGATAGAAGACCTGTTAGAAGAGTGCTCCAGTCACAAGGAGACGGAGCCTATTTGGCTGGACATATATCGGCATCGCGCTCGATGATAAATAAATAGATAAAGATTAAGGGCGAGAACGAAGCAGCAGCAATCATTACAGGGCCGCCAGACATATGGCCTGAAATCTACAAAGTGCAAGGTGGCACCCTCGCAGCCTTCAGAAGACAGTATTCCAAGCCCTTGCCATCCCATCACCGTATATAACTGGATGCATTTCATTTCACGTGAAGGACATCTTGTTTTCAACTCGCATCCTCAGACGCGCATAGCGCATCGACAAATTACTAATTGCAGCGCAAGCTCTCTATTTACTCCTCTGTCGCTTTAGATGGTGGGGTTGCGAGCAATATAGCGAGCCATTAGTCAAACCTGTAACCTTACGGAAAATCGCCAAGTCAAAACCAAAAGCACCTGTCAGGAAGTCCGTTCATGCAATGAATAGCAGGTTGAGATGAATTACTATAGTTAAACGAACGCTGGGGATTGGCAAGGCGATTCCCAAACCATAACCGCAAGGGACACTTAGGTAAAGGAAACGAACCAATGCCGCAACAGCAACAATTGCAGTTAGAAAATGTCGTAAATGGTTATACAGAAAAAGATTATCTCACCAAGCAAATAGTCACCTATTTGGGGAACAAGCGGTCGCTTCTCCCTCTAATCGATTATGCAACCGGGCTAGTGTCCAAGGAACTAGGCACCGATCAACTTTCCTTCCTTGACGTGTTCTCTGGCTCGGGAATCGTCTCAAGATTTTTCAAAACAAAAGCGAACTACTTAATGTCCAATGACTTAGAGCCCTACGCGGAAATCATTAACCGCTGTTATCTCTCCACCTATACGAACGAACTATGGGATGAACTAGTTACTAGTTATCAACAGCTAACCCAACTCATCGAGAAGGAATGGGTTAGCGATGGCTTTATTGCTGAATTGTATGCGCCAAAAGACGACAACAATATCATGAGGGGTGAGAGAGCCTTTTACACGAGGAGAAACGCTGAATATCTGGACACCGCGAGAAAGGCAATAGCGAAGCTGCCCCCATCGAAGCAATTTTTTTTCTTGGCTCCCCTTCTATCAAGTGCCTCCATTCACGTAAACACATCGGGAGTATTCAAAGGCTTTTATAAGGACGCCAATGGGATTGGCTGTTTCGGGGGCCGAGGGAAAAATGCGCTGTCTCGTATTCTAGGAAATATCGAAGTCGAATTACCAACCCTATCTCCACATGAGTGCGAGATTAACGTAACGAGACTGGAAGCATGCGATGCCATCCGCGAGGCTCCGCATGTAAATGTTGCATATTTCGACCCACCCTACAACCAGCATCCATACGGATCGAATTACTTCATGCTAAACCTGCTGACACGCTACGAGCGGCCACAAGACATCAGCACAGTATCTGGAATCCCTAAAGAATGGAACCGCTCCAATTTCAATAAAAAGGCGAAAGCGAAAACTGAGCTTTTCCAAATCATTGAAAAATGCGACGCCGATTTCATACTAGTTTCGTACAACAGCGAGGGTTTTATTGAATATGACGATTTTATTACTTTTATGAGCACGCTTGGTGATTTACGAGTAATAGAAACTGACTACAATACGTTTAGAGGCTCTAGAAATCTTCGGCAGCGAGATATCCACGTGAAAGAGTATCTCTTCCTTTTAAGGAGAAACTAAAATGGCACATAAAGATGACCTGCGTGAATCTAGAAAAGGAACGGTTATTAACAAGACCTCGAGCAGGCAAGAAAAAGCAATGACAAGGGCCGTCGAAGCAGTTAGAGTGAATCTAGAGTCCGCCTTTCCGGGTATTAGCATCGAATGGAAAAAACGCATTTATCTTAAAGAGGTTACGGCGCACATCAATGAGGCTTTTCCTGAAGTCGACACCTTTTACTATCAAGATTCGTCATTCATGACTCCCGACGGCGGTTTTCTATATCTTGTCTCAAAAGATGGAAAACGTTTCCCCATCTTAATCGGCGAAAAGAAAAACCAGGGGACAAATGACCTTCGCGCAGCAGAGGGTAAAAGCAAGCAGGCTAAAGGTAACGCAATCGAGCGCCTGGGGAAAAACGTTATTGGACTCAGAGCATTGATGGCAGATGAAGATATTTTTCCTTTTGTTTGCTTTGGAGATGGCTGCGATTTTGCAGCAGACTCAAGCATACTAGACCGGGTGGTTACAATTGCAATATTTGGAGAATTAAACAAGGTCTATCTTCATGATGTTGCAAACTTACCGCAGTTCAAAAGAGGAACGTTTTATTTCCGCGCCGAAGAGTGGACGGAAAACGAAATGTATGACAGATTCTATGAAATCGCCAAGCGCTCTATCCATTACTACTTCTCGAAATACGGAGAGAACTGCTTTTTCAATGACTAGCCATCCGACAGGCTACCGCTCATCCATATAAAACCATTTAAATCACATTTAAGCCCTCAAAGCACGGCAGACCACGAGGGCTTAAGGTTATAGTTGTCTTACCGTTGAAATCCCGGCAACTATTACTTGCAGAATCTGTCAGACCCAGACGCAAACAATCACATGCCTCCATGATAGCCTGTCCGCATTACTGGCTCCCATAATTTGCTGTCAATACTCTTGGCCCTAGCCAAAGACTCGCACGCAGGCGGGATTTTCGCCATCGGAGCTCATACAGACCAGGACGTCCGCGTTGCAGTGGGTCTCGGCGAATGCCACATGGTTGTCTCGGCCCTCAGCCGCAAAGCAGCCCGCTAGAATTGCAGATGTCGGGCTGAGCATGTTACGTAGATCACGCAGGACAGCGTTTACCGGGCGGTTGTCGTCGAGCATTTCGAGTCCGTCGATTGCGACTACGACGTCCTTTAGCACCGCCCTATTCCACGTCTGGTCGCCGAGCAACCAGCTCGTTAAAAGGTCCATGGTCATGTTGTCTTCGGCAAAGATGCCCAAGTTGCGCTGCTTGAGGCGCATCGTTGCTCGGATTCCCTCAACCTGTTGCTCCTCAAGATCTGCCGGCAGCTTGACGCCCATCTCAGCGCGAATAAGCCGGGCGATCGCGTCCTCTTCACGCTCCCGAATCGGCATGTAGAGCACGGCGCATTGCTCACTCAGGCGCAAGGCCGCATACGCCAGCACGTTCGAGACATCTTCATGCGCGCCGCCAATCACGCTGAGCTTACCCAGCCCAACGCCGCCACCTAGGGCATCATCGACCGGCATGCCGGTCTTCAACACTCGCGGGGCTTCAAGCACCGACGTCTCCATAACGCGATCGAGCCCAGAAACCAGCCGACTGTGAAAACCGCTGAGGTCAAAACCCTCGTCATCACGCTCTCCACGATTCCCGCCGCACCGATTCGCGGACGGCGGCATCACGCCCGGGAAGCTCATCAGCTCGCCCATACTCACAGAACGGCCAATTCGGTCGTCCCTGGAGTCCATCTTTAGCGTCATCGCAACCCTCCTAACGCCTACCGCGCTTACCAGTAGCCTTAAAATTCCAAATCGGCTTGAGACGGTGAATAACATCAACAGTCGGGTCCATGAGTCTCAGTACATCATCCGCAGGCTTATACGCTTCGGGCGACTCGTCGAGCGTCGTCTCGCATGCGCTTGGACAGTAGATGCCGGCATCGCGCATCTCGTTAACGAACGACCTGGTATCGAGCGTTTGGAACGCTTTGGTGCGGCTCATCGCACGACCCGCCCCATGCGGCGCCGAGCAGTTCCAGTCCTCGTTTCCCTTGCCGCGCGCAATAACGGCACCGTCGCGCATATTAAACGGAATCAGCACCATTTCGCCCGCATGAGCGCTAATAGCGCCCTTGCGAATCATGCCACCTTCCGAGATGTAGTTGTGCATGGCGGTAAAGCCGTCTCCATCGAGTCGAATTCCCGTACGCTCAACAATCTGTGCGACAATCGCCTTGCGGTTCTGGTTTGAAAAGCGCTGGCAGTTGTGCATATCGACGAGATACTCGACAGAAAGATCATCCTCAAGATACTTAAGCTCGTCGGGGATATCTGCCGTGCACGTCTTCTGCGCCAGCGCCTGATGGTGCTCCGCCGTCTGCTTGCCCATGTTGCGCGAGCCGGTGTGCACGACCAGATATTGGCACCCATCCTCGTCCTCGTCGAGTTCAATGAAGTGGTTGCCGCCGCCCAACGTACCCATAGAGCGCTCAACCTTGCGCTTGTCCTGAAGCCAATCGCGCGACTCCATGTCAAAGTCCGCGAGTACGCAGGCAGGATCGCGATGAAGGCTAAAGCCCGTAGGCACCGCGCGCTTCACATCGCGATTGAACTGAATGAGGTCGTCGCGCGCGATGGTTTCCGCAAGCGGCACACAGTACATCCCGCATCCGATGTCGACCCCCACCAGGTTGGGAATCACCTCGTCGCCCAAGTTTGCCGTAAAGCCAATCACGCAGCCCTTGCCCTTATGGGCATCGGGCATGATGCGGATCTTGGCGCCTTCAAACGCCGGACAGTTGGAAATCTCCTCGATCTGCTTCTTGGTTGAATCCTCAAGATTCTCGGCAAAGACTTTGATGTCTGCCATCGCATTTCTCCTGTTCTGATCCTTGTAAACCGGAACCGGCCCCAAGCCAATAGAGTGCATGTCACACCAGCCAGCCAAACCGCCGATCTCCGTTTAACCACCTTTCGCCCTATTCGAGCTCTTATTGCTGCGAATACTACGGTCGCGCGGGCTACAATGAGTCCCAATAACGGGTCTTGTTTTGTATCTTCGGCTGTTACCCTGCCGGCGAAAGGAGACAACGTGGCGAACAGACCAAATCAAAAGCTCAGGCTTCTGTTCCTGCTTAAAACCTTGATGGAAAAGACCGACAGCACGCACGGGCTCACGACGCAGCAGATCATCGAGGAGCTCTCCTATCACGATCTCGAGGCCGAACGAAAGGCCATCTATCGCGATCTGCAAACGCTTCGCGACTTTGGGCTCAACATCGACCAGCGCGGTGGCAAGGAATGGGCGCTGGTCTCACGCCCGCTCGACCTGCAAGAACTCATCATGCTTGTTGACGCCGTGCAGAGTTCGCCGTTTTTGACCGATGAGTTGACCGACCACCTCATCGGCAAGCTGCAGAGTCTCGCCAGCCTGGGCGAACGCGGGCTTATGCACAAGCGCGTCGACGTGCCTTCGCGCGTGAAGATGCAAAACTCCGATGCTCTGCACAATATCGACCTTATCCAGCGAGCCATGCGCGAAAAGCGCAAGATCCGCTTCCGCTACTTCCACTACAACGCCGCCAAGCAAAAGGCCTTCAACCATGACGGAAAGACCTACGAGCTCACACCCGTGCGCCTTATCTACTCCGACGAACTCTATTACATGATTGGGTTTAGAGATAAATGGGCCAACGCCGGCTCGGACCATCAGCCGTTCACGCCTTATCGCGTCGATCGCATGCTCGACGTTGCGGTATCCGAAGAGCCCGCGACCAGGGATCCGCGCATTACCGGCTATGTGCTCGAGGACCACGTTTCGCCATCGTTTGGAGTCTATGCAGCCAATAAGACCGCCGTGGTGCTGGAACTCGACGACCGCGCGATGAATCCACTCATCGACAAGTTCGGACTGGACGCCGTTGTGTTTGAAAACCAGGATGGGCGCCTGTTAGCAACTGTCAAAGCCCCGCTGTCGCCGCAGTTCTTTGGCTGGCTGCTGCAGCTCAGCACCTTCATTAAGATTGTTCAGCCCCAAAGCGCCATCGATACGTATCTCAAATATCTCGACGACACTCGGGCACTTTACCAGGAAGACAGGTAATATTTCATGGCTACAACCCCTAAATTCGATGAATCGTTTAAGAACCTGAACCCAGAACAGCGCGAAGCCGTCGAATGCCTAGATGGCCCGCTGCTCGTCATTGCCGGTCCCGGCACCGGCAAGACGCAGATACTGAGCCTGCGCGCGGCGAACATCCTGGCCGAATGCGATGTCGCCCCGCGCAACATCCTCTGCCTCACCTATACCGAGGCGGGCGCAGAAGCCATGCGCAAACGCCTGATTGAGCTCATTGGGCGCGACGCCTACGGCATCGAAGTCAGTACGTTCCACGGATTTGCAAGCAGCATCAGGTCGCGCTATCCCGAGTACTTCATGCGCCCTTCGACCGACACACTTGTTACCAGCCTGCACCAGCAAGAGATTTTTGATCGGCTGCTCAAATCGCTGCCCTTTTGGTCGCCCTTGGGCGGAGGGTCGCCCGATATGCCCGCGCAAAACATCGGCAAGATGATTGGCTTTGTCTCCAAGATCAAACGCAGTGGCGTGGACTACGACACGCTGGGCGCCATCGCGCAGCAGAATATCGACGCCGCTGCCTGGCTCACCGAGCATTCCGAGCTGCTTACGCTCGCCTGCGAAAGGGCAAGCGCCGCGTTGGCAGAACGCTTTGAGGAGGAGGTCGAGCGCGCCTGCGGCATGGCGCCCACATCGCTCACCCACCCGATCGAGTGCCCCGCCGGCACGTATGTGCCCTATATCCTTGCGCTGCGCGATACCGTTCGCCGCACCGAGCTCATCGATGAGAAGGGCAAATCCTCGGGATACACCAGAGTGCGCGATGCCTTCTTTGGAGGCAGCAACTCTCAGGGACGCACCTTTAAAATTGCGGAGCAGAGCGAGCGACTTAAGACCGCTTGCGACGTCGCGCGTCGCTACCAGAGCGAGCTCGACCAGCACCATCTCTACGATTACGACGATATGATCGGCGATTTTGTCGACGCCGTCGAACACAATGACGCGTTGCGCCAAGTGCTCCAGGACACCTATACCTATATCCAAGTTGACGAGTTCCAGGACACCAACGGTGCCCAGATGCGCATCATCGAGCTGCTCTGCGACGGCGTTGATGCGCCCAATATCATGGCCGTCGGCGATGACGATCAGGCCATCATGCGTTTTCAGGGCGCCACGATCGAATGTGCCAACCAGTTTGCGGCCGAGTTTTCGCCCCGGAGCATCGTGCTCAAGACCAACTATCGCTCCACGCCCGCCCTCATTGAGCTTGGTCAAGCCATCGCACGGCAAATTGAATATCGCCTCGACGCCAGCTCGAATAAGTCAATCGAAGCCTCCAAGCCTCAGGGTGATCAGGTCGGCTTTAGCGAGAACGTCTACGCCGGCAAAGCCGAGGAATACGCCGCTGTCGCCGCGAGCATTAAGCAGCGGCTTGTTAATCACTATCTCGATGAATGCGAAGATCCCAACGAAGGAATTGCAGTCATCTCTGCTAAGCACGCCGCCTTGCGCTCGCTGATTCCCTTCCTCGTTAAGGAGAAGGTGCCCTTTTCGTATCGCGAGCGGCAGAATCTCTTTGCTTCCGAGCGTATGCAGACGATGCTGGCACTGTTGCGCTGCGTTACCGCGCTTGCTCGCGGGCAGAAGGAGCTCGCCTGTAGCTATCTTCCGCAGATTGTCTGTGCCGCCGAGCTGGGCGGCGACCATCCATCGTCCGTGACGTTCGCGCTCAGCGCAAAGCGCGAACATCGCGGCGACTGGATGGCCGCCATGTGCGAGAGTAATAGCGCCCGCGTCAAAGAGCTGTACGACGACCTTATGCAGTGGGCGGCCGAGGCCGGCGCCTCCCCGGTCAGAGCGTTGCTCTTTAAGATTGCCAAACGCAGCCTTGACTATTATCAGGATCATAAAAAACAGGATCCGCTGGGCGCCGCCGAATTCAATGCCGGCATCCGCGCCCTACTCACCTTTGCTGAGGGTGAAATGGGCGACGCGCGCCGCATGGGACGCACGCTTCGCCTGCCCGATATTGTCGACAAACTCGACGCCGCGCAAAAGTTTGGCGTGAGCATCGACGCATCGATCGATCTTGGCACACCGGGAGCCGTTCGCCTTACTAGCGCTCACAGTTCGAAAGGTCTGCAGTTCGATTGCGTCTACCTGCTCGACGCCGACAACTCCACCTGGCACAAAGGTGCTGGCGGCATGAGCTTGTACCCGTCCAATCTGCTTATTCGCGACGAAAAGGATGACGACGATGCGCGCCGCCTGCTGTTTGTAGCCATTACGCGCGCTAAGCGACACCTCGAGCTGTACCGCGCCGGCGGATCGGCGCTGCAGGAGCTCACGGGGCTTATCGACTCTTGCGAGGTTTCTGCTGAAGCGGACCAGCTCAGTGCCGCCATCGAAACCGAATGGCGCGACAACTACGTGTTTGATACGCCCGAGCTCCGTGCGCTATTGGAGCCTCACGCCGACGTAAAACACCTCTCTGCCACGGCACTCAACAACTTTGTGACCTACGAGCCTGGGTGTGCAAATACCCAGCACTTCCCCGAGAAGCAGATTGTGCGTCTGCCCACAGCGCCCACGATCCAAACCGAATTCGGCACTATCGTTCACGCGATGTTCGAAGAAATCGTTAATCGGATGGCAACCGATGGCGAGGCGGCAATTGAGACAATTGAGGCCGAGTATCGCCAGCAGATTTCGTGGCTCGATTTTGCCCCCGAGGACGTCCATCGCTATTCGGACCGCTTCGAACGCATTTGTCATGCATTCGTCCCTTGGCTTGTCGAGCACGTACGTGGCTACCGTTGCATCACGGAAGCGAACATGCAGTGTCTAACTGCCGGTGGAACTCCACTCTTTGGTTTTCTTGACCTGCTCCTCGTTGACGATGCAGCTAAGACGGTGCAGATCGTCGACTACAAAACTGGCTTTGGCAAAGAAGTCCCTGCAGGTTACCATCGTCAGCTCAAGTTTTACAAACTGCTGGTCGAAGCGTCACCCGAGTTTTATGGCTACACCGTCACCTCCATGGGCGACTACTATGTAGAACCCGACAAGACAACGGGCGAGCTCCGTCCGCCGTTCGCGACAACCGCCAACGCCGATGACATTGCCGAACTCGAGCAGCTCATCGATGCCACATGGGCTCGCATTGAACACGGTGCTTGGGATACCAGCGCTTTTGAGCAGAGCGATGCCTATGAGCTTGCCATCGAGGAGCAGAAGGGCTGCCGCAAAAAAGCCGATAAAACCGAGGTCATGCAGCGCGCCTACGAGCACTGGCTAATTGAGAACTCTAGAATGTGACAAAGGCGCTGCCCCTTTGCCACATTATTCGATGACGGTGCGAGAGCTTTGCTTGCGCATGGTGGCGAGCATGTGTTTGGGGACGGCGTGGACCATGCAGCTGCCGATGGTCGCGCTCGCGGCGGCCTTAGCTGCATCGCTTGCGTTTTTGGTCGCGTAGCTGTGGCGGAAACGCTTGAGCATGGCGATGTCGTTGCCGCCGTCGCCATAGACCGCGACCTCGTCCTCGGCAATACCGTAGTAGCCCGCCAGCCAGGCCACGCTCTCGCCCTTGTTGCACGCCGCATCCGTGATCTCGAACATCACCGGATCGAACGGCGCGTTGACCACGCGGTCCGAACGCTCGGCAAGATAGGCCTTAAGGTCGCGCTCCAGCTCAGGCGAGGTCACGCGGCAGTTGATCTTGCACACGTCATGACGCAGGATGTCACCGATCGACTGGTCGAAATACTGCTCCTCGTGATACCCGCCACGCGCACGCATGCCGCGCATCACGATGCGCTTGATAGGACTGTCCTTTTTAAAGCCCGCCTGGTGCATCTCGAACGAACCGCTCGAAAACATTCCATCGGGCGTGGAGCAGTCAAAACAGATATCCGGAAACTCCTTGAGCAGCTCCTCGGTAATCTGCGGGTCGATAGTCCAGGTCTTGAGCACCTCGCCATGGCTGTCGCGCACGATGGATCCGTTGGAGCAGCAGGCGTCAAGCGCTAGGCCCGTAAAGCCATGCACGCCGATCGGCAGCGTCGAGCGTCCGGTCGCGGGAACCACATGCAGGCCAGCCTCGGTCAGCTCGCGAATGGCGCGGCGAATGGTTCCGTCCGCCTCGTGCAGGGCGTTCAGCAGCGTTCCGTCTAAGTCACTCGCAAACATCTTGATCATGGGCATGCCTCTCCTTCGTCTGCACGATATTGTAGACGAGAACGGGCGCGCCCCAAGAGAGGCGCGCCCGTCAGTCGAAAGATTGTCCTACACCGCAGAAGGGCCGTGTTCGCCGGTGCGAATGCGGATGACTTCTTCGACCGGCTCGACCCAGATCTTGCCATCTCCAACGGCACCGGTGCGGGCGGCGCTACAGATGATGTCAACAATTCCGTCGACATGTTCATCGGCGCAGATGAGGGTGAACTGCACCTTGGGGATCGTGTTAACAAGCAACTCGTTGCCGCGCACGTATTCCTTCCAGCCATGCTGTGCGCCGCAGCCCTGCACTTGGTTGATAGTCATGCCGCGAACATCAGCAGCAAACAGCGCGTCTTTAAGAACCTCAAGCTTTTCGGCACGAACAATCGCCGTAATCTTCTTCATAGTGAATTCCTCTCTTTAATAAAGAAATGAATAGCCATTCAATGACGCGGGTTTTCCAGGTGCCGCAGATTGGGTTGAAAGAGGAGCGCCGCGTACTTTTGTACGCAAGCGACGGTTTGAAACCCAAGGTGCGGTGCCTGGGGAAGCCGCGCGACGGTTTGAAGGGCAAGGTGCGGAGCCTGGGGAAGCTGCTAATCGAGTCCCGAGAAGGAGGGGTAAGCGCTCTCGCCGTGCTGACTCGCGTCCAAGCCCAGCGCCTCGTCGGCCTCGTCCACACGCAGGCTGCCGTGGAACAGCGTCTTGACCACCGCGGCGATCACCAAATCGAGCACCAGCACAATAGCGACCGTCACCACAATGCCCAAAATCTGCGAGATGAGCAGCGACACATCGCCCGTGTAGAACAGACCGCCCTTACCGGTCCACGAGAGCTCCGGCACACAGAACAGGCCCGTGAGCACGCCGCCCAGGATGCCGCCGATGCCGTGGCAACCGAACGCGTCGAGTGCATCGTCGTAGCCAAACTTGGTCTTAAGATGGCTGATGGCCAGGTAGCAGACGGGAGACACGATCAGGCCCATAACCAGCGCTGCCCACGGCTCGACAAAGCCCGCGCCCGGCGTGACCACCACAAGGCCCGCAACCAGACCGGTGCTGGCACCCACCAGCGTGGGGCGACCGGTGTGCACGCGCTCGACGGCAAGCCACGAGACCATGCCCGCCGCGCTGGCCGTCACGGTGTTGAGGATGGCGAGTGCCGCCACGGCGTTGGCCTTAAACTCGCTGCCACCGTTAAAGCCAAACCAGCCAAACCAAAGCAGGCCGGCGCCCAGCGCCACAAACGGCACGTTATGCGGACGGTAGCTCACCACACCAAAGCCACGACGACGGCCGAGCATCAGGCAGAGAATCAGGCCCGTCAGACCGGACGAAATATGTACCACGTCGCCACCGGCAAAGTCGAGTGCGCCGATGATGTCGCCGATAAAGGAGCCCTCGCCGCCCCAAACCATGTGAGCAAGCGGCGCATAGACCGCGAGCAGCCAAATGCCCAGGAAGGTTGCCATGGCGCTAAACTTAACGCGCCCGGCCAGGCTGCCCGTAACGATAGCGGCGGTGATCATGGCAAACGCCATCTGGAATGCGATGTTGATGATCTGAGGATAGACGGCACCGTCCGCAGCATTGCCCTCGGCCGCCAGCAGCACCTGGTTGAGCACCGGCAGGCACAGCAGCTGGTCAAAGCCTCCAATAAACGGGCTGGAACCGTCGCCGCCGTAGGCCAGCGACCAGCCGGCAACAATCCACAGCACACCAACCAGGCCAATGGCGCCAAAGCACATGAGCATGGTGTTGATGACATTTTTGCGCCTGGACAGGCCACCATAGAAAAACGCCAGGCCCGGTGTCATTAAAAACACGAGCATGGTGCAGATGAGCATAAACGTTGTCGATCCCGTATCGTACATTCGCTCCCCCTTGGTCGTATGAACGTTGTCGGCGCCCATAATGCGGCCGAGGGGCAACTGGTGTAGACCAGATACGGCGTTGTTAAACGCTGTGTTGTCGAATGGAAACGGCGCCGCAATCTTGGAAACGGCGCGGCAACGGACACGAAACCAATGGGAAACGCGTAAATCGAGAGGCCATCTATGCCCACATTTCAAATCAGCTATATGCAGAGGCAAGGCAGTCCCAAGGCAGACTCCGCATCAGATTCGTCCGTGATTCCCCTAGGGGAAACACGGCCAGGAGCTCTTTAGCGTGTTTTCCCTAGGGGAATCACAGTTGGCGGCGGCAGTAGCGTGTTTTCCCTAGGGGAATCACGATTGGGCAGAGCGATAAGGTGACTTCCCTAGGAAACACGCACTTGCAAGGCGCCTCTACGACTCCAGCTCTTAGCGGCGGAACAGCTCGCGGGCGCGGTCGCGGAGATTAGTTGCTCGAATGACACCTTCGTAGCGATTGATGCGCAGACGCGGGAAGGCGTTAAAGAAGCGTAGGTCGCGGCGGCTGAGCGACACGCTCGGCACCGGACGGCTCATGCGCTTGCCGGCACGGAGACGGGCGAGCGATGGATGGGGCACGCTCGGCGCGGCATCGGCCACGCGGCGGGCGGCAAGCGCCAGACCGCGCGCGCCGTCCGAAATAAACGTCGGCATCGAAGCCTTCTCACGCAGGGCATCGAGCGCGGCATCGCCCAGCTCCGCCAGCCACGCGTTAACGGCACGACTGCGGATATGCGTCTGTGCCACCGAGTCAATCGTCGAATCGGGAATACGTTCGAGCATTGAGTCCGAGGCGTCGGCAAGCGACTCATTGATGCGGTCGGCAAGGTCGGCACGCACACGCTCCAGTTGATCGGACAGGCGGCGCCAACTGGCCAACGAGCACACCGCGTCGACCATCATCGCGACCGCGACGATAAAGGCGGACAGCCGCACAATCAGCACCGGCAGATGGCCAAGCAGCCCCAGCAATGCCGGCTCCACTAAACGGCAAATGCACAACGCACCCAAGCCAAATGCGCAAGCCCAGTACAGGCAGATACGTCCATGCAGGTTAAACGGTAGGTGCGAGTAATCCCAAAAGCGCGCGCCTGTTGTTTTTTCCAATAGAAGGCCCACACCGTACTCGATTACGCTGCAGACAAGCGCCGCAGCGACAAACTGGCTCGAGGCATCCGGAATCCCGCGCAGCAAAAGCCAGCAGGCTATGCCGCCCACACCATAGATAGGACAACACGGCCCCAGCAAAAATCCGCTGTTAGCAAATCGTCCGTGATTGAGCATGGCGCAGACTGTCGACTCCCACGCCCAGCCGCAAAACCCGTAAAAGGCAAACGAGAGCACCAGTGCCGAGAGCGGACAGGAGGCAAGCGTCGCGCCGCCAAATGCCATATCAATCGCGGTTCCCACCGTCTACCCCCTCCTCTTTTCACTCGATTCGCTGCTCACGCCATCGTCCGGCTCGTCCTTGCGCGGTAGACGGCCGGCAACCGTCTCGCGTAGAGCGCACCATTTATCTGCCAGGCATACAATCCATGCCTCACGACACGTCGGCGGCACCGGTACCAGCGGAAACATATGGCGCACGATGATATTCCGTTCGCGCGGCGTCAGCTCAAAATCTTCCTCGGCACGCGCCAGGGCAAAAAACGGGTGGCGAAAGCCATGCAGGCGATGGCTCGGATCGGGATCGTGCCAGTCATAGAGAAAGTAATCGTGTAACAAGGCTCCGCGCAGCATCGAGGCGCGGTCGACCGAGACACCGACGCGGCCCAGGCGCTCGGCAAAGGACAGGCTCGCCCGCGCCACCGAGATCACATGCGCATACACCGTCACGTCGCCATGTTGGATAAACTCGCGCGTAAGATTCAGACGGCCCGCCTGTGCCAGTTGACGGGCAGCATGGTCTACTTCGCACGCGATTTTCTCGGCACGAACGACATCGGACATGCTGCCTCCTTCCAGCGACTCACGGCGACAAGCCACGGCCTGTGCACAATCGATAAAAACATCATGGAACACATCAGTATGGCATCGGACAAAACGTTTTGCCCCGCCAGTTGGCGAATTACCGCGCCGCCGTCACATATCAAACGCCAAAATGTGCGAGACTGTTTTGTGCAATTGTGCCGGCCGAGGGAGCGCCGGCGCTCGATTCGCATGGAGTAACCCACAACGATGCTGCTTACGCAAACGACAACGCCCGAGGACGTCAAGGCTCTCGACCGCGCCGAGCTTCCGCTGCTCTGCGGCGAGATCCGCCAGGCAATCCTCGAAAGCTCCGCCGCCGTCGGCGGGCACGTTGCCCCCAACTTGGGCGTCGTTGAGCTTACGGTTGCGCTTCATCGCGTGTTTAACTCCCCCATCGACAAGATTGTCTTTGACGTTTCGCACCAGACCTACGCCCACAAGGCGCTGACTGGGCGCGCGTACACCTATATCGATCCGGAGCGTTATGGTGAGGCTTCTGGCTTTGCCAATCCCGACGAGTCCGAGCACGACCTGTTTGCCATGGGCCATACCTCCACGTCGGTGAGCCTGGGCTGCGGCCTTGCCCACGCGCGCGACCTAGCGGGTGACGCGTACAACGTCATCACCATCATTGGCGACGGCTCGCTTTCGGGCGGCCTGGCGTTTGAGGGCTTTAACAACGCCGCCGAGCTCGACAGCAACCTGATCATCATCGTCAACGACAACGACCAGTCCATCGCCGAGAACTACGGTGGCCTCTATCGCAATCTGGCCGAGCTGCGCGCCAGCAACGGCACCTGTGAGCGCAACGTTTTCCGCGCGATGGGGCTCGACTACCGCTATCTGGACGCCGGTAACGATGTGTTGGCCCTGGTCGACGCGCTGCAGGGACTGCGCAATATCGATCATCCCATCGTGCTGCACGTCTCCACCGCCAAGGGCAAGGGCTTTGAGCCGGCCCAGAGCGACCCCGAGCGCTGGCACCACGTTGGTCCGTTTGACATGGCGACTGGGCGCAAGCTCTGCCCGGGCCATCCGAGCGAGCCCGCACCGCGCACCTATGCCGACATTACAGGCGAGGCGCTCAGCGCCGCCATCGAGCGCGATCCGCAGGTCGTGGGCATCACGGCCGCCACGCCCTACATCATGGGCTTTACACCCGAGCTTCGCGCTGCCGCCGGCAAACAGTTCGTCGATGTGGGCATTGCCGAGGAGCACGCCGTGACCTTTGCCACCGCGCTTGCGCGCTCGGGCGCCAAGCCAGTCTTTGGTGTGTACGGCACGTTTTTGCAGCGCGCCTACGACGAGCTGTGGCACGACCTGTGCCTCAACGACGCCCCCGCAACCATCCTGGTGTTTGGCGCGTCGATCTTTGGCACCACATCCGAGACGCACCTCTCGTTCTTTGATATTTCCATGCTGGGCGGACTTCCCAACATGCACTACTTGGCGCCGGCCTGCATGGAGGAATACCTGTCCATGCTGAGCTGGTCGCTCGACCACCGCGAGCATCCCGCGGCGATCCGCGTACCGGGCATCGGCCTTGTTAGCCGCCCCGACTTGGCGCCCACCGAGGACACCGACTACAGCGCCGTTCGCTACAACGCGGTGCGTCAGGGCCGCGACGTTGCCGTGCTCGCACTTGGCGATTTCTTTGAGCTGGGCGAGCGCGTGGCAAACCGCTTGGCCGCCGAGTACGGCATCGAGGCCACGCTCGTCAACCCGCGCTTTGCAACCGAGCTCGACCGCAAGTTCCTCGACAGCCTTGCCGCCGAGCATCGCGTTGTCGTCACCCTCGAGGACGGCATCTTGGACGGCGGCTGGGGCGAACGCGTGGCATGTTATTTGGCCTGCACGCCGCTGCGCACCCGCACCTTCGGCATCGCCAAGGGCTTCCCCGACCGCTACGACCCCAACGAACTGCTCGCGCAGAACGGCATGACGGTCGAGAACATGGCCGCCGAAGCCGTGAGACTACTCAACGAGTAAGAAAACCTCCGCAAGGGAAGCATCCCTGCGGAGGTTTTTGTTTTCACAGCTCAATTATCTCAATCTGTAACATCTAGGGCCCGAATTCCCGTCTAACTGTTACAGATTTAGATAAGACGTCTTAGTCCCAGACCTTTGTCTCAATCTGTAACAGATAGAGACCTTTTGGCCGTCCAGATGTTACAGATTGAGACATTCGAATTCCCCTGAAGAGAAAATCTCAATCTGTAACAGTTACTCGGCAAAAACGGCTGCAGATGTTACAGATCGAGACAAAGCAGCAAGGCAACTAGCGGTAGCTTTGCTTGAGAATTTCGACGACGTCGAGATCGGTCATCGTCACAGGATCGTGGCTAAACAGGACACCGTTGGTCGTCAGAGCGTTGTGCGCGATGGCCGGCAGCTCTTCGACCGTAATCCCCCACTCGCTCATGGCGAGGTCTGCCACATGGCAAGCCTCCATTAGGCGCGTGAGCTCAATCACAAAATCGTGCGGGTCATCCGCGGCGGCATTGCCCATCAGACGCGCCATGTCGATATAGCGCTCGGGTGCGGCACCATGATCGATCATCCACGTGTGATAGGCACGGGCGATCATAATGAGACCGGCGCCGTGCGGCAGGTCGTGATGATGCGCGCTCATGCCATGTTCAAGACCATGCGAGCCCGTGGTACCCGAGGCATCCATGGCATAACCGCCGAGCGTGTTGGCAAACGCAAGGCTCGAGCGCGCCTCCAGGTCATCGCCATTATTGACGCACGCAGGCAGCACCGCGGCGGCACGGCGGATGCCTTCGCGGCAAACCATGTCACCCATGGGCGTGTTGGTATTTGAGATGTAGCACTCAACGCAATGGAACAGGGCGTCGAATCCCTGATAGGCGGTCAGACGTGCCGGAACGCTCACCATAAGCTCGGGATCAACGATCGAAAGTACCGGAAACAGGCGCGGATCGCCCAGGCGAAGCTTCTCATCATTGTCCTCGCAGGACAGGACACCGCCCGCATCGACCTCGGAGCCGGTACCCGCCGTGGTGGTCACGCAAACAAGCGGCAGCGGATCGTTAGGGATGGACAGGCCGAGCGCAGTGCCACCATTCACAAAGTCCCAGATGTCACCGGGGCACTCGTTGCCCTCGGCATCGGTATGCGGGTTGGTCGCCACCGCGCAGATGCCCTTGCTGCCGTCCATGACCGAACCGCCGCCGAGCGCCAGCACAAAGTCACAGTCATGGGTGCGCGCCATCCAGCCACCTGCGTTGACGGTCTCGCGCAGGGGGTTGGGCTCAATGCGATCGAACAGCTCGTGCGCCACGCCGGCGCGTTCGAGCTCGACCTCCAAACGTCCCAGATATCCAAAGCGCTTGACCGAGTTGCCACCCGTGGTAACGATGAGCGCTTTGGTGCCGGGCAGCTTCTGCGCGCCCAGCTCGCCCAATTTGCCCGCGCCAGACAACACCTTGGTCGGTGCGAAAAACGAATAACCGTTCATACGCGATCTCCTTACTTATATATGCGTCGCATTGCCGCCATTATAGCGACCGCTGCGAGCGATCATGCCGTCGGCAAAACGCTATCTCAGCCATAATAATCGACGTTTCCCCAGGTAAAACCTACCAAAATAAACCTGTCCCTTTTTGGTAGGCACAATAACCCATAAGGTAAGTATGTTTCTGAGTTATTTCGTGTTGACCCATTTGAGCGCGATAGGGTATAACTCTACTCAACCGCTAGGGATTTTATTGAGAAAGGTGTTCTACCATGAGCAAGAACCTCTCCCAGCAGGTCGTTCTCGACCGCCGCGGCTTCGTTGCCGCCACCTTCGCAACCGTCGCCGGCCTTGGTCTTGCCGGCTGCTCCGACACCAGCGCCGAGGCCGACAAGGGTTCCGCCGCCGGCTCCTCCAAGGGCTCCGAGGATACCGAGGTTTCCGCCACGCTCGATGCCAAGGCATTCGACAAGCTCGTCGGCAACGGTCCCAAAGCCGATAACGACGCCATCGCCGCCAGCACCTGGGCGACGGCCGTTAAGAACGCCGGCGTCTTTAAGATCGGTGGCGTTCAGACCTCTACGCTCTTCTCCCTCCTCAACGAGAAAGACGGTCAGACCCGCGGCTTCGACGCCGGTATCGCACAGCTCCTGTCCAACTACATTCTGGGCGAGAACAAGGTCGAGATCACCCAGGTGACCTCGGACACGCGCGAGTCCGTCCTGCAGAACGGCCAGGTCGACGCCGTCTTTGCCACCTACACCATCACTGACGAGCGCAAGAAGCTCGTCTCCTTTGCCGGTCCCTATTACTACACGCAGCAGGCCATCCTGGTGCTCGCCGACAACGACGATATCAAGAGCGTCGACGACCTGGCCGACAAGAACGTCGCCGTCCAGTCCGGCTCCAACGGCCCCGCCATCCTGGAGGAGTTCGCCCCCAAGGCCAGCCAGCAGGAGTTCAAGACCGACGAGGAGGCCCGCCAGGCACTTCAGCAGGGCCGCGTTGACGCCTACGTCATCGACAACAACATGCAGCAGAGCGCCCTGGTCCGCGAGCCTGGTAAGTACAAGATCGCCGGCAAGCCCTTCGGCAGCAAGGAGCCCTATGGCATCGGTCTGCCGCTCGATTCCGACGGCGTCGCCTTTGTCAACGACTTCCTTAAGAAGATCGAGGACGACGGCACCTGGACCGAGCTGTGGCAAATCTGCATCGGAGACCGTACGGGCGACACCAATGTTCCCGAGCTGCCCGAGATCGGCGCCTAGGCAGCGAGCCTGGTAACGGCCGCAACGAAACCATATGGAAACGCATGATGCGCTTTATTGCGGTAAACTGTTTCCTCACTGAGTTGTCGGGGCTTCCGTACACACGGGAGCCCCTTTCCTTATCGGCGGGAGGTCCGCATGAGTCTCTCCGAGCTCTGGTCGCTCTATGGCCAGAACTATATCGACGCGCTGCTAGCAACCTGGGGCATGACGCTTGAGTCGTTTGCCATCGCCATGGTGCTGGCCGTCGCCGTCACCGTGATGCGCGTGTCGCCGCTCAAGCCGCTGCGCGTCTTTGGCGACCTGTATGTCCAGGTCTTCCGTAACATCCCCGGCATCGCGCTGCTCATCATCGTCGTCTATGCGCTGCCGCCGCTTAAGGTCGTTCTGCCCTACCGCACCTGCGTTATCGTCGCCACGGTCCTTTTGGGCTCGGCCTTTGGCTCCGAGAACTTTATGAGCGGCATCAACACCGTCGGCGTCGGCCAGGTCGAAGCCGCCCGCTCGCTGGGCATGAGCTTCAGCCGTATCCTCGCCAAGATCGTGATTCCGCAGGCGCTGCGCTCGAGCGTGCTGCCCATGACCAACCTCTTTATCGCCGTCATGCTCACCACCGCGCTCGGCAGCCAGGTGCCGTTGCAACCGCAGGAGCTCACCGGCGTGGTGAGCTATATCAACACGCGCTCGCTCGGCGGCGTCGCCGCGTTCTTTATCTCGGCGCTCGGCTACCTGGGCACTGCCTTTGTGGTGAGCCACATTGGCAACTACATTGATAAGAAGGTGAGGATCCTCCGATGAGCAAGCACTCCACCTCCGCGCTCACCATGCGCGATGCGCTCTACGAGGCTCCCGGCCCCAAGATGCGCGCCAAGATTCGCATCGGCACCGCCATCTCGCTTGTTGCCGTCGCCGCGCTTGTCGTCCTCGTGTTGCAGCGCTTTTATGTGACCGGCCAGCTTTCGGTTCACTATTGGTATTTCTTTACGCACCTCACCACCTGGAAGTTCCTGCTTGCCGGCTTTGAGGGCACCGTTAAAGTCGCACTCACCGCTGGCGCCATCGCGCTGGTGCTGGGCTTAGCCCTTATGCTCGGCCGTACCAGCGACATTAAGCCGCTGCAGCTGGTCTGCCGCGTGCTCACCGATTTCTTCCGCGGCGTACCGAGCCTGCTGTTCATCTACTTCTTCTTTTTGGTGCTGCCCCAGTACAAGATCGCGCTGCCGTCGTTTTGGATGCTCACGCTTCCCGTCGCGCTCGCTGCAGCTGGCGTACTTGCCGAGATCTTCCGTGCCGGCGTCAACGCCGTGCCGCGCGGCCAGGTCGAGGCCGCCCAGGCACTCGGTCTCTCCAAAGCTAAAATCACCTTTAAAATCGTGTTGCCGCAGGCTATCCGGTTTATCATTCCGTCGTTGATTTCGCAGCTTGTAGTCGTAGTCAAAGACACCACCGTCGCCTACGTGGTGAGCTACCCCGACCTCATGCAAAACGCCCGCGTGCTCATTACCAACTACGACGCCCTCGTGTCGGTATACCTGGTTATCGCGGTCATCTACATCCTCATCAACGTCGCGATTAACAAGGCCGCTGTCTACGTTTCGCACAAGACCGGCGCGACCATCATCCGCTAACGCTTTACCATTTCGAGTCATAAGGAGCCGAGCACCATGGCACAGAGCATCTCTTCCACCGGCAATCAGCCGCTGATCGAGCTCAGGCACGTCGATAAGCACTACGGCGATCTGCACGTTCTCAACGACATCAATCTCTCGGTCGACCGCGGCGAGGTCGTCGTGGTGATCGGACCCTCGGGCTCGGGCAAGTCGACCATGTGCCGAACCATCAACCGCCTGGAAACCATCGACTCGGGCGAGATCCTCATCGAGGGCGAGCCCCTGCCGCAGGAAGGCAAGGATCTTGCCCGCATGCGTGCCGAGCTGGGCATGGTGTTTCAGCAGTTCAACCTGTTCGCGCATATGACCGTACTGCAGAACGTCATGCTGGGACCGGTCGACGTGCTGGGCGTCTCCAAGGACGAGGCCCGCGAGCGTGCCATGGACCTGCTGGGCCGCGTGGGCGTTGCCGAGCAGGCCGATAAGGTGCCCGCACAGCTCTCGGGCGGCCAGCAACAGCGCGTAGCTATCGCCCGCTCACTTGCCATGCAACCCAAGGCCATGCTTTTTGACGAGCCCACGAGCGCCCTTGACCCCGAGATGATCAACGAGGTGCTCGAGGTCATGGTCCGTCTGGCCCAGCAGGGCATGACGATGATCGTCATCACGCACGAGATGAACTTTGCCCGCCGCGTAGCCGACCGCGTCGTGTTTATGGCCGACGGCCAGATCGTGGAAACCGGCACGCCCGACGAGTTCTTCGACCACCCCCAGACCAAGCGCGCCCAGGACTTCCTCAACTCCATCAAGGGCCACTAACCCAATTGCCACGCGGGCAAATTCATCAGTAACGTTTGCCCCGCGCCACCCATGCACCATGTCCACCCGGATTCGAAAGCAACACCTATGATCGGAACCCATACCTCCTCGTCCTATACCCCGCACGTCGACGTTGCCCCCGCCGACCGTCCACTCATCCTGGTGGCGCCGCGTTGGGAAGGGGCAAAGCCGTTTTTAAGCGAAACGCTCTCCCCCAACGAAGAAATCGCAAGTGTCTTTGTCGATGCCATCCTTGCCGCCGGCGGCCTGCCGCTGCAGATGTCCATCACCGAGGACATTGAGGTCATCCGTCATTACGTCGATATCGCCGACGGCATCGCCATTCCCGGTGGCCCGGATGTCAATCCCAAACGTTGGGGCGATGATCGACCCTACGACCCCACCCTCTGCTGCGAGATCCGTGATAGTTTTGAGTTCAAGCTGGTCGACGAGGTGCTCCGCGCCAAAAAGCCGCTCTTTACCACCTGCCGCGGCACGCAGCTGCTCAACGTCGCCACCGGCGGCACCCTGTGCATGGACGTGCCGAGCCTGGGCGCTCGCGAGGGCCGCACGCAGTGGCGCCATACCCACGTGCTCAACGACCCTGTGCATCCCGTCGAGGTCGTGCCGGGCTCGCTGCTGGAGCGCGCGGTTGGCGGGCACAGGCTGATCCAGACCAACTCGGCACATCACTGCTGCGTCGATCGTCTGGGTAAGAGCACGCGCTTGGTCGCCAAGGCAACCGACGGCGTTCCCGAGTGCATCGAAGTCGAAGGCCAGCCTTTCTGCTTGGGCGTGCAATGGCATCCCGAGTACACGTGGATGACGCTCGAGACCGACTTTAACCTGTGGAAGTCGTTTGTCGAGGCAGCGGCCAAGGTAAAGCAGGCCCGCTAGCTCGCGAACCACTCAGGTTAAAGCCTCCTAAGCCAGGGGGGGCGGACACCAGCTACGGTGCCCGCCCCCCCTGTATTTGGTATGCTCGGTATGTTTATCCCTCACAAGCAATCAAAGAAATCTCGACCGCAATCGGTCGACGGTAAAGCAAATGGCAAAAACGCTTGCTACGTTTATTAGGCAGTCAATTAGAATCGAAATGCATTGACTATTCCCCAACGGGGTCACGCCACAAATCCACATGAGCATCGAGGCTGGAAGCGGAAGCATGGAATTGGCCCCGATCTGTATGTAGATCGCTACAACGTTGACAAGCAACAGCATGCCAATCGGACCGAAGCCGGACCCAAAATAGGAAACAGCGATCACGCAAGAGACCACGTATGCAAGGCAGGCAGCGGCAGCAAGAACAAGTCGATAGCAAAATACATGCAGGTTGAAATACTGCTGAGCATCCAGAACGATTGCGCAGTTAAGACAGTACAAAACGACACTCGACAGGATAAACGCGACCAAAAGGGCGAGGGATGACAGTATCGCCCGCGCAACAGTAGCGCACACCCGCTTCCCTCCCCGAGCCGCCGACAACCCCCACGGTTCCTCAATAAAGCCCGAACTGACAAAGCGCGGCACAATGCAAGCCGCGATGAACGGAAAGAACAATGCATGAGCCAACGGGGCTACGTTGAACAGCAGACCGCGAAAGACCTCTGCATTACCAAATAGAAGGACATCCTCTGCCGATAGCCGAAGCGTCGGGTCTGGGAAAAAGCCCAAGAAACTGTTCTCACGGAGGCTACAGAACCACATCGGGAAAGAATTAAGCCGCAATGCCACCATGCACGCATAAATTACCAAGATTAAGGCGTACACCCATTTGCTCACATGCTTCAATTCTGACTGGAGAAGTCTTTTAATCTGACGAACCATTGAGCACACCCCCAGCGCGAAAGCTCACGAGAGCGTAAATCAATACCGATAGACAGCTGGCTGCCACGCCATATTCCAGAAGTATCAGCTGACCCATATCGCTATACCCAAGGGCACATCCGACTCCAAGGTACGGCCCTGGAAGGAGGAAGATCCATCGCAAGGATGGTATGGGCGTCTGAAGGTAAGTTCCGTAGAGCGTCAAGCTCATGACAAATCCGATTATTGCCACAGCCCCGCTAAATACGGCGCTGCTTGTAATCCGATAGATGGTCACCGTCTCCAACGCAACCGATATCACCAATACGGCGTTGATTATCATCGCAGGCAAAAATGCAGCCAGCATGTCGTGCGCACAGCTTTGCCCACCACGTATTATGGCTATTGCAAAAAGAAGAAGGCAAAGCGCACTATATGCTGCGCCAATTATTAAAGCAGACGAAAACACATGTGCTAGGACCCCATTAAAGCGGGTAAGACCTCTTGCTGAAGAAATTCGGTATCCCTCTTCATAGCCGCGCTCCTGTAAAATCGCCAGGCAAACGATGAGCGGAACGAACAGAGAGGTGCCGGCAAAAGCACTGCGCACAAGGGACTCATCGGGTGCAGAAGGATCAATTACATTCCAGCAGAAGCCAATATCCTCCCCAAAAACGCTATTGCCAAAGGCGAGCAACGTTGTTCCGTTTTTTAGAAAGATGCCGAAGAGAAGGCCGAACGCCAGCATAAGCGCAAGACCAAACTTCGCCGGAAACATCCTGTGCAAACGCATCATATCTGCCTTTACGGGATGGATCGCCCGCTTCATAGCGAGACCGCCTTCATCAAGCGCCTGTAATACTCTTTTAGGGACGACGCCTCATCCCTTATGACGTCCATCGATTCCTTTTTCAGCAGTTCGCCGTCATGAAGAAACAGGCAGCTTGTTGCAACCGATGCCAACTCATCCAAATCATGGCTAGAGATGAGCATGGTCTTACCCTGTTCTCGATTCAATCGACCGATAAGGGTCCATATACTCTCGATGCCCAGCGGGTCCAACCCGTTTGCTGGCTCATCAAAAATAAGCAGATCAGTGTCACCCAACAAAGCCGTAGCTATATCCAGCCGCCGTTTCATTCCCAGAGAAAAACTGCTCACGCTCTTTTTCTCTTCGACGTCCAGCCCGACTAGGCTCAAAACGCGAGGAATCTCACGATTCGCATCAAGCCCCCATTCCAAACATCGGATTTGGAGATTCTCAACCGCACTGAGGGATTGGTATGCTCCGCTGGAATCTGGCACATAGCCGACACGCGTCCGCATCAAGCCAAGCTCTCTTTTTGATTTGCCTCCAAAGAGCTCCACGCTCCCCGACGATGGCTCGCAGAGGCCCAAGACGATTTTAATAAGTGTGCTTTTGCCCGCACCGTTTACACCGACAAGGGCACAGAGCTCAGACTGATGCACCTCGAAGGAAACGTCATGCAAAACGCGCCGTTTCCCGTAGCGCTTTGACACCTTTGATAGCTTTATCGCTGATGCACTCATTGGCCTCCCGTTCTGCTTGATAGCAAAACCGCTGCTGCCAGACTGTCGCCTGGCAGCAGCCGCAACTGCTAGAGATTAACTAAACAGAAGTTTTTGCTGCAGTTATTGACGCAAGTGCGTGCTCCACAGAATGTCTTGCAGTAACCGTTGCACCCACCACCGGGGTCCACATAACTCGGTTTGACAATCCAGCTCATATCGTTCCTCCTTTCTATTATCGCTTTTACTTTGTGTTATTGTTTATCGATAACTTATATTTGTCAAGATAATTTAAAGAGATGGGGCCCGCGCTAGACACGGGCCCCATCACACCAATATCTCGTTTTAGCTGCTCGCTATATGCTACTCGTCGCTCAAATCTACAGCAAAGACTGATGTCGGAAGCGACGCCTCATTGCCTCCGCCATTCCGCATCTGTCTCACGACATTTTTTGCACGCTCAACAATAAGCTCCTCAAGCTCTTTCTCACTCACCCGCCGAATAATATCTCCCGGTTGACAGTCAAGTTCATCGCAAATATCGAGAAGCGTCTTAAGGCGAATAGCTTTAATTTTTCCGTTTCTTAGCTTAGAAATATTAGCCGGAGTATGCCCCGTGGCACGAATCAGATCAGCACTGGTCTTTCCGGTCTTAAGCAGCTGCGTCTCAAGCTCGATGATGAGATAGCTCATGCTTCCTCCTACACAAGCTCGTCAGACTGCTCTTGGAGCAGCGAGGCATAACTCCAGATCACCGAGATACACAGACAGACAGCCGCGCCGATAAGCGACCCCGCATCAAAGGCAACGCCTTGGCAAATCTCAATAACGAAGGAATGAGGCACGACGTAAAGCTCCAGCCCACCAATGGTAAGATTGACCGATCCGTAGGCACCAATAAGCGAAACCGCGGCGTTAACAGCAAAGGCAAGCGCAAGAACACGGATAAGCCGCACATGCGTCTTGGTAAAGGGCGAGACGCCTCGCGAGATGTTACGGCTGATCCCACACAGAACGACAAGCGAAATACCCACGACGAGTGCCAGGCACAGTCCGCTTGGGATAACGATGCACCCGCCATCGAGAAGCGTCACGACGCCGAAAGAATCGACAGAGGCAACGTTTTCAACCGCATACCAGATCACGTAAACAACCAACGCGGCAAAAGCGACGAGCATCCCTGCAAAAACGGCTGCCATGCAAAAGCCAAGCTTCCTGATATTTTCGCCCGCTTTGGCCATACGCTGAACGCTGTTAGACATACACTCACCCTCATCGACTCTATCGTTATTCGAACAGTTTATCGAACAACGATATTGATTGCATGCGGAAAGCCCCGCCAGTGCGCATCGGCCATTTACTAACCCGGAGGGGTGAGCGTGGATTTTTGGACACATATCGAACGAGAGTGGATAATCTCCCACTTTGAGGCCGCCACCGGGCCTAAAACGGGAGATTATCCACTCTCATAGTCATCAAAACACGCAAGCCCTTACTCGGCCGCCTCGCGCAGGGCCGACATCGTAGCCGCATATTGCTGCTGCAACGCATGCATTCCCTCGCGAGCGCCGTCAACAGCATCGGCGCCGCGCAGCGCTTCGGTCACCACGACCGCCGGCTCGTACAGATTATCGAATCCCAGGTTCTGGCTCACGCCCTTGAGCGTGTGCGCTGCCATAAACGCTTCCTCGGCGTCTCCTGCCGCCATGGCAGCCTCCAACTTGTCCATGCTCTCGTCATCTAAAAACTTGAGGGCAAAGCGGGCAAGCATTTCCCCGCCCATCAGCCGAGCACACGCGTCATCATAATTAGCGCCGATCTTCTCATACGCCTCACGCATGGAAATCATGGATTAAAAACTCCTTTGGTCAAACTAAATCGTAGGAAACGCGACGACATCGGCGGGGCGTGCCAACGTCTCGGCAATTTGGTCTTGCACCTCGAGCAAACAGTCGAGCAGCAACGGGTTAAAGGTGCCGCACTTACCGTCCAGGATCATCTTGATCGCTTCCTCGTGCGGGATAGCGTCCTTGTACACGCGCACGCTCGTCAGGGCATCGTACACGTCGGCCAGCGAAACCACCTGTGCGGCAATGGGAATTTCGTCGCCCTTAAGGCCATCGGGATAGCCTTTGCCGTCCCAGCGCTCGTGGTGCCAACGCGCAATCTGGTACGCATATTCCATAAGCGCATTGCCGGCGTGATGGCTACCCAGCTCACGCAGCATGTCGGCGCCGATCGTGGTATGCGTCTTCATAATCTCGAACTCCTCGGGCGTAAGGCGCCCAGGTTTGTTGAGAATCGCATCGTCAATCGACATCTTGCCGATATCGTGCAGCGCCGAAGCCAAGGCGATCGTGGAGCGTTCCTCATTGTCGAGGGAGATGGTGCCACTACGCTGGACCAGACAGCCAAGCAGCAGCTCGGTCAGCTTCTCGATGTTCGTAACGTGCCTGCCGCTCTCGCCGTTGCGAAGCTCCATGACGCCGGCCATGATGTCGATGAGCATGCGACTGTTCTTGACGCGCTCGTTGTACTGCTGGGACAGCAGGTTCGTCAGGCGACGCTGTTTGGCGTATAGGCGGATGGTGTTGCTCACACGGCGGCGCACGACACGGGAGTCAAACGGGCGGTTAATATAGTCCGAGGCGCCCAGCTCGTACGCGCGCAGAACCATATCATCGGAATCTTCGCTCGAAATCATGATGACAGGCAGATTGTCGATACCCGATCGGCGCGACAGATCGGCCAGCACCTCAAAGCCGCTTATGCCCGACATGACAATATCCAGCATCACGAGCGACAACTCATCGCCATAGCGGTCGACCATGTCGAGCGCCGCACGACCGTTGTCGGCCTCGAGGATGCAATACTCGTCCTTGAGCATCTCGTTGAGAATGGCTCGGTTCATCTCGGAGTCATCGACGATAAGTACCAAAGGCTTTTCGCTTTGGAAGGCCTCGATGGAATCGGCATCGGTCACGACCGTACCGGCTTTTGCCTTAGCGCGGCTCAATAACTGGACAGCACGGCCAACGCCCTCATCGACCGTCTCGCCATGAATGCGAACGCCACCAACACATGCCGTCAAGCTCACGTACTCATGGCCCGGAATAATCGTGGAATGAACGGCTTCGGATACCTGATGCAGGCGACGGGCGAAGTCATCGGAGGGAATATTGGGCATGACGACCACAAACTTGTCGCAGCCATAGCGCACAAGCTCGTCAGTCGAACGAATTCCGCTGCGTATGGCTGTCGCCACAGCACCGAGTGCAAGGTCGCCGGCATGACGGCCACACGTATCGTTGAAGGCCCTAAAATCATCAAGGTCAATCATCGCAACGCCGGCATTCATGCGGGCGCCACGAAGCTTTTCCTCGTAATATCGGCGATTGCGCACACTCGTCAGCACGTCGGTGTAGACAAGGTCCTCTTCTGCAGCCTCTTGCCCATCGATCGGACGCACCATCAGCAGGACACGAGGCTCGCCCTCGACCTTTAGAGGGCGCAGGCGGGCGCGGTACTCAGTACCATCATTGAGCAGCCGCTCCGATACATCATCGGAACCTGCCAAGGCCTCAAGACTCGACTGACGCAGACAAGGGCAGCGATCGCCGGCGAGCAAGCAGTTAGGCTCGCTCTTAATCTGATCGGCCGACAGCAAACGCACCACGGGGTAGGTCTTCGCGACGCGGGCGACCTCGGCGGCAGCCTCCTCGCCGGTTAGATTGACCTCGTGATTATTGAGCATATGGGGCCCTTTCGATAGGTTCGCATGGTAGCGGTGGGTTCCAAACGGTACCAGAGTAGCACCTTGTCGATGCAGGTAAGCACGTGAATGCTGTTACATTTTTATGAGTTGGCAGACGGCGCGATTGAAGCCGCAGACGTGAGGTTTTGAGCACGTTTGTTAACACGGCCGAAACGGTTGCGGGTGAAGCCTGTTTTGTTTTTTGCAGCTGCTAGAGCCCCAGGATGCCACGGACAGTCTGGGCAGCCGCTGCCGGGCGATCGCGCAGGCCGTTGTGCGCGCCGGGAACCATTACGAGTGGACAGTCCAAAAGCTCAGCCGCTATCCTCGTTCCCGGCTCACGGGACGTACCAATCGAGAGCTCGCCCAAAAGCACGGCGGCCACCGTTTTCGACGCGCGAACGCTATCCCAATCGGGAACGCAGGTCATAGTAATCCCGTATTCGTTCGCCATGAAACTGCGGCCGTTGCGCAGGGCGTGCTTGGCTTCTGCCTCGGTTAACTTGGGGGCCTCAGGGTCCGAATCGCCGATGGCACCCAAGAAGACCCGTAACGCCCTGGAGACCTTTCCCGCGGCGATCATCTCGAGCAAAACCGGGGCCGCGCCCAGGCCGGCACCCTCATCCGTCACGGCGGGTTCATGCAGAATCGCACGCGAGATTATGGCAGGGTTTGCACGGAGAAGCTCCAGGGTCACCAGCGTACCGGCACTGTGCGCGAGCACGTTTGCCGGAGCGCCAATATGCTCGATAACAGCTTGCAGGTCGGCGGCTTGGGCGGCGAGGTCGTAGCGTCCGTCTGCAGCGTCGCCACTCTCGCCGCAACCGCGGCGGTCGTAGGCAATGACGCGATAGTCACAGGCGAGCTCGCGGGCGATACCGTCAAAAAAGACACCGTCGACGCAGGCGCCGTGAACGCACACCAAGGCGGGTGCATCGGACGATACGCCCGGGCCGGCATACTCGCGGCAGGCGATCGTGGTGCCCGCATTCTCGACCGTAAAATCCATACTGTGTCCCCATCATCAATGCCCATCCAGTTGCACGTCAGTACGGTTGGATAGACCCGCATTGCCTTACGCCTTGTTAACAGATTAACTGTACCCGACCAGAGGCTTTTCATGGCACGGCATAACGAGCGACGTGAAAAAACGAAACTTGTAAAGCAAGAGCCCGCACCTTGCTTCGGAGCCGATGCTATGCTTAGGCACAATTGTCTTGAGGAGCATATGCCTATGTCTACGTTTTTGAATGCCAGCCCCATCTTTGGGCCCGTTCGCAGCCGTCGCCTTGGTCTCTCGCTCGGCGTCAACATGATGCCGGCCAGCGGCAAGATCTGCACGTTCGACTGCATCTACTGCGAGAACGGTCTCAACGCCGAGCGCCCCTGCCACGAGCCGTATAACACGGCTGCCGCGGTACTCGACGCGCTCGAGGCAAAGCTGCGCGAGATGGCAGCCGAGGGCGAGCTCCCCGATGTGATCACCTTCGCAGGCAACGGCGAGCCCACCGCCGCACCGGAGTTTCCGCAGGCCATCGCCGGCGCCGTCGCGCTGCGCGACGAGCTTGCCCCAAACACCAAGATTGCCGTGCTCTCCAACGGCACGCGCGCCGACCGCCCCGAGGTGCACGACGCGCTCATGATGGTCGACGACAACATCCTCAAGCTCGATACCGTCGACCCGGCGTTTATCCAGCTGCTCGACCAGCCTGTTGGCCCCTACGACGTCGAGCACCAGATTGAGACGTTTGCAAGCTTTGACGGTCACGTTATTATCCAGACGATCTTTTTGACCGGCGAGTATCAGGGCAAGCTCATCGACAACACCGGCGAGGAGTACGTCGGCCCTTGGCTCGCGGCGCTCGAGCGCATTCGCCCGCAGGAGGCGACCATCTACACGGTGGCGCGCGAGACACCGGTCGCCGGCCTTGCAAAAGCAGCGCCCGAGGTGCTCGATGCCATTGCCGCGCGCGTCCAAGCCCTCGGCATTCCCTGCCAGGTGAGCTACTAGCAAAACCACGCAGCAGCTAGTGTCAGCCATCCCGCTCCATCAGTTGCGGTGATATAGTTCCTATTTGTGCTGTTAAACCGCTTAAATCGGAACTATATCACCGCAACTTTTATGGACGCGTGGGTGGGCTATACTAGCTGCGGATGAAAGGAAGTTAGCCATGTATGACAACGGACCCGTACCCGGCCGCAACGACGCCTGCTGGTGCGGCAGCGGTAAAAAATATAAGAAATGTCACAGCGCCTTCGACGAGCGCCTCGAGCGCCTGTGGGAGGAGGGCTGGGAGGTTCTGCCCCGCACGCTCTACAAGACGCCCGCCGACATCGAGGGCATCAAACGCTCGGCCGCCATCAATGTGGGCGTGCTCGACTACGTAGGCGAGCACATCGCCGCGGGCATGACCACCAACCAGATCGACCAGATGATCTACGACTACACCGTCGAGCACGGTGGCACACCGGCCGACCTCCACTACGAGGGCTACCCAAAGAGCGTGTGCACCTCGATCAACGACGTCGTCTGCCACGGCATTCCCTGTGATACGGACGTGCTGCACGAGGGCGATATCATCAACGTGGACTGCTCCACGATCCTAGACGGCTACTTTAGCGACTCGAGCCGCATGTTCTGCATCGGCGAGGTCTCGGCCGAGCGTCAGCGCCTGGTCGACGTCACCCGCGCCAGCGTGGAGGCGGGTCTGGCAGCCGTCAAGCCATGGCTGCCACTGTCCGTGATGGCCGAGGCCGTGCAAAAGACGATCGAGGACGCCGGCTTTAGCGTAGTGCGCGAGTACGGCGGACACGGCATCGGCAAGGAGTTCCACGAGGACCCGTTTGTGGGCTTTACCACCGAGGCACCCGATGTGGACACCATCATGGCTCCTGGCATGGTCTTTACCATTGAGCCTATGGTCAATGCCGGAGCGCCCGACATCAAGATTAGCAAGGGTGACGGTTGGTGCGTGCGCACCAAGGACGGCAGCGATTCGGCCCAGTGCGAGGTACAGCTCGTGGTGACCGAGGACGGTTACGAGCTGCTCAGCTGGTAGCCGTGGATGCGCCGGATGCTGACGGGCACGCTCGTCTTGCATCCGGCGTTTTTATTTGAACGTTTTGCCTGATAAAACCTGCCAACAATAAACCTGTCCCTTTTTGGCAGGTCGAGCGGAGAGGACTGCTTGTGAACATCCTGGTTTTGCTGCCCGTCAATGACCGCCATCGCGCAATTCTTGAGTCGAGCGCTCCGGGCGAGGACTTTATCTACACGAGTGCCGACGCCGCCACGCGCGAGCAAGTCGCCGATGCCGACGTGATCTTGGGCAACATCGACCCTGGCATGCTCACGGCATGCGAACATCTCCAGCTGTTGCAATTGCAGACCGCCGGCTATGACGACTACTTGGCCGCCGGCACCGTGCCGGCCGACGCCAAACTGTCTTGCTCGGTAGGCGCCTACGGCCAGGCCGTAAGCGAGCACATGTTTGCCATGGTTCTTTCTATGATGAAGCGCCTGCCCGACTATCACGACTTGCAGCGCGAGCATCGCTGGGAGGATTTGGGGCCGGTCACCTCGCTCAAAAACGCCAATGTGCTGGTGCTGGGCGCGGGCGATATCGGCGGCCACTTTGCCACGCTCTGCCGCAGCATGGGTGCACACGTCCGCGGCATCAAGCGCCATCCGCTCGTCTACCCCATTGTGTTTGAGGACATGGACGGCATGGACGCCCTGCCCGAGCGCCTAGCCGAGGCCGACGTCGTCGCGTCCTTTATGCCGAGCACACCCGAGACACGCGGTCTGGCGAACGCCGAGTTCTTTGCCGCGATGAAGCCGGGCGCGTTCTTTGCCAACGGCGGCCGAGGCGATCTTGTGGTTGCCGACGATTTGGTTGCCGCTCTGGAGTCGGGACATCTCGCCGGCGCCGCGGTCGACGTCACCGACCCCGAGCCACTGCCTGCGACAAGCCCCCTGTGGGATGCGCCCAACATGCTCATCACGCCACACGTCTCCGGCTGGTTCCACCTAGCCGCCACGCTCAATAACGTGGTCGACATCGCCGCGGAGAATCTGCGTCACCTGCAAGCTGGCGAGACGCTTCGCTGCTGGATCGAGCATTAGGTTGTTCCGGCGTTTTACCAAACGCCGGAACCCCTCGACGCTGCGAGCCCGCCGTTTGGCCAATCTGCCGTTCAATTTCAAAGGCGCGACCAGAAGGTCAGCGCCTTTTCATTTCACGGCACCTTGGCTCAAACGGCGGGCTCTCACTGACTTATATTCGACCTGCGGCGTTTTAGAGCCCTATCGGCTTGCAATGCCACTGGCATTTGCCCAGACAGAACCTGCCAAGATTGTTATCTCATTTTGGTCGATTTTAGAGCTCCACGCTTTCGGCGCCGTTGATGGTTAGGTTGCGCTCGTAGAACGCGGTGAGAGCGCGGATGGCGTACATCACGTCGCGTACGCCGCCGGTCTCGTAGCTCGAGTGCATGGCAAGCTGCGGCAGGCCCACGTCCACAGCATGCATGCTCGCCTGCATATTGGACAGATTGCCGAGCGTGGAGCCGCCGGCCATATCGCTCTTGTTGGCGAAGGCCTGCGTGGGCACGTCGGCGTCATCGCAGATGGCCTGGAACACCGCGCGGCTAAAGGCATCGGTGCAGTAGTGCTGGTTGGCGGCTTCCTTGATGACGATACCGCCGTTGAGCACCACCTGATTGCGGGCATCGCACTTCTCGGCGTGGTTGGGATGCACGGCATGCGCGTTGTCGCAGCTCACGAGCATCGAGGCGGCAAGGGCGCGATGGTACGACTCGTCGTCAAAGCCCAGCGATCCGTTGATGCGGCGCAGCGCGTCGGCCAAGAAGGTCGACATGGCGCCCTGCTTGGTCTCGGAGCCAACCTCCTCGTTATCAAAGCAGCAGAAGACCGAGACATCGTGCGCGTTCTCGGAACCCAAAAATGCCTGTAGCGAGGTGTAGGCGCAGGCCAGGTCGTCGAGCTTGGGCGTCGAGATAAACTCGTCGGCCCAGCCCCAGATGCGTGCATCCTGACGATTGACCAGGAACAGGCCGCGACCCAGGATCTGCTCGGGCTCAACATCCAGCTCTTCGGCGATCAGGGCATCGAAGTCACCCTGCTTAAGCTCGCCGGCGCTGATGAGCGGACACAGGTCAACGGCTCGGTTGGGAGCAAAGCCCTCGTTAACGCCGCGGTTCATGTGGATGGCGAGACTCGGGATAATGGCGACCTCGCGCTCTGTAGCGAGCAGGCGGCTCTCGATACGGTCGCCCTCGCGTACCAGTACGCGGCCCGCGAGTGCCAGCGGACGGTCGAACCAGGTGTAGTCGATCATGCCGCCGTAGGCCTCGGTGTTCAGGCGCAGCGTCTCGCCCGCGCCATCGAGCTCGGGCACGGCCTTGACCTTAAACGTCGGCGAATCGCTATGCGACGCCGTGAGCTGAAAATGATAGTCACCGGCAACGCCGTCCTCGCCCCACGTCGCGGCCAGGTCCTCGCCCACTTTAAAGGCAACAACGCTCGAGGTATTGCGCTGCGTGTAGTAACGACCGCCCGGCTCGATATCCCATGCCGCGTTCTCGGGCAGGTAGGTAAAGCCCGCCTCGTCGAGCTCGGCCATAATGGTCGCCGCCGTATGGAACATGCTGGGGCATGCCTCAATAAAGTCGATAAGGTCGTTGGCGGCCTCGATATCGTCGGCAGTCACGTGCACGCGCTCGGGCGTTTCCTGATCCGTCATGCTCTCCCCTTTCGCTGGGTTGATGGTCCCCTCCAGCATACCCCGCCACGCCAGTGCCGCACTCTTCATTCCGTGCTTAATTCCGCGCCGCTCACCAAGTTGAGCCATCATGCCCGCGCTCCCTTTGCGACAATTGCGCTAACAGGACGAGAGGAGCCGTCATGAAGCCACGTAACATTGCCATCGCCTGCGGTGTTGCAGGAACCGCCGTCGGCCTTGCCGCTGCCGCTGGCATCGTTTACCGCAAGCAAATCAAGTCCGCTGCGTCGCTCAAACGCTTGACCGGCTACGCGGATGGCTATGACCTGTACGCAATCGACATCGCTTACGACTACGACCTCGACCGCATCATCGCCGCCGATGTGCGCGACGACCAGGCCTACATCGATGCTGTGGTGGCGCAGGTGTTGCCCGGCGTGCCGGCACATGTCCAGGCGCCCCAGTTTGCCTGCAGCGCTTTTGTCGCCGTAGATGCCGAAGGCCGCGTGCGCACCGGTCGCAATTACGACTTTAAGGACGACACCTCGGCGCTGCTGGTGCGCAATCACCCACGCGGCGGCTATGCCTCCATCGGGTTTGCCGCCCTTAACAACCTGGGCGATAACACTCCGCTTGACTCCGTCGCCGGACGCGCCGCCGCACTCATGGGCCCGTTTGCCCAGCTCGACGGTGTTAACGAATGCGGCTTGTCCATTGCCGTACTCACCCTGGATTCCAAGCCCTGTGACCAGGACACACAACGCCCCGTCATCAACACTTCGCTCGCCATCCGTCTGGTGCTCGACCGTGCCGCCACCACGCAGGAGGCTGTGGACCTGCTTTCCGCCTACGACATGCACGCCATGGCCGGACGCGATTATCACTTCTTTATCAACGACGCCTCCGGTGACGCGCGCGTAGTAGAGTGGGATCCGCGCGATCCGGACCGCGCTTTCAAAGCGACTGCTGTACGCCAGGTTACGAACTTCTATGCCTGCTATGGTGACGAAGTGCTGCCCAACCAAAAGAATGGCGAGCTTGGCCATGGCAAGGAACGCGCCGTCGCCATCGCCGATGTCCTTGACGCCCATGTCGGTGCCCAGGACGAGGCAGTCGCTTGGAAGGCCCTGCGCGCCGCAGCGCAAGAGCCCAATCCGGAAGACATCACCAGCAACACGCAATGGTCGGTCGTCTTTGACAATACCGAGCCCGCTGCCGCCATCACGCTGCGCCGTCACTGGGGCGACGTCGACGCCTTCGCGCTGTAAGGAGCTGGCACCGTCGTCCTTACGCTCGCCTGACGTTGCTTACATTTCCATACGCTTGAGCTAACACGTTTTACCCCCGTATCAACAGTGTGCGGGGGTAAACTTATGCGCATGTTATAACTTGCCCGGAAGGATTCACCATGCTTAGGATCGGTCTTCTTACTAGTGGCGGCGACTGCCAGGCGCTCAACGCCACCATGCGCGGCATCGTCAAAACGCTTATGACCAATAGCGAAGAACCTATCGAGATCTACGGTTTTGAGGACGGCTACCAGGGCCTTATCTACAGCAGGTTCCGCGTCATGTCGCCCGCCGATTTTAGCGGCATCCTCACCCGCGGCGGCACCATCCTGGGCACGAGCCGCACGCCGTTCAAGCGTCTGGACACTCCCGAGGCCGACGGCGTCGAGAAGGTGCCGGCAATGGTCCACACCTATCACAAGCTGCAGCTCGACTGCCTGTTTATGCTGGGCGGCAACGGCTCCACCAAGACCGCCAACCGTCTGCGCGAAGAGGGCCTCAACGTTATCGCTCTGCCCAAGACCATCGATAACGACACCTGGGGCACCGAGATGACGTTTGGCTTTACGAGCGCCATCGACGTCGCCACCAAGTGCATCGACGACATCCACACCACCGCCTCGAGCCACGGCCGCGTGTTCGTTATCGAGATCATGGGGCACAAGGTTGGCTGGATCCCGCTGTACGCCGGCGTTGCGGGCGGCGCGGACGTCATCCTGATTCCCGAGATCCCCTACGACATGGACCAGGTCATCAAGACCATCGAGCATCGCATGGAGACCGGCAGCCGCTTTACCATCGTGGCCGTCGCCGAGGGCGCTATCTCCAAGGAAGACGCGGCGCTGTCCAAGAAGGAGTACAAGAAGAAGCTCGCCGAGCGCACGAGCCCGTCGATCGTCTACGACATCGCCAAGGAGATCGAGGCCAAGACCGGTCGCGAGACCCGCGTCGCCATCCCCGGCCACACGCAGCGCGGCGGTCAGCCCGACGCCCAGGACCGCATCTTTGCGACCCAGTGTGGCGTCGAAGCCGCGCTTGGCTGCCTACGCGGCGAGTTTGGCTACATGATTGCCCTGCGCGACGGCAAGATGTGCCACATGCCGCTTGAGGATGTCGCCGGCAAGCTCAAGTTTGTCGACCCCCAGAGCGATCTGGTGCGCGAGGCCAAGGCGTTGGGCATCAGCTTCGGCGACGAATAGCCTCGGCTGGAACTGTTCTCATCGGAGGCCCCGGGGCTTACCTCCCAAATCGTCCTCGGACATGGCAGGACCCCGCTGCGCGCTTCGCGCGGCGGGGTCCTTCCGTCCTGCGGAAAGATTTGGGAGGTAAGCCCTGGGGCCTCCTGCGGTAACTAGGGAGTCCGAGGCTATTCGTCTTCTTGCTGCGGGTGCCTGGTCTGAAATTAAGTTGCGGTGAAATAGTTCCTGCTTAGCCCGCAAATGGCTGAATCTAGGAACTATTCCACCGCAACTTACGAATGATCGGAGCGGCTACAGCACAAGCGTCGGCGTTCGTTTGATGGTCCGCCACGAAAAGGGGTCATCTACTACGTTTAACTCGATGAGGTCAACCATGACCGCCTTTTTCGAAAATCGACAGACCTTCTACCTGCGGTTTTATTTTTCGTTTTCCCGGCATGGTTGAGGGTATCCAATTAAACGTAGTAGATAGGCCCGTTTTGTGGCATATGACCCATTCAAGCCCAATCTCGAAGGCTAAAGAGAGCCTCTCATCCACGCCTGCGAGCAGAAGATAGCAAAGCATAGCAAAGCAACAAACGCCGGGTCACCCGTAGGTGCCCGGCGTTTGCCCAGATAAAACCTGCCAAAATAAACCTGTCCCTTTTTGGCAGGTTACTCGGCGCTCTTGAGGGCACCGACCATGTCGATCTTATTGAGGGTGCGATTGGTAGCGAGGTTGACGATAAACGTAAAGCCAAAGGAAAGCACCACGGCGAGCACGTAGCTCAGTGGCTCGACCTCAACATCAAAATACAGCGACGGCATCTGCAAAATGTAGGTAAAGCTCTCGGCCAGCAAGCCACCCAGCGGCACGCCCAGCGCGGCGCCAATCGCTGTAAGAATCAACGTCTCCTTGTTGACGTAATGGTGCACCTCGCCGCGGCGGAAACCCAACACCTTGATGGTTGCCAGTTCGCGCTTGCGCTCCGAAATGTTGGTGTTGGACAGCGTAAACACCACCACAAATGATAGGCACGCCGCCATAAAGGTCACAAGCACCACGACCGAATTGATGATCGTAAAGTTCGCCTCATAGTTTTCCCAATGCTCGGCCGTACTCGAAATCGTAAGCCAACCGTCACTCTTAAGATTCTTGCTAAACGCAATCTGGTCGGCCGACGAACCCTTAAGCAGCACAAAGACGCCGTTAAGACGTGCACTTCGACCGAACGCGCGCTCATAGGTGCCCTGCGTCATGTAAAGCGTGTTGCCCAGATAGTTAAGCGAAATGTCGCTGACTTTGACCTTGGCAACATTGAGCGACGAATCCTGGACGTGAGCCGTATCGCCCGGCTGAATCCCCAGCACCAGCTGTGAACTTTTACTCAGATACACGTCTCCGTCACGCAAAGGCAGCGGTTCTTTGGACTCATCCTCCAGACGCACGTAATCGCCCAAGTCACTCGTGCGGTCATCGGGCACCACGATCAGCTGCACGGTCTCGCTCTTGCCGCCAAACGTAAAGGTGACGTTGTCGGTCATAATCGGCAGGGTCGAGGTCACGGTCACGTTGAAATCATTGGCCGCGCTGCGCTCATCCAATGCCGCGCACGTCTGCGAAAAATCGTCGGGATTGGCGACCGCCAGCAGGTCGTAGCGCGTGATATGCCCGTACTGTTTGGGCGAAAGCGCCACCGACGTGTCGCGAATGCCCATACCGCAGATCACGAGCGCTGTGCAGCCGGCGATACCGAAGATGGTCATAAAGGCGCGCTTTTTGTAGCGGAACAGGTTACGCGCCGCCACCTTGTTCAAAAAGCTCATGCGGCGCCAGATAAAGCCGATGCGCTCAAGCAAGATGCGAGAGCCGGCGCGTGGGGCCTTGGGACGCATGAGCGAGGCTGGGGTCTCGGCCATCTCGTGGCGGCAGGCGATAATCGTAGCGCCCACCACGCCCACGGCAAACAGCGCCACCGAGACGATTGAGGACACGATGTCGTACGAGAGCAACATCTGGGGCAGCGAGTACATGTCGTCGAACACCGTAAACAGGAACAGCGGCAGGCCCACAAATCCGATGATATTGCCGAGCACGCCGCCGATCAGACATGCCCACAGCGCATAGTCCACGTATTTGGACAGGATGCGCCCGCGTGAATAGCCGAGCGCCTTGTACAGGCCAATGAGCGTGCGCTCCTCCTCGACCATGCGCGTGGCGGTAGTAAGGCTGATGAGCACGGCGACGACAAAGAAGATAAATGGGAAAACCGTGGCGATGGCCTCAATTGACGAGCTATCGCTCTCGACGCTCGAGTAGCTTGCGATGTTACCGCGGTCCTGGATGTACCAGGTGCATTCGCCCAGATCGGAAAGCTCGGCGCGGGCATCGGCAAAATGCTGGTTGGCGGCGGCGCGCCGCTGGTCCAACTCTGCCTGAGCCTGGACGCGCTCCTCGCTGCCCTCGGTCATGCGATTGATGTTGTCCTGTTCAATCCCAAAGAGCATATTCGCCTGGCGCTCGGCCGTATCCAAGCTTGTCGGCGTGTCAACCGTCAACTCCTGGACGCGCGCCTTCTCACGCTCCTCGCGGATCTTCTCGATATTGCCCTTGACCTCGTTGATCTTTGTCGTGTAGGCATCTGAATAGGAGTTAAGACTCTTGGCTCCCTCGACGATCACGTGGACTGCGGAGTAGGAAGAAGATGTCGCGGCATCCTCGCTCACATAGAACTTATAGTCCGCAGCCGAAGCAGCGCGAAAGGCGTTGACTGTCGAGTCGGAGCTCACGTCGGTAGGATCGAGGACCTCGGCCGTAATAGTGTAATCGCCCGCGGCAAACTGATCCTTGGCACTTTGGTTGGACGAGCTCGCGTCATTGGCGGCAAAACTCACTGTATCGCCGAGCTTTTTGCCCGAAGCCTTCAGGAACTTCGAAGTCACCGCGACTTCATCGGCGCTCTCGGGCAAATCGCCGCTCACCAACACCGGTTGATCGATGTTCTCCTTGGAGAGACTCTGCACGACCACGCGTTCGCGCGTTGTGCCCACGGCGGTGTAGGCGGTCTCGGTGTAGATGCCCTCGGCCGTCTCGACGCCGTCGACCTCTTGGATAGCCGCAAGATCGTCGCGCGTAAGGCCATAGGTCGACTGCACGTTGATGTCATAGACATTCTGCTGATCAAAATAGGCGTCGACCGAATCGCACAGGTCCTCGCAGCCCGCCTTGAGGCCGCACATCACGCTCACGCCGAGCGCGGTGATCACGACGATAGACAAGAAACGTTTGAGGCTGCCGCGAATCGTGCGGTAGATGCCACGGCGAAAAACCGTCGGCACCATATCGTTTGAGCTTTGGGCAGTACGGTAGGTCGCGAACTCCCGGTCGCGACCCGCGTGCTCCGCATCGTGGTTTTGGCTGTTTTGGCGGTCCTGGTCCATGGGCGCTACCACTCGATCGTCTCAATCGGCACGGGATTTTGCTGGACCGTCTCGCTCTCCACGCGACCACTCTTAAAGCGGATCAGGCGATCGGCCATGGGCGCGAGCGCGGAGTTGTGCGTGATGATGATGACCGTAATGCCCTGCTTGCGGCAGGTATCCTGCAGCAGCTGCAAGATCTGCTTGCCGGTTTTATAGTCGAGCGCGCCCGTGGGCTCATCGCACAGGAGCAGCTTGGGGTTCTTTGCCAGTGCGCGGGCGATGGACACGCGCTGCTGCTCGCCGCCCGAAAGCTGTGCCGGAAAGTTGCCCAGGCGTTCGCCCAGGCCAACCTGGCGAAGCGTCTGTTCGGCATCGAGCGAATCGGGGCAGATTTGCGCCGCGAGCTCGACGTTTTCGAGCGCCGTCAGGTTGGGGACCAGATTGTAGAACTGGAAAACAAAGCCGACGTCGGCGCGGCGGTATTCCACGAGCTGCGCCTCGTTGGCAGCGCTCACGTCACGCCCGTCCACCGTCACGGTGCCGGAAGTTACCGTGTCCATACCGCCCAGGATGTTGAGCGCCGTGGTCTTGCCGGCACCCGAGGCGCCCAGGATAATGGCGAGCTCACCGCGCTCAACGGTAAAGCTCGCGCCGTCGAGCGCATGGATGCGGGCATCGCCCTCGCCGTATGCTTTGATGACGTCTTTGAATTCGATATAGGCCATCGATCGGTTCCCATCTGGTCGGATAACTCTTTAGTATTACCCATTTCACGCCAACCAAAAAGGGACAGGTTCATTTTGGCAGGTTTTATATGGGGAAACGGGGAGCGCAGGCAAGCGCCGGGAGGCAGAGAAATCATCGACGGGGTCAGGCCGACCGCCAAACACAACGCACGCATCTCTATCTGTCAGCAAAATCATTCGAACAGCTGTTCGTTTCTATGATATGATTCCGTTATCTAAGTAGGCCAATACGCAGAAAGGCGGCCAACATGGCGTTCGACTTTAAGAAGGAATGCAAGGAGCTCTACAAACCTGCAAGCAAGCCGAGTATCGTAACTGTCCCGCCTATGAGCTACGTTGCCGTTCGCGGAAAGGGCGACCCAAATACCGAAGGTGGCGAGTATCAAAACGCCCTGCCGCTGCTTTACGGCATCGCCTATACCGTCAAGATGTCGAAGAAAGGCTCAAGGAGTATCGAGGGCTATTTCGACTTTGTGGTACCGCCGCTCGAGGGTTTCTGGTGGCAAGACTCCCCGAGCGGCGACATCGATTATGTACGCAAGGACGATTTCAACTTTATCTCGTGCATTCGCCTGCCCGATTTCGTCACCCGAGATGACTTTGACTGGGCAGTCGCGGAAGCCACGACCAAAAAGAAACTGGACTTTTCTGCCGTCGAGCTGCTTAAAGTTGACGAGGGTCTCTGCGTTCAATGCATGCACACCGGGCCCTACGACAACGAACCGGCGACCGTAAACGCTATGAATGAATACACGACCGAGCAGGGCTATGTCCCCGACTTCTCAGACACCCGTTTCCATCACGAAATCTATCTCTCCGATCCGCGCAAATGTGCACCGGAGAAACTTAAGACTGTGGTTCGTCATCCTATCAAGCGCGCCGAATAGCATGGAGCGTCATTTCACGCGCTAGGTTTTAAGCCAGCCAACCAGCCGCCACCTAGGCCGTCCGGTAATTATCCTGACGTGGCCCGTCGCATCTTATAAGTTTGTTTTGCTAAAGCTGGAAAGCCTCTCAACGATGCGCAACTCCAGCCCTTTTTCTATCAAGAGGCTTAAATGAAATACCGGAAGTCGCGGATATCCATCAACGAACAGATAACACTATTGACAGAAAACAAGGGTCTTAAGTGCTCTGATCAAAACGAACTCGAGCGAGCTTTGGTCGAAGTCGGCCACTACAAACTGTCGGCCTACTGGTTTCCCTGCAAAACCAAATGCAAGTCCGGGATTACCATCTTTCGCGAAGGCACAACATTCGAAACCATCATCTACACGTATGAATTTGACCGAGCCCTCCGGCAGTTAATGTTTGATGCGGTCGACAGAATTGAGATCTACCTCAGAAGCAGAATTGCCTATCTTGCCTCTGAGGAACGCGGGCCTTTCTGTTACCCAGATGTCGCCATAACGAGGCTCAACTCGGCATGCCCATCGCGCTTTGCGCCGCGCTGGGATACGCCGCCGTCTTTGGCAGCGCCACCAATACGCTGCTCGCGCCGATCCTTATTGGCTGCGAAGTCTTCGGCTTTGGCGACTTGCCGAAGTTCTTTATTGTCTGCGTCGTGGCTTACCTGTTCAACATGGATAAGTCGATCTACGCCCTGCAAAAGCGGGCGTAGATGGATGTCCAAGCAGGTGGTCTCAACCGGAAACGGCGTCTTGGCTATGCAAAGTGCTCGAACGTTATTCCTCGTACGCGCCCTCAAGCCGAAGCAGCCACTCCTTGCGATCAAGCCCGCCGGCATATCCGTTAAGCGAGCCGTCGGCGGCAACCACGCGATGGCACGGCACGATAATCGAAATGGGATTGCGTGCAACCGCAGCCCCCACGGCACGTGGGGACACAACAGGAGCCTCGTTTCCCGGCACACGATGTCGAGCCGCAACACGCTGGGCGATCTCACCATACGTAGCGACCTCGCCACGCGGGATAGAAAGCAGCTCAAACCAAACCTCGCGCTGAAACGCCGTACCAATCATATGCAACGGCGGCGTAAACCGAGGCTCCTGCCCCGCAAAATAAGCATTCAGCCACGCCCAAGAACGCTCAAGCACCGAAGAAGCCGCGCCATTTGCCGGACTCACCGACGACATGCCGCCAATACCGGAAACCGCGTCGGCGCCTTCAACATGTTCGGAGTCTTCCCGGAGAAGCGTGGAGCCAAAATGTTCCTGCCCCTCAAACCAAAGCCCCGTCAGACCGCGGCCATCAGCGGCAAGCAAGATTTCGCCCAAAGGCGAGGCAAACGTCGTCGTGACCACCAGCGGCTCCTTTCAAAACTCCGCACCATAATACCGCGAATTGTGCAGACAACCCCGCAGATACGTTCGGACAGACTCGATTGTCCAAGGGAGGGCGTTTTCCCTCTCAATATCGGCCGATACCGAGTCGCAACGTACAAAACGATGTCCGGCAAAAACGAAGGTGAATGGTTTTCCGAGAAGTGAACGAGTAAAACTAGGGCGCCGAAGCATCCGCATTTTTTGATTGCAAAACACCAGGATTCATACGATAAAACCGCAGGAAATGGCGGCCAAAATATGCCGATGCTTCAAGGGTCCAAAATAGGTCGTTCACTTCCCGGAAAACCATTCACCTTCGATTCGCACCAACCCCTAAGCCCTCACAAGCAGCAAACGCAGGCGCGCCAAAGTTACCGCCTCAACCCCAAAGTCACCCAAGGCAGCAGGCGCAACGCGCCGGGGCCGCCGCCAGAACCAGGGCCCGCAACAGCCACGCGCCCCCACATCAGCCCAGCGGCCCCAACCAACAACGGCCCCATCGCAGACCGCTCGCAGCAGCGTCGCCGCAGGCGGGGGCCGGGCTTGGTTTTCAGAACACTCCGCAGACCAGTGTGGCGCCTTGTCCGCGGCTCCGAAGGAGCAGGACAAGGCGCCACACATGGTCGAGGACGTTCTGAAAACCAAGCCCGGCCACCGCCGGACAGGTCACACTACTCGCAGAGCAGCTTAGCGATCTGGACGGCGTTGGTTGCCGCGCCCTTACGGATTTGGTCGCCGCAGCACCAGAAGGTGATGCCGCGCGCAGCCTCGGGGTTCGAGATGTCGCGGCGCACGCGACCGACCCAAATCAGGTCCTGGTCGGACGTATCCATCGGCATGGGGAAACGGTCGTGTGCATCCTCGGCAGCCATATCGTCAACCAGCTTGACGCCGGGAGCGGCAGCCAGCGCAGCACGGGCCTCCTCGACCGTAATATCGCGCTCAAACTCGAGCGTAATGCTCTCGGAGTGCGAACGCAGCACGGGCACGCGCACGCAGGTGCAGTTCACGCGCAGCTCGGGCAGGTGCATGATCTTACGGCCCTCGTTCTGCAGCTTCATCTCCTCGGAGGTAAAGCCTTCCTCCTTGACACCGCCAATCTGCGGAATCAGGTTGCTCGCCAGCTGGGCGGCAAACGCGTGCGGCTCGGGAATCTCCTCGCCGCGGCCCAGGGCGGCCAGCTGAGCCTCGAGCTCGGCCATACCAGGAGCGCCGGCACCCGAAGCCGCCTGATACGTCGAGACAATCATGCGCTTCACGCCGGCGAGCTGATGCAGCGGCCACGTGGGAACCAGGCCGATGATGGTCGCACAGTTGGGATTGGCGATAAGGCCGTGATGCCACTTGATATCGTCGGCATTGATCTCGGGCACGACCAGCGGCACCTCGGGATCCATGCGGAAGGCATGGCTGTTGTCGACCACGACGGCGTCGCGCTTGACGGCCTCGGGCAGTAGCTCCTTGGCGATATCGTCGCCGGCAGCACCGAGTACGATGTCGCAGCCCTCAAAGGCCTCGGGGCAAGCCTCCTCAATCACGATCTGCTCGCCACGGAACTCGACGGTCTTGCCCGCAGAGCGCGCGCTCGCCAGCAGCTTGAGCTTACCGACCGGAAACTCCTGCTCGTTGAGGCACTCGAGCATCTGGGTGCCCACGGCTCCCGTCGCGCCCAAAATAGCAACCGTGTACTGTTTCATGCTTCCCCCTTTAAAGGTTTTGGCTTTTGCCCGCACGCCGAGCAGGCCGATTATTGTTGCCAGTGTATACAAGAACGGGGCAGGCACGAAACCCGCCCCGTCGAAACGAAACCGAAACGAAACGCCCCGCCGTAGATTTTTGAAACATGACCCAAAAATCTACCGTGCAGTCGCTACTTTTTGAGCGCAGCCAGAGCGGGATTGACCGGCGCGGGAGCCTCCAAGTCGGAGACCTTCACAATGCCATTCTCGTCGGAGAAAGCACGGTAGATGGTCTGAATCGCCAGGTCGAAGTCCTTCTCCTCGACACCGATAATGATGTTGATCTCGTCACAGCTCTGCGAGATCATGCGCACACTCACGCCGGCCTGGCCAAGCATACCAAACAGATGGCCCGAGATACCTGCGCGGCCGCGCAGGTTACGGCCGACGGTAGCGATGAGCGCCAGGCCCTCGACAACCTCGATCTCGAGCGGCTCGACCTCCTGCTGAATGTCGCCCACGAGTGAGTACAGTGAATCGTGCACATCCTGCTCCTGTACCACGGCGCCAAAGCGGTCGACACCGGTGGGCATGTGCTCGACGGAAACGTCATAACGCTCGAAGACCGAAAGCGCGCGGCGCATAAAGCCGACGCGGGGCTTGGTGCGGTCGCGGGCGACGTTGATGGCGACAAAACCGCGCTTGCCGGTCACGCCGGTAATGATGGGCTCTGCCTCGCCCTCGTCAGCCGTCTCGCTAATGATGGTGCCGGGGTCCTGCGGCGCATTGGTGTTCTTGATGACCAGCGGAATACCAGCCTCGCGCACGGGGAACACGGCCTCCTCGTGCAGGACGCTCGCACCCATGTACGAAAGCTCGCGCAGCTCCTCGTAGGTAACACGCGCAATGGGCTGAGCCTCGGGAACAATACGCGGATCGGCAGAATAGAAGCCCGAGACGTCGGTCCAGTTCTCGTACAGGTCGGCACCCAGGCACTTGGCCAGAATCGAGCCGGAAATATCGCCGCCGCCACGGTCGAGCAGCTTGATCTGGCCCTCACGCGTCGCGCCGTAGAAACCGGGCATAACAAAGCCGCCCTGCTGACCGTACTCCTGCACCAGCTCGGAGGTGCGATTCATGCTGAGCGTACCGTCGTGATGGAACGCCACAACCGTCGCGGCGTCCAGGAACGGCAGGCCCAGGTACTCGGCCATCAGGCGAGCGGTGAAATACTCGCCGCGGCTCACGAGCTCCTCGGTAGAGTAGCCGCCCGAGCGGGCGCGCTCGGCAAAGGCCGCGAACTCCTCGCGGATGGGATAGGTGAGCTCCAGCTCGTCAGCGATATCAAAATAGCGCTGGCCAATGTCCTCGAGCAGTTCCTCGCACGACACGTGATACTTAACGTGCGCGTTAACCAGGTAGAGCAGGTCGGTCACCTTGGTGTCGCCCTTAAAGCGGCGGCCGCAGGCGGAAACCACCACAAAACGGCGGGCAGGGTCGGCGTCGACGATGGCCTTGATCTTCTTGAAGTGTTCAGCGTCGGCGACCGACGAGCCGCCAAACTTGGCAATCTTAATCATGGGCTTGAGGTTACCTTTCTAAAAAGCCTCTGCAAACCTATTTTGCGCGCTCTGATACCATGGTTTCACCGATTGGGACCAAGGCATCCGAGGAGCAGTGTTATATGGGAACTTATCATAGTACACGAGGACGCACTTTATCGTGCTCAAGTAAGGTGGCAATCCGTACCGGCATCGCTCCCGACGGGGGTTTGTTTGTCTCGGACGAGCTCGGCACCCAGCAGGTCGATATCAGCTCGCTTGCAGATAAATCGTACTTTGAAATCGCTCAAGATGTGTTGGGAATGTTACTGAATGATTACACGGCCGAAGAAATTTCGGCGTGTGTCGACGAGGCATACCGCGGCACGTTCGCGAGTGAAGAGGTTACGCCGCTCGTCAAACTCGACGCTGCGCCGGGCGCCGACGCCCCTCAGACCTATGTGATGGAGCTCTTTGGCGGCCCCACAAGCGCCTTCAAGGACGTCGCCCTGCAGATGCTCCCCCGTCTGATGGCCCGCACTTCCGCCAGGGACGGCGGCGCTGAGCGCATCATGATCGTCACCGCCACGTCAGGCGACACGGGCAAGGCAGCACTCGCCGGCTTTGCCGACGCTCCGGGCACGGGCATCACCGTCTTTTATCCCGAGGGCAAGGTCAGCCGCGTCCAGAACCTGCAGATGTCCACGCAGGAGGGCGATAACGTCGCCGTCTGCGGCATCCGCGGCAACTTCGACGACGCCCAGAGTGCCGTCAAGCGCATCTTTGCCGATAAGGAGCTTGCCGAGCGCTTGGAGGCCGCCGGCACGGTGCTTTCGAGCGCCAACTCCATCAACGTCGGCCGCCTGGTACCGCAGGTCGTCTACTACTTTGCCGCCTATGCGCAGCTGCTGCGCGCCGGCGCCATCGAGGCCGGCGACGCCGTGGAGTTCTGCGTACCGACCGGCAACTTTGGCGATATCTTGGCCGGCTACTACGCCAAGCGCATGGGTCTGCCCGTCGCCAAGCTCGTCGTGGCGAGCGACAAGAACAACGTGCTTGCCGACTTCCTGACCACCGGCGTTTACGACCGTAACCGCCCGTTCTTCACGACCATCTCGCCGTCGATGGACATCCTTATTAGCTCCAACCTGGAGCGCATGCTGTACTTCCTGTCCAACGGCGACTGCGAGCTCGTTGCCGGCCTTATGGAGCAGCTGGCACAGACTGGTCGCTACGAGGTTCCCGCCGACCTGCTGGCAAAGATTCAGAGCGTCTTTGGCTGCGGTTGGGCCAGCGAGGACGAGGTCCGCACTGCCATCAAGAGCTGCTGGGATGCGAACGGCTACGTGATCGACCCGCACACCGCTTGCGGCTATCACGTCTTTGAAAAAGTCGCTCCCGCCGAGGGTGCCAAGGCCCGCGTGCTGCTTTCGACCGCAAGCCCCTACAAGTTCCCGCGCGCCTGCTGCGACGCCCTGGGCCTCGACGTTCCCGAGGATGATTTTGAGGCTATGCGTGTGCTCGAGCAGGCCACCAACACGGTCGCCCCGACCCAGCTCGCCGAACTCGAATCCAAGCCCGTCCGCTTCGAAGACGTCTGCGACGTCGATGAGATGGCAAGCTACGTCGAGTCCGCAGCAAAAAAGATGGCTACCAACTAAACCCCTTATTAAGCGCCGGCGAAAGCCGGCGCACCTTCTTTTTATTTAGCTTTCGGAATGATGACGAGCATGCGAGCGGGTCTGGCCGTTTAGTTCGTCGCGAGTTCCGCACGAGCCGGAAAGCACTTAATGTGCTTTCCGAGCGAGCCAGGACTGCCCGAGCAGCGAACTAAACGGCCAGACCCGCCCAGGAGGACCCACATGATCAAAATCACCGTCCCAGCAACCAGCGCCAACCTAGGCATCGGCTACGATACCCTCGGCATGGCCGTCAGCCTCTACTCGCACTTCACCTTCGAGCGCGCCGACAAGCTCACCATCACGGGCTGCCCCGAGGAGTTCCAAAACGAGAATAACCTGGTCTACGTGAGCTTTGTGGATGCACTGGCCGCATGGGGCGAGCCGGCCTTCCCCGTCGCCATCGACATTCAGACCGACGTGCCCGTCGCCCGCGGCCTGGGTTCCAGCTCAACCTGCGTCGTCGCTGGCATCATGGCGGCCGCCGCGCTGACGGGCCACACCGTCGACCGCGCCGAGCTCGTCCGCATTGCCACCGAGGTCGAAGGGCATCCCGATAACGTCGCCCCCGCTATCCTGGGCGGCGCCGTCTGCTCCTTTACGCCGACCGATTCGCTTCCCCAGTGCCTGCGCTACGAGGTAAGCGATCGCTTGCGTTTTATTACCGTGATTCCGCCCTACGAGGTACATACGAGCGAGGCGCGCAAGGTTGTGCCGCAGGAGATTCCACTCTCCACTGCCGTATGGCAAATGGGCCGCATCGCCGGCATGACGCGCGGCCTGGAAACCGGCGACCTGGACCTGATTGCCGCCGCTAATGACGACCGCATCCAGGAGCCCTATCGTCGCCGCCTCATCCCCGACTACAACGCCGTTCGCGATACCTGCCTTAACGGCGGCGCCAAGACCATCTGGATTAGTGGTTCGGGCTCGACCCTCATGGCCGTGACTGACGACACCATCGTGGCAAAGTTCCTGCAGGTCAAGCTGCGTGAGCAGTTCCCCAAGTGTGACACGCATATTCTGACGTGCGACACCGAGGGCGCTCAAATCGAGTACCTGTAGCGCCCTGCCTCATTGCTCTCACCGGTCCCCTTGGGGCTTCCCCTGAAAACGTCCTCGATCATGAATTGCCCCGTCGTGCGCTTCGCGCGACGGGGCAATTCGATCTGCGGATTGTTTTCAGGGGAAGCCCCAAGGGGACCTGCGCAGCCTCGACAGGATAATCGCATTCGCTGATTTAATCTTGTGCTCCAACGGAGCCACAGACGAGAGGCCTTCGCGCTGCGGAATAATTTTGAGGGGAACACCCCGACCATCCCTGCGTTTACCTTGCTGAGGATGTCTACAGGGACCCACGCTTTGAAGGGGCGCCGGGCAGATAGGGGCTTTTTAGGTTACATAATAAACTGTTTATCTATGCTACTATTTAACTAGGCATCGCAGTATGGAGGTGGTCAAAGTGTTACGCACACTCAAAGCTTCGTTTTTCCTCTCGATACTTTTGATATTACCGATATGTTTCTCGTTTAGCCCTTCGACTGCTTATGCTGCAGAAAGCGATGCTGTCGCAATTTCTGGCGCAACCCAAGATTTTGATTTAACGAAAGGTCCCGAGCAGTCTCATCAAATCAAGCTTAAGGATGGGACCGTTGCAGTAATAGGAATTAAAAAAACCAATGAACCCAGCCTGATATGGGACAGTTACTACGACAACGCATCTGGAACTTGGACTATCTATTACAACAGTCCTTTTATTTATCGCGAATTCAAGATCAACATAGCGAACTCGCTCATTACCAGCGCTTGGGGACAAAACTATACGACTATCGGCTGTACGGTAACTAACGAGTCCTTTATATGGAACTCGAAACAGGCGACATATCGACTCAACTATGAATCGATGGGGATGACGTCCGGTATCGCCGTGTTGCAAGCGACCATGGAAGGCAGCACGCTCCACACCTATGCAAACTAGACTCACATCAATTGAGGAAGTTCAATGATCCCAATTCCTGCACGCTCAGACATTATGATCGCTCTCGTTTGGATTCTCGTCGGAGTGCTTATTTGGCGTATCTGCAAATGGGTTAAAAACAAGAAATAGTTGATAAAACGTATATGCCATTTATGCGATGCTTGGGGCCGTTAAATCGGCCCCTATTTCTATAGCTTTTCAAGCAGCAGTCACCCATTTGGAAGTCGCAATGCCATTCATACGATTTCGGCCCTTTAAGCCGCTATCTATTGGTAGGGACTCTTGCTGGTAAGGAGCGCTTACTAGATACAAACCTTGGCAATATATTGGTTTAGGCGGCGCTGGTTTCTTTGTATTCGAAGACTGGCTCTAGGAGATCTTCGATGTTGCAGTGGAGGGCTTTTGCTATGGCTCTTACGCTTGTTACCGAAGCTTCATTGATGTTTCTCTGGCGCTGCTCGTACATTTGGATTGAGCGGAGTGACACACCCGATTCGTATGCTAGATCTTGTTGGGTTTTCTTAAGCTTCTTTCTTGCTAACGCAAGTTTGGTTTGCCTGGACGCTTTTTTCGCCATATCGCAGACGAGGCGAGCCACGCGTTCCTCCGAGGCTTCGTGCCAGGGATAGTACAGACTGCGCAGTGCGTCAAACGGAACGACATGCAGCAGGTCTTCGAAAGACTCCCCTAAACGCCACTGCAGATATGCCAGTATCCAGCCTGTCCAATACTCTGGCGTCTTCTCAAAACGATAGGTGCGATCCGGTATAAACCCGCTCTGATAGCCGGACCTTTCAGCGATAAGCGCGAACAGCTCAACGCCCGATTTTCCCGATACGACCCATGCGTTGCCGCGTTCGAACTCGCGAGCTACGCCGCTCAGGCAAAAGAGTTCAGCAACTTCCGATCCTTCGGCTCCATAATCGTTAACGGCATAATCAAAGCAGTCGCCGAGGTTGTTCATTGCATCCTCGAGGTAATAGATGGGATATGTTCTACTCGGTCCACAATTCGTCAACTCTTGGATCATCTAAATCAACCCTCCCTGTCATTAAATCCCTAATGTAGACACCCTCAGAGTCGAATCCATTCACAGTATCCAGGTACTTGCGCCGCGCGTTCTGTTCTCGCTTAAAGCGCTTGGGATAATACTCAGATCCCAACGCCTGCCTCCATTCGCGGAATCTGATTACTGAAAACGCACGCTCACTCATAAGAGCGTATTGGATGCCCAAATCGCCCAAACGCATAATGAGTTGCAGTTGCCTAAGCGAGATCATGCCGTTAACGAACTGTCTTGCAAACGAAAAGTAAGAATCGTCGGCGCGATAACCTCGAATTACGTCATAGGGAGAAATATCAATTAGGCAGTTATCCAGCAGATAGCGAAGTCCTTCGCGCGCCAGCGGTGTCGAAACATTGAACTCCCTATTGTTAGCCAAAATCGCAAGCCAATTGAGAATTGAAAACTCCCCGGACTCCAAGTCCAAGACCGCAAGACCATCCATATCGAGCTCATATCGATTCGCGATACCATCGGACTCGGTCCGACATGCCCACTCCATTGCCATTTCCTCATGCGGCGTGCAATAAAACCCACACCCATAGTCATTGAATTGTCTGCATTTATCCAACGACGGATGCTCGACAACAACCTCCGACCCGTGCCAAAGCTCCATATCGACCTCCAAACAAAAATATCACCCCAGTGATAGTTTACCAATAACTATCACTGGGGTGATATAGGTGGGAGCTTTTGAAGGGTTGCGGCCCGATTAGAGGCAAGCTTCGGCGATGCGCTTTTTGAGTTCGTCGATGCCGGTGCCGGTCTGGGAGCTCGTAATGATCACGTTTTCGGCCGGGACGTTGAGCTGCTTTTTGATGGCTGCTGCCTGGCGGGCCTGCTGGGTGCGGCTGAGCTTGTCGGCCTTGGTGAGGCAGACGATAAAGTTGAACTCGTTGCCCTGCAGGTAGTCGATCATGTCATGGTCGAGCTTACTCGGGTCGTGACGAATATCCACCAGCGACACAACCAGGTTAAAGCTGCGCTCCGAGTCGAAGAAGTCACCGATAAGTTCTGCCCAGCGGTCACGCTCGGCCTTGGAACGACGGGCGAAACCATAACCCGGCAGGTCGACGAAGTGCACGTCGTCAGCCTCAAAGAAGTTGATGTTGCTCGTCTTGCCCGGTGTGCTCGAAACCTTGACGAGGTTTTTGCGGCCAAAAAGCTTGTTCATGATCGACGACTTGCCCACGTTGGAGCGGCCGACGAAGCTCACCTCGGGGCAAGTGGACTCGGGAATCTGCGAAACCTTGCCATAGCTGGCAACGAACTTGGCAAGCTGGTAGTTAATGGAATCGGCCATGGACACTCCTTGGTCGTAGGTTCTTACAAAAAAAGCGCGCTAATAGATAGCAGCGATACGGCGAACGATATCGAGCGTAATGCCACTCGCGGTGCGGGCATACTCGAACAGGTCGAACTCGCGGTCGCAAATCGCATCGTACGCCTCGTCACAATTATCGCTGATAGCGCGCAGCACCAGGCAATCGACACCATTTTTGGTTGCGACGTGGGCAATTGCCGCGCCCTCCATGCCGACACAATCGGCATGCGTCGCCTCGATAGCGTCGTTGCGCATGGCGGCGCCCGTCACAAAGCGGTTACCCGTGGCAATCGTGCCGACCAGGAACTGCTTTGCGCCCTCGTTCGAAGCTGCTGCATTTGTCGAAGCATCAACAAACCCACGCTCAGCAAGCACATCGGCAGCAATATCGACCAGCGCAGGCGTCGAGCCAAACTCCTCGAGCCCCGGTGCAGACTCGGCGATAAGCGCAGTATCGGTATCCAGATAGCGCAGGCATTTGCCGATGACCACGTCGTCGATATGGAGCTTGGGGTTCAAACCGCCCGCGATACCCGAAAGCACAACTGCCTGTGGAGCATACTTGCTAATGAGGTGCTGTGTTGCGGCGGCAGCGTTTACCGTGCCCATACCCGCCGTCGTGGCGACAATCGACAGGCCGTCGAGCCCGCCGGTCACAACGTTCAAGCCCGCCTCCTGTACCATGCAAACGTTACTCAACTCTTCCTTAATCTGCATGATCTCTTTTTCGAGTGCACCGATAATCGCGATGGTAGCCATGCCATTCCCCAAACCTATACGAAATTCTCAACCACGGTATGGTACCAGCATTTTGTTTGACCTCGTCAAACGAACACGCTAGGCCAGCGCAGCTCGCGTATCAAACAGAGCCTTTGCAATCGCAGCCGTAACCTCGCTCGAGCGGTCGCTCCACGGCATCGATGTCATGATGCTCATGACATAGGTACGGCCATCGATGTCGATAAGGCCCGCATCGCATGTCGAATAGCAACCATCCACGCTAATCCAGCCTGCCTTGTTGCGCACCAAGGCTTGGTCGTCCGCAATGCCATCACGGATAAATGAGCGCGATGTTGATGACAGCAGTTCAGATAACCACTGGGAGGCCTCACTGCCACAGCTCAAATACTCGCACATCTCGCGCCACAACTTGGCCGAGGTGCGCGGGCAATAAGTGGGAAAATCACTCATCGGATCGAGTGCGGTATCGTAATCGATGCCAAGACCGACAATCCAATCCTCGTAACCGACACGGTCAAACGCCGCGCGTAACGCAATAAACGAATCGTTGTCCGAATTAACGACCGAGGCCTCGATGAGTTCGCGAACCGTCAGCCAGCCCATACTGTAGCCGCCATAGGTGCCCAGAGTATCATCGAGCGATACTTGCCCTGTCTCGACCAGGGATTCACAGACGTAGAGCACATAGAGCGCCTTATAACTACTCGCACCGTAAACCTCGACATCGGCGTTATACGTCACGCCCTTGCCGCTCGACAAATCGTAAAACACCACGCCCACATCGCCCAATTCCCGGGCCTGATCAAGGGCATCTTGGAGTGCGGCGAGGCTCTCATCCTCCAGGGCGGGGATCTGGTCATCAACCAATGAGAAGGTCTGCACGGTATCGCCTGAGGGAATATCGTTAAAGTCCGCCTTCGAAAGCCTCGTCTTAAGGCTCGCTGTCGACAGGGTTTGACTTGCGGTGGCTTTAGATTCAGAGACCTTTTTGTTTTGCGTCTGTACCGTTGACGCATCTGAGTGTGCCATTCGCTCCGACGCGTAGGTTTTGGCGGTAATTCCGAGGATAATAACCGCCAACGTTAGCATCCCAACGGCGGCAATCTTCGTCACGCGGATGCGAACGTCAGCGAGGCCACGCGAAGGCGTGCCCTTCGTCTCATATCTGCTGCCATGCTGCGGCACATACTCGTCCCGCGATGCGTTGCTTCGCACGTGGTCTCCTGACTGCTACCGTTTATATACGAGCAGCATAATACCGAGCAGGCATTTCTTTCCAAAGATATTCAGCGGCGTTTAAGGTGTCTTTAAAGAAACCACAAGCGTATTTATCCAAATGGCACGATTCTGTTGCGCATCTCCGCCCAAAACGCAATTGCGGTGGAATAGTTCCTGTTTGGGCAGCATAAGCCGAAAAACAAGAACTATTCCACCGCAATTTGACGGGGCTCTTTGGCAATCAACTTGGTGCCCAGGGGCACTCATTTAAGTCTGTCCCCAATGAGTGCCCTTGGGGAGCAGAATGGCTCGCTAGCCGATAGCGTTTTTGAGTTCCGCGCGGCGCTTTTTCATGCCCGTCATGACGGCGTTGCGCAGCTCGGGCATGCGCGTGGTATCCATCTGTGGAACGCCCTCGAGCTTATAGGGAATGCCCAATTGCTCGTACTTGACGACACCCATCGTGTGATACGGCAACATCTCCAGGCCGACCACGTTGTGCCACGGGGCGATTAGACGACCGAGCGCCTCGCACTCCTCCACCGTATCGGTGATACCCGGCACCACCACATGGCGAATAACAACCTTAATCTTGCGACGCGCGAGCTCATCACCAAACGCCAGGATGCGTGCGGGATCGCAACCGGTCAGCTTTTTATGCTCGACGGGATCGGCGTGTTTAATGTCGAGCAGCACCATATCGGTCTCGTTGAGTACGGCATCGAACTTCTCGGGATGCGCGGGATCGAACGCATAGCCGCAGCTATCCAAGCAGGTATGCACGCGACCATCGGGGTTATTGTGCATGGCGCGGAACAGGTCGGCTAAAAACGCGGGCTGCAGGAGCGGCTCGCCGCCGGACACCGTAATACCGCCGCTGCGGTAAAACTCATGGTTGCTCTGGAACTCGTCCATCAGGTGCTCGACGGTCACCATGGTGCCGCCGTTAACCGACCAGGTGTCGGGGTTGTGGCAATACGCACAGCGCATGGGGCAGCCCTGAACAAACACCACAAAGCGGATGCCGGGTCCATCGACCGTTCCCATCGTCTCAATCGAATGCACGCGGCCCAGGGCAAACGCGGAGTCCTCAGGACAAGCGTCCACACCCTCGAGCGTCATCTCAGCCATTCCCGCTACCTTGCCTCTCATTGGTTTTAGCTACATAAATGCCAGAGTCATTCTAGCCTATATGCTTGATGGCGAAACGGTTTAGCGGTCAATTGGATTGTCCTATTTGGCCCCATGCAAAAGCGACGGGAAGGTTGTCGCAACCCGCCCGCCGTCAAGGCAATAGAAATCGATAGACGCCAGGCTTTACGCCTTGAGCGTGAGCACCGCGCCGAAGGCGGTCGGGCCGCAATGGCTCGAGATGACGCCGCCAACCTGAGTCCAGGTAATATCCTTAAAGCCCAGGTCATGCGCATAGACCTCCATGTCGTCGCGCAGCTCCTGGGAAAGGCCCACCGAATACGCCAGGCCAATGTGCGAGTAGTCAATCTCGCCCTTCGCAACCATGTGGTCAATAAAGGCGCGGGCGCACTTGAGCATAGAGCCGCGGAACTTCTTGGTCGCCACGAACTTGCCGCCCGTCACCTCAATGCAGGGCTTAATCTTGAGCAGGTGGGCGCCAAGGAATGCCACGTTGGACAGACGACCGCCTGCCTTAAGGAAGGCTAGGTCGGTAGGAACAAAGCCCAGCAGCACACGGTCCATGACGGAATTCGTAAAAGCAAAGATCTCGTCAACGGTGGCATCGGGGTGAGCCTCGATGTATTTGGCGGTCTCGACGGCAACGAGCGACTGGCCCACCGAGACAAAACGCGTATCCATGGAGAATACGTAGTCGCGGCCCTTAGCCGCAATCTTGGAGGACTGATGTGAGCAGGTCGTGGCCTCGGAATACGCGAGATGCAGAATAGTCGCGTCGGGCTGCTCGGCATGGATACGGTCATACACGTGAGCAAAATCCGCAGGCGCGCAGCCACTCGTCTTAGGCATAACACCGAGCTCGTTGCAGCGCGAGTAAATCTCGAGCGGATCGATCGAGCCGTCCTCGACGGTCTCGTCGCCAACTGTGACGTGCATGGGCACGCGCACGATACCGTAGCGTTCGCAGAGCTCCGGCGTCACATCCGAACCAGACTCAACCACGATTACGTACTTGCCCATTATCATCACGACCCATCTCGACATTGGTTTTTCAATACATGGCACGCGCCGCCGCACTGTTGCACAACGGCGTCCAAGCGCCAAAGAGACGCCGTCCCTTGCACATAACAAAGGACAGCGTCTCCCTGGAAAACTCCGTGCTTGGCTGAGATTTTACACGGTTTATAAATGAGTGTTACTTATCCCGCAAACGGTAGCTATACGCGATAAACGGTAGTTCGCTGCGGCAACTGCAACACATTCCGCCCAGCAAGTCCAATCGTGCCTCACGCATGGTTAATGCGCGAGGCGGTAGAAATCCATCGACGCCGCACTCTCGGCATGCAACCCCATCGCCGGAACCGCCGGCGAATAGGTACGGCTCGTAAGTGCCGCCTCGCCGCCATTTGCAAAAATCTCGACCATCGTAGTGTCCGAAAGCACGCGCAGGTCGCGAAGCTCGCTGAGCTCGATCGACCTCTGGTCGCGCCCATAGCCTTCGTCACCCATGTCGAGGGTAAGCATCCCGTCTGCATAGCGCACAAAGACACCCTTGCGGATTTCGAGCTCGACCATCTTGGCGCCCTCACAGGAAACCACAACATCAAACAGGCGGCCCGGCTCCTCAACGGTTTCACCGCCTGTCGCGCGAACGCAGTCGCCGCGCATCCTCTCAATCTCGTGCGCCGGCTGCTGGCAGAGCTTACCATCGCGCATGCTCAGCTCTCGCGGCACCGTCAACGCGCACTGCCACCCGCGCGCCACCGTCGGGTTTTCTGCCGTCGCGTCGGGGCAACCCGACCATCCGATCATCAAACGCCGGCCTGCAGCATCCTCAAAGGACTGCGGAGCATAGAAATCAAAACCGGCATCGACCATCGGGGGCATGCCCTGCCCGACGATTTTAAAGCTCGGCGCCTCCCAATCGGCCTCGATAGGGAACCACACGCACTGATGCGGATTGCGGTAACGCCAACCATCGGCAGGCACACCCTGCGGACAGCAAACGAGAACAAGCTCGCCATCAAGCTCAAACAGATCAGGGCACTCCCACATAAAGCCAAACTTCTCGCCCAGCTCAATGCGCGTCGCATAGTTCCAGTCCTCTAGATCGCGCGAGGTATAGACAAGCACGCAGCCGCGATCGTCTTTCGTACGAGCGCCCAGAACCATGTAGTAGATACCGTCGTGCTCAAGGATCTTGGGGTCGCGCACGTGCGTACCGATATCGTCGGGGTAATCGACCGGTCCAACAGCTATGCACTTCTCGCCCAATTCGTCGGGATTCTCGGCAACCATATGAATCTGGTTTTGCTCACGACCCGTCAACACGTAGTCGTAATCATCGCGGTCAAAATGCTTGACGTTGCCGGTATAGAAGTAGTGAATCTTGCCATCGCGTACAAAGGCAGAACCAGAATACGCTCCGTTCGAATCCAAATCGGAATCGGGGAACAGCACGGAGCCATGATTCTCGTACGTCACAAAATCCTTTGTCGTCAGATGGTTCCAAAGCACTGGACCGCCATGCGCAGCATCGAACGGATCGTATTGATGATAGATGTGATACGTATCACCAATCTGAACCAAACCGTTGGGGTCGTTGAGCCAGCCAAGCTCAGGCTCCACATGGAACAGGAGCCTATCGGGGTCGGACGCGATGCGACCAGCCGTCTCATCCTGTCCGGCACGCCACTGCTCATAGTCCGCGCGTGTCACCTTATTTTTTTGATTAAACATCGCCATTGACTTTCTCGTCTATAGGGAAGGACGCTCGACTCGCACGAGCCGAGCGCCCTTCCTCAAATGGACTTATCCGCACATTACGCTGAACGGCTCAACTAGAAGCTGACATCGAAGCCAGCACCAGCGCCCTCTTCATCGGTGGTCGGAACGCCCTTTGCCTTATTGTAGGCAAAGATCAAGACGATCGGCACGATAAAGGCGATGAGATTACCAGCCACATACCACACGAGAGTCTCGGGCGTAACGATGAGCAGGCCAAGCACACCGGTCAGACCCTGACCGATGGCGCGCACCTCAAAGAACTTCACGAAGGCACCGCCGCAGCCTGCACCGATGCATGCGCAGATGAACGGAATGATCGAATAGCGCATGTTTGCAGCGAAGATAGCGGGCTCGGAGATACCGACCAGCGTCGGAATAAAGGACGACATGCAGATGTTGCGCTCTTTGGAGTGCTTCTTGTGAATGAGGTACATGCCGATGGCGCCGCCGCCCTGGGCGATGATGGAGACCGACCAGATGGCCTGGATGTAGTTGAAGCCAGTCGTGGCAACGAGGTTTGCCTCGATACCCTGGATGAACTGATGCGTACCGGTAACGACGAGCGGCTGCAGGAACGCGGCGAAGACAAAGGCACCAAAGACGCCCATCCTGTTGTACAGGACATCGATTACGCCAGCGAGGACGTCGCCGATCAGGTTGCCGAGCGGGCCGAACACGGTGAACAGGGCAACGTTAGCAAGAATCAGGGTAACGGTCGGGACAAAGACAAACGAGACGACCTCGGGGATGTACTTCTGGGCAATCTTTTCGACCTTGGCCATAAACCAGGCAGTCAGGATTGCAGGGAACACGCCGCCCTGGAAAGCAACCATGGGGATGGAGAGCGGACCGAAGTTCCAGTACTCAGCACCCGTCGGGTCCATAACGAACGTGTTACGGTTCATAAGACTCGGGTGAACCATGACGATACCGACGAGGATGCCCAGGATCGGGTTGCCGCCAAAACGCTTGACCGCGCTATACATAACCAGGACAGGCAGGTAGTCAAAGGTGGTGGCGATAATGGCAAAGAAGCTTGCGAGGTTCTTGAGGAACTCGCTGTGATCGGCGAGGCTGCCCTCCATGCCGAAGAGGCCGTTGGCAACGATCAGCGACTTAAGGCCGATGATGATTGCAGCGCCGACGAAGGCGGGAATGATGGGGATAAAGATGTCCGAGAATACCTTGAGGACCGAGAAGAACTTGCCCTTCTTGTCCGCCTCGGCGCCCTTGACCTCGGAAGCGCTGATCTCCTTAACGCCCGTCAGAGCCATAAACTCATCGTAAACCTTGTTGACGGTACCGGTACCGAAGATGATCATGAGCTGGCCGCTGTTGTACAGCACGCCCTTGACGCCATCGATGTTCTCGAGCTCGGCCTTGTTGTATTTGCTCGTATCCTTGAGCACCAGACGCAGACGGGTCACGCAATGCGTGGCGCCCTCGATGTTCTCCAGTCCGCCGACGTTGTCGACGACTTGCTGGGACACTGCCTTGTAGTCCATGTTCCTCTCCATTCCTTTTCTAAATCATAAAACGGTTCGTTGCCGCTACAGAGACGCGATCGTTGCGTTTGCGCACTTGAGCGCACCGTCGGTGACGGTAAGCGCCACACCCTGGCCCTGCTTGTTGCAGAAGCGAGCGTTGAGCGCAACATCATCGACAAAGATGGTCGCGATATCGTCGTCAACGACCAGGCGCACATGATGAGTGCCCTCGCCCTTAAAGAACAACGGACGCTCGAGGCCCATGTTGTTGACCTGGAACCACGGATACTGGGGGGCCGCCGTAAACTCGAGCTTGCCCTCACGCAGGTTGGCGCGGAACTCATAGGCAAGACCGGACTCGGCGTCCTCGGCAAGCTTCACCGAGAAGCCGGCAGCGTCACCGGCGAGCTCGATGTCGGCATCGAGCATATAGGTGGAACCGGCATCCGCGGCGAGCACCTGCTCGACCTTGCCCGACTCGCAGGAAAGCTCAAAGGCCTCGACTGCCTTAGCCTCGCCAAAGGCGCCAAGCATGCTGTCAGGGAGCTTGGTGCCGAGCGTTCCGTCGGCACGCTGAACGATCTCGAGAGGCATAAAGGTGCCACCCCACAGGTAAGAGCTGGGATCGCCACCCTCGTCACGCGTAGGAACCCAACCAAAGAGAACGCGGCGCTCGCCATCAAATGCGGTACGCGCGGCATAGTACGCGCGGCCATCGAATGAATCGTCAGCAGGAGTGATCCAAGGACCGTTGATGGAGCGAGACATGCGGTAACGGGTCTTGTTGCCATCACTGTACTCGGAGAACACCAGATACCACCAGTCGCCCATCTTAAAGAGATCAGGCATCTCGAACATGGTGTAAAGGCCCGGATTCCACCAGTCGCCCTGGAACTCCCAGGTATCCAGGTCCTTGGAGGTGAACTTGACCAGACGCCCGGTCATCAGACGCTTGTCCTCGCCCACGCGCGTGCCGAGGATGAGCATGTACTCTTCGTTCTCCTCATCCCAAAGCACAAAGGGATCGCGCCAGTTGCGGTCATCGTAACCTTCCTGGGGCGGAAGCAGCGTCTCGGCGATGTTCTTCTCCCACTTGACGGCGTCGTCACTCGTTGCGTGAAGAAGAACCTGCTTCATCAAGCGTGCGCGGACCTTATCGCGATTGCAACCAGTGTAGAGCGCATGGTACTTGTCGCCCACCTTAAACACCGTGCCGGCATAAACATACTGGTCGACTTCCTCGTCGCCGCCACGCTCAAGGCTCTCGCCAAAGTCCTTGTAGTTGACGAAATCCTTGGTCGTCGCGAGTGCCCAGCCAAACGGCTCTCCGAAAGGTTCGGGGTTACGCGTGTCACGCTGATGATAGAGATAGAACGTGCCGTCCTCGCCGTACGGCATGATGTCGCCTACCCAAATTCCCTCAGGCTGGTAATACACCTTGTGCATCCGAGACTTCCTTTCCACGACATACTAACTCGGTACAATGGCAAGATATGTCAATCGTTTTCATATGTCAAACGTTTTCACACCAATACGTCTTTTCGCAGTTCCAGTCGTCGGCAAACGGTTGACATATGCCGGTGAACGGTCACCAGAGGCGTTTGAGGAATTCTTTTGGCACGGGATGAACTACGCGGTTTTGCCCTCAATGAGTTCAACGGGGAGCTTGATATTCGATTCGGGATTATCGCCGTTAATAAGAGCGATGATGGATTGCGCCGCGAGCTCTCCGATGCGATCGATATCTTGACGTACGGTTGTTAAGTCAGGCATAAACGTCATAGTTCGGCGGGCACCATCCGCGCCCACGACCTTAATATCGTCTGGAGCGCTCAAGCCGCGCTGCTTCATCACGTTGAGACAGATGGCCGCCATCGTATCGTCTCCCGCAAAGATGCCGTCAATATCGGGGTTCTCATCGAGGATCTTCGCAACGACCGCGCCCTTTTCGTCGTCGGGCTTAACGAACTCAACCTCACGGACAAGCGCGGACAAACCGGCCTGCTCAACAACATCGAGGTAGGCATCGGTACGCTTATTGGCAGGCATGCGCATGCGGCTATTGCTGCGCAGGCACAGGATACGCCTGCAGCCGTCATCAATCAGACGGCGCGTGGCGAGCTCGCCAATGCCATAGCTGTCACTTGCAATCTGGACAGAGCCCTCGCCAAGATCGCAGTCGATGCCAACCAGGCTCAAGCCCATCTCGGCATATGCCTCGGCACCGATATTGAGGGAGTTGACGATGACGCCGTCGACCATATTGCGGCGGAGCATGTCAATATAGGAACGCTCAAGATCGGGTCGATTGGCGCTGTTGCACAGCAACATCTTAAAGCCGTTTTCCGCTAACGTGCGCTCGACCGCCTGCACAACCTGAGCATGGAACGGGCTGCTCACAAAGGGAACGATCATACCGATAAGATTCAGGCGACCGTTGAGCATGGCACGGGCGATATCGTTGGGCGTATAGTTGATGCGCTCCATCGCGGCATGGACCTTATCGCGGGTCTCTTGGCTAATATAGCCGCGATTATTAAGCACGCGAGATACCGTAGTAGGCGAAACCCCCGCCACCGCTGCAACTTCCTTGATGCCAGGCTTAGCAGAATCCTTAGAACGAGCGCCCTCGCGAGCCATAGCACCCTCCCCCATCAACATGTCAAACGTTTACATACGAACAAAGCATACCCCAACAACAGCGGGAAGACGGTAACAGCACAAGTAAGTAAACGACTCATCCAAATAATTAGGAGAGTTCCGCCTAAAGGGTGACTACACAGGACCCCCGCCGGGCCGCTTTGGGTTACTTTCCAAAACATTTCCGCAGGACGCAAAGGGCTCCGCCGCGCGAAGCGCGCAGCGGAGCCCTTTGCATGTCCGAGGACGTTTTGGAAAGTAACCCAAAGCGGCCCGGCGATCCTGCGGGAGTTAAACCCCTTTAGAACTTGTCGTGGAAGGTACGCGCAATGACCTCGTCCTGCTGCTCCTTGGTGAGCGTGTGGAAGTTCACGGCATAGCCGGAAACGCGGATGGTCAGCTGCGGGTACTTCTCGGGGTGAGCCTGAGCGTCGAGCAGCGTCTCACGGTTGAAGACGTTGATGTTCAGGTGGTGGCCACCCTTCTCGGCGTAAGCGTCGAGCATGTGGACCAGGTTATCGGCCTGAGTCTCGGAAACTTCAGAAACCTTCATAATGTGTCTCCTTCGATTAATAGGCGCCGGCCGAAACCGGCGCACTAATCAGTAATCGTTATTGTTAGTATAGCACTAACAATAGTTACTCGCCCAGCTGATCAAGGTCGATATCGCCAAAGAACACCTGGTCCTCCTTGCCGAGCGCACTCGGGATGATGGAGAAGGTGTTGGAGATGCCGTCCTGAGCATCGCGGAACGGGAGCTTGGAAACCGAAGACAGCGAAGCGATGGCGCCGTGGCTATCGCGCTTGTGCATGGGGTTAGCACCCGGGGCGAACGGCTGGCCAGCCTTGCGGCCGTCGGGCGTGGAGCCGGTCTTCTTACCGTACACGACGTTGGAGGTAATGGTCAGAACCGAGGTCGTAGGCACGGAGTTGCGGTAGGTGTCGTTCATGCGGATGTACTCCATGAACTGGTGCACAACGTCGTGAGCAATCTGGTCGACGCGGTCGTCGTCGTTACCGTACTTGGGGAACTCGCCCTCGGTCTCGAAGTCGACGATGATGCCGTTCTCGTCACGGACGGGGTGAACCTTGGCGTACTTGATGGCGGACAGGGAGTCAGCCACGACGGAAAGGCCAGCGATGCCCGTAGCGAACCAGCGGTGCACGTGCTTGTCGTGCAGAGCCATCTGGATGCGCTCGTAGCAATACTTGTCGTGCATGTAGTGAATGATGTTCAGCGAGTTGACGTACACGCCAGCGAGCCACTTCATCATGTCGTTGTACTTGGCCACAACGTCGTCGTAATCGAGCGTATCGCCCTCGACGGCGCGATACTTGGGGCCGACCTGCTTCTTGGAGACCTCGTCAACACCGCCGTTGAGTGCGTAGAGCAGGCACTTGGCAAGGTTGGCGCGGGCGCCGAAGAACTGCATCTCCTTGCCGATGCGCATGGAGGACACGCAGCAGGCAATGCCGTAGTCGTCGCCGTGATAGACGCGCATGAGGTCGTCGTTCTCGTACTGGATCGAGGAGCTGGCGACGGAAGTCTTGGCGCAGAACTTCTTGAAGTTCTCGGGCAGACGGGTCGACCACAGAACGGTCATGTTGGGCTCGGGGCTGGTACCCATGTTCTCGAGCGTGTGCAGGTAGCGGTAGCTCATCTTGGTAACGAGCGTACGGCCGTCAACACCCATGCCGCCGATGGACTCGGTGACCCACTGCGGGTCGCCGGTGAACAGGGCCTGGTACTCGGGAGTACGGGCGAACTTGACCATGCGGAGCTTCATGATGAAGTGATCCACGAACTCCTGGATCTGCTCCTCGGTGAAGGTACCGTTGGCAAGGTCGCGCTCAGCATAGATGTCGATGAACGTAGAGGTACGGCCGATGGACATAGCGGCGCCGTTCTGCTCCTTGACGGCAGCAAGGTAGGCGAAGTACATCCACTGGATGGCCTCCTGCGTGTTGGTAGCAGGGTTGGAAATGTCGAAACCATAGGTCTCGGCCATCATCTTGAGCTCGCCGAGGGCGCGGATCTGCTCCTGCAGCTCCTCGCGATCGCGGATGTTGTCGGCGGTCATGACCGTCGGGGTGGAAGCCTTCTGGGCCTCCTTGTCCTTAATCAGGTAGTCGACACCGTACAGGGCGACACGACGGTAGTCGCCGATGATGCGGCCGCGGCCATAGCCATCGGGCAGACCGGTGATGATGTGAGCCGAGCGGCAAGCGCGCATCTCGGGGGTGTAGACATCGAAGACGCCAGCGTTGTGGGTCTTGCGCTCGAAGGTGTAGCGCTCGACAACGTTCTCGTCGACCTTATAGCCGTGCTGGCTGGCGGCCTGGCAAGCGATGCGGATACCGCCGTTGACGTGCAGAGCGCGCTTGAGCGGCTTGTCGGTCTGGAGGCCGACGATGGTCTCCTTCTCGCGGTGGGCGTTATCGATGTAGCCAGCGGGGTGGCTCACGATACCCGTGACGGTCTTGGTGTCCATATCGAGGACACCACCCTGCTCGCGCTCCTTAAGCAGCAGGTCGAGAACCTCGCCCCACAGCTCCTTGGTACGCTCGGTCGGACCTACGAGGAACGACTCGTCGCCCTCGTAAGGGGTGTAGTTCTTCTGGATGAAGTCTCGGACGTCAACCTCTCCCGTCCAAATGCCTTCCTTGAAGCCTTCCCATGCCTCCTGCATTGTGTAACCACGCTCCTAGTTACGTGTAATGCGGCGCTCTCTCACACCGCTGCTTATTGAATTCTTGAATTTTCGGCTTGCACTACCGGCTTCTTCCGTTCTTCACCACATGTTGGTGCAGGGAAAAACGTTTGTCCACCTTGGAACTGCAACCCAAAACCCAAGATTTCACCCGTCTGAGAAGGATAACATAGCGACCCTCTCCATCTGGGCTGTTATATGTTTCTTTTTTTATATCATAAGGGCGTTTTTTACAAACCCGCAGGAAATGCGAGCGCGAACAACTACCGTTCACCGATTTGTATGTTATTTTTCCTTGCCTTTGTACGACGTTCGCTCTAGCTGTTATGCCAGCTTTAGCAGGGTAAAGTGTCTCATAGACCCTACAGAAACTGCAGGGCGGCCACGGGATCCCCCGTGGCCGCCCTGTGGCGTAGCTAGTTTTTAGCTTTGATTGCCGCTTGGCATTAGGCGGCTGCGGCGGCCTTGTCGGTCGTTGCCTTGCTATCGCCGTTGCCCTGGCCCTCAAAATGCTTGTAGCACCAGCTGGTGACCAGCGGGGTCAAAATAGCCGTCACGATTGCGCAGGCAGCAACCTGTGCCGTAGCCGTCGCGAGCACGGCGCCGCCGTACATGGCCCCGTTGACGCTTGCCATGGCAGCAGGCGTGGCCACATTGGCTCCGGCGCAGCTCGAAATGGCCGCACCTGCGACACCCGTACCACCCGTGAGCTTATCGACCGCGATGACGGGAATTGCAAAGACCACCGAGCAGATCACGCCGAGCAGAATACCGGGGAGACCGCCATTAATGAGCTGGCCAAAGGTCATGGTCGAGCCCATGGCAAAGAAGACGAGCACGATGATGGCGGAAAGCGCCGGGGCCATCATCTTCTTAAAGCTGGGGAACAGGTTACCCAGAATAATGCCGACGACGATCGGCAGAATGGCACCCACGAGCGACCAGCCGATCGGAGCCTGACCGGCAGCGCCGAGCACAATCATCGTGACCGGAGGGCCAACGACCAGCGTGGTGATGGCGACAGCGCCACGCTCGGCCTCGTTGCCCATGGTACCCATCAGTCCAGCGTACATAGCGTTGTTGGCGCCGGTACAAGCCGCCAGCATCACCATGGCAGAGATGCCAAACAAGTTGTCGTTGAATACATAAAGGATGAGCAGCGACACGGCAACGACCACGATCTGCTTGACGGCGATGATAATGGCACCGCGGGCAGCGGCGGCAGGAGCACTCTTAAACGAAATCGTCGTACCGACGATGAGCAAAAAAGCGCCCACGAGCGGGCCTGCGCCCTGCTGAGTCATACCAAGCGTAAAGCTGCCGAGCGTTTTGAACAGGTCGGGGAATAGCGTGTTGAGCAGGCAGCCCAGCAAAAGCGGCACCAAGATATTGGCGCCCGGGATGGAGGACATCTTAAAGAACGGCTCCTTTGCCGCCGGCGCCTCCACCGCAGTCGATTCACTCATATATATCTCCTTTGGATGCATGCGAATCGTAGTCGCACGCGCCTATGTTAGAAAGAAGGCGACAACCCCGAGTCGCCAGGGTCGCCGCCAAACGATCACCGCGGGGTATTACCCGTCCAGGACGATGCCGCCGTCGCAGTCACCAATCTCGCCGTTCACGAAGCTGGCGAGGTCGGAAGCGAAGAACAGCACCATCTGCGCAGGCTCGCTGGCCTGGGCGGCGCGGCCCAGAGGAATACCGTTGATGATGCGCTGAGAGTTCTCGTCAGAAAGAATCGAGGTCATATCGGTCAACGTGAGCGACGGGCACACAGCGTTGCAGCGGACGCCGAACTTACCGCCCTCCTTGGCGACCGCCTTGGTAAGGCCATTGACACCGGCCTTGGAGCTCGCGTAGGCCGCGGTGCCGAGCAGGCCGCCGCCGATCTTGCCAGCAACAGAGCTCACGTTGACGATGGTGCCGGCATGGGCCGCCTTAAAGTGCGGGTACACGGCGTTCATCATGGTAAAGGTGCCGTTGAGGTTGATGTCGATGGTGCGACGCCACTCGGCGTCATCGATCTCGTCAAACTTCTTGGTGCTGATGACGCCGGCGCAGTTGATCAGAATGTTGGTTTGCGGCAGGTCCGTAAAAATCTGCTCGACGGTCTCGCGCGCCTTGGGCGCATCGGCGACATCGAGCTGATAGAACTTGTTGCCCTCGCCAAGCTCGGCCACAGCGGCCTCGCCCTTAGCAGCGTTCCTTGCGATGAGCGCGACATGTCCGCCGCCCGCGACGATGCCCTTGGCGATCTCGAGGCCAATGCCCTGAGTGCCGCCCGTGACAATCGCGGTCTTGCCTGTGAAGTCAAATGCCATGACTCCATCCCCCTTTATGTAAGGTGTCTCCTTGCGGGAAGTTGGAGCATCGCACGTGGCGATTATATGAGTCCCAGTCGTCATGGTGGTGACAACCCCTCGCCTAACCGCGTGTATAATAGTTATTTGAAACGCTTCATCAATTGAATGATTTTAAGTCTTAATGAGCTCTTAATATTGCCCACTGTATGAGGCCCGCGTATGGGGGTATCATCTTCCACCGAAAATAGTTTCTAGTGTTAGGGGTTCTCGGTGGAAGATACCGATTTCCGTGAACTTGGGCGCCAGCTCCTTACCGAGTTCGGCAGCATGCATCAGCGCATTTCGCGCTTTGCGGACAAAGCCCTCGGCGGCGAGATGGCCGTCATGCGCGCCCTCATACTCGCCGGCGGTTCGCTCACGCCGAGCGAACTCGCCGATCGTGCCTGGGTCTCGAGTGCCCGCATCGCCAATATCCTACGCGCTCTCGAAGCCAAGGGCTGGGTCGAGCGCGAGCACTCAAAGACCGACCGTCGTCGCGTGCACGTCACGGTGACCGACAAAGGATTCCAGGATCTCGAAATCAAACGTCGGGAATTCGAGAACCGCACCGCGGCCTTCCTCGAGCAGCTCGGCGAAACAGATACCCAAGAGATGGTGCGTCTTCTAAGGCGTGCCAACGAAATTATCGACCGTAATCAAGAAAGGAGAGATGCCGAGTGAGGATTCTCAAGCTCTTTAAAAAGCATATCCTGGCACTGTTCGCAGCTATCGTACTTATCGTAATCAGCTGCAACGCCGATCTGGCACTGCCTACCTACATGAGCGACATCGTCGACGTGGGTGTGCAGCAAGGCGGCATCGCCTCGCCCGTGCCCGACACCATCCGCGCCGAATCGCTCGATGACCTTGAACTCTTTATGAGCGCCAAGGACGCCAAGACGGTAGAGGCTGCGTTTGGCAAGGCAGACAAAAACGGGATTCGCACGTACAAGGGCACCGAGGACGAGCGCGCCGACGGCGGCAAGATTGCCGACATTATGAGCCTGCCTGAGACTGTCGTCCTTTCGCTCAACCAGGGCATCGACGCCAACTCCATGGGCGACATGATGGGCTCGTCCAGCGAGAAAGACGACAACGCTGCCCAGGCCATGCCAACCCCCGAGCAAATGGCAGCGATGACGCCCGAGCAGCTCGCCGAGATGCAGCAGAAGGCCGCAGCGGCGCAGAACATGCAAAAGCAGATTGATGCCGACGGCGGCAAAATCACTATGAAGAGCCTGCGCCTGGGTGTCGAGGGCGGTCTGGCAGACCAAAGCAAGCTCGTCGAGGGCGCCAACCAAATGGCGGACAAAATGGGCTCCATGTCGGGCTCCATCGTCACCCAGCGCGCCGTGAGCTATGTACAGGACGAGTACAAGGCACAGGGCATCGACCCCGCCGACGTGCAGAACGCCTATCTGGGCCGCATGGCGACCACGATGTTTGGACTGTGCCTCGTGTCGCTCGTCGCCACCATCCTGACCGGTGCCGTGGCTTCGCGCACCGCCTGCTCCATCGCCCGCGACCTGCGCCGCGAGACCTTCAACAAGGTTATGCACTTCTCGCCGGCCGAGGTGGGCAAGTTTAGCCAGGCCTCGCTCATCACCCGCTGCACCAACGACATTCAGCAAATCCAGATGGCCGCAACCCTGTTTATCCGCATGTGTCTGATGGCCCCCGTCATGGGCATCGTCGCCGTCATGCGCGTCCTGGCCAACCATACCGGTCTGGAGTGGACCATCGCCGTGGCCATTATCGCGGTTTCGGCCGTTGTCGGCGTGCTCATGGGCCTCACCATGCCCAAGTTCAAAAAGATGCAGAGCTTTGTGGACCGCGTGAACCTTACCGCCCGCGAGCTGCTCGACGGCCTGATGCCCATCCGCTCGTTCAACCGCGAGGAACATGAGCTCGAGCGTTTTGACAAGGCTTCGCTCGACCTGATGACCACGCAGCTCTACACCAACCGCGCCATGAGCTTTATGATGCCGCTCATGATGCTTGTCATGAACTGCATCACCGTGCTTATCGTCTGGTTTGGCGCGCAGGGCGTGTCCGACGGCGTGATGCAGGTCGGCAACATGATGGCGTTTATCTCCTATACCATGCAGATCGTCATGGCGTTTATGATCCTCACCATGGTTTCGGTTATCCTGCCCCGCGCCGAGGTCGCAGCCGAGCGTGTGGAAGAGGTCATCACTTGCCCCACGAGCATCAACGACCCTGTCTCGCCCAAACTGCCCGTGGCCAGCGCGCCGCGCGGTGAGCTCACCTTCCGCGACGTGAGCTTCCAGTATCCCGATGCCCGCGCCGATGTCATCAGCGGCGTGAACTTCACCACGCATGCCGGTCAGATGCTCGGCATCATTGGCTCCACGGGCTCGGGCAAGTCCACGCTCGTGCAGTTGATTCCGCGCCTGTACGACGTCACGGGCGGCAGCATTTCGCTCGACGGCATTGACGTGCGCGACATGACCCTTTCCGAGCTGCGCCGTCGCATTGGTTACATCCCGCAGCAGGGGCGTCTGTTCTCGGGCACTGTCGAGAGCAACCTCAAGTTTGCCGGCGACATGGTAAGCGATGACGACATGCGCCAGGCCGCGCGCATCGCCCAGGCCGAGGACTTTATCGCCGAACGCGAGGGCGGCTACGACTCCCCCATCAGCCAGGGCGGCTCCAATGTTTCGGGCGGTCAGCGCCAGCGCCTGGCCATCGCCCGCGCGTTGGCCAAAAAGCCCGAGGTCGTGGTGTTCGATGACTCGTTTAGCGCGCTTGACTACAAGACCGACGCGCGCCTGCGCGAGGAGCTGGCCAAAAACGTCACCGACGCCGCGCTCGTGGTCGTGGCACAACGCATCGCGACCATCATGCACGCCGACCAGATCATCGTGCTCGACGACGGCCACGTGGTGGGCACCGGTACGCACGAGGAGCTGCTGCGCAGCTGCCCGGCGTACCTGGAAATCGCACAGTCGCAGCTTTCCGCCAAGGAGCTGGGACTTACCCAAGAAGAGATTGCAGCCGTCATGGAAGGAGGCGAGCGCTAATGGCAGACGAGACCAAGACCCAAATTCCCAAGCCCACCCGTCAGCGTGGACCCATGGGCCGCATGGGCGGCATGCGTCGCGGCGAAAAGGCCAAGGACTTTAAGGGCACCATGAGGCAGCTGCTCGGCTATATCGGCCAGCACAAGGTTGCCGTGTTTGTCGCCGTCGCCTTTGCCGTATGCTCGGTCATCTTTAACATTGTGGGACCCAAGGTACTCGGCCAGGTTACGACCAAGCTGTTCGAGGGCCTGGTTGCCAAGGTCAACGGCACCGGCGATGTCGACTTTAACTGGATCGCCAAGACGCTCGGCTTTTTGCTCTGCCTGTATCTGGCGAGCTCTGCCTGCAGCCTGATCCAGGGCTGGCTCATGACCGGTGTCACGCAAAAGATCTGCTACCGCATGCGCAAGGAGATTGCCGCCAAGATTGCCGTCGTGCCGATGAGCTACTTCAACGGCCACAGCAAGGGCGACGTGCTCAGCCGCATCACCAACGACGTCGATACGCTGGGTCAGTCGCTCAACCAGAGCGTGACGCAGCTCATCACGTCGGTGACGCAGATTATCGGCGTGCTCGTCATGATGCTGTCGATCAGCCTGCCGCTCACCGGCGTCACCGTGCTCACGCTGCCGGCCGCCGCGATTATCTTAATGGTGATGATTCACTTCTCGCAGCCGTACTTCCGCGAGCAGCAGCAGGTCCTAGGCACCGTCAACGGCATTATCGAGGAGGATTTTGCCGGCCAGAACGTCATTCAGGTGTTCGACCGCGCCGAGGCTTCGATCGAGGAGTTCGACCGTCAAAACGACCGCCTGTTTATTAGTGGCTGGCGTTCGCAGTTCCTGTCGGGCCTGATGATGCCGCTTATGAGCCTGGTGGGCAACATGGGTTACGTGGGCGTTGTCGTGGTGGGCGCGCAGCTCGCGCTGACCGGCAATGCCACGCCCGGCGACATCCAGAGCTTTATCCAGTACGTGCGCAACTTTACGCAACCCGTGCAGCAGCTGGGCAACGTGAGCAACACGATGCAGTCGATGGCAGCTGCCACCGAGCGCGTCTTTGAGTTCCTGGCCGCGCCCGAGGAGGAACAGAAGGCCGACGCGCAGATTCCCGAAAAGCGCCCCGGCCACGTGGAGTTTGACCATGTCAAGTTTGGCTACACGCCCGACAAGACCATCATCCACGACTTTAGCTGCGAGGCACAGCCCGGCCAGACCGTGGCCATCGTCGGCCCCACCGGCGCCGGCAAGACCACGCTCATTAAGCTGCTGCAGCGCTTTTACGATGTGGACGGCGGCTCGCTGCGCGTCGAGGGCATCGACGTGCGCGACTGGGACCGCGCGGCGCTGCGCGGCGAGTTTGCCATGGTGCTGCAGGATACCTGGCTGTTTAACGGCACCATCCGCGAGAACATCCGCTACGGACGTCCCGATGCGAGCGATGCCGAAGTCGAGGCCGCTGCACGCGCTGCACGCTGCGACCACTTTATCCACACGCTCGCCGGCGGCTACGACTTTATGATCAACGAGGAGGGCACTAACCTGTCGCAGGGTCAGCGCCAGCTCGTGACCATCGCCCGCGCCATTTTGGCCGACCGTCCGGCGCTGATTCTGGACGAGGCGACCTCCAACGTGGATACCCGCACCGAGGAGCTCATTCAGCGTGCCATGGATGCGCTGATGCAGGGCCGTACCAGCTTTGTCATCGCGCATCGCCTGTCCACGATCCGCAACGCCGACGTAATCCTGGTGATCCGCGACGGTGACATCGTCGAGAAGGGCACGCACGACGAGCTGCTCGCCCAGGGCGGCTTCTACGCTGACCTGTACAATTCGCAGTTCGACGAGGCGGCGTAGATTCGGCCATAGGAAACGAATGACGCCCGAGAACGGGGGCGCAGGACAACCTGCGCCCCCGTTTTTCGTTCTGCAGCCTCGAACCGCCTCCCCTGGGACCTGATTGGCAGCCCCTTCCAAGCCACGTGGCATCATTCCATTCCAGGACCAGCTGACGTTTACCCAGATAAAACCTGCCAAAATAAACCTGTCCCCTTTTGCGGGTTTCGGGGTAACAAGGGCTTGCACTTTAGCGTGCGACAGCGGATAATGCCGAACACTCAACAATACGCTTATTGCTCTTTCTATAGATTGAGGAGGCCCCTATGGCCATGGAATTCAAACGCAAGTTGCCGATCCCCATGGAGATCCGCGAGGAAATGCCGCTTTCTGCCGAGCTTACCGCCAAAAAGCAGGCATTTGACGCCGAGGTCGCCAAAGTCTTTACCGGCGAGGACGCACGCAAGGTGCTCATCATCGGCCCGTGCTCTGCCGACCGCGAGGATTCGGTCCTCGAATACATGAACCGACTGGCCAAGACCGCCGAGGAGGTCAAGGACAAGCTCATCATCATTCCGCGCGTCTACACCAATAAGCCGCGCACCAAGGGCACCGGTTACAAGGGTCTTCTGCACAACCCCAATCCCGAGGCTCCCGATGACCTGCTCGAGGGCGTCAAGGCAATCCGCCATATGCACCTGCGCGTTATTGAGGAAACGGGCTTCTTCACCGCCGACGAGATGCTCTATCCCTCCAACTACCAGTACCTCGTCGACTTGCTGAGCTATGTTGCCGTGGGCGCACGCTCGGTCGAGAACCAGGAGCATCGCCTGGTGTCGAGCGGCATTTCGGTACCCGTCGGCATGAAGAATCCCACCGCCGGCTCTACCACTGTTATGCTCAACTCCATCTACGCCGCGCAGGCACATCAGAGCTTTATCTTCCGCAATTGGGAGGTTGAATGCGACGGCAATCCGCTCGCGCACGCCGTTATGCGTGGCTATATCGGTCTCGATGGGCGCACCTACCCCAATTACCACTACGAGCACCTGGAGCGCCTGGCCGAGCGCTATACCGAGCATGCCGGCTACGCCAACCCGGCGGCGGTCATCGACTGCAACCACGACAACTCGGGCAAGCGTCCGCTGGAGCAGTATCGCATTTGCAAGGAGGTGCTCGACAGCTGCCGCCGCAACGAGTCCATCTCCAAGCTGGTCAAGGGCTTTATGATCGAGTCCTACCTGGAGGACGGCAACCAGCCGGTCGACGGCGGCGTCTTTGGCAAGTCGATCACCGATCCGTGCCTGGGCTGGGAAAAGACCGACTACCTCATCCACGAGATCGCGGAGCGTATTTAGTTACGCGGTTTTACCAAACGCCGTAACGGCTCGACGCTGCGCGGGCCGCATTTGGACAATCTGACGTTCAACTTCAAGCGCGCGACCAGAAGGTCGGCGCCCTTTCGTTTGATGTGGCAGTTAGGGACGCTCCTTTTCTGCCGGCAGTTTGGGACACTCCTTGGGTAGCCGTTGGGGACGTCCCCAACGACTATCTGGGCAAACGTCCAAACCGCCGTAAGGGAGTTGCCTTCCCTCGCGGCGGTCTTCTAGCAGAAAAACCAAGTGAGTAGGCTTTTTCAGGAGTCTAAGCACACCCTAAAACGCCACGGCTCTGACCTGCGGTTTTATTGAGCATTTGTCGCGATGTGCTCGGCAGGTTCAAAAAAGTCTACTCACTTGTATCTGAGACGCACCAGATTGGCAAAAACCGCCGCGAAAGGGCCCCTGGTCCCTTCGCGGCGGTCATACGCCTCTGATTTTGCGACCGTTTTGCCCGCTTGTTACTCGCTGTAGCGGGTAGCGATGGCAGCTTGTACCATGCCGGCGCTCATGAGGTAGGTCACCAGGAAGTAGCCACCGTATGCTGCCAGGAAGATTGCGCAGGTGAGGCCCACGGTGCCGCCGATGCTCATATTTCCGAAAATGCTCACCAGCTCGATGATCACCTTAAGTGCCACAAAGGAGTGCGCCAGGCCCACTGCCAGCGGGAACAGGAAGAATACCGCTTGCTGCGCCATCACCGAATGGCGGATCTGGCGGTCGTCGCGGCCGATCTGCGCCAGCACGCGATAGCTGCGGCTGCCGTCGGCCACGTTGGAGAGCTGCTGGATCGACAGTATCGCCGCGCACGCAACGACCAGTACAAAGCCAATGTAGATGGCCAGATAGCTAATCATGCCGTTCATTTGCGCTGCTTGCGTGTACATCTCGGAGCGTGTGATGAAGATTCCCCATGACCCCGGCTCCTTGCCGTCAACGAGCAGATTGTCGAGCAAAGTGTATTTAATGCTCTCGTCTGCCTCGGTCGTATCCATCCCCTGTTTGTAATTAACGAGCAGGCTACTGGAATACGGCTGCAGATTAAGTTGGGACAACAGCTCGTCGGCAACGACGACGGTACCCGGATTACTGCCCATCGCCGAGTTGGCGATGGCCGCCGTGTCCTTGTCCGACTTATCGGTTGCGGGCTTGAGCTCATGCCCGCCCAAGGTAAGGGTATGGTCGCCGGCCATGTATTTGGTGTACAGGTCGCCCAGCTCACCGCCCATATCACACGTAAGCAGGTACTGGTCGCGGCCAATGCTCACCGGCTCCTCGCCCATCATCTGGCGCAGTTTGTTGTACTGGCTTGCCGGCGTCACAAACAGACCCATCGTATCGGCATTGCTACCCCCGAGCGCCTTGGGAAGCCTTTTGCCCATGGTCTTGCACATCTCACCCGCAGACACCGAAGGGTTCGAACCGCCAAACGGGTAACTCAGATACGAATCGATCTGCACATGCTCACCGGCAACATCGGCGATATTGACCTTCTTGCCGGTCTCGTCGTTGTTGTCCGCCGACTTGCCCTTGCCGTGCCATGCGGAGTACAAATCGACCGTTGTATCGGCCAGCACCATGCGATCGGCCTCAGACGGATTGACATACTCTTTGTAGTAGTCGAGCGTATCGGGCGTGTAATAGACATACGTCTGAGACACGTCAACAGGGTTATAGCGCTCCAGGTTTTCGTTCATCACGTTGGCGATCGACATACCGCACGTCACCGAGGTAATGGCGAGGAACAGAATCATCGCGATGACACCCATCGAAAAGCACACCGTATTGACCTTGGCCGAAAGCTGACGCACGGTAAACATGTTGAGGCCGCGCCAATACACGCTGCGCAGGCTCTGCAGCAGCTTGATAAGCATGCCCGAGAGTCCCCAGAACAGCGCAAAGGTACCAACGGTAACCATAGCGGTCGTAATGCCAAACTGGCTCATGGCCTCTTGCAGCTTGCTGTCCGTCGCGGTTAGCGGGAACCCATCACGTAGCAGACGGTAATAGGCCACGCCCACCAGTACCACGCCCACGGCAAAGATGGCAATCGCGATCCAGGGGTTGCGTGTCTTGATGCTCTCGTTACGACGCTCGGCACCCATAAGCTCGATGAGTTTGGTACGACGCACGGCGCGAAGGTTCAGCAGTAACGTGAGTACGAACATCACGAGCATGCAGACAAGGGTCAGGTTGAACGCATGCACCGAGAAAAAGAAGTGGAAATTGGCGATCTGTGTCTTAAAGAGCGAGGCCGTAAAGAACGTCATGAGCTGGGAGAGTCCCACACCCAGCACAATGCCGGCGGCAAAGGCCACGACCGATACTATCACGGTCTCGAGCGCCATGATCGTGGCGACGCGCCCGCGCCCCATGCCGAGCACCTGGTACAGGCCAAACTCCTTCTTGCGGCGTTTCATGATGAAGTTATTGGCATACACCATCAAAAAGGCCATGACACCGGCCAAAAAATACGTCAGGTAGCCGAGCATGCTGTCCATAACCCGCGCCAAGCCCTCTTCATTAATTCCGGCGATGTCAACCTGCATCGAGACGGTGTTAAAGGCATAGAAGACCGTAACGCCCAGGGTGAGCGTCAAAAGGTAGACGAGGTAGTCGCGGCCGGCGCGGCGGACGTTGCCCCAAGCGAGTTTACAGAGCATCGGAGCCCTCACCGCCCATCATGGCAACGACCTCCATAATGCGGTCGAAGAACTCTCGGCGGTCGGTGTCGCCGCGGCGCAGCTTGGTGAAGATCTTGCCGTCGCGAATAAACAGCACACGGCTCGTGTAGCTGGCGGCAAAGCTGTCGTGCGTGACCATGAGCACGGTGGCACGCAGGCGGCGGTTAAGCGCCTCCAGGCTCTCGAGCAGCAGGCGAGCGCTCTTGGAATCGAGGGCACCGGTGGGCTCGTCGGCCATGATCATGGTGGGGTCGGTGACGAGCGCGCGAGCCGCGGCAACGCGCTGCTGCTGACCGCCGGACATCTGGTAGGGATACTTGTCGAGCACCTGACTGATGGACAGGCGCGCGGCCACATCCTGCACGCGGGTCGAGATCTCTGCCGAGTTTGTGCGGGCGATAGTGAGCGGCAGGGCGATGTTCTCGCGTGCCGTGAGCGTATCGAGCAGGTTGGAGTCCTGGAAGATAAAGCCGAGCTCCTCGCGGCGGAACTGCGAGAGTTTGGCCTGCTTCATACGCGTCACGTCCTGGCCGTTGATGCGGATCATGCCACTTGTGGCGCTATCGATGGTCGACACGCAGTTGAGCAACGTCGACTTGCCCGAGCCCGAAGCGCCCATGATGCCCACGAACTCACCGCGGTTGACGGTAAAGCTGACGTCGTTGAGCGCACGGGTCACGTTGCCCAGCGCTCCATATACCTTTTCGAGATGCGCGACCTCCAGTACCGGGGTCGCCATGTGCGTGGTTTGCATACCGAGTCCTTTCTTGCGATTAGTCTACGGCATCTATAGTCGCAAGAAGCCGAGTCGGCTACCATCGATATGGCTTACGCTTGCCTTACCGTTGTGTAAGGTACGGGTAGCTAGCCTGCCACGTGTTGATATTGAGAGAGGACTCCTGTTGAAGACTGTTCATGTTGCCGCTGGGATCATTCGCAAGGAAGGATCTGACGAGCTGCTTGCCGTGCAGCGCGGCTATGGCGACATGCAGGGACTTTGGGAGTTCCCCGGTGGCAAGCTCATGCGCGGCGAGACGCCCGAGGACGCCGTACGCCGCGAGCTCATGGAAGAGCTGCAGGTCAAAGTCACCAACCTGCGCGATTTCTATACCGTTGAGTACGACTACCCCGATTTCCATCTCTCCATGGAGTGCTACTACTGCTCGCTCGCCGATGAATCCGATGAGCCTCAGAAGCACGACCGTCAGCTCGATATCCGCTGGATTCCGCGCACCTCGCTTGCCACGGTGGAATGGATGCCCGCCGACAAGGGGCTCATTGATGCCCTAATTGAGCTGAAGGAAGACCGGCTTGAGGCAAGCGCCGCCGATGACGCCGAGGCCGCCATGGCCGACGAGTCTGCCGCCAAACCCAAGCGCGCACCTAAGCGCCGTAGCAAAAAGCGCCCCAAGCCCGGCCTGCTGGACGGCATCGATACCTCGGACCTTTCTGCCGACGAGCGTGAGCTCGTGCGCCGTCGCGCCGCTATAAAAAAGTCCATGAAGGGCAACAAGCGTGCGAACACCAAACCTGAGCTGCTCGTTCGCCAGCGCCTGCGCGCCGCAGGCCTTACGGGATACCGTCTGGAATGGAAGGTGCCCGGAAAACCCGACATCGCCTTTCCCGGGCGCAAGATCGCCATCTTCGTCAACGGCTGCTTTTGGCATCGCTGCCCCAAATGCAACCCAAGTCAGCCCAAGCGCAATGTTGAGTTTTGGGAGGCAAAGTTCCGCCGCAACGTCGAGCGCGACCGAGCCGCCGTGGCAGCACTCACTCAAATGGGCTGGACACCCATAACCATCTGGGAATGCGAGCTCAAGAAAGACCGCATCGATGCCACCATGGAAAAGGTCATCGAGCAGGTACGGGCTGCAGAGCCGCAGCGCTAACAGCGAGCATTCACACGCTCCGCACGTCCGCGCCACGTCTACGCCACAAACCTTAGAAAGCCCTTAAGCTCAAAACCTTTCAAGAGTGTTACTCAATAGCCTTGACCTGCGGTTTCATCGTAACACCAAACCAGGTTAAGCCTTTCTTTAGCGCTTCTTTGCAGCAACCGCGGCATAATACTGCCAGCGCACGGGACCTAGCAGCACACCCCGTGCGCAATCTTTTGGTGGACATCGAGGAGGCCGCATAAGCATGCATTCTTCCAACGGCGCAGCACAGCAGCCATCCCTAAATCATGCAAACCTTTTCTCCTTCCCCCCGACACAGAGAAACGGCCTCCTCGACTCCCCCACCACAAAAGCCAAACGCTCAACCGACCAGAGCCACAACTTGCGAGCATCGTTCGAAAGGCTCCAAGCATCCCTAGACAAGGCGTTCCCCGAACAGGCAAGAGCAATCTAAGCCCATCGCGCTTTATACTGATGCCATGCGAAACATGGATCACATAGAATTGCACCGCGGAGGACGCGAGGAAGCGTTTCCCGAGACCGCCGAAGACTGGCCCTATATTGCCGAACGCGCAGAATTCGCTCGCTATCCGGGCAATTCCGTCCCCTGGCACTGGCATTCCGAAGTCGAGCTTTTCTACATGGAGCAGGGAGCGATTGACTATCGAACGCGCGCGGCTCATGAGCACGTACGCTTTGAGGAAGGGTCCGCCGGCTTTATCAACGGCGGCGTTTTGCACAGCACGCTGCAATCACCCAATTCGGCGCCAGCCATTCAAATGCTGCATATCTTTCAGCCGTCGATGCTCGGCGATCCCGCGGGACGTCTCCAAAAGCGTTACATCAACCCATTACTTCAATGTCGAGGCGTCGATGTGCTCAAATGGTCGCCCACCAACCCCGACGATATGCCCTTTATCGATTTGCTAAAGAGTTCCTTTAGCCACGACCTTCAACGGCCGCAGAACGAGATGGCGCTTCGAAATAGTTTGTCAGAGCTCTGGATTCAGATTAACGCCAAGGCCGAACCGCTCTTTTCTTCCGACGGCGCCTCTTGGATGACCAGCCGCGACGTACAGTTCAAGGCAATCCTGGACTTTATCCGCGCAAACTATGCAGCCGCTATAGATGTGCCTCAGATGGCATCTGCAGCCGGCGTAAGCGAAAGAGAGTGTTACCGCATTATCGAAACTTGTGCAGGAACGACCCCGGCGGCATATCTACGCGCATACCGCATAAACCGTGCTTGCGAACTTTTGGCACACACCACGCGAACGGTACAGACAGTCGCGCGCCAATGCGGATTTATAACAGCGAGCCATCTTGGCCAGGTATTTAAAGAACAAATGGGGTGCACTCCTTCGAGCTATCGAGCAGCGAGGCAGAATCTCGATAGCACCAGGCAGAAATCCCGCTAGCCCTTCTTCTGTCACTGCATCAAACTTGCAGGCAAACAACAGAGAGGAGCAATCATATGAAGCACTTTGACCATATCGTATTTGACGTTGATGGGACATTGGCAGATACAGAAGAAAGCGTTCTGTCATCGCTTGTCCAGATTGTTCAAGAAGAAACCGGCAAAACGCTTCCCCGACACGAGCTTGACTTTGCCCTCGGCATACCCGGCAAGGATGCCCTTGAGAAACTTGGGATCTACTCGCAGGCAACGTTGGATCGCTGGTGCCAAGTTGCCGCCAGCTTTAAAAGCACCATCAGCGTGTTTCCCGGCTTGCACGAAGTTATCGCAACACTCTCCGACAACGGCTGCAAACTTGGCATCGTCTCCTCACGTGCGCACGACGAATACGCAGAAGAAATTGCACCCCTTGGCTTCGATAAGTATTTTGAGCACATCATCCTTGTCGAAGACACAACCGAACATAAACCCGCACCCGCACCCATGCTCGAATATCTCCGGCGTACGGGCGCGAATCCTGGCAACGTCGTCTACGTTGGCGACACCGTCTACGACGAACAATGCGCAACTTCGGCAGGGGTCAGTTTTGCCAGAGCGGCATGGGGATCACACCAAGACATCCCAAACGCCACCTACAACCTCAAAACCCCCAACGACCTGCTAACCCTAACAACCAAGTAACCCCCGCGCCCCACCCTTTCAGCCCCAACGCCACAAGGGCGATTGAGCAGGACGGTTTGGGCGGGTCCCGTACTTAGTTTCCAAAATCATTCCGCAGCGCGAAGGCCCCCGTTGTCAACGCTTCGAAGAAGCGAGACAACGGGGGCCTTCATGCGCGAGGACGTTTTGGAAACTAAGTACGGGACCCGCCCAAACCGTCCGGTGGGATCAGAGTACCCTTGCTGTTACTCTGCTTTGCCCACAGAGTTGAGGTTGGTCATGCGGATCTTAACCAGCTCGGTGATCTCACGCATACCCTCCTTGGCCGGCTTCTTAGGATCGAAGCAGGCGGGGTTCTCGGCCATGTAGGCCATGAAGCCCTTGGTGTAGGCCTGACGCAGCTCGGTAGCGTAGTTAACCTTGCAGATGCCGTTCTTCACGGCCTCGGCGACCTGCTCATCGGGCACACCGGAGGTGCCGTGCAGAACCAGCGGCACGTCGACGGCGTCGCGGATGGCCTTGACCACGGACTGCTCGATGTGCGGATCGCTCGTGTACACGCCGTGGCTGGTGCCAACGCCAATAGCCAGCGAGGTGCAGCCGGTACGCTCGACGAACTCCTTGGCCTCGGCCGGATCGGTGTAGGGGCTCTCGCCCTCAACCGCAGGACCGTCGTCCTCCTTGCCGCCAACCTTACCGAGCTCGGCCTCGACGGGCACGCCCATGGCGCGACCAGCATCGGCGACGGACTTGGTCAGAGCGATGTTGTCCTCGAAAGACTCGTGCGAACCGTCGATCATGACAGAGGTGTAGCCCGTGCGGAAAGCCTGCATGCAGCGGTCATAGCCATCGCCATGATCGAGGTGCAGGGCGACGGGCACGGAAGCGCGCTCGGCGGCAGCCTTGACCATGCCGTAGAAGTAGTCCAGACCAGCGGTCTTGATGGTGCCCGGGGTGGTCTGCATGATGACGGGGGACTTGGTCTCCTCGGCGGCGGCCAAAACGGCCATAACAAACTCGAGGTTCTCGACGTTGAACGCGCCAACGGCGTAATGGCCGGCCTGAGCGTCCTTGAGCATCTTTTCGGTGGTAACAAGTGCCATGAGCGTTTGCTCCTCTCCCTCGCCCGCATCTGGACATCGGGCGTACGTGTCCGCAAAGCCTATTACCTTGCGTTTTGCTGCGCCCATTGTATGAAAATCGACGGTGTCGCACGTATGAGATATCACCGGCACGCAGGTCAAGATGCTCGTTTTTGAAAAGCAAACGGAAGGGAATCGCACCGGATTCCTCTATGCGATATTGAAGTTTTCAAGCGAATCATCTTTCTTTTATAGAAAAGATAAGTAATCGAAAGGCGTTTTCTTACTCAAAAAGAAAATGAACGAAAATTGATTCAACACAATTCCTGCAAATTAATGTGAGAATGGAGCAGCTATGGCCCATGCGACAACCCGAGCTTTCGCCGATGAGCGTCGTGCCGCCATTATGGAGATGCTCGAGCATAACGCCTCGGTGCAGGTGGCAGAAATTGCCCAGACCTTTGGCGTGTCCTCTGTCACCGCTCGCGCCGACCTGGACGCACTCGCCGAGTCTGGTAAGCTGCGCCGCACGCATGGCGGCGCCGTATCGCTCCACAAACGCCTAACCGTCTCCACGCAGGATCGCCGCATCAATGTCAACGTCGCCGCTAAGCAAGCCATCGCGCAAAGCGCCATCAAGCTCGTCAATGACGGCGACACGCTGCTCGTCGACTCGGGCACCACGGCGCTCGAGTTTGTTCGGCTCCTCGATCAGCGCGACGGCATCACCGTCATCACGGTCGACATTACCATTGCCGATTACATCGACGAGAGTATGCCCTCGGTTGATGTCGTCATGCTGGGCGGGGCACTGCGCAAAGGTCATCGCTATCTGTACGGACCGCTCACTATGCAGGCGCTCCAAATGGTCCATGCCGATCTGGCCGTCATGTGCCCAGGCGCCTTTGTCCCCAGCTGCGGCTTTACGACCGACTTTCCGCAGATGGCCGAAACCAAAACCGCCATGATTGGAGCCGCCCGCAAAAGCGTGGTGCTTATGGATGCCAGCAAGGTCGACGGGCGCGGTATGTATCGTTTTGCGCAGCTTACCGACGTAGACGCCATCGTCATGGACAACGACCCCAACGGCATCGTCGAATCTTCCCTCCTCGAAATCTCAGACCGCGCAAGCCCCAACCTCATCATCGCCGTCGCCTAATACCAGCACAAAGGGGACGGTGCACCTTCGTGATGGTTTCAACCAAAACGTCGATAGAAACGAGGTAATTGGGCCTCGAAGCAAAACCGCCACAAAGGTGTCTGTCCCCTTTGTGGCGGAAAAATCAGGCGTCGCATAGGGATAGCCCCCTATGCGACGCCTTCATAACTGGATTGCGACTACAGGATGCTTTCAATACTGTCTAGGATACTTTCAGCATTCTGCGTGGCGTAATCCTCGGTGGTGATAACGCGAACGTTTTTGGCACCGGCTTCCTCAAAAGCCTCTTTGGCAAAGCCGACCTGCGGCCCCAGCAAAACGGCATCGGCGTCACTGATATGATCGGCGGCGGTGGAAATCGGCGATGCTTCAATCTCGATCTCGAGACCACGAGCCTCGGCGACGGCCTTAATCTTTGCGACCAGCAGGCTGGTGGTCACACCGGTGTTGCAGCAGACGAGAACCCTTTTCATAAGGAAACCCTGCCTTCCTCTTTAATCTTGTCCACAAGACAAAACGGCTATCAACTTGGAATACGAGCATAGCGACCGAGCCATGCGCCTCGTTCGCCAATTCCAAATAACTACAGGCTGCACTCCACGCCTTTAAAAAGGGAGCCGGAGGATGGCAGCCGGCTCCCTTTTATACCACGCGGAGATGCGAAGATCGCTATTTCTTCTGGACGTACTTGAGGCAGTCGAGCGTAACGGCGACGAGAATGATCAGGCCGGAGAACACGAACTGCAGGTTGGTATCAATACCCAGAATGGTCAGTGCATAGGTAAGAGCGGTGAAGATCAGCACGCCGACGGTGACGCCGGAAATCTTGCCGATACCGCCGGTGAAGGAAACGCCACCGACAACGCACGCGGCGATAGCGTCCATCTCCCAGCCCTGGCCGTAAGCAGCGGAGCCAGAACCAACCATGCGGATGCACTCGAGCCAAGAACCAAAGCCGTACAGGATGCCGGCGAGGATGAAGGCGCCGATGGAAACAGCGAAGACGTTGATACCAGAGACGGAAGCAGCCTCGGGGTTGCCGCCGACGGCGAACATGTTCTTACCGAAGGTGGTCTTGTTCCAAATGAACCACACAACCACGATAGCAGCGATGGCCCACAGGATAATCGACGGGAAGCCGCCAATGCGCGGAGTGACCATGGCAGGAATCAGAGGATTAATCGAACCGAAGGACACGCCCTTGGTGGCATAGGTGACAAGACCAAAGATGATGAGCATGTTGGCCATCGTCGAGATGAACCAGTGCATCTTAAACTTAGCGGTAAAGAAGCCAGCAATGGCAGAGAATGCGGTACACAGGACAACGCAGACAACAAGTGCCAGGATAATCTGGCCCACGACGGGCATGGTGGAGAAGTCGAAAGCGATGCCAAACACGGTACCGGTGTTTGGACCGGCGTGCATGATGATGGTAGACGCCACCATACTCATACCGACCATACGACCAATCGACAGGTCGGTACCAGTCTGGAGGATCAGGCCGGCGACGCCAAGTGCCAAGAACATACGGGGCGAAGCCTGCTGGAAAATGTTCAGCACGTTCTGAGTCGTGAGCAGCTGCGTGCCCTTAACAACCGGCGTGATAGCGCACAGGGCGATGAAAACCAGCGCAATGGCGATATACAGACCGTTGTTGAGCAAAAACGTACGCGTATTGAACGTGTACTTGTAGTTCTCCCAGCGCTGAGCCATATTCTCGGCAAAGGTGAACTTGCCGATGCGCAGCAAATCGATCAGGTGGTAACGATAGGCGAAGGCCTCGTGCTCGCGATCCTTGATCTGCTGCAGCTCCTGCTGATAGGTCACCTTAGCGTCGAACTGCTTGTTCTTATAGACGTACTTCTCTTCTTTAATCTCGGCCTGGTCGGTGATACCGGCAATGCCCTCCTGGTGCTCCTTCTCGAGCTTGGCGAGCTGCTTTTGATAGGCAGCCTTGGCGGCCTCGCGCTCGGCAGCGCAGCTGACCTTGACAGGAGCAAGGTACTCAGTCTCATAGTGGGCCTTCAGGTAGTTCTCGGCGTCGGCAACAAGCTTGTCAATCTGACCCTTGTTCTGGGCCTCGACCTTCTTAGCCTGCTCCATCTCAACCTTAAAGCCATTGATGGCCTCATCGCGCTCTGCTTTGGTAAGCACGCGATCGCTCTTAGCGGCATCAATGCTGCTCTGCAGCTCGACGACACGCGTGGTACCGTTGGCGCGCAGGGCGTCGACCTTTTTCTGAATCTCGTTTACATAGCTGTCGATCGGCTGGAGGAGCTTCGTCTCCTCATCGACCGACAGGATCTTACCGGATACGGTAGGCATGTGTTCCATCCCCTTCGTCTACAGATACTTGGCGCTCAGACGGAGCAGCTCTTCCTGGTTCGTCTCCTTGGTGTTGACGATGCCCGAAAGGTGTCCGTTCGACATGACGCCGATGCGGTTGGTGATGCCGAGAATCTCGGGCATCTCGGAGGAAACCACGATCACCGTAGTACCCTTCTTTGCCATGTCGATGATGAGCTGGTAAATCTCGTACTTAGCGCCGACATCGATACCACGGGTGGGCTCGTCCATCAGGAACACCTGCGGATAGCGCTCAAGCCACTTACCAAAAATGACCTTTTGTTGGTTGCCGCCAGAGAGGCTCGAAATCAGGTCATCGGGGCCCATGCACTTGGTATGCATGGTCTTGATCTCTTTGTTCGTCGCGCGAAGCATCTTGTCGTTGGACAACGCGGGACCACTCTTGTACTGATCAAGGTTGGCGATGGTGGTGTTAAACGTCAAGTCGCCCTTCAGGAACAGACCGTTTGCCTTGCGCTCCTCGGTAATCAGAGCAAAACCATGCTCCATGGCGTCGCGCGCCGAGGAAAAGTTCATCAGGCGGTCGCGGAAGTACACACGACCTGCAGCACGGGTACGAATACCAAAGATCGTCTCGAGCAGCTCAGTACGACCTGCGCCGACCAGTCCATACAGACCAAAAATCTCGCCCTTACGCACGTCAAAGGTAATGTCCACCAAGTGCGGATCGAACTTCGTAGACAGATGCTGTACCGAAAGAACGTTGTCGCCGGGAACGTTATCAACGGGCGGGAAACGGTTGTCCAGCGAACGACCGACCATGGCGCTCACGAGCTCGTTCATGTTGGTGTCACTCGTACGCTTGGTCATAACCAGATTACCGTCGCGCAGGACCGACACGTCGTCGCAGATCTCGAAGATCTCGTCCATCTTGTGCGAGATGTAGATCAGAGAGATTCCCTGCTCCTTGAGCTTACGCATCATCTCGAACAGTTTGTCGACCTCTTGCGCCATCAGCGAACTCGTAGGCTCGTCCAAGACGATAACCTTGGCGTTATAGGACATAGCCTTGGCGATCTCGACCATCTGACGCTGAGAGACGCTCATGTGTTTCATGGGCTGGGTCAGGTTGACGGTCATCCCTAGGCGACGGAACAGATCCGAAGCTTCTTTGCGCATGCGCGCCTCGTCGATCACGCCGCCCTTAACCGGATAGCGGCCCAAGAACAAGTTATCGACCACATTGCGCTCGAGGCACTGGTTGAGCTCCTGGTGGACCATGGCGATGCCGTTTTCAAGAGCATCCTTAGGACCGGAGAAACTCACCTCCTTGCCATCGAGGAAAATCGAACCCTCGTCCTTTTGATAAGTGCCGAACAGGCATTTCATCATCGTGGACTTGCCTGCGCCGTTCTCACCCATCAGGCCCATGACGGTGCCGCGGCGGACGTCGAGGTCGATGTGGTCGAGCACTCGGTTACGCCCGAACGTCTTGCTCATCCCTCGAATCGACAGGACGATGTCGTCTTGCTTGTCTGACATGTATTCACCCCTCGTTTCCCTCGATGTCCTCCCTGTGCAACCTTATTTGCGCAGCTACGATAGGGAGAACGTCCTGATATGAGGCCATTACGAAATGTTTACGTACTCATGGTCTCTGAAAAGCAAGGGGGAGCAGTCTCCTGATCCCCCTTGCCAACATGCCTACATGCTCTCGCGAGCAATCACGACCTACTGGCCAAGAATCGACGTGTAGGAAGCGCCGTTGTCGGTCTTCACCATGTTGATGGCAAAGGCATCGAAGTCTGCCGGGTTACCAAGCTTGTTGGTAATGGAGGACTCGTTCTGACCGTCGCCCTGGACAACCTCGAGATCGAGGTTGAGCAGCGGAGCATACCTCTCGAGCAGCGGCTTATAGGTGGAGCCCAGGAAGTTGTCGGCAGAGTTGTAAATGCTCAGCCAAACCTTCTTCTTGGGGCTGTCCTTCTCGTCGAGCTGGGCCTGAGCCGTCTCGTACAGGGTGTTCGCCGGGTCGGTGAAGTCCTTGTAGTTGTCGGCCGTGACCTCGAGGTTCATAGCGTAGAAGGAGCGATCGTCCTTGCTGAACTTGAAGTCATCCTCGGCGATGACGTTACCGGCATCGTCAGCCTCGCCCACACCGGTGTTGACGTCGACGCCGTCAAGAGAGTTGCGGAGCAGACGCAGGGTGAGGTAAGCCTGGACAGCGGGGTTCTGGGAAATGGTGCCACCATAGGGGAAGTCGGTGTCGCCCAGGGCGGCAACGGCGTCGGAGTTGGCGTCGTAACCAAAGACGGGGACCTTGTTCTCCTTGGCCCAGTTGGAGTACATGGACATGCCCATGCCGTCGTTGTTGGAGACAACGATATCGATCTGCTCACCGAAGGCGGAAGCCCAGGTGCCGGACAGAGCGTTACCGGCGGTCGGAGCGTCCCAAGTGGCGCCAGCGGAAGTCTTCATCTCCTGGCTGGCGAGCTCACGGACGATGAACTTCTTGCCGTCGACCTCGATCTCGCCGTCCTTGACCTTGTCGGACTTGCCGTCCGTGTTGGTGCCGACGGGGTCGGAAATGATCTGACCGTCCTTCTCGACAGCGGTGCCCAGGGCCTTGCGGCAGCCACGGGTACGAGCGATGGAGTCGTTGTGTCCCACGTCACCGATGGCGAGGACGTAACCAATGACGCCGTCACCGTTGCGGTCGATGTCGGCAGCATGAGCCTTGATGTACTCGACGACCATCTGGCCCTCGAGCTCGCCGCCCTGCTTGGCGTCAAAGCCAACGTAGTAGGTGTCATCGTTCCACTTGAGCGTGGTCATATCCAGCTCACCGGTGGAAGAGTTAGAAGGCTGACGGTTGTAGAAAACGACCGGCTTCTGAGCGTTGGCGGTACCGCCGGCAGCTGCAGCAGAGCCGCCATCGCTACCGGAACCACCGCAGCCCACGAGGGAGCCGGCAGTAGCGACGCTCATCACGCCGAGGCCGCAAGCCTGAAGGAATTGACGACGAGAAAGTGCCATGAGGATTTCCCCTTTCTTAGCGCATCCCTTAATGCGCTTTGACTACCAAAACGAGCGCCGGGGGGATGCTAGATGCTTGCGCTAACATCCTTCGCCCCTCGACGGGCTCTTACTCCCTGCCATAGCGCAACAGCAAGGACGAGTCGTTAATGAGTACGTTAACAGTCTGAGGAATAAAGACTGCCCAGAGTTTTATCGAAGACGCCGAACGGTCGATTCGGGCGCGCGAACGGTATGTGAGAAATTGAAAAAATCAAGGTAAAGCAGGGTGTTTTACAAATAAATACCGTTCCGTCACCGCAGGTAACGACGCGGTCAAGCGTTTTATCATCGGTATCTGCCCTTAAACAAAAACCACCACAAAGGTGCCTGTCCCCTTTGTGGTGGTTGTGGCGGTTGAGCGTCAAAAGTGAACGTGTCGCTACTTGGAAAGCTCGTCGGCGAGGGCCTCGATCTGAGCGCGCGAGGCATCGTTGAGCGAGCCCAGCACGGTCACCTTGTTCTGCGCCAGAGTGATGTCCTTCATGCCCTCGAGCTCCTTGGTCATAACCTTGGCAGCGGTGGGCGCCCAGGAGCCGGCCTCAACGAGTGCCACCGTACGGTTCTGATAGGCGTGCTCGGCAAGCGTGTGGATGAAGGTGCTCATGAACGGGAAGATCTCGCCCTGATAGGTAATGGAGGCGAGCACCAGGCGGTCATAGCGGAACGCATCCTCAATGGCCTCGGCCATATCATCGCGAGCCAAGTCAAAGACGGAGACCTTCTGGCCGCGGGCCTCGAGCGCAGATGCGAGCTCCTCAATGGCAGCTTTCAGATGGCCATACACGCTCGCATAGGCAATCGTGATACCCTCGTCCTCGGGCTGGTAGCTCGACCAGGTGTTGTAGGTGTCGAGGTAATAGCCCAGGTTCTCGCTAAGAACAGGACCGTGAAGCGGGCAAATAATCTGGATGTCCAGATTGGCGGCCTTCTTAAGCACGGCCTGCACAAACTTGCCGAACTTTCCCACGATGCCAAAGTAGTAACGACGCGCTTCGCAAGCCCAGCCCTCGGGATCCTCGATGTCGTTGGCTCCAAACTTGCCAAAGCCATCGGCGCTAAAGAGCACCTTGTCGGTGGACTCGTAGGAGAAGAGCACCTCGGGCCAGTGCACGTTCGGAGCACCGACAAACGTCAGGCTGTGGCCGCCCAGGTCGAGCACGTCGCCATCTTTGACGACCATCTTGCGCTCGGGGAAGTCGGTGCCAAAGTAGTTGACCATCATGCGGAAAGCACCCATGCTAGCCACAATCTGCGCCTGGGGATAGCGCTCCATAAAGGCGGCGATACCGGCAGAGTGATCGGGCTCCATGTGATGGACGACCAGGTAGTCAGGTGTACGGCCATCGAGCACGGTCTCGAGGTTGCCGAGCCACTCGTCGACAAAGCCAGCGTCAACCGAATCGGCGACAGCGATTTTATCGCCCAAGACGACATAGCTGTTGTATGCCATACCATTCTCGGACACGTCGTACTGGCCCTCGAACAGGTCAATGTCGTGATCGTTGACGCCAATGTAGCGGATATCCTTGGTGATCTCCATCAGGCAAAGCCTCCTAGATAGACAAAAGAACCCGTCTATCATAGCACTCGCCTTCATAGCCACGGCTATCTGCTAGCATCCCTACCGATTGTTATTGGTGCGGAATATATCGCTTTTGACCTGCAAAAACTATACGCGAGGCTCTGCCGTGGTGCGCCGAACGATGAGCTTGCCCGGAATACGAATGGCAACAGTCTTGCCCGTTGCTCCCGCCTTGGGAACCGCATGCTCGAATACCTCGCGTCCGCGCTGATGTAGATCGAATCGTACGGTCGTAAGCTCGTTATGTGCGACAAAGTCGTCGAGCGAGTCATCGACGCCCACCACGCTCACGTCCTCGGGCACACGCAATCCGCTGTCGCGCAACGCAGCGATCGCACCGTTTGCCATCTGGTCATTTGCCGCGTAAATCGCCGTCATGGTGCGGTCGTGCTCGGCCAGATATCTGCCGGCCTCGTAACCGCTGTTGGCAGACCAGTCACCCTCGAGCGGCTCTGCCATTTTGATATGCCTGCGCTCGAGAGAATCTCTCCAACCAGCCCGGCGGAACTGTTCGTCGACCGAGAAGGACGGACCGCCGATAAAGCGAATTTGCTCGTGGCCCAGCTCAAACAGATGATCCATAAGCAGTAGAGAGCAGCCATAGTGGTCAGAGTCGACCGTGGTTACCCGCGGGTGAGCATACATGGTGACGATGACCGTGCCGATACCCGGCAGAGGCACAAACGTCTCAAAGTCGGGCGCCAGTCGGCTCATGCCGATGATGATGCCATCCACTGGCAGCGCTGCCATGCGACGAGTGGCCTCGGCAAGCGAAAACTCCTCGGTCTTGGACATCTCGACCAGTGTGATAGCACAACCGCGTTCGCGGGCCGCACTGGCAATGCCGTCGATCATCGTCAGGTTACCGAACTTGGTGACGTCGTTAACGCACAGCCCGACCGAATGGTAGCGGCCGTCGCGCAGCGAGCGACCGGCATAGCTCGGACGGAAACCGAGCTCCTGCATGGCTGCCTGCACGCGCTGACGCGTCTGCTCGTTCACGTTGGGCAATCCGTTGGCAACGCGCGAAACCGTCTGCTGCGAAACACCGGCAGCGCGGGCAACGTCGACCATGGAAACCGGACGCGAACCCGTGTCGTTGGAAGGGCGCCTTGCCACAAAATCACCTTCGCTCCTGTAGGAAGCCGAAATACCCCGTGCGAAATTGCTGGTCACGCGGGAGGCTTTGTTGTCTATCGATAATGTTAACGTACTCTACTATACCTATCAGCAGTTATGCAGCGCCCTCAACACCACCTGAATACCGTTCACGGCTCATTTTCGACCGGTTGCAGGAAAGCGAAGAAGTCCGTGGTTCCAGGCTATGAGTACGTTAACATAAAGCGTAAGCACACCGATACCATGATGGCCTGCGCTCCGGGCGTGCAGGCCATGGCGTCGTATTCGAAAGGACGCTCATGATTACCACAACTCCGTTCGGCGCCGCCCCCAGCGGCTCGCCGGTTACGGTCTATAACCTTGTTTGCGCAGGTGCCCGCGTGCGCGTCATGGACTATGGCGCGACCATCCTTAGCATCGAGGTTCCCGATGCCTCAGGCGATGTTGCCGACATAGCTCTCGGCTTCGATGCCCTCGATGGCTACTTCGACAATCCGGCGTGCTACGGCGGAACTATTGGCCCTTCGGCCAACCGAACGGATAAAGGCCAAATCGAGATTGCCGGCACGGTCTATCAGATGGCATGCAACGATGGTCCTGACAAAGCCAATAATCTGCACACCGACCTTGAACATGGCCTTCATAAGCGCGTGTGGAACGCCACAGTCGACGAGATTACCAACACGGTGAGTTTTACATGCAAGTTGGCTGACGGCGAACTGGGTCTCCCGGGCAACCGCACCTTTACCGTTGCCTATGTCCTGCAGGCAGGGCCAACGGGTGCCGCAGAGCTCACCTGCACGCAAAGCTGCGTTACCGATGCCGACACCTTCGTCAACATGACCAACCACACGTACTTCAACCTTGCGGGGCACGATGCCGGCACGGTTCTGGACCAGGTCGCGACTATCGACGCCGAGGCTTTCCTCCCCCAGCGCCAGGACAACGTCTCTTCTGGCGAGGTTCGCCCCGTGGTCGGCACGCCATTCGATTTCCGCGCACCCAAGGCGCTCGGCCGCGACATCGAGGCGAACGACGAGCAGCTCAAGATTGCACGGGGCTTTGACCATTGTTTCTGCCTGGATGGCTTTACCCCCGACGCCGACCCGCGCCACGCACTGCGCTTGCAAGATCCAAACTCGCGCCGCACGCTCGACATCTTCGTAACCGCACCGGGCGCGCATCTGTATACCGGCAACTGGCTCAGCGATAACGACGCCAAAGACGGCTGCAGTTACGGTCCCCGCGACGGCGTCGCATTTGAGCCCGAGTTTTGGCCTGACAACAACCATCACACAGATTGGGCGCATCCCGTCTGCACGCCTGACCACCCGTTTAGCTCGACAATCGTGTACCGATTCTCGACGATTTGTTAACCCACCCTCGTCGAGATGCGAGGGAGCAGCGTTATGACTCCCGTCTACTCCCTCGCACCTTGATATGTTTACGTACTCATAAGCAAAGCCCGGTAACTCGGGATAACCAAGAAAGGAAGACACCATGACCGCCCCCGACGAAAAAACACTCGCCACGCTCACCAAGCTGTTTGAGGAGGAGTTTGGCCCCATCGGCGACCGCCAGGTGCTCTACGTGCACGCGCCCGGGCGTTCCGAGATCAGCGGCAATCACACCGATCACGAGGGCGGTCACGTTATCGCCGGCTCGCTCGATGTCGCCGTTGACGGTATCGCCGTGGCAACCGACTCCAACAAGATTCGCGTCGCCGACGAGGGCTATCCTACGTTTGAGATCACGCTCGACACGCTGGATGTTCAGGAGTCCGAGAAGGGCGCGTCCGCAAGCCTCGTCCGCGGCATGGCGCACGAGATTGCAGCCCTTGGCGTTGAGCCCCACGGCTTCGACTTCGCCTTCACCTGCTCCGTCCCCTCGGGTGGCGGCCTTTCCAGCTCTGCCGCCGTCGAGGCCGCGTACGGTCGTGCCATGGAGACGCTCTGGGGCACGCCCGCCATTGAACCTGTCACGCTCGCTCAGATGAGCCAGCGCACCGAGAACAACTACTACGGCAAGCCCTGCGGTCTGATGGACCAGGCCGCCGTATGTCTGGGCGGCCTTGCCTACATGGACTTTGAGGACCAGGCTCAGCCTAAGACCCAGAAGCTCGAGCTCAACTTTGAGGATTACGGCTACGCGCTCGTGCTCGTTAAGGTGGGCGCCGACCACGTGGCCGCCACCGACGACTACGCCGCCGTTCCGCGCGAGATGCAAGACGTCGCCGCCGAGTTTGGCAAGGCACGCCTGTGCGAGGTAAACGTTGCCGATTTTGACGCCAAGCTCCCCGAGCTGCGCGCCAAGCTGGGCGACCGCGCCTGCCTGCGCGCCGTTCACTACTGGTACGAGAACGGTCTGGTCGATAAGCGTTGGGCAGCCCTGAACGCCGGCGACATTGACCAGTTCCTGGTCCTGACGCGCGAGTCCGGCGCTAGCTCTGCCATGTACCTGCAGAATGTTGTTGCCAAACTGGGTGCCGAGCAGCCTTCCATGTACGCGCTTGCTCTTGCCGAGCATGTGCTCGATGGTCGTGGCGCCGTTCGTATTCACGGCGGCGGCTTTGGCGGTACCATCCAGGCCTTCGTGCCGCTCGATCTGGTCGACACCTTCATCACCAAGATGAACAGCTGGCTGGGCGAGGGCTCTGCCCGTCACTACGCCATCTCTGACAAGGGGGCTTACGCGGCATGGCTGTAATGACTGACGTGCGCGAGGCCGCGCAGAACCTGATCGAGTACGCTATCCACCGATCGATGATCGGCCAGGACGATCGCATCTGGGCATACAACACCATTTTGGAGTGCATCGGCGCCACGGGTCCCGCACTCGACATGGCTTGGGCGCTCAAGACCGAGAAGATTTCTCTCTTGCACCCCAATACACTCCCCGACTTTGACCTGGAGGGCACGCTTGCCGTGCTTTCCGAGGCCGCCGTTGCCAACGGTGCTGCCGAGGACACGGCGTCGGGCCGCGACCGCATCGCCATGCGCATCATGGGCGCGCTCATGCCGAGGCCTTCGGTTGTAAACGAGGAGTTCAACGGACGTATGGGCGTCAACGAGCCCCGCGCCGCGACCGACTGGTTCTACGGCCTGTGCTGCGACGCCGGTTACGTGCGCCGCGCCGCCATCGCGCGCAATATCAAATGGAGCACCCCCACCAACTGGGGCGACCTTGAAATCACCATCAACCTGTCGAAGCCCGAGAAGGACCCGCGCGATATCGCCGCGGCAGGTGCAGCCAAGAACACAGGCGAGAAGTATCCCGCCTGCCAGCTCTGCATCGAAAACGAGGGCTATCCCGGACGCTCCGCCGCAGCCGACGGCGGCGCTCACCCCGCCCGCCAGAACCTGCGCGTTATCCCCATCCAGCTCGACGGCGAGCGCTGGGGCTTCCAGTACAGCCCGTACGCGTACTTTAACGAGCATTGCATTGCGATGAGCTCCGAGCATCGTCCGATGCACGTGGACCGTAAGAGCCTCTCCTGTTTGCTCGACTTTGTGGACCTGTTCCCGCACTACTTTATCGGCTCCAACGCCGACCTGCCCATCGTGGGCGGCTCGATTCTGTCGCACGACCACTTCCAGGGTGGCGCGCACGAGTTCCCCATGATGCATGCCACCGAGGTCTCGCAGTTTAGCGTGCCCGGCTTTGACCAGGTCAGCGGTACTGTGCTGCAGTGGCCGCTTTCGGTGCTGCGACTGCGCTCGCACGACCGCGCCCAGTTGCTCGATGCTGCCGAGAAGATTATCCTGGCATGGCGCGAGTGGACCGATGAGTCTGTGGGCGTCATCGCGCACACAGCCGATGGCGCGGCGCACAACACCGTGACGCCCGTCATCCGCCGCGTTGACTCCCGCGGCAATGCCGGCGGCGAGATCTACGAGGCCTATCTGGCGCTTCGCTGCAACATCACGACCGACGAGCATCCGCTGGGCGTGTTCCACCCGCATGCCGAGTATCACCACATTAAGAAGGAGAACATCGGCCTGATCGAGGTCATGGGCCTGGCCATTTTGCCGCCGCGCTTGGTTCCCGAGCTCAGTGCTGTCCGCAAGCACCTGCTGGCGGCCAAAGCCGATGCCAGCTACGACCTTGCCAGCGCGCTCGAGGGCGACGACCTTTGCCGCAGCCACGCCGCATGGGCCGAAGATGTTTTTGCCCGCCGCGCCGACGAGCTTACGGCGGACAACGTCATCGATATCCTGCACGAGGAGATCGGCGTGGTGTTTGGCCACGTGCTCGATAACGCCGGCGTCTTTAAGTGGGACGAGGCAGGACGCGCCGCCCAGCAGCGCTTTATCGACTCGCTGTAGCATACGAGTTCGGATCCCGTGGGGACGGAGGACAACGGATCATTTCGTCCTCAAGGCAACGGCGCCCGCCGGCAACATCGCCGACGGGCGCCGTTTTTGAGTGTAGTCATTGGGGACGCTCTTAAACGACTAGTCAAACAAGAACGTCCCCAATGACCACTTGCGACCAAAGTAACGTCGATGTCTTGGCATTGTCAGCGAAAACGCCCCTAAGCGAGCAAGGTGACGTGAAAGAGGAGGGCATTGACCTTCTGGTCATGCCCGACGATTGAACGTCAGATTGCCGCTTAGGGGCGTTTGCAGCGTCGAGCCGTTACGGCGTTTGGTAAAACGCCGTAACCCTACAGTTCAGTCACGACAACGCTGTTGTAGACCTCGTCCCAGCGATCCATGACCAGGTGGCCGGTCTTGGGATCCATGGCGTTGAGCTTGCCGCAGGTATTGGCGGTCTTAAGCACCGTGACGTCGTCGGCACCAGCTGCAATGGCATGCGCAAAGCCGGCGATGGTCGAGTCGCCGGAACCCGTCGCGTTCACAGCTTCAATCGCGGGAGTCTTGGCGCGGAACGCACGGCCCTCATGGAAGCCCACCGAACCGGCGGCGCCCATCGAGACGACAACCCAGGGAATACCAGCAAAGCGGCCATCAGCGGCAAGCGCCTCGCGCAGGGCATCGACATCATCGGTCGTAAAGGACGTACCCAGCAGGCCGTTAATCTCGGTCAGGTTGGGCTTTACGAGCTCAGGCTTAGCGTCGGACTCCAGCGCGGCCTCCAGCGATGCACCCGAGGTGTCGAGCAGCACCTTGGCGCCCGCCTCCTCGGCGATCTTGACGAGCTCGGCATAGTAGCCGGAATCGACGCCACGCGGCAGCGAGCCCGAAAGCGTCACAACGTCCACCTTCACTGCAAGCTCGGCGAACTTGGCCGTAAAGGCCTCGAGCTCGGCCGGGGCGATCTGCGGACCGCTCTCCAAAAGCTCGGTCTGATTACCCTCGTGCAGAATATTCAGGCAAATGCGCGTCTCACCGGCGATGGGCACAAAGTCGTTCTTGACGCCGTCGGCATCCATAAGCTCGGCCATATAGGCACCCATGTGGCCGCCGAGCAGACCGGTCGCGAGCACATCGTCGCCCAGTTGCAGCAGCACACGGCTCACGTTGAGGCCCTTGCCGCCAGCGGTCTTTTCGGGCGTCACGCGGTTAACATCGTCGATGACCAGTTTATCAAGCTGATAGCGCGTATCAATCGACGGGTTCATGGTAACGGTCAGAATCATATTGAACTCCTGTTCCCGGGGCACGGCACGCGCGGCCCCAAACATACGATAGCTCGTTAAAGGATCTCGATCTCAAAGGCGCGGGTGACGGTCTCCCCCGGCTTGGCAACCAGGCAGCCACGCTTGTGCTCCAGAATATCGTCCTCGTCGGAGCAGGTGGACAGACCACCCCACGGTTCCACGGCCACAAAGTCGCCCTCGGGCTTGCTCCACACAATCAGGTACGGCATATCGGGGAACGTCAGGCGCACGCCCTTGTCCTCGGTTTTCTTGGTCAGCGTAACCACGTGGCTCTCGAGTACATCAAAGATGGTCTCGGCGAAGTCGAAGAGCTCATGGGTAAGTGGCAGATCATGGCCGACCATCGGGTTCTTGCTACGGTGCTCGACATCGATCAGGCCTGTGGAGGGAACAGCGGTGCAAAGCTCGGTCGCCTCACGCTGATCGAAACGAAGTTCATAGTCGTCGTAGGACTCGCCCTCGTCGAGCGGGCACTTAAAGCCGGGGTGACCACCCACAAAGAATGGCATATCCTCGATGTCCTCATTGGTCACCTCGTACGACACGGCCACCTTTTCCGAATCGATCGTGTAACGAGCAACGATCTTAAACGGATACGGGTACTGCTCGAGCAACTCGGCATGGTCGGCAGAGCTTAGGCTCAGCGCAACCATGTTGTCACTCTGCTTCTCGAGCTTCCACTCCTGCTTGCGGGCAAAACCATGGCGGGCGAGCTTGACCTCGCGACCACCCATAGTCATCGCGCGACCGTCACGAAGGCCGCCGCAGATCGGGAAGCAAATGGGTGCCTGGCCCGACCAGACCGAAGGATCACCCTGCCACAGGTACTCGCGACCGTTGGCTTTAATCGAAGTGAACGATCCGCCAGCCGTGCTCAGTGCCACACGAATAGAACCGTTATCAAGAACAAACTCCATAGGAGCCTTCCCTTTCGTACGCCAGCCCGCCAAGTCAGTGGGGCTGATAGAAAACCGGCCCGCGCCCCCTCACAGAAACGCGAGCCGTCAACGGACTAGTTAATTACGCCGGATACCCGCTAATCATGGTATTCGCCGCGGTCCCACTTCTCGAGGAACTCGTCAAAGAAGTGCGGATCAGCCTGAGCCTCGGCGTCGGCCTTGTTGCAGGCATCGATCTTGGCGATCAGGGCATCGTGCTCGGGGGTCTTCTCGTAGGGCTCCTCCAGGAAGGCAAGCATGATGTCAGCCATCAGGAACTCGCCGGTAATCTTGCCGCCAAAACCCACGATGTTGGCGTTGAGCTCGCGACGGGCATACAGGGCAGAGGTCATGTCGCGAACCAGGGCGCAGCGGGCGCCGGGAACCTTGTTGACGGCGTTGGTGATGCCGATGCCGGTGCCGCACAGGGCCACGCCAAAGTCGGCCTTGCCGCTGGCAACAGCCTCGCCCACGGCCTTACCGTAGATGGGATAGTGCGTACGGGTGTGGCTGTAGGTGCCGCAGTCGAGCACCTTGTAGCCAGCCTGCTCCAGGCGGTCGGCCAGATAGATCTTCTCGTCCGTAACGATATGGTCGCAACCGATTGCGATGGTCTTCTTCATCAGAACGTCCTTTCGTCTGAATTCACAAGTTGAGGTAGAAGTTCGAGTTCTCGGTGGCTCTCGTTAGGCCATCTTGTTGAGCATGTCGACACGGATCTGGTGACGGCCGCCGGCGTACTGGGCGCGCAGGAACTCGCGGGCGATCTTCTTGGCGACCTCGGTGCCCACAACGCCCGGGCCCATGGTGACCATACGCGAGCCGTTGTGTTCGCGGGTCATGTAAGCGGAACGCTCATCGGAAATGTTGGCGACGACCATGCCCTTGATCTTGACGGCGGCCATATAGGAGCCGACGCCGTACTTATCGAATGCGAAGCCCTGGGAATCCTTGTGCTCCAGCAGGTCCTTGGCAACGGCGGTCGCGGAATCGACAAAGTCCGCGGCAGGGGTCTCGGAATAGTCGACGACCTCGTGACCGTCGGCGATGAGCATCTCCTTGATGGACTCCTTCATCGACATACCGTCGGCATCGGAAGCGATTACAACCCTCATGACATCCTCCTTGAGAGATACGCTGGCGCGTAGTTTCTGTTTGGAAGTGTTGAATCGCGATCAGGTCCGGGCATCTGAACGTGCGGTTCTTCACTGTTCATGTTTATTTGAACACATTCGAACATCGACTGCAACAACTATTTGTTTGTCTTTGTTCTTTTTTGAACAAAAACCGTTTGGGATCGTGAAAGCTTCGTCCTGGCACGTCTTCAACAAACAAAAGGGACGGCCGAGAACGAGTCTCGGCCGTCCCTTTGCGGTATGCCCCAGCAAATACAGCTGTTTTAGCTACTCGGCCTGCCTACCCTTTTTGGTGTGCTTGGACGGAGCGCTCAGAAAGCGGCCCGTTAAATAGTTCGCCGGGCCGGAAATATCGATCCCCAGCAGCGTGTGTCCCAGCCACAGAAACGCTGCGAGCACCAGCAATGGGATAACACACGAGGTCACGATCATCACGATGACGCCTTCGATCAGATCGGTCACCTGCTGCACAATTTCATCGGTCATCTGCTTGGCACCGCTGGTCACCGACGTGACGAGGCCCGAGGCGCCGTCGGCAAGCTGCTCAAGCACATTCTTGGACTCCGTGGACTCGGTCTTTTTCTTGCTTGCTTTGGAGCTGTCGCTATCTGCCGCACCCGCAGCGTCGGCCGCCTTTTGCTCGGCCGCTTCAATGCTCACTCGATATGTTTCATCGACCTTTTGCGACACCCATACACTTGCAGGCACCAACGCCATGCCGATCATGGCGACCACCAGCACGCGCGTCGCCACGCGGCGCAGGACGGAGCTCGTACTCCAGCGCCCGTGAATGCCGAGCGACGCCGCAAAGAGCACCAGCGCAAACGGGATCAAGATGCCCAAGCCAACCGACCACAAAATCGTGAGCAAATACTTCTCTAGATATAGCACGGCAAGCACGATACCAAGGTTGCCTGAAAGCTCCGCTAGCTGCTCGGCGACCGGCGTACCCGTATCACCCGGCAGCGCGGTAATACCCGCAGACAGCGCCACGCACGAGGTCGTGAGCGCCAGTACATTACCTTTCTTTTGATCGATGACCTCGATGGTGGAGTCCCAAGTTTTGGTATCGGCGAAATGCGGACGAGCTACAAAGCCCGACAGCAGCGCCAGTACCACGAGCGCAACGATAAAGCCAATCTGCAGCTTTTTGTTTGCGCACACGACATCGGACAGGCTGGGCTGCAGCTCGGCTACCGTCGTATGCTCGGTTATCTGGACAGGACGCCCATGAGCCATCTCGTGCGTGCCTCTCTTTTGAATCGATCCGTTGTCCGGCATTTGGATACCTCCTCAGTCCGGCCTGTATTGCGGATGGAAGTATACCCACCCATCGATAAACCGAACGGGAGGGCGTGCAGAAGCTTCATAACGCTGCTAGTCGAATAGTGCCATTTCAAAACTATGCCGGTTTACTACGGTAAAACCGATAGGACCGACCACATTTGCTATTAGCAGAAAATGACAAGCTTTCTACCTGCGGCTTTGATAACGCCGTTCTTTCCATAGTTGAAAGAATGCGATTTATCGTAGTAAACCGGCATAGTTTTGTAACCGACAAGCCGAGTCGGCACCGCAGCAAACCTAATGACCCGTTTTCTTCCATCCTCAAAGGATCAGATGCATGGCAGGAGTGTCCCTAACTGCCGGCAGATAAGGAACGTCCCCGAGTGCCGGGTAAACAGAAAAAGCCCTATCGCGGGTAGCGGCAGGGCTTTTGGAAGGGGACTTGGTTGTGAGGATTCGTTAGGCGAGCTTAGCCTCGAGCTCGGCGATGCGCTTGTAGGCATCGATGGTAAAGCGGGTCTGCTTCTCCAGGATCATAGTGGTCATGAGAGTATCCTGAGCGTGAGCCATGATGAAGGTCATCTCCATCTCGCCGCCGCCGGCCTCCTGCGAAAGCAGCTTGGTCTGCGTGTCGTGGGCGCCGATGAGTGCATCGCTGGCATCCTTGTGCAGCTGCTCGGCCTTCTCAAAATCACCCTCGCGAGCAGCATCGAGCGCTGCAAGCAGATCGGTCTGGGCGTCACCTGCGTATGCGACAATCTCGAATCCAACCATCGAGATTTCTTCTTTGGTTGCCATATTGCGTTCCTTTCACATATGAACCAACGGAGAGCATCGCGTCCGGGCATACGCGCTGCGCTATGTATGACAGAAACAATAACATTCAAACAAAAAAGAACAATGCAAACCTTTATTTCGAGCCGTGAACGGTCTTTTTTCGCCCGTGAACGGTTTCCAAACCATTTCGAACAATATCAAACATGATTAACGGAAACCCAAACAGGACCGCACCCTAACGCAAATCGCGCACCGTATCGCCCTCTACGAGCACGCCGGGGATCAGCATGTGCTCCACGCCAGATGCAACTCCCTCGGAACCGGCGATCTTGTCGACTGCCCACATGCCGACACGCTTGTTGTCAAAGCGCACGGTGGTCAGGCGACGATCGGGCACGATATCGCCCAGACTATCGTCAACACCCACTACGCTCACATCCTCGGGCACGCGCTTTCCGCGCGACTCGAGCCCACGAATGCAGCCGTAGGCCATGGCGTCGTTGGAGGCATAAATGGCAGTACAGGTCTGATCGTCCGCCAGAGCCTGGCCTGCGGCATACCCACTCTGCGCCGTCCAATCGCCACGGATGAGTCGCGGCGGCTCAATACCATGTGCGCGCAATGTCTCGCGCCAGCCCTCCTCGCGCTGCATGCCCGAAAGCGAGCGCTCGGGACACGAGATAAAGTGCACGGTCTTGTGTCCCTGCCCCAGCAAGTACTCGACCACCTGGCGCGAGCAATCGAACTGGTCGTTATCGACCGTAGAACAGAGCGGGTGCTCCAACATCGTAACGAGCACCGTCTGCATGCCGGGCAGCGGCTCGAAGGTGCCAAAGTCCGCCGGCATGCGGTTCATGATCACAACCATGCCGTCTACCGGCAGCGCGCTCATACGCGATGATGCACTCTCGAGGGTATAGGGATGTCCATCTACTTTCGTGAGGGTGATGGCATAGCCGTGCTTGTCGGCGGCGGCAGCAAAGCCCTCCATGCGGTCGAGGTTGCCGGTGCCGGTAATGTTAAACATGGCGACGCCGACAGTCTTGAACTTGCCGCGACGCAGTGACCGGCCGGCAAAATTGGGGCGATACCCCAGCTCGTGCATGGCGGCGCGCACCCGCTCCTTGGTCTCGGGGCGCACGCTGGGCGAATCGTGCACGGTGCGCGAGACCGTCTGCTCCGAGACGCCCGCGAGGCGCGCTACGTCTTTAACGGATACCGATTTTTTAACAGCGGCCATAGGTCGATCTTTCTGTGTCAACGATGCCATTGGTGGCATCCTACGCAGTCATTTTTAACGCCTTCAAGTATATCCAACGCCTCCCTCACAATACGCTTACCACCCAAAACCTACCGTTCACCGACAATCTTGCTTCCCCGAGCGGCTTTTGTAGCACAAATGTTAACGTTGCCATTGTGCAAACACAGAGCCACCGGGCGGCTCAAACGTTTACGCGCAAGGAATCGACGGTCCACAGGCACAGGGGCCACCGGTTCGCGTCTTTTTTGTGTCGCAAAATGGCAACGTCAACATTTTGGCAACCAAACGTCAAAAGCTACCATCGTTGCTAACCCACCGACTCTTAGGAGCTTTGCATGGAGCAACTCATCGCCACCATCGAAAAGGGCCAGCCCTTTTTCAACGCGATCGCCCGCAACAAGTACCTCAAGGCGATCCGCGACGGTTTTATCTCCGTCATCCCCATCATCATCTTCTCGTCCATCTTCTGCCTGGTAGCCTCGGTCCCCAACATCTGGGGTTTCTACTGGCCCGATGACATCAACAACGCCCTGTGGAAGTGCTACAACTACTCCATGGGCATCCTGGCCATCGCCTGCGCCGCCACCACGGCCAAGCACTTCGCCGACGCCCAGAACCGCGATCTGCCCAAGAATAACCAGATCAACTTTATCTCGTGCATGTGCGCGGCCATCATCGGCTTCCTGCTCCTTTCGAGCGACACGATCGCCACGGACGCCGCCAGCGGCTTCAACACCACCTACCTTGGTTCCAAGGGCCTGCTGACCGCCTTCATCGCTGCGTTTGTGACCGGCATCATCTACAAGTTCTTTATCAAGCGCAACATCACCGTCAAGATGCCCGATCAGGTTCCGCCCAAAATCTCGCAGACCTTTAAGGACATCATCCCCTTCTCCGTCTGCATCACCGTCTTTTGGGTCTTTGACATCGCCTTCCGCGCTGCTTTTGGCTTCTGCTTTGCCCAGGGCGTCATCCAGGTGTTCCAGCCCCTGTTCACCGCTGCCGACGGCTACATCGGCCTCGCTGTGATCTACGGCGCCATGAGCCTGTTCTGGTTCGTGGGCGTCCACGGCCCCTCGATCGTCGAGCCCGCCATCGCTGCCGCTCTCGTTGCCAATATGACCGACAACCTGGCTGCGTTCCAGGCCGGTCAGCACGCTTCCGCTGTCCTGACCCAGGGTGCCCAGTACTTCGTCGTCTGCATGGGCGGCACCGGCGCCACGCTTGTCCTGGTCTTTATGTTCTGCTTCCTGGCCAAGTCTCAGGAGATGCGCGCCGTCGGTAAGGCCGCCATCGTCCCGGTCTGCTTTGCCGTCAACGAGCCGCTGCTGTTCGCCGCGCCTATCGTGCTCAACCCCGTCTTCTTTGTCCCGTTTGTCTTTGCCCCGATCGCCAACATCTGGATCCTCAAGATCTTTATCGACTTCTTGGGCATGAACGGCTTTATGTACACCTTGCCTTGGACCGTCCCCGGCCCCATCGGCACCATCATGGGCTTGGGCTTCCAGCCGCTCGCCTTTGTGATGCTCGCCATCATCCTGATCGTCGACTTTGCCCTGTACTATCCGTTCTTCCGTGCCTATGACGCCCAGAAGTGCGCCGAGGAGGCCGAGATTTCCCAGGAGGAACTCGCCGCCAAGAACGCCGAGAAGGCCGCCAAGCTCAACGATGCCTTCCAGGGCAAGGCTGACGCCAAGAGCGTTGCCGCTGGCGCTGCTGCCGAGGCCGTGAAGGCCGACGCCCCCGCCGCTTCCGCAGCACCCACTGCCGAGGCAATGACCGCCAGCGACCTCAACGGCAAGCGCGTGCTCGTGCTCTGCCAGGGCGGCGGTACCTCGGGCCTGCTCGCCAACGCGCTGGCCAAGGCCGCCAAGGAGCGCGGCATCAATCTTGAAACCGCTGCCGAGGCATATGGCAGCCATGTCGATATGCTCCCCGACTTTGACCTGGTCGTCCTGGCCCCGCAGGCCGCAAGCTACCTCGCCGACCTGCAGAAGGACTGCGAGCGCGTGGGCAACAAGTGCGTCGCCTGCCGCGGCAAGCAGTACATCGAGCTCTCCCAGAACGGCGACAAGTCTCTCGCCTTCGTCGCCGAACATCTTTCGAAGTAAGTAACACCCAGGGCCAGTCGACCATCAACAGCCGGCTGGCCCTTCGATTTAGACGATTGGATATTTCATCATGTCCGTTAACCCTGCCAGCGTCACCAACCCGCCCGCGCAGTTTCCCGAGAACTTTGTCTTTGGCGGCGCCACTGCTGCCTACCAGGTAGAGGGCGAGACCCGCACCCACGGTAAGGGCAAGGTTGCCTGGGACGACTTCCTGGAGGCCCAGGGGCGCTTTTCCCCCGATCCCGCTTCGGACTTCTACAACCAGTACCCCGTCGACTTGGAGCTGTGCGAGGAGTTCGGTATCAACGGCATTCGTCTCTCCATTGCCTGGAGCCGCATCTTCCCCAACGGCACCGGCGAAATCAACCCCGAGGGCGTCCAGTTCTACCACGATCTCTTCGCCGAGTGCCATAAGCACCATGTTGAGCCGTTTGTCACGCTGCATCACTTTGACACGCCGCTTCCCCTCTTTGAGAAGGGCGACTTCCTCAACCGCGAGACCATCGATGCCTTTGTGGACTTTGCCACCTTCTGCTTTAAGGAGTACGCCGACCAGGTGACCTACTGGTTCACCTTTAACGAGATCTGGGCCGACGCCTCCAACACCTACATCGAGGGCACCTTCCCCGGTGGCGTCAAGGCGCATCTTGCCGAGGCCTTCCAGTGCGAGCACAACATGATGCTCGCCCACGCCAAGGCAGTGCTGGCCTTCCACAACGGCGGCTTTAAGGGCAAAATCGGCGTCATTCAGTCGTTGGAGTTCAAGTACCCGCTCAACGAGAACGACCCCGCCGACATCAAGGCCGCCAACAACGAGCACGTGCTGCAAAACCAGTTTTTGCTCGACGCCACCTTCCGCGGCGACTACGCGCCTGACACCCTCGAGTGCGCCAACCGCCTGGCCGCCGTCTCGGGCGGCACCATCGAGATCTTGGACGAGGACCTCGAGATTATGCGCGAAGCCGCGCTTTACAACGACTACCTTGGCGTTAACAACTACCAGTGCCGTTTTTTGAAGGCTTACGACGGCGAGAACGACCTGCACCACAACGGTACGGGCGAGAAGGGCACCGGCCGCTGGCGCGTCAAGGGCATTGGCGAGCACGTGAACAAGCCCGGCATCCCCACCACCGACTGGGACTGGATCATCTATCCCAAGGGCCTGTTCGATCTGCTCGTCTACATTAAGCAGCGCTACCCCAACTACAAGCAGATCTTCATCACCGAGAACGGCATGGGCTACAAGGACCCCTACAAGGACGGTTTTGTGGACGACCAACCGCGCATCGACTACATCGAGCAGCACCTGCGCTGGTTGCTCAAGGCCATGGAGGTGGGTGTCAACGTGGGCGGCTACTTCCTGTGGAGCCTGCAGGATCAGTTCTCCTGGACCAATGGCTACAACAAGCGTTACGGCTTCTTCTACGTTGACTTTGAAACCCAGAAGCGCACGCCCAAGGCAAGCGCATACTGGTATAAGCACGTGGCGCAGACCCGTCGTCTGGACTAGCGGCTGACGGGGTTGCCCACGCACATAACCTGTCCCCATTTCTCAGCCGGGGGCGGCACGTCACACGGCGCGCCGCCCCCGGCTTTTTTTGGGCGGACCGTACCGCACGTTTGTCTCAATCTGTAACATCTAGCCAAGTTTTTGGTCCCTAGCTGTTACAAATCGAGACAGACAGAACGCCCGAGCAGAAATATCTCAATCTGTAACATCTGGCTGGTCATTTCACCCCTAACTGTTACAGATCGAGACAAACGGAATAAGCCGGGCCGAATTGTCTAAATCTGTAACATCTAGCCGAGTTTTCGGGTCCCACCTGTTACAGATTTAGACGAGCAGGCCGAGCACGTCTACGCTCGCAGATCCCGCACGCTCGCACGCTCGACCAACACGCCCGAGACGAGCGTACGGCTTCTGGAGCTCGGGGCTTCCAGACCTGCGACGACCTCGTTAAGCGCACGGATGCCCAGCTCGCGGTGGCGAAACTTCACCGACGTCAGAATCGAGTTGGGAATCGTCTTGTAGAGTTCGTCGTCAAAGCCGATCACGGACACGTCGTCGGGTACGCTGAGCCCTTTGTCACGTAGAGCCATCATCACGCCGTTTGCCATGCAGTCGTTAGCGGCGAGGACCGCCGTGCAATCGGGTTTATCGGCAAGCACAAGGCCCGCGGCATAGCCACTATCCGCATTCCAATCGCCTTGCAGAGGCTCGGGTGGCTCAATGCCACGCGCCTCGAGTGCCGCACGCCAACCTTTCATACGGCACTGGCTCGACAGCGACTCTTTTTTACCAGAAACGAAGTGCACGTTCTTGTGACCGTGGTCCAAAAAGTACTCGCACGCCATGCGCGCGCCGCCCTCTTGATCGTCACTGACGGTGGAGCAGGTAGGATGTTCCATCGGTGTGATAATCACCGTCTTGAGGTCTTTCGGCGCCTCAAAGGTTTCAAAGTCATCGACCATCTGGCGCAGGTTGAAAATCATGCCGTCGACGGGAAGCTGCGACATCCTACGCGCCGCTTCGGCAAGGGTCATCTTCTCCCCCGCCCGCTTTTTGATCATCGTGAGCGCAAAGCCTCGCTCTTCGGCGGCATCGGCGATACCGTCAATCATGTCCACGGCGCCGCCCGACAAGTGGAACAGCACGACGCCGATGCACCCGTAACGGCCCAACTTGAGCGAACGCGCGGCAAAGTTGGCTCGAAACCCGAGCGCCTCCATGGCCGAATGAACCTTATCGCGTGTCGACTCTCGCACGCTATCGGGCTCGTTGATCACACGCGAAACCGTCTTGAGAGAAACACCCGCGGCAATCGCCACATCGTTCATCGAGACGTTTTTCTTGTCCATCGTTGCCACTGCTTCTCCAGTCGGTTTTGCATCGCTTGCTTTTTGCGTTCTAGCATACACTACCTGCCTGACTGATAAATCAACCGTTTACCGGACAATATCGACCACTCACCCCTAAATCCTTGTTGCTCTTCCAAAAATGTCTTACGTTGTCATTAACGAAATGACAACGTTGTCATTTCGCAATGCCTTCCTTAAACAGGAAGGTTTCCGGGCAGTCCTGACCATCCATCGACGACCAGTTCCATCCACGTGCATCGCGCATCAAGCAGCAAAGGAGCTCTATGGACGCCATCGTAAAGATGCTCGAAAAGCATCAACCGTTCTTTGAGAAGATCTCAAGGAATATCTACCTCCAGGCCATCAAGGACGGATTCCTTGGGTGCATGCCCATTGTCCTCACCTCTTCGATCTTTCTGCTCATTGCCACCCTTCCCGGCGTAGTCGGCATCACGCTGCCCCAGCCGCTCATCGACTGGTGCAACAAGCTCTACAACTTCACCATGGGCGTCATGGGCATCATGGTTGCCGGCACCACTGCCAAGAACTTCACGGCATCCATGAACCGTCGTATGCCCGCCGGCAAAGTGCTCAACGACGGTTCCACCATGGTGGCCGCCCAGTGCAGCATGCTGCTGCTCGCGGTCACGCAGTTCACCACCAAGTTCAACGGCTCCGAACTTTCGGTCTTCGATTGCACCAGCATGGGCACGCGCGGTCTGTTCTCGGCCTATATCGCCGCGTTCATCACCGTGTGGGTCTACAAATTCTGCGTCTCGCGCGATCTGACCATTAAGCTGCCCAAGGAGGTCCCGGGCGCCATCGCTCAGAACTTCCGCGACATCATCCCCTTTGGCGGTGCTGTCATCATCTGCGGCATCATCGATGTCGTCGTGCGCAACCTCATGGGCGTTCCGTTCTCCGAGCTGCTTATCAAACTGCTCTCCCCGCTCTTCACCGCTGCAGAAACCTATCCTGGCCTTATCCTTATCCAGGCAGCCACCGCGTTCTTCTGGTTTATCGGCGTCCACGGCCCCTCGATCGTCCAGCCGGGCATCGACCCCATCTGTCTTGCCAACCAGGCCGAGAACCTGCAGGTTCTGCTGGCAGGCGGCCACCCCGCCCACTCCCTCACCTTTAACATGTCGCTCGTGGGTGAGTTCGGCGGCACCGGCGCCACGTTCATCGTGCCGCTTCTGCTGATTCTCTTCATGAAGTCCAAGCAGCTCAAAGCCGTCGGTAAGGCCTCGATTGTTCCTGTTGCCTTCGCCGTCAACGAACCGCTGCTCTTTGGCGCGCCGATGATCCTTAACCCCTACATGCTCATACCCTTTGTTGCCGCCGGCTGCGTCAACGTAAGTGTTGCCAAGTTCTTTATCGATAACGTGGGCATGAACGGCTTCTCCTTCGTGGTGCCTTGGGCCACCCCCGCCCCCATCGGTATCTTCATCACCACGAACTTCCAGCTTATTGCCCTGGTATTTGTCGCGATCATCATCTTGCTGGACGCCGTTATTTACCTGCCGTTCTTAAAGGCATACGATAAGCTGCTCTGCGACCAGGAGGCCGAGCGCGCCGCCGAGCTGGGTCTCGAGTCCGATGGTGCCGCTGCCATCGCCGCCAACGCCTCTGCGCCCGCTGTCGAGCAGACCGCCGCTGCCGTCGAGACGACCGTTGCCAGCGCCGATAGCAAGCCTGTTGCCGACCAGTCCGAGCCCGCCACCGACGCATCCGCTAAGAAGGACGTCGATGGCCTGAAGGTCCTCGTCCTGTGTGCCGGCGCCGGCACCTCTGCCATGCTTGCCAACGCCATCAAGGAAGGTGCTGCGCAGACTGGAGAGAACATCGCTTCCTCCGCAGGCGCCTATGGCCAGCACACTGCCATCATGGATCAGTACGACGTTATCGTGCTTGCCCCGCAGGTTCGTAGCTACTACAACGACATGAAGGCCGACACTGATCGCCTGGGCATTAAGCTGCTCGCCCCGCGCGGCAAGGAATATATCGACCTCACCCGCGACCCCGCCGGCGCCATCAAGTGGCTCCGCGAGAACCTCGACTAGTTCCTCCCTCTGTTGGTGCTCGGATCCCCAGTTCGGGCACCTCTCCCTATTCGTATCCCACAGAAAGGATGACTCATGACCAACCCCATGCAGTTCCCCGACGGTTTTGTGTTTGGCGGCGCCACCGCCGCTTACCAAGTTGAGGGCGAGACCCGCACGCACGGCAAGGGCAAAGTGCCCTGGGACGATTTCCTGGCAGCTCAGGGTCGCTTCTCCCCCGACCCCGCAAGCGATTTCTACAACAAGTATCCAGTCGATATCGACCTGTGCCAGCGCTTTGGCATTAACGGCATTCGTGTCTCCATCGCTTGGAGCCGTATCTTCCCCAACGGCACCGGCGAGATTAACCCCGAGGGCGTCGCTTTCTATCACGAGCTTTTCGCCACCTGCAACAATGCCGGCGTTATCCCCTATGTCACGCTCGATCACTTTGATACGCCCGAGGCCTTTTACCAGAACGGCGGCGAGGGCTTCTTGACGCGCACGACGATCGACGCCTTTGTCGAGTACGCCAAGTTCTGCTTTGCCGAGTTCACCGAGGTCAAGCACTGGTTTACCTTTAACGAGATTCCCGCGACCGCCGAGGGCAGCTTTATCGTCGGCAACTGGCCGCACGGCGAGAAGTATCGCCTGGACAAGGCCTTCCAGCTCATGCACAACATGATGGTGGCCCACGCCAAGGCTGTCGTCGCCTTCCATGAGGGCGGCTTTGAGGGCGAGATCGGCATTGTCCAGAACCTGGAGCCCAAGTATCCCCTCGATCCCAACAGCGCTGCCGACTGCGAGGCAGCTCGCATGGCCGACGTCATCAACAACCGCTGGGTGCTCGACGCCACCTTCCGCGGCCACTATGCAGCCGACACCATGGAGGCTGCGACCAAGCTGGCCCATATCGCCGGCGGCAAGCTCGACGTCCGCGACGAGGACATCGCCGCGCTGACCGCCGCGCTCCCCTACAACGATTGCCTGGGCGTCAACACCTACAAGTGCCAGTTCCTGCGTGCCGCCGAGGGCGAAAACGACATCAACCACAATGGCACCGGCGACAAGGGCTCCTCGCGCTGGTTCCTCAAGGGCGTTGGCGAGGCATGCGTGCGCGAAGGCGTACCCACCACCGATTGGGACTGGATCATCTATCCCGAGGGCCTGTACGACCTGCTGCTGCGTATTAAGAACGATTACCCCAACTACAAGAAGATCTACATCACCGAGAACGGCATGGGCTATAAGGACGACTTCGAGGACGGCTTTATCGACGACGCCCCTCGCATCGACTACATGCGTCAGCATCTCGCATGGGTCCTCAAGGCAATCGACGGCGGCGTAAACGTCGACGGTTACTTTGTGTGGTCGCTGCAGGACCAGTTCTCCTGGACCAACGGCTATAACAAACGTTACGGCCTGTTCTACATCGACTTCGAGACCCAGAAGCGCTATCCCAAGGCGAGCGCGTACTGGTACAAGAACGTCGCGGAGACCGGCCTGCTCATGGCCTAGTTTCCGCCACATACCCCCTGTCGGCCGCATGAGAATCCCTCCACGGGTTCGCATGCGGCCTTTTTGTTTTTGGTGGGCCCGAGCAGGCCGTTCGTCTCAATCTGTAACATCTAGCAGGGATTTTCGGCCCCAATTGTTACAAATTGAGACGAACGGAGGCGCCCGGTTCGAAATATCTAGATCTGTAACATCTGACTCGCTTTTGGCCGTCTAACTGTTACAGATCGAGATAAAGACGATGGCTGGGTAGACAAAATCTCGATCTGTAACACCTAGTCAAGTTTTTGGGTCCTAGCTGTTACAGATCGAGACAAACGGAATAGGCCGGGCCAAAAATCTCAATCTGTAACATCTGGTTGGCGATTTCACCCCTACCTGTTACAGGTTGAGACAATTTGATAGTGGAGTCCTCATTTGCGCGTCATATCGCGTAGCGCTGACGCGCTGATTCCCCACAATGACAGGAGGCAAAAGTCCTCCCACAGCGTTTGCTGGCAATCCTGCAGCGTTAGCTAGCAAATGACCTGCGTGTGCTCCTCGATGGCGGCGCGATTCTCGGCAGCGATACCCGGCTCGCACACCACGGCGTCCAAGCTGTCCAGGCGGCAGAAGGTGTAGAAGTCGCGCTTACCAATTTTGCTGGAATCGGCAATCAAGTAGCGCGAGTCTGCCTTGCTAAAGGCGAGCTGCTGGATACGGCCCTCGTCCATGTTGGACGTAGATACGTCGCCATCCAGAATGCCGTTGGCGCCGATAAACGCCGTGTCGATGCCCAGCGCACGCAGGGTATCCTCGGCCGTTGGCCCCACAAAAGCGGCGGTGCGGCGACGGTACATACCACCCACGAGGCACAGGTCACAGTCCTCGCGCGCCTCGAGCAGGTTAAACACCGAGAGCGAATTGGTCACAATGCGCAGGCGAAACGCCGGCAGCATCGAGACCATCTGCTCAACCGTGGTGCCCGTACCCAAAAAGATGGTCGAGCCTTCCTCGATAAGCTCCACAGCGCGGCGCGCGATCTGCAGCTTTTCCTCGGCATGCTTAGTGCGCTTTTCGCTGTGAGAATACTCATGGCGCAACATAGCGTGTGGACGGCCCTGCGCACTACGGGCGCCGCCGTGCACGCGTTCGATCTCGCCCAGGCTCGCAAGTTCCTCAAGGTCGCGACGGATCGTCATGTCCGAGACGCCCAGTGCATCCGAAATCTCCTTGACCGAGACCGTTCCCTGTTCCTCGAGCAGCTGCCGAACCTTATCCTGTCGCTCTGCCTTAATCACGATGAGTCCTCGCTGTTCCACGCTCGCGTCAATTCAAACAGTAACGAACAAATTGTATCAGACCCGTGCGCGTCAAAAATGAACGCCCGCACAGCTCCATTCATCACTTTTTTGAGAAAAATACCCCCTGCTTTAGTGGGGTGTAGTGATAATCTCGCCTGTTCGCGCTACAGTTTGTCCGAAATATCTCGATGTTAGGAACCAAATGATCACTTCCGAGCTTTTCGGCACCGCGCCGTGCGGTACCCCCGTTCATCGTTACACCCTCAACGGGCCCGAGATCTGCGTTCGCATTATGGACTATGGCGCCACCGTGTTGGGCATCGACGTGCCCGACATTCCCGGCAACGTGCGCGATGTGGTGCTGGGCTTCGATAAGCTCGAGGATTACTTTGACAACCCCGCCTGCTTTGGCGCGACCATCGGCCCCGTGGCAAACCGCACCGCGGGCGCCACGATCACCATCGACGGCACGGACTGGCATATGCCCGCCAACGAGGGCGCCAACAACCTGCACAGCGATCTTGAGCACGGCCTGCATAAACGCGTGTGGCATGTTGAGCTCGACGAGGTCCATAACGCCGTGCGCATGACCACCTCGCTTAAAGATGGCGAGCTGGGTCTGCCCGGTAACCGCATCTTTACGGCCGTGTTTACCGTTACGCGCACTGGCGTCTTCCGCATCGAGTATGGCTGCAAGAGCGACCGCGCCACCTACGTGTCCATGACCAACCACACGTACTTTAACCTTGCCGGCCATAACGCCGGCATGGACTGTGAACACTTCTTTGTTGCTAACGCTGCCCACTACCTTCCCATTAACGAGCAGAACATTCCCACCGGCGAGATTGCTCCGGTCGAGGGAACACCGTTTGACTTTCGCGAGCTGCGCCCCGTCGCTCCCGGCATGGAGGCCGACGACCCGCAGATTAAGCAGGCCCGTGGCTACGATCACTGTCTGTGCATCGATGGCTATCAGTACGGTCGCAGCCTGCGTCGCGCCTTGCATGTTGAGGAGATGTGGACCGGCCGCGAGCTGGACTACTACACCACTGCCCCGGGTGTGCAACTCTACACCGGCAACTGGCTGGACGACGAGCACGCCAAGGACGATGCTAACTATGGCTGGGGTGCCGGCTTTGCCCTCGAGGCCGAGATGTACCCCGACACGCCGCACCAGCCGTTGTTCCCGCAGGGCATTGTGGGCCCGGGTCACCCCTACAGCAATGTGATTGAGTACCACTTTATGAGGCACTAGGCGCGCAACGCGACATATCGCACAGCAACGCCCGCCGGCACCACCGCCGACGGGCGCTTTTTCATCTTTTGGCTCATTTTCGCTGTGACTGTATGAGTGACATATCAAAACTATGTCCATTTACTACGTTTAGCCCGGGATGCTCGACCATGCACCGATTTTGTTAAATTCGCGAGCCGTCTACCTGCGGTTTTGTTTTTCTCAAATTCGACATGCTCGGCGACAGCCGATCAAACGTAGTAAATGGGCATAGTTTTTGACAGGCAGCATCGCGCGCGTCCCTCGCAAGGGCAAAATGATCCGTTTTCCTCCGTCCCCAAGGGATCAGTTGAACAGATTGCCGATGGGGTCGGGGGCGAAACTGGGAAGATAGCGAATTTCTAGCTCTATGCCGAGCTTTTGCAACTCTTTGAAGGCGGAGATGTCCGTATCGTCTACGGCAACAGCAGGCGTTGCAGAGCGCTTGCCCTCCCCCGCTTGCATATGGCCGATGCTGATCTTAGTGATCGGCACACCGCCCTTAACCAGCGCGAGTGCATCGGCGGGTGAGGCCACCATGACCAGAATCCATTGACGCGGCGTTGCGGTATGAATGATGTCGATAGTCCTTTGCACCGAGAAAAACCGTGTCCAAACGCCTTCTGGCGCCGCCACCCTCATGGGTGCCCATTGGCGCGAATCCGCCGCGATCTCATCGTTGACGATTAGGACAAGGTTAGAACCCACGGCTTCGTTCCATAGCTCAACGTCTTGCCCGTAAATGAAACGGTCATCGATACGTGTGAGAAGGATCTTGGGTTGCGCCATGGCTGCCCCATTCTGTTTGAGACCCATACGAGCGGGACGCCGACCACCAACTCAACAGCAGATCAAGCGCCAGATGGACGCCGCAGACATCACGCCTCTAATATTAGTGCATTTAAAGTGAGAAAAGCCGTCAGAACCCTTGCGCGGATTTGCGATGTCCCGTATCATAGACAGCCGTTGACGCCTCAGTTGCGTCACCACATGGCCGCCAGCGTAGCTCAGTTGGTAGAGCACCGCTCTCGTAAAGCGGGGGTCACCGGTTCGAGCCCGGTCGCTGGCTCCATTGCACAAGATAGCCGCCTTCGGGCGGCTTTTTTGTTGTCGATTATGAGTGCGCGCGCCAATCCAAACATCGCCACGTCGATAGCTTTCCCTACTCAAAAACAGAAAACCCCACCAAACGTGATTTCCCTTGGGGAAACACGCTTGGCGGGGTCGTAGCGCGATTCCCCTAGGGGAATCGCGCCAACACGCGAACGGCTCAGCCGAGCAGCGCGCTACTCCTCCCAGTAAGCGTCTGCAAGCAGCTTAAAGCAGATCTTCTTGACCGGCTGCGCGCCATCGCCCGGGAACTCGAGCGTGGGCATGTGAGGCTCGCCGGCAACAAACAGCGCAAACTTGTCGTCAGCAAGATCGCCGGCGATCGAGGCGTCGGAATCGACCAGATCGTAGTCGTCCTTCTCGTCGAACTCCTGGACCAGCGTCAGGCTGCCCGTGGCGACCTTAAAGGCCTCGCGACCCTCGACGTCGATCTGCAGGTCGTGATAGCGCTGATGCGTCTCGTAGTGGGCCTCGGCCTCGGGACGCGTCGTGGGGGCCATGACGTTCGCAAAGACCTTGTCGCCCAGAATCGGATGGCTGCCGACCTCGAGCTGCGCCGGATCGTTCTCCTCGAGCCAATCGATCAGCACGTCGAGGCCCTTGAGCATTCCGCGGTACTCCTCGATATCGCCCAATGCACCGTAAATCATCTAAATCCCCTCTCGGATCGCTTCTTTGGCGGCTACTCGGCAAACGCGTTACCGACGCTGTTACCACCCACATACGTCTCGACCAGGGTAAGGTCGGGATTGAACACAACAAAGTCGGCATCGCGGCCAGGCATAATGCTATCGCACTTGTCGTCGACATGAGCTAGCAAGCGATGCCGGGACCGACGCCCAAGCCCTTACAGCTCGGTCACGACAACGTCGTTGTAGACCTCGTCCCAACGGTCCATAACCAGATGGCCGGTCATAGGATCCATGGCGTTGAGCTTGCCGCAAGTGTTGGCGGTACGCAGCACCGTCTCGTCGTCTGCGCCAGCAGCGATGGCATGCGCGAAGCCTGCGATAGTGGAGTCGCCAGAGCCTGTTGCGTTAACGGCAGGGATATCGGGCGTCTTTGCGCGGAACGCACGACCATTGTGGAAGCCAACGGAGCCGGCAGCGCCCATGGACACGACGACCCAGGGGATATCGGAGAAGCGGGCATCAGAGGCGAGCGCGGCGCGGAGCTCGTCCACATCGTCGGTGGTAAAGCTCGTGCCCAGAAGGCCGTTGATCTCGGTCAGGTTAGGCTTGACCAGCTCGGGTTTAATTTCGGACTTAAGGGCGGCCTCGAGCGAAGCACCCGAGGTATCGAGCAGCACCTTGGCTCCGGCGTTCTCGGCAATGCCCGTGATCTTGGCATAGTAGCCTGCCTCGACACCGCGGGGCAGAGAACCCGAAATGGTGACAACGTCGGCCTTGCCCGCAAGCTCAGTAAACTTGGCGGTAAAGGCATCGAGCTCCTCGGGGGCAATTGTCGGGCCGCTCTCGAGCAGCTCGGTCTGGTTGCCGGCGTGGAGGATGTTGAGGCAAATGCGAGTCTCGCCCTTGATGGGCACAAAGTCGTTGTTAATACCGTTGGCGTCCATAAGCTCAGCCATGTAGGCGCCCATGTGGCCGCCGAGCAAACCGGTTGCCACAACGTCGTCGCCCAGCTGACCCAGCACACGGGCCACGTTGAGGCCCTTGCCGCCGGCGGTCTTTTCGGGCGTCACACGGTTGACGTCGTCGATAACGAGCTCATCGAGCTGATAGCGCGTATCAACAGACGGGTTCATCGTAACGGTGAGGATCATTTTTAGCTCCTTATCTCGCAGGCTCCTTGTGCCTCGCGATACGAGTCGACAAAACGGAATTACAGAATCTCAATCGTGAACGAGCGAACGACGGTCTCCTTGGGCTTGGCGACAAGGCAGCCGCGCTTATGCTCAAGCACGTCGTCCTCATCGGAGCAGGTCGAAAGGCCGCCCCAAGGCTCAACCGCCACAAAATCGCCCTCGGGCTTGCTCCACACAATGAGATATGGGAAGCCATCAAAGCTCAGGCGGACGCCCTTGTCCTCGCCCTTTTTGGAAAGCGTGACCTGACGGCTCTCGAGCACGTCAAAGATGGTCTCCGCAAAATCGAAGAGCTCGTGCGACAGGGGCAGCGTCTTTCCCACCATGGGGTTCTTGGAGCGGTTTGCTACGTCAATCAAGCCAGTCGAAGGGACAGCAGTGCAAAGCTCCGCAGCCTCGTCTTTCTCAAAGCGCAGTTCGTAGTCCGTATAGGCCTCGCCCTCATCGAGCGGACACCTAAAGCCGGGATGACCGCCGATAAAGAACGGCATGTCCTCGGTGCCCTCGTTGGTCACCTCATAGGAAACGCGCACGGCAGCGTCCTCAAGCGCATAGCGGGCGACAAGCTTAAACGGGTAGGGATAATCGCTCAGCAGTGCCGCGTTATCCTCCGAATCCAGGCACATCGCCAGCTCGTTCTCGCTCTGGCTCAGCAGCTTCCACTCCTGTTTGCGCGCAAACCCGTGGCGAGCGAGCTTTACATGATGCCCGGCAAACGTCATGGCGTTGTTGTCACGCAAGCCTCCGCAAATCGGGAAGCAAATCGGTGCCTGGCCAGACCACACGGCGGGATCGCCCTGCCACAGATACTCGCGACCTCCGGCCTCGATCGAGGTAAACGAACCACCAGCCGTGGACACCTTAATAGAAATCGAATCGTTGGAGAGAGCGTATTCCATTGCCCATCCTTTCGAACAACTGCTTTTTTGCTCGCAAGAACCCGTCTCGGCCCTGACCAAAGGACAAACCCGCACGTTCATCGATACGTCCGGTATCCCAGCCATGCAACGGGGTACCATACAGACATTGATGCAATTACAGCTGAAAGGCCTTCTTATGCGAACCATCATCCTCTACGCCTCGCGCCATCACGGCAATACGAAAAAGCTCGTGGACGCCATCGTCGAGGCACACCCCGAGATCGATACCCTCGATGTGAAGACGCTCGGTAAAAACGAGTATCCCAACCTGCACGAATATCATCTGATCGGTGTCGCCACGGGCATCTATTACTCCGAGATCGACAAGGACATGGCACGCGTGCTCACGAACGTGCTGCAGCCGCAGGACAAGGTGTTTGGCCTTATGACCTACGGTGGCAAAAACAAGTGGTACGGCAAGGATATCGATGGCATCTGCCGCATGAGGCAGGCTATCTTTATGGGCGTCTACGGCTGCCCAGGCTTTGATACGTGGGGACCGTTCAAACTCGCCGGCGGTGTCCAAAAGGGACACCCGACCGCTGAGGAAATTAAGGGCGCCGTCGACTTCTTCGACAAGATCGAAGACGAGTATGGCGACATCATCGTCGAAGAGTACGCCAAGCGCGAGAAGCGCCTAGCATACGAGAAGGAGCATCCTGCAGGAGGCCTGGTGGCCGGCGTTAAGCGCACGGCAAAGAAGATCGCTAACAAGCTGTAACTGTGAAGGTGCTTTTGAGCGTTTAACCCATGCGGCGGGTCCGAGCAGATTCGGGCCCGCCGCCTTTTTCTATCGTTACTCAGTAAAGGCGTTGCCGACGCTCTGGCCGCCAACATACGTCTCGACGAGGGTAAGCTCATGGTCGAACACGACAAAGTCGGCGTCGCGACCCGGCATGATGCTGCCGCACTTACCCTCGATGTGCGCGGAGCGTGCCGGCACCTCGGTTGCCATGCGAATGGCGATATCGGCGCTGGCGATGCCCCAGTCGACGATGTTCTTGACGCCCTGGGCAAGCGTGAGCACCGAGCCAGCAATGCTCTTGCCGTCGGCGAGCCAGCACAGGTTGTCCTTCATGATGACGTCCATGCCACCACTGGTGTAGCTGCCCTCGGGCATGCCGCCGCAGCCCAGGCAGTCGGTAATGAGCACCGTGTGCTGCCAGCCCTTGGCCTGCAGCAGTGCCTTGATGGCGGCAGGGTTTACGTGCTTGCCGTCACAGATGATCTCGGCGTAGGTCTCGGGCGTGGACATGGCAGCACCCACGACACCGGGCTCACGGTGATGCAGCCCGCGCTGGCCGTTATAGGTATGCGTAAAGCAGCTGGCACCGGCGTTGATGGCGGCGATGCACTCATCGTAGGTGGCGTCGGAGTGACCGATGCTGGTCACCACACCCTTGGCGTTCAGAGCGGCCGCATAAGCAGCGGCACCGTCGCGCTCGGCCGCCATGGCGCTCTTAACGATGCGACCGCCCGCAGCCTCCTGCCACTGATCGAAGACCTCCTCGGAAGGATCGATCAGGTAGGCGGGGTTCTGCGCGCCCACGTGCTTCATGGTAAAGAAGGGGCCCTCCAGATAGATGCCCTGAATGCGAGCACCGCAGAAGTCGGGACCGCGACCCTCGTCAGCCTGGGCGATGGCGGCGCAGGCATCCTTGATCTGCTCGACGCCATCGGTGAACGTCGTGGGCAGCCAGCTGGTGGTACCGCGACGGGCGAGCTCGGTCGAGCTGATATCAATGCCCTCGGGATCGTTATCGGTAGTCGAGTGGTTATAGAAGCCATGGATGTGGGTATCGACCATACCCGGTGCGATCCACGATCCCGTGTAGTCCTTAATCTCGCAAGAGGGCTCGTCGGCCTGCCAGGCGCCAAAAACGCCATCCTCGACCATAAGATAGCCGCCCAGTTGCGGGCCTGCCGGCAAGAAGAACTTGTCAGCCTTAATTGCGTACGTGCTCATATGCACTCCTTGCTTCTAAAGCAGTTGACTGTGGTAATGCTTATACCCGGTCCATGTAAAAACAAAAAGCGCCCGCCCGCCGTTATGAGCGGACGGGCGCCCTTACAGGGGGACGCGATTAAGCGGTGAAGGGGTGAATCGTCACGCCCTTAACCACGCGGTTGACCGTGCCGGTGGGGCTCGGCGTATCGGGCGTGTTGCCCACGCGCACGGAGTTGAGCAGGCTGATAGCCTGGGCAAACATCACGAACGGCAGGGCAAGGTAGCCCTCGGGAAGCGCCTCGTAGCCCTTAAAGGTGAAGGACTCGCCCTCGTAGACGGTAGCGCCATCCTGCTGAACGGCAACGGTGTGCTGAGCGATCTTGTCGCCACCGATCTCGTTGAGGATGTCGATGTCGTACTGACGGGTGTAGGCGTCGTTGTTGACGAACACGAAGACGAGCGTCTTATCGTCGACGAAGGACTTAGGTCCGTGACGATAGCCCATGGAGGTGTCGTAGGAAGTAGCGACCAGACCGTGAGCGAGCTCGAGGATCTTGAGCTGGCTCTCCTGGGCAAGGCCACCGAAGGAGCCAGAACCCAAGTAGGTCACGCGGTTGAAGTCGCCAGCCAGGTAATCGGCGATCTCAGGCTCACGGGAGATGACCTCCTCGCCCATCTTGGCAATCGTCTCGACCCACTCGGCCTTCTGCTCGTCAGAGGCAGTGTCGAAAATAAGGGTGGAGAGCAGGGTCATGCAGGAATAAGAACCGGTCATGGCGAAGCCCTTGTCGTTGGCGCGCGGAATGAGCAGCGTCAGCGCGTTGGGATCATCGGCAGACTCGACGGCGAGCTTGCCCTCGGGAGCGCAGGTGATGTTGAGGAACTTGACGTTGTGGACGAGCTCCTTGGCAACGGCAACGGCGGCAAGGCTCTCGGGGCTGTTGCCAGAGCGGGCAAAGGAAACCACGAGCGTGGGATCCTCGGCGCGCAGGAAGTCGCGCGGGGCGCTCACGATGTCGGTCGTGGCGATGGGCTTAAAGTCGTAGAGATCAGTGTTGCCAGCGTGACGCAGGTACGGGGCGCAGGTATCGCCAACGTAGTCGGACGTACCGGCACCGGTGAAGACAACGGACAGACGACCCTCGCCCATAGCGCGAGCCTCGGCCAGGAAGGCCTCGATGGCCTCCTTGTTCTCGCGATAGATGTTGAGCGTATCACGCCAAAGCTCGGGCTGCTGAGCAATCTCGGCCGTGGTGATCTGGGCGCCGAGCTCGGTGAGCTCCTCGACACTCTTCTCGAACATTTCTAATACCTCTCTCTAGAAGTAATCCTCTGACGTGCAATTATACACTTCGGTTGGTTATCTGGTAGTAACCAGTTAAATGCAAAGAATCACCATATGGAAACAATGCGAGCACTAGTTGCTGCGCTGGTGGTAAACCTTGCATTTAAACTGATCGGCACGAGCAACCGAGAGTGTGTACTCCACTACCTCGTTTGACTCGTTATACGTAGTCCTGACCAAATCGAGCACAGGCGAGCCCTCGACAATTCCCAAAAGGTGGGCATCGGTGGGACGGGCTATGCTCGCATAGAACTCCTCTTCGGCCACGCGAATCTTTTGCTGAAAGTCCTGCTCAATCACATCGTAAAGCGGCTTACGCTCCAGCAGCGGTCGCTTTAGGGACAGAAATTGACGAACCGGGAGATAGCTGCGTTCGACCATCATGGGCATGTTGTCGGCAGAACGAAGGCGCTTGAGCTTAAAAATGCGATCACCGATGCGCAATCCCATATGCTCGGCCAGATTCTTATCGGCCTCCATCTCGCAAAACTCGAGAATCGTGGTCTCGGGTTCTCGACCCATCGCGCGCATCTGCTCGGTAAAGCTGTAGGACTGCATAAGATTGGTTGCTTTTGCCGAACGGTCGGTCACAAAGGTACCGCGACCGTGCTGCCGAACCACCAGTCCTAAACGCTCCAGTTCCTGCAGAGCCAGGCGTACCGTAGTGCGCGAGAGACCATAGCGCTCCGAAAGTTCGCGCTCGGAAGGAATCATGTCACCGGCGCGATATTCATGGTCAATCTTTTCGGTCAGAATATCGACCAGCTGATCGTACAGCGGTTGCTTACGCGCTCCGATCGCCATTCTATCCTCCCTTTTGCTCGAATTCGGCTAACTACCTAGGGTGTTATGCATTATCTGTCTGCCACACCCGAATCATTAAGAAAACAAAAGCCGCGTGCTCTTTCGAGCACGCGGCTTTTAACATACACATGGCTTAAGGGGTCGGGGTGTGAGCCGCGTAGGGACACACCCCTCAAGCTAGAGCCTTACCAGATGCTCGGCCAGAGACCAAGCGGGCCAGCGCCCAGGATGCCAAGGACGAAGAGCAGGAGAATGCCCTTGGTCGGGGTCCAGCTGTGCTTAGCGAACATGTAGTAAAGCAGCAGCGTAAGCATAAGCGGGACGAGCTTCGGGACGATGGTGTTGAGGGTGTCGGCAACAGAGAAGTTGACCGGATCCTCGGTAACGGTGCCGTAGGTCACGGACTCCATGCCGTTACCCAGATCGGTGACGCCGCACTCGACAGCGTTGCCGTCGGCATCGGAAGCGGTAAGGGCGTTGCCGTCCTTATCGGTCATGGCGATGGTACCGGCCTCAGCGGTCTCGGTATCGATGCCCTCCATACCGGTGAAGTTCTCGGCCTCCTTCTCGGAGACGATCACGGTAGTAGCGGAGAGGCCACGGGTGGTGCCGTTGGGGATCTGGAGGTTGATCTGGGTGCCACCCATGGTAACGACCAGGCAACCGACGACGAAGACGCCCATGATGGAAGCGGCACGCGTAAAGGCCTGCATGTTGGCAGTCAGAGCGTCAATAGCGCTGGTGCCAAGCTTGTAGGACCAGTTCATGAGCCAGAAGCGCAGAGCGAACTGGACGACGTTGAAGATCACCAGGAAGATGATCGGCGCAGCGGCGTTGCCGTTGATGGCCATGTTGGAGGTGATGCCGGCCGTGATAGGCACGAGCGTCAGCCAGAACAGGGCGTCACCGATACCACCGAGCGGGCCCATTGCGGCGACGCGGACGGCGCGGATCGTGGGGATGTCAACCTTGTTCTGCTCGAGCGAAAGCACGATGCCCATAACAAAGGTGACGAGGAACGGGTGGGTGTTGAAGAACTCCAGGTTGTGGCTCATGGAAGCCGCGAGGTCGTTCTTGTTGGTGTGGATCTTCTCCAGACCGGGGATGATGGAGTAAAGCCAGCCAGCGGCCTGCATGCGCTCGTAGTTGAACGATGCCTGCAGGAAGCAGGAGCGCCAAGCCATCTTGTTGAGGGTCTTCTGGTCGAGCTGCGGAGCAGGAGTGAGATCCTCGTAGTGCTCCGGGATCACATACTCATTAGATGCCATCTTCGAAGTCACCTCCGTCAGAAACAGCTGCACCCTTCAGCTCGGTCTGCTGCTGGAAGTCCCAGAAAGCGATGCCGAAGCCGATGAGAGCGAGGATGAGCAGAGCAGGGGTTGCCAGCGAATCGTTGGCAACGGTGATGAGCGCGAGGCCGAAGCCCATGAGGAAGAAGCCCCACATATCGCGGTTCATCATAACCTTGAGCAGGACGGCGAAGCCGACGAAGCGCATCATGCCGCCTGCAGCGGACAGACCGGTCTGCAGCCAAGTCGGGATGGCGGAAGCGATGGTCTGACCAATGGTAGCGCCAGCGATGAAGAACAGGGTGACGACGACAGCGAAGATCAGGCCGAGCAGAGCCATGGCGAAGTAGTTCAGGCGCTCGATGCCCTTGGTGTCCGCGTTGTGAGCCATGTTATCGGCCGTGGACATAAGCGGGGACATAAGCGTGAAGACCAGGGTAACGCCAAGCTGGCCAAGCAGAGCGAACGGAATGGCGAGGCCGACTGCCGCGTTGGGCTCGAGGCCCGTGGCGATAGCGAGAATGGCTGCCATGATGCCGCCGATGACGGCGTTAGGCGGCTGAGCGCCTCCAATCGGCATGTTGCCGATCGTCATGAGCTGATAGGTACCACCCACGAGAAGACCGGTGTTGAGGTCGCCAAGGATAAGACCGATGACGGCGCCGGTGACGATGGGCTGATAGAGAGACTCGAGGAAGTCAAACTGGTCGATTGCCGCGATGAACGTAACAACGAAGACCAGAGCGATCTGGATGATCGAGTATTCCATCTTGCTCCTCCTTTCAAAATGTATGTACGCACTTTGGATATCACGTACAGAACGTCAGGGTTTCACTCCTGACAACGTGGATCACGAGGATTACGAGAAGAGCTTGCTCGTGTCCTCAACAGGCGTGCTCGGAACGCGCCTGATCTCCAACTCCACCCCCAATTCCTGCAGCTCTTTAAACGCAGCGACATCCTCGTCGTTAACTGCGACGGAGGTGGCGACTTGGCGCTTTCCTTCCGACATGTGCATGTTGCCGATGTTTACCTTCTTTATAGGCACACCGCCCTTGACGAGCGTAAGCACGTCTTCCGGTGTTTCGGCCACGATGAAGATCTTCTGGCGCGGGCTCGCCTTGCCAATGACGTCGATGGTCTTCTGCAGGGAGAAGAAACGCGTAGCGACGCCGGCGGGAGCGGCCATCTTCATGAGGTTCTGGCGCATGGTGTTGGACGCCACGTCGTCGTTGGCGACGAGGATGAGGTTGGAGCCCAGGGTGGAGTTCCACTGGGTTGCAACCTGACCATGAACCAGTCGGTTATCGATGCGGGTAAGAAGAATGTTGGGTTCTGCCATGTTGATCAGCTTCCTTTCGATATTTGCTGACGACAGTTACTTGATCTCCTGAATCGCGTAACGCGAAACATCTACGACGGCTCCGGATCGGACTTTGATCTGGACCTTCTCGCCTTCGATGCCTTTGACGGTTCCGTAGATACCGCCGGCGAAAAGAACCTCCTGACCCGGCTTGAGCTCGGTGTGCAGCTCCTTGAAGTACTTCTGCTTCTTCTTCATGTTGATTTGCGACCAGATGGTGTAAATCAAGCCCATGATGACAAGCAGGCCTAAAAGGGCGACCGAGGAGCTCAGGACGTTGGCTCCGAAATCGGCCATTAGATGCCGTCCTCGTCGCCGAAGATATCCTCTTCCTCGGAGCCGGCAACGGATGCGACCGTCTGGGCGGTGATGCCCGTCTGGCCAACGGTCACGGCCTGCTCGCCAAGCTCGGCGAGCGTGGCATTGCCGCGGAGGAACAGAAGCTCAATAACCATGGGAAGGTTGGTGCCAGTCAGAACCTCGACGTTGTCGACATCCTGGGCAATCATCATCGACTGGTTGAACGGGGTGCCGCCAAGCAGGTCGGTAAAGACAAGCACGCCATCGCACTCCTCGCGCATGGCGGTAATAGCGGCGCGGAGATCCTCACCGTAGGATGCGGCCTGGTCGCCCTCAAAAGGAACGACGGTAAAAGCAGGCTGGTCGCCGGCAACCATAGCGATAGCGCTTGCAAGGCCGGGTGCGAACTGTCCATGACCGGTAAGAATAAAGCCAACCATTCAAATTTCCCTTCCGAAGGTGTGTACAATCTGAGTCCGATGATTTTCGGAAGCCAGCGGGCACTCGCCCTTAAAGCTTCTTAGAAAGCGTTCTTTGAAGACCAGTGGTTTCTAAACTGGTAGTAACCACGTGACGTGTTGTTGTCACTATATCACCCCAGAAGAGGTCGCTTTCGTTGATTCATACGGTAAAACGTTTTTGCACCGCTCACGGTGATAAATCGACCGTTTACCGGTCGTTAACACTTCTACCTGCGGTTTTGAAACCGTTTCGAAATGCTTTGGCAAAAAATCGGATCTTTTCCTGTGTCTAAACAACGCAGGGCGGCTAAAAATAGCGTGTAGAAAAATTGCAGGTCATTGTGAAGATATGTGAATTGGTCTTTTTGACTTAATACCAGTTAGAACCAGTTTTGAGATTATCGGTGAACGGTAGTTTTCGACCGTTCACCGGTTACTTGCAATCGTTTGCAGTTGTTTTCCCAGATGAATTAGGGAAACGCGATGGAGCGCTTGCGCGATCACAGGAAATTTTGGCATTTGTCCTTATCCCCCACGCGCCAAACTCCGGCATCCAAAATGAGCTAATAGCTCACGCTAATCGTTTTCAATCATTACATACTCAGTATCCGTAATTATTTATCGTTTATCGTTAATTCTGATATGATACAAGTATCATCCCAAACGCCGATTGGAGGGGTTATGGTCCATCGAAACGCATCTATATCGAATGAAACCATCAGCCGCGAACAGACGATAGCCAAACTGAGGAAGCTCGCTCGCATCTGCAAATGGGCCACGATCTGCATTACCACCGCGCTCGCTCTGGGACTCCTCGCAGTCATTGCGATTGACCTTCTACTCATATTGCCTGGCCTCTCCCAAGGGTCGTGTCTCCAATCCGTAGAACTTCAAGCCGGCGAAGGGCCGTGCCTTGCTATCGTCGGCACCGATGCGCAGGCCCCACTTATGCTCGTCGCACACGATGGTCACACTGCCATAGGGAGTCTCTTGATGACATGTCTCGCGCTTACCATCGCGATAAGCGTGCGCAGGCTTTTCCTCAACATTGAAAAGGAAGGCAGGCCCTTTGACCTTGAATGCAACCAGACACTTCGTCGAGTAGGACATTTATTCCTTATCGGCGGCGTTGCCGCGAGGCTTCTTGGCGCCGTAATCACGGGAATGATACTCTCAGGATTTGGCGGCAGCTTTACGGATGCGTTCGTCGGCCAGTTATTCGAGCCCTCCATGCTCTTTGCAGGCCTGATTATTTGCCTGATTGCCAGCATCTTCCGCTACGGGTATATCCTGCAAAAACAAGATGACGAGTTGCTCTAGGGGGAATCCATGATTATTCTGCGGCTTGACCGCATGCTCGCCGAACGCAAGATCTCATCCAAAGAGCTTGCGGAACGTGTGGGCATCTCCCAGGTTAATATGTCACGCATTAAGACGGGCAAGGTTTCTGCCATACGTTTTTCAACTCTTGACGCGATATGCCGGGCACTCGACTGCCAACCGGGCGATGTACTGGAATATATATCCGACGATGAAGCCGATAGCCTTTTTGGGCTTAAAGATGAATAGTCATAATTAAGCCGTCAATCACGCCCTCAACGCAAAAAGCCCGCTAGAACGTTGTCCGTTCTAGCGGGCTCAATCAGGTAGATCGGTTAGCGCGCAGTAGTGCAGGCAAACCTTACGCAAACAGGCCGTAGATGCTGATGTTGGCCTTGGCGTAGAGGCCGTTGGCGTACTCGGTCCACTTGGAGCTGGCGCTCGAAGCCTGCGAGGAGTACTGCTGATAAGCAGTGTAGTAGGCGGTCATGGCCTGCTTATAGGTAGCGCTATCGGCCGTAAAGGCATCGTCAGCGAAGGCCTTAGCGTAGGTGCTATCGGCGTCCTTCCAAGTGCCCTTTGAGCTATCCCACTCGTCGCCGGCAAGGTTGATGATGTAGTCGGCGTAATCCTTGCTCGCGGTGTCCTCGTTGCCGTCAGCAGGCTCGGCCGGGGCGGTCGGCATGCTTGCGGAGCTGTCGCCGACCTTCTTCTTGTAGAGCTTCTGCAGCGTCGCGGACTGGCGGACGATCTGCTTGGCCTGGTCCTTGGACACGCCGTACTGCGTGGCCATGGTCTTGTAGTCGGAGGTGCCGATGGAATCCTCAGCGTACTTCTTCATTTCCTTGGAAGAAACGGTAATGCCCTCGTCCTCGGCGGCGTCGAGCAGGATCTTGTTGCGCACGTAGGACAGGATAACGTCGGCAGACGGAGCGGTGTAGTTGCCATCGCTATCCTTGACGGTATCAAGGCTGTACTGGCTCTCGATGGCCTCGCGCGCGGTGATGTCGCTCTTCTTGCCGTTGTAGCTGTAGCTTGCCACGGTCGAATCGAGCTGGTCCTCGGTGAGGGTCGCCGAGCCGACGCCCTTGCCCCCAAAGCCGCCATTGCCAATAAAGAAGCCGACCACCGCAGCGATCACGACTGCAACCACGAAGGCGGCAACCATCGTCTTCTTGTGCTTGGATGCATGGTCGTCTTCGTCGGAGTCGTCGTCCTCGTCTTGCTCCTCGGGCATCAGGTTCTCGTCAGCGGCATCCGCGGCAATCTGAGCCTCCAGGCGGGCGTCCTCCTCCTCGGCCGTCGTACCGGCAGCAATGTGCTCGGCAGACGTACCGGCGACCAGATCGATCTTCTCGTCCTCATCACCGTCGGGGCCTTCGCCGCGCTCGATGATCTGGATGCCGTCGATCTCGTCCTTCTCGTCCTTCTTTTGAATCAGACCCATATCGGTTACTCCTTGTTAGGAAACATAGTCCTCAATAGAATACGCCCGACAGAGTGCCGGGCGTATTGATTCTTAGGTTATACGCAAACACTTAAGTATTATTTAGGCGTTTGCAGCGTGCATACCTTAGGCCAGGTGCGCGATAACGGCATCGGCAAAGGCCTGCGTGCCCACGGCGCCCTCGACGGAGCCGGTCTGGGCACGACGCACGTCACCGGTAACCTGCTCGCCCTCGTCGAGCGTGGCAGAGACGGCGGCGCGAATGCGATTGGCAGCGTCGTTCTCGCCCAGGTGATCGAGCATCATCGCAGCAGAGAGGATCTCGGCCGTGGGGTTGGCGATATCCTGGCCAGCGATATCGGGCGCGGAGCCGTGCGTTGCCTCGAAGATGGCGCAGTCAGCACCGATGTTGGAGCCGGGGGCCATGCCTAAGCCGCCTACCAGGCCGGCGCACAGGTCGCTCACGATGTCGCCGTACAGGTTGGGCAGCACCAGGACATCGAAGTCGTTGGGGTTCTGGACCAGGCCCATGCAGGTGGCGTCGACAATCTTGTCGTTGAACTCGATATCGGGATAGTTGGCGGCCACCTCGCGCGCCACGCGCAGGAACAGGCCGTCGGTCGCCTTCATAATGTTGGCCTTGTGCACGGCCGTCACCTTTTTGCGGCCGCAGCGGCGGGCATACTCAAAGGCATACTCCACAATGCGGCGGCTCTTGGCGATGGAGATCGGCTTGATTGAAATGGCGGAATCAGCAGCGAAGGTCTTCTGACCCGAGCGCTCGACAAGCTGCGAGAGCTCCTCGACCTCGGCAGCCCCCTCATCGAACTCGATGCCGGCATAGAGGTCCTCGGTGTTCTCGCGCACGATGACCAGGTCGACGTCGCGGAAGCGCGAGCCGTCGCCCGGCTGCGACAGGCAGGGACGCACGCAGGCGTACAGGTCAAAGTGCTTGCGCAGGGCAACGTTAACGCTGCGGAAACCCGTGCCGACCGGCGTGGTGATGGGACCCTTGATGGCGACCTTGGTCTCGGCGACCGCATCGAGCACGTGCTGGGGCAGCGGCGTGCCAAACTCGTCCATGACGCCGGCGCCGGCCTCCTGGACATTCCAGTTGATCTGGACACCGGTGGCCTCGACCACGCGGCGCATGGCCTGCGTAATCTCGGGACCGATACCGTCACCGGGGATCAGGACTACATCGTGCGCCATAATCTGTTACTCCTCGTCTTCGGCGTCGTCAGATTTTTTAACGCTAGCACGCTTCTTCTTTTTGGAGAGATCCAGGCCAAAACGTTTAACAAGCATTTCGCAAATCTCGCTCGAACGGGCCTTGAGATAGCTGCCCTTGCCGTTCTCGGCATCGAACTTAAGGCGCAGCGCGAGCTTCTCGGCGACCTCGGCGTCAATCTCGCCCTGGCCAAACTCGTACAGGCAACCGAGCATGTCGCGATACTCAAGGTCGCCGTGGTAGCACTGGATAGCCTCGTCCAGGATGGGCCAAGCCTCGCGCGAACGCTCGACGCTCGTGGCGCCCCACACGCACAGCAGGCGGAAGGCGGCATAGCGCAGCGTGGAGGAAATCTCGTCGAACAGCGCGGTCTCGGCGCCCTCAAAGGCATCGCCCAGCTGCTCGGGGCAGGTGGTGGCGAGCGCCGCCAGGGCATCGAGGGCCTCCCAGCGGGTCTGAGCCTCGGGGCGGTCGAGTGCCTCGATCAGCGCGGGCACGCAGGGCACGACGCGCTGTGGATCGCGCTCGGCGAGCAGGTGCAGCACGCGGGCGGCAAACTGGCGGATGCGGCGCGTGGGGCAGCCGAGCTCCTTGACCAGGCGGTCGACGGCGTTCTCGTTCTCCTCTACCAGCTGAAGCTGTGCCAGCTCCTCGTCGGTGAGCTGTTCTTCCTTGTTTTCTGCCATAGTTACCTCTTCTTACTATTTCTTAGCGTGCTTGCCAGCACCTTTGCTGTCATCGGTGACCGAGATGAGCTGTCGGTCGGCTGCACCATTGTGACGCGCACGGCGACGCTCCTCGGCGTCGCCCGCGTCTGCGGCGGCGCGGTGAGCCTTGTTGACGTTAAAGACCTCGTCGTGCTTGCGCCACAGGCCGACGGACTCGCCAAAACTCATCTTAAGGCCGGCGATAAAGCCGCCGAGCCAGCCGATCGGCGCAAACTGCACCAGCGGGAACAGCGAAAACACCCAGGTCAGCAGGACGACTGCCGCCGCTCCCGCAAAGTTGGCGATCCAGTAGTCGCGCTTGGTGATGACGCGCTTTTCGCACGCCCACTGGCCGCACAAAAAGCCGATGTAGATCGCAAAGAGAAAGAGCACCAGCGCAAGCACCACGAACGTCCAGCTCATGGTCGCTACTCCTCGTGATGGTGGCCGCAGCAGCACTCGTGGCCGTCGTCATGGCCGTGGCCGCCGCAGCACTCGTGGTCCTCGCCATGGTGATGGCCGCAACCGCACTCATGGTCGTCGCCGTGCTCGCCGCAACCACAGCCCTCCTCGTGAGCACCGTGCTCCTCGGGACGATACTGCGACCAGTCCAGACCGGCGGCGATGGCGTCGGCCTCCTCCTTGTAGAGGACCGTGATGGCCTGGGTGCCCAGCTTGGCGCCACCGATGGCGTCGAGCATGTCATAGAGCGTAAAGGCCACGTCGGCGCCGGGCAGCGCGAGCTCGCGGTCGTCGGCGTAGGCGAGCGCCAGACGCAGGTCCTTGATGAAGTGCTCGACCATAAAGCCGGGCTTGTAGTCGCCGTCGAGCGCCTTGGGCGCCAGGCTCTCCATGGCGCCGGACTTACCGGTGCCGCCCAGGATCATCTGTCGGGTCTTCTCCACGTCAAGGCCGCTCAGCTCGGCAAATGCCATGGCGTCTGCCATGCCAACCATGCAGGCGCCCAGCGACACCTGGTTGGCAAGCTTGGCAGCCTGGCCCTTGCCGGCACCATCGAAGCAGCAAATATTTGCCGCAAAGGTGGAAAGGATATCGCGGACCGGGGCAATGTCGTTCTCGGTGGCGCCCACGATAGCCGTGAGCGTACCGGCGACAGCGCCCGACTCGCCGCCGGTGACGGGGCAGTCAAACGCCATGCGACCAGAAACCTGGGCGGCCTCGGCAATGTCACGGGCAAGCTCGGGCGAGCTCGTGGTGAGGTCGATCAAGACCGCACCCGGCTTGGTGCACGCGAGCAGGCCGTCGCCCGCCAGGTAGAGTTCCTCGACCTCGGAGGGATAGCCCACCATGGTAAAGACAACGTCAGCGTTCGCCGCGGCATCGGCCGGCGTATCGGCCCAGACGGCACCGCGCTCAACGAGCGCTGCGGCCTTAGACTTGGTGCGGTTGTTGACCGTGACGGGATAGCCAGCGTCCAGAATGTGGCCGGCAATGGGGGCACCCATAATTCCGGTGCCGATAAATGCGACAGAGAGCTTGTTTGCCATGAAACCTTTCCTTTTGGGTTGGGTGTTATTACCAGGTTGAATACTCGGTGCCAGCGTTTGGGCTGTGAGTCGAGGGTGATTACGGACGCAGCGCCTGCCTACTGGCCGCGCACCCGGCGGGCGATGCGGTCGGAAAGAGACGCCTTGTCGGCGCGGTTCTTACCCCAAAACGCGCAGGCCACCATGCCGGGACCCACGTGCGAGCCGATGGTGGGGCCCACGGAGCTTCGAATGATCGTAACGTCGGCGCAGCCCTCCTCCTTGCGGATGGCGGCTTCGAGCCAGTCGCCGTCCTTCTCGGCATCGGCCGTCATGATGGCGATGGGCATGGTGCGATCGGGAACGTAGTTCTCGCGGAACGACTTGAGGATGGACTTGAGTGCCTTCTTGCGGCCGCGGTTGACGCCGATCAGCGACAGCGAGCCGGCCAGGTCGTAGGAGAGCTCGGGCTTGACGTCGAGCTTTGCCGTAAGCTGTGCCGCCGCGGGCGGAATGCGGCCGCCGGCAGCCAGTGCGTCGAAGCTCTCGAGCGTAAAGTAGCCGTGCACGTAGGTCTTTGCTTCGTTTGCCCAATCGACCAGCTGCTTGGCGGTCAGTCCCGCCGAACGCTGGCGCACGGCCTCGAGCGCCAAGAGCGCGCCGGCCGCGCAGGGCAGAGCGTTGTCGACCACGTAGAGCTCAAAGTTGGGATACTCGGCACGCACGGCATCTGCCGCCTGGCACGCGGAGTTGTAGCTCGACGACAGTGCCGAGGTAAAGCACAGGTAGACCGTGGGCGTGCCCTCTTTGGCGCACTCGGTAAAGAACTCGATATAGCGACCGAGCGACACAGCCGAGGTGGACACGCGGGCGCCGGCGCGCATGCGGTCGTAGAACTCCTTAGGGCTCATGCTCGACCAGATGTCGTCCGTGCGCTCCTCGCCATCTATGATAAAGGGAAAGCCCAAGATATCGACATCGAGGTTCGCGGCGACCTCGGGGCTAAAGTCGCAGCAGGTATCGACGACGATGCGGCAGCGGTCAGAATGGCCGGTAGATGCAGCCTTGTCCATCAAAGCGACTCCTTACGTAAAAAGGCGGCCACCCGCATGGGATGGCCGCCAGCCGTTAACTCATGCAAGTTAACGTATTTTACTCGTCAAGTGTTTCGATACGGGGCTTGATGATGCCATATCCACCATTCTTACGGTGATACACCACATTGATGAGGCCAGTCGTCGCGTTCTCGAACACGTAGAAGTCGTGACCGAGCAGATCGGTCTGCACCAGCGCCTGCTCCTCAGTCATCGGGGTGACATCGATGACCTTCTCGCGGACGAGCAGGTCGTCCTCCTCCTCGGGCAGCAGCAGGTCGGCCAGATCCTCGACGCGCTCGACCGGTGCGACATCCGCTGCGCTGGCACCGCCCTGGCGGTTGTCCACAACCTTGGTCTTGAACTTGCGCAGCTGGCGGGTGACCTTATCGGCGGAGAGGTCGATGGCGGCGTACATATCTGCGCCGTGCTCGGCAACGCGAATCACCGAACCGCGGACGCGAACCGTAACCTCGACGATTGCCGGGTTGGGGTTCGAGGGGTTCTTCTCATAGCGAAGTACAACGTCGACTGTCATGGGCTCGATATCGAAAACCTTGAGCGCCTCGCCGATCTTCTCATCCACATGCGCACGCAGAGCATCGGTTACCGTCGTCTTGCGTCCAGAAACCTTGATATCCATACGTGGCTCCAATCTGCCTCGGGGACTTACTGTACTGGCTATGTACCCATTGCCGTGCATTTAATCACGCGGATTCCTAAAGACCCGAATAACGATTGCTTGATACCGCATACCGAAGTCTCGCACTTTTCTGTGGCAAAGTGCGCTATAGGAGGGCGACGGCGACTTTGGTTTTGCACTTAAAAAGTGTCTTTGACCTGCTGGTTTTATGGAAACGAAAAAGCCGGGCTCCCCTGTTGGGAAAGCCCGGCAATGCGTGTTGAAACCGTGAAGAGGCGTCTCTCCTAGCGCATAGGAGACGCCACCCCTAGCAATAACTAGCCATTGAGCTTGTTAATGTCGTCGTCAGTGATAGTGCCCTCCTGGCTGGACGATTTGCTCTCGGAGGACAAGTCATCGCTGCTGGAATCGGAGGATTCATCGCCGGAGGACATGGTCTCGCTGGACTCAGAGTCGCCCGACTGCACGCTAGCGCCCGAAACCGTCTTAGTGGTGAGGTCGTAGGGCATCGTGCCATACCAGACAGAGTGGACCGCCTCGAGCGTGCCGTCGGCCGTAATACCGTCGAGGGCATCGCTCACGGCACGGCACAGCTCGTCATTGGCAGCAAGGCCTGCAACGCCGAGCGTCGAGGGCGTCTCGAGAGCGCCAACGTAGGAAATCTGGCTCATCAGACGTGCAAGATAACCGCCGGCAGTGGCATCGCAGACCACATAGTCGACCTCGCCGGACTCGAGCGCTTCAAAGCACTCATTAATGTTGGAGAAGGTCTTTTGGTTGGCCGTGACGCTCTGTTTGGCGAGTGCCTCCTGCGATGCCGAGGAAGCCTGAACGCCCAGGTTGGCGGTGTTAAGCGTTTCGGTAGTGACGTTCAACGACTTACCGTCGCTGGTCTTTCCGAACACGGCGGCAGCATCATAGAGGCAGGTGCCAAGCGTGCTGACGTCGCCATTCGTGGAATTGATGTCGCCAATGAAGATGTCGGCCTTTTTATCGCCAAGCGCGGAATCGGCCGAGGACGCGTCGACAAAAGCGACTTTGAGGCCCATGCGGCTTGCAAGAGCGCGAGCGGCGTCAACTGCGTAGCCCGTGAGGTTGCCATCGGCGCCCTGCATGGCCTGCGGGGCATCGGAAGTGTCGAGGGCGACCGTAAGGGTACCGGGAGTGACCAGGGCATCGTCCGACACCGTAGGGGTTACGGTCTCGCGCTCAATCTGGTCGATCGTAGGCGTCGTGAACGTGGACAGCGGGTTGAATGCGCATCCGCTCAGACCCAATACGGCGATGACCGCCGCGGTTCCAGCGCCCAACCGAGCCGCGTGCATCAAGCTGCCCCTTACCATGTCCACTACCCTGCCTTCTGTGTCGTATACAATCCGTGCATTGCGCGGAATATCGGGTTGTTCCTACCAGCTGACCTGGTATTTGACCCCACACTTGCGCACCGGGGTGTTTGCTCGGGAGGCCGTAGCCACCTTCACGACTGGCCCGCTCGCCCGCGAGGCGGTATTGCCCCAAAGAAAAATAGAACGGACGGTGCGGCTTACATCTAGGACGCGCCATGATCGCGCCGCGCGCACGCGGTCGCTTACGTGGATCCCTTTGACCGCGTCTGTCTTGGACTAGGGTGGGCATTTCACCCATCCGCAACCACAGCCTGGCAGGAACGTAGCGCATTATAGCTAAGTTCAAGCTAAAGTTTAAGGTTAGGGACGTTATTCGCATCGCGAGTACAGATTTCGCAGGTCGGGACGGGCCGCACGCGCTATCTTCACTGCCATAAAACCACCCCTACCAAACGCGTGCGATAGCGAGACCATCGACTGCCGCGGCACCGGCACGCTTGAGCTCCGCCGAGGCCGCTGCCATAGTCGCGCCCGTGGTAATGACATCGTCGATGAGCAGCAGGCGGCAGGCGCGTACATCCTCGACCGTCTCGTACATGCCCCGGGCACGTTCCCGGCGCTCGACGCGACCGAGCTCGCGCTGGTCACCATGACCGTATTTGACCAGGGCGTCCAGCAACGGCACGCCCGAAAGATCGCTAAACGAGCGCGCGATTGCTTCCATATGATCGAATCCACGCCGCCGAAACGCGGCTGCAGTCGCGGGCACAAATACCAACGCGTCGACACCGGACAGCACGCCGCCGTAGCGATCGGGGGCTGCCGCCTGGGCATGCAAGGCGGTGTCGTAGAGTAGCTCCGCCAGATACGGTGCCAGACGGCGCTCGCCCGCATCCTTATACGCCTTGATGATGCGCGGCAGCGGATGTGCGTAGACGGCACACGCCAGACAGCGATCGAGCGCCTCGGCCATTGCTGAAGACGTGCCCTCGACCGAGCACTCGGTGCACAGCAAATCCCCAAACGGGGCACCGCATCGGATGCAGCTATGGCGCGGATCGATGAGCGCGAGCGATACCAGACAATCCTGGCAGATCAGCGCACCGGAGCGCTCGCAGCCGGCGCATCGCGTGGGCGACAACGCCTCGAGCGCCTCGTATGTCGCGCGCTCGGCAAGCGGTAGCAATTCGTCCGCAAACGGCATGACACCAGCACCCTGCAAGCGAGTCAATACGTTCAAATGTCTCTTCATGACACAACCCTCCCTACGCGAAGGCGAAGGGAGGGTTGTCGGTGTAGAACCATGATACCCAGATGTGCTGGGGTCAGGCGGGTTACATCCGCTTACGGACGTTATTCGCCGGCAGGCGATTGCGGTGCGGACGAGGTGTGGGTCGAGCCTTCGCCACCGTCCTGGCGCGGCTTGCGGGAGCGACGGCGACGGCGACGCTTTTGACCCTGGTCGGTCGAGCCCTCGCCGCCTTGATCCTCACGCGGTTCGCGCTCGTCGCGAGTACCGCCGCGCGAAGCCTTGGCGGCAGCTCCCCCGCCATCGCCGGGGCGACGGCGCGTGACCTTGACTTCGCCATCCGAAACCTGATCGGCCACGGAAGGAACCGAAGGCTTCTGCTGCGTGCCCGGGGAATGGCGACGGCGCGGACGTGGCGCGCGCTCCTCCTCGCCACGCGGCTTGCCAGCCTTGTCGGCAGGCGCATCGGAGGCCGAGGCACCCTTGGGAGCGGCACCGGCTTCGCGAGCGGCTGCGGCGCGGAAGGCGTCCTCGCGCTCCTCGCTCGACAGGTGATGGCGACGACGGCGCGTGGGATTCATGCCACCGCCACGGTTTTGCTGCTGGGGCTGCTGAGCCTCGCGCTCACGGGAAGCGTTCTTGCCCGCGGCCTCGCCATTGTCGACGGACGCTGCGCGCTTGCGGCGGCGACGACCACCGGCTGCCTCCTCGCCCTCGGGTGCCTCGGCCTTGCCGCGGCCCTTTCCACGGCCACGGCCCTCGCTCTGGCCCTGAGCGGCGCGAGCATCGGATTCGGCATCGCGACGACGGCGCTTGGGCATCGACGTGCCGGCCAGACGATCGGCACTCGACAGGCCATCGCCCACATCGACGCCGTTCTCGCGATCGAGCTCCATGAGCGCCAGGCGCATCTCGGGCGACTCGATGCGCTCGAGCACGTCACGCGTCACGCAGTCGGGGCGGCAGTTGCAGCCCTGCTCGGCGGCCTTCTTTTTGCAGCCCTCCGAGCACGTCATATCGGCTAGGTTGACCTTAAAGACTTTGCCGTTCTCCAGGCGCAGCACCAGCTGCTCACGCGGCGTGTCATATTCCTGAATGCGCGCCTTGCCGAGCGGCGTATCGATGAGCGTCTTCTTTTTGGGCGCACGGCTCTTAAAGTCCTTGTACGCCTCGAACTCATAGCGCAGGCAGCACATCAGGCGACCGCACACGCCGCTGATCTTGGACGAGTTGAGCGGCAGGTCCTGCTCTTTTGCCATGCGAATCGAGACGGGCTCAAACTGTCCGCCAAAGCGCGTGCAGCAGAGCTCCTGTCCGCACTGAGCATAGCCGCCCACCAGGCGAGTCTCGTCGCGCACGCCAATCTGGCGCATGTCGACGCGAATGTGCAACGTCGAGGACAGGTCCTTGACGAGCTGACGAAAATCGACGCGCTCCTCGGCCGCAAAGTAGAACACGGCCTTCTCGCCGCCAAACAGGTACTCGACGCCGACCGGCTTCATCTCGAGGTCGAGCTCTTTGACGAGACGGCGGAAATCAACCATCGCCTCGTCGCCCTGGATGGCTAGGTCGTCGGCAAGCTGCAGGTCGATGTCGCTCGCCACGCGCAGCACGGGCTTGAGCGGCTGGCCGATCTCATCTTGCGGCACCTCAAAGGGATCGGCCGTGACCAGTCCGATCTCGGTTCCGCGCTCGGTGGAGCAAATGGCATAATCGGCCTCAAGGATATCCAGATCCTGCGGGTCAAACCACAGGTCGCGCGAGGCGTAGGTAAACTTAACGGGTACGACTAACGGCATTTCAGTGCCTTCCTGATATCGAACAGCATGACCTCGATGGCCAGCTGGGGAGTAACGTTTCTGGCGATGTTGCGCTCGGCGGTCACGACCGCCTCGAGCGCCCGGGTGGCACCCGCAACATTGGTCGCGGCGGCAAGCCGACCGATCGTGTCGCGCACGTCTTCGTTCACCACGTCGGCCGCCTCATCCTGAAGCGTCAGCAGCACGTCGCGCATGAGCGTCCGCGCGCTCGCCAGCGCTTCCATGATACCCGAACGCTCGCGCGCGTTGAGTTCGCGCTTGTTGCGGTCCTCAAGCTGCTTCAATGCTCCACGCGACAGGTAATCGGCGTTTTGCTCGAGCACCTTTTCCTGTGTTGACTTGACCTCGGCGAGCGGCGCCTTAACAGCGACGATGAGTGACTTGGCGCGGCTGAGCACATCGGCCTCGTCGGCAGCGATGAGCGAATCGACGGCGCGGACCATCTGGCGGCGAGCATCCTGGCGCTCGGCGCTCTTAAGGAACTCGATGCCGCGTGTGGGGCTTCCCGCCACGGCGACCGCCATGCGGCAACGCGCGAGGTCCTGACCCGTCGCGCGGCTCACGGCACGCGCGGCCACGGCGGGTGACACCAGCCGAAACGGCACGCACTGGCAGCGGCTCACGATGGTGGGCAACATCACGTCTGCCGAGGTGCCCAACAAGATGAACATAACGCCCTCGGGCGGCTCCTCGAGTGTCTTGAGCAGTGCGTTGGCGGTGTTGGCGCGCAGCTGCTCGGCACGGTCGATGATGTAGACCTTGGCCTTGGCACGGATGGGCGCCAGCGGCACGTCATCGAGCAGCTCGCGGGTCTGGGCAATGAGGTAGCCCGTGGCGCTCTCGGGCGTGTAATAGTGCACGTCGGGATGCGTGTGCCGAGCAACGCGCACGCAGCTGTCGCATGCGCCGCAGCCATCCTGCTCGCACAGGAAGGCTTGGGCGAGTGCCCATGCGGCATCGAGCTTTCCGGCACCTGGAGCGCCCAAAAACAGGTAGGCGTGCGACGCGCGGCCGCTGGCGACGGCGTTGGTCAAAAAATCGCGCACGCGCTCTTGAGTGTCGAGCTTGGCCAGCAGGCTTGCCTGAGCGGGGGCCATGTTACTCGGCCTCCTTGGCAAGCGCAGCGACGACGGCGTCTTGCGGAATGTCGAGACCGTACGCGCGAACCTGCTCGACCGTCTTCCCGAAGACCTCCTCGATGGGCGCGGTGGCGTCGATAAGCTTTACGCGATTTGGCTCCTCGGCGGCAATTGCGCAAAAGCCCTGGTAGACACGCTCCTGGAATGCCATGCCTTTTGCCTCCATGCGATCCGCCGCGCCACGGGCGGCCATGCGCAACGCCGCCTGCTCGGGCGTGATGTGGTAGACGAGCGTGAGCGCCGGGTGCGTCCCCGCGACGGCCAGGCTGTTGGCATCGCGCACCATCTGGCGATCGAGGCCGTCGGCAAATGCCTGGTAGCAGGTTGTGGAATCGTAGAAGCGGTCGCACAGGACCACCTTGCCGGCCGCGAGGGCGGGCGCGATGACCTCGTGCACCAACTGGGCGCGCGCCGCCTCATAGAGCAGCAACTCGCAGGTGTCGCCCATCGCCGTATTGGCGGGGTCGAGCAGCAGAGCACGGATCTTTTCGCTGATGGCGGTGCCGCCCGGTTCGCGCAGGCTCACAACCTGGTGGCCAGCGAGCTCGAGCGCGCGGGCAAGCAGGCGCGCCTGCGTGGACTTGCCGGCACCGTCGACGCCCTCGAGCGTGATAAAGCTATGTTGAGCGGGCTCAAAAGCCATGGGCGCAGCCCCTTCCTACAAGGCGCGTAAATGCAGATATATCAACCAAGCCATGATACCCCAGTGCTCGGCGCGTCCCAAATCCCACCTAGCCATTGGGGACGCTCTTGAATGACCAGGCGACAGTTAGGGACGTTCCTAAAGTGCCGTCCGAAAAGGAACGTCCCTAACCACCGGCTTTTTTGGGCGGTGGGTATAATCGTCGTATTGATTTGAAATGTGACGAAAGGAGCGGCAATGTCTCGGTATTGCGCCTCGTGCGGCAAGCTTCTTGCAGACGATGCCAAGTTCTGCACCTCATGCGGTGCACCCGTTGAGCAAACAACTGCAAGCAATGGCCAACCCGCGTTTGAACAGACCGGCTCCCTCGATACGCCACAAACCAAACCGGACGACCCCCTCGCCTATCGCCCCGACCCCGCTGCCGACCCCGCAGCGGTCGAGACGACGCAGCGCATACCCATCGCGGGCACCCCGGCCCAACAGCAACCGGCGTCTGTGTACGCGACCGATTCACCGCAGGCTCCCGCCGCAAAAAAGAGCGCTACCAAGGCGCTTATCGCCGTTATCGTTGTGCTGGTGGCAATCATCATCGCCCTGGTCATTTTCTTTGTGATCAAGCCTTTCGACAACGGTGCCACGCAGACGACTGCCGAGGTTACTAAGCTGCACCATGATGTTGACGATGATGACCTCAAGCCTCTCGACGACCCCAATAGCCTTTTTGACGATGACGACGATGACGACGAGGATGGCAGCCAGGCGACCCTCTCCGAGCAAAACCTCTACCGTCACCTGAGCGAATACTACGATCAGCTCGAAGATCTCGATAGCCAGGTCCGCGCCTGCGCGCAGGCCTTCAATGGCAGCTATCTGGAAGAAGATCGCACCGCCCGTCAAAATCTCGCCGACGTCGCCGAGTGCACGGAAGACACCATCGAGCAGTACTACGATATCGTCGAGGACCTGGACGTCCCCATGGGCTCTAAGAATTACAGCTCCTGGAAAGACATCGTTGCCCTGTATGACGACCTGGACAACCGCATCGACGCGATCTGCGATGCCTGGGAGATCAGCCTAAAGTACGCAAAGCCCGCGGACCATAAGGACGAAATCGTGACGCCGCTGGCACGCGACAACGAGCCGGGAACCAACAGCAACAAGTACCGTCAGGACTTTGAGAACCGCTATCCCGGAGCCAAGCCTGTCGAGGTGAACTAGTCGCATGCGACGTTCTTAAACGACTAGTCATTCAAGAACGCCCCCAATGACTACGCAAAAAAATGAGCGATGATCATAGACCCTCGCTCGTTTTTTTTGTTTTGGGCAATGTTTCGGCTGCGTCGCTACTTGTCGGCGGCCTTCTTGACGGTCGTCTTTTTCGCGGCAGTCTTCTTGGTGGTCGACTTCTTAGCGGTCGAAGTCTTCTTTGCCGCCGTGGTCTTCTTCGCCGTGCTCGCCTTGGTCGCAGTCTTGCGGCCGCGGGCGGGCTTCTTCTCCTTGGTCGGGCAGTCCATGTTGACGCAGATACGCCACGGACCGCGCGCCGTGTTGACCACCACGATGGGGGCGCCGCACTCGGGACAGGTCTCGCCCGTCGCCTCGAGCTTGCCACGCGCCGGCAGCGGATAGCTCACGCCGCAGTCGTCATAGTTGGTGCAGCGGATAAAGCGCTTGCCGCTCTTTTCGCTCTTGTGTGCGATCAGGTCGCCGTGACGCCCAGCCTCGGCACACACCTTGCACTCGCCCACCTTAAGGTCGGGCTCGTAGTTGGTGGGGCACGTCGGATTCACGCAAATCTCGAAAGCCTTCTGGCGGAACGGCTGGCACTTAATGCGCGGTGCACCGCATTCGGGGCACACGGCAGCCTCGCCCTCGAGCGGGCTCACCTTGACGCCGCTCGGCACCGGATAGGTCACATCGCAGTCGGGCCATCCCATGCAGCCGATAAAGCTGCCGCGGGTCTTGGCGCTCGTCTTCATAACCAAGTCCTTGCCGCACTTGGGACAAGCGCCCACACGCGCATCGGCCGTGACGGCGTCGCTGATAGCGTCGCCCAGTTCCTGCGTATGCTTGAGCAGCTCGTCGAGCACGCCGGCCAGCAGCGCGCGCGAGTGCGTCACGACATGCTCTTCGGTATCCTCGCCGCGCTCCACGCGGGTCATGTCGCCGTCGAGCTCGCTGGTCATATCGGGGCTCGTGATGCGCGGGGCAAACTGCGTCAGCGCGTCGATGATGGCGATGCCCAGCTGGCTCGGCTCCACAGGATCGTTTTTGAGGTAGCGCACGGCGTACAGGCGCTCGATGATGCTCGCGCGCGTGGACTTGGTACCCAGGCCACGCTTTTCCATCTCCTGCACGAGCTTGCCCTGGCTGTAGCGCGCGGGCGGCTCGGTCTGCTTGGCCTCGAGCTTAATGTCGAACACGTCGACCGTGTCGCCCTGCTCCAGCGGCGGCATCTGCTCGTCGCGTTTAAGGCCGTACGGATAGGCCTCGCGGAAGCCCGGAGTCACGAGCACATCGCCCGAAGCCACGAACGGCTCGCCGTTCACGTCGAGCTCGAGCTTGGTGTTCTCGATGGTCGCGGGCCCCATAAGCGTTGCCAGGAAGCGGCGGGCGATGAGGTCGTAGAGCTTGCGCTGACCGCCGTCGAGCGTGGACGGATCGCCCTCGCCCGTGGGATAGATAGGCGGGTGGTCAGTGGTTTCGACTTTGCCGCGCGTGGGCTTCATGGGACCGGCGAGCACCTTTTTGCACACGGGCGCCAGCGCCGGGTTGATCTTTGCCAGGTCGCTCACCACGGCGCCCAGATCGAGCGTCGCAGGGTACACGGTATTGTCGACACGCGGGTAGCTGATGAGACCGGCCATGTAGAGGGACTCGGCGATGCGCATAGTACGTGCAGGCGAGATGCCCTCGGCCGCGGCGGCAGCCTGCAGCGAGGTGGTCGCAAACGGCGTGGGCGGCTGCTGCTTGCGCGAACGCTTGGTCACCGCGGCGACGGTTGCCGTCGCAACGCCGTCAACATGTCCGTACGCCGTCTCAGCAGCATCCTTGTCGGTAAAGCGTGCCGTCTTGTGCGCAATCTTAAAGCGGTCGTCCTCGGCAGCACCCTGCGCGGCGCCCATGCCGCGAATCTGCCAATAGTCCTCGGGCACAAACGCCATGCGCTCGCGCTCGCGCTCAACCACCAGGGCGAGCGTCGGCGTCTGCACGCGGCCGGCGGAACGCACGTTGCCAAAGCCGCCAAACTTGGCGAGCGTCAGGTAGCGCGTGAGCACCGCACCCCAAATGAGGTCGATGTGCTGACGGCTCTCGCCAGCGTCGGCCAGATTCTGGTCGAGCGAGACGAGATTATCGAAGGCCTGCGTGATCTCGGCCTTGGTAAACGAAGAGTACTGGGCGCGGGCGACCGGCAGGTCGGGCGCAACCTCGCGCACCTTGTTGAGGGCGTCCGAACCGATCAGCTCGCCCTCGCGATCGAAGTCCGTGGCGATGATGACGCTGTCGGACTTCTTGGCAAGGTTCTTGAGCGAGCGAATGAGTTCTTTCTCGGCCGGCAACTTAATGACGGGGGCCCAGGTGAGATACGGCAGGCTCTCGAGCTTCCAGCCCTTGATGGAAATGCCATCGGCAAGAAACGGCTTACGCTTGGTGTCGTAAGGCGGACGAGCCAGGCCATCGGGCATGTCGGCCGGCAGTATCTCGCCGTCCTCGGTGACCGAATACCAGCCCAGCTTTTTATCGAACAGCACGCTGTCGCAAAAATCGGGCGCAAGGATGTGACCGGCAAGGCCGATCGTCACGCACTCCTCGCCCTTCCACTCAAAACGGTAGATGGCGGTGTTGTACACCTTGTCCTTTTTGGGCTTGCCCGTGGACAGACGCTCGGCAATCTGACGCGCGGCGTCGTTTTTCTCTGCGATGATGAGCTTCAAAAGAGGCTCCTATCTCGTGTCTCTGCGGCTGCGCCCGCGCTTGTGGCGGCCGACTTACGCCCTTGCTTGCTCAATCTGCCCGATGAGCCAATCGCACCAGGCATCCATGCCCTCGCCCTTACGCGCGCTAACGGAAAACCGCGGCGCCTGCGGATTGAGGTCATCGAGTGTCTTAGTATACCTATCCATGTCAAAATCGAAAGCCGGGGCCACATCGACCTTGTTGAGCAGCTGCGCGCCGGCGTGCTGGAAGATGCCCGGGTACTTGATGGGCTTGTCGTCGCCCTCGGGCACCGAGAGAATCATGATGGACAGGTTTTCGCCCAGGTCAAAGTCGACTGGGCAGACCAGGTTACCCACGTTTTCGATAAAGATGACGTCGATGTTTTGAAGACCCACAGCCTGGTCGAAGGCGTCAACCGCCTCCATGATCATGTTGCCCTCGAGATGGCACAGGCCGCCCGTGTTGATCTGGATGGCGGGCATGCCGGCTTCCTTCATGGTGATGGCGTCGACATCCGAGGCGATATCGCCCTCGATGACGGCACAGCGCAGGCCGGCCTTGTCACGTAGACGCTCGTTGGTGCCCAGGATCGTGGTAGTCTTGCCCGAGCCGGGGCTCGACAACACATTGATCACATAGGTGTTTGTCTCTTCAAATCGCTGTCGCAGCTGATCTGCCAGGCGCTCATTGCGCGACAGAATCGGCGACGCGATATCAATCGTTTTCTCGGCCATATTCGGCACTCCTTAATTTCCAACATTTATACCCCGTCCCCAGGTGGCTGGCGGGCTAATCGTCGGGGGTTTCGATTTCTATACTGGCGATGTCGAGCTCGCGGCCGTGCAGTAGGCGCACATTGGCGCCACCGCACTGGGGACAACGGCAATGGAAGCGGTCGTGCTCAAAGACCTCGCCGCAGTCCAGACACTCGCTTTGTGGATGGACTTCCTCTACGGCAAGCTCGCAGCCGCGCGTGAGCGGGTCCTCGTCGCGAAATGTCTCCCATGCAAAGTCGAGTGCCTCGCGCACGACCTCGGTCATATCCCCGATACGCAGCGTTACCAAAACGGCGCGCGAGGCCCCCGCCCCACGCGCCGCGCGAATCACTGTATCGAGTATGCCGTTGACAATGCCAACCTCGTGCATACCGATTTACTCCTCGTCGTCCTCGTCGTCCGAGAACAGGTCCAGACGACTCACGAACAAGCCCTCCTTGCCCTCGCGCGCGGTAATGACCACACGGGCGATGGCAAGCGAAATCTCGTAAAGCGAGAGCAGGGCGCCATACATGAGGCCGAGCGTAACGGGCGAGCCGTCAGGCGTAATCACAGCCGAGCCCACAAGCAGGCCAACGTATACGTAACGCCAGGCACCGCGGAAAGCAGCGTAGGACACGATGTGGAAGACGGACAGGTAGAAGATGATGAGCGGCAGCTCAAACGCCACGCCAAAGCCGATCATAAAGAGCAGCTCCATGTTGACGTAGTTCTCCAGATCGGGCAGCGCCGTAGCGACGGCCGAGGTCTCGCCGATGAGCCACTCAAAGCCTGCAGGGATGATGATGAAGTAGCAAAAGATTGCGCCCAGGAAGAACAGCACCGTCGAGGCGAGCACCGTGGGCACGACCCACTTGCGCTCGTTGGGTCGAAGCGCCGGCAGGAAAAACGCCAGAATCTGCCAGATGATCATGGGCGTGCACATGACCACGGCCATCTTGATGGCCAGCGAGAAGCGCAAGCCAAAGCCGCCGAGCGTGGTAGTGATGTAGAACTTACCGTCCGGCACAAAGGAGCGGATGGGATCTTCCAGGATGTCGAGCACAACAGGCGTGGCGAAATACAGCACGATAGCGGCGGCAAACACCGACACGACCACGATGGTCAGGCGGCGACGGAGCTCTCCCAGGTGATCGAAGAGCGGCATACGCGCAGGTCCGATAGGCATTACTCATCGCCTCCCTTCGGGGCGTCGGCGGCAGCGGCGTCGTCCTCGGCCTCGAGCTCGCGAGCGAGCTGGTCGACGACGGCCTTGCGCTTGCGGGGACGACGAGCGTAGAGGTCAGCCGTCGTGGGCTCTGCCGGCTCGGGCTCGGGCTCCGGCTCTGCAGCAGGCTCGGGCTCGGCGGCAGCAGCGGGCTCGGCCTTGGCAGGCTCGGCGCTCTCGGCCTCATCAGCAGCGCCTTCGCCCTCGGTGGCACCCTCGCTCGCAGCCTTCTCGGCGGCAAGGCGGGCACGGCGCTCGGCAAAGGTCTCCTTCTTTGCGGGCGCGGCCGTCTCGACGGCATCCTCGTCCGCATCGGAATCGTCATCGACGGCAGCCTTCTTGGGCTTGACCGGAGCCGACGCGGCCTCGCTTACCGGATCGATGATCTCGGACTGAACAACGGCCGTCATCTTTTCCTGCGTCTCGCGGAACTGACGGATGGCACGGCCGATCGTGCGGCCCATCTGCGGGAGCTTATCCGGGCCAAACAGCAAAAAGCCGAAGACCACGATGATCGCGAGCTCACCCTCTCCAATACCAAACACACATACCTCCAAGGCTCGATGTGAGTCGAGCCCGCACCGCGCCATTCGGCCGGAACTCGTCTATTCATTCGGTCAAGTATAGCGCCCGGACGCCAAAACGTCCGAGCGCATCACAAACATATGCCAAACGGCACGCCCTTTTGGGGGCAAAGATTATGCCGCCGTGATCGAAATCTCCTGGTCGACGCCCAGCAGCTGAACCACGCGCATCACCTGGGGCTGCACATTAGTGCAGCTAAAGCGCTTACCGTGGTCGACCGCGTGGTGCGCGGCGCCCACGAGCACGCCAATGCCCGTCGAATCGATGTAGCTCACCTGGGCAAAATCGAGCTCAACGGCCTCAGTGGGCTGCTCGAGCGCCAGGTCGATAGCATTGCGCAGGCTATCGGCGTTAGAGATATCGATCTCGCCGGTTACCTTAATAGTGTAGATCTCCGGCGTGGGGTTGGTGGAAATACCCAAATCCATGTATACGCTCCTTTACGTATCGAAAGTGCGGATAGTACTGGGCGCGGACTTGCGGGGCCCTAGGCGTTAGGCGCGCTCGGCACGAGCAAGCTCGGCAGCGACAAGCTTAACGGCCAGCACCAGCACGTCGAGCGCGGCCTCCAGGTCATCGACCGTGGGATAGCTCGGCGCGATGCGGATGTTGGTGTCGCGCGGATCCTTGCCATAAGGCCAGGTAGCACCAGCCGGCGTGAGCTTGACGCCCAGGTCGGCACAAAGCGCTGCGACCTTTTGGGCCGAGCCCTCGGGACCATCAAAGCTCACAAAGTAGCCGCCGCGGGGATGCGTCCAAGTGGCGCAGCCCGTGTCGCCCAAACCCTCGGTGAGCTTGCGCTCGACGGCCTCAAAGCGTGGGCGCAAGAACTCGGCATGCTTTTTCATGTGCTCCTTGACCGCCTCGATGGTGGGAAGGAAGCGCACGTGACGCAGCTGGTTGAGCTTGTCGGCGCTGATGAGGCCGGCCTTCAGGCGCTTGGAGAACTCGGCGATGACCGCGGGGCTCGCACCGATGAAGCCGATGCCGGCGCCCGGGAAGGTAATCTTGGACGTCGAGGCAAAAGCCACTACGCGGTCCTCGGTGCCCGCCGCGCGGGCAAGATCGAAGATGTTGGCGAGCTCGTCGGCCTCGTCGTACAGGTCGTGCACGCAGTAGGCGTTGTCCCAGAAGATGCGGAAATCGAGCGCGGCTGTGGGCATCTCGACCAGGCGACGCACGGTGTCCTCGCTAAAGGTGATGCCCGTGGGGTTGGAATACTTGGGCACGCACCAGATGCCCTTAATGGAGTCGTCGGCGGCAACCAAGCGCTCGATCTCGTCCATGTCGGGGCCGTTGTCGGTCATCGCGACGGGGACGTTCTCGATACCCAAGTCGGCGGTGATGCCAAAGTGGCGGTCGTAGCCGGGAACAGGGCACAGGAACTTAACCTTCTTGCCGTCATGCGCGGCCTCGTAAGCCTCCCAAGGCTCGCTGCCGCACGAGCCGCAGCGCCAGAACATGCCGGCGATATCGTGCTCGATTAGCAGGCTCGACGAACCCAGTACGAGCGTCTGCTCGGCAGGGCAACCCAGGAACTCCCCCGCCAGCTTGCGTGCCGAGGGAATGCCCTCAAAGCAGCCGTAGTTGGAGCAGTCGACGTTGCCGTCGTGCAGATCGGCGTCGGCATTGAGAATATCGAGCATGGGTCGAGAGATGTCCACCTGGGAGGGCGACGGCTTGCCGCGGGCCATGTCGAGCGCCAGGCCCTTGGCCTTGACCTCGGCGACCTCGGCCTTGAGCGCATCGATGGCGGCATCGAGTTCGGTGGTTTCCATCTTCTGGTAGATCGTCTGCATGGGTGCGACCTTTCGCGAAGCGGGACGTTGCAGTTCGTCTAAGTATAGACCGCCACCGCCGCAACGGCATGAAGCCGTGATAGATTAAGTTCATCGCAATGATTTACGAATCGCCGCGCATGCCGGCGTGGGGCGCCCAAGGAGGCACTATGGAGTACGGATCGTTTCAGGCCGAGGAATTCGGCGACCTGCAGCGCCTGGTCGACGGGCTGTTTTACGACCGCCGCGCCATCGACCGCCTGGATCTCATCGTGCAGGCCGAGATCTTGGACCTGGCGCCCGACCTCATGGAAATCGTGAACCTTTTGCCGCCCGGCTACTACGACCGCCAGTCACTTTGCGACCAGCTCAACTCCGCCTTGGCCGCCCACGGCTGGGGCGCCGTCTACGGAACGGTGGAATAAGCCTAGTCATTTAAGAACGTCCCCATTGACTAAAACGCCGCTTGTGATGGTGTCCACAGGCGGCGTTTTCAAACTTGTATATGCTTTTACTTGTCTTTGGGCGCGGGGTGTTTGCAGACCACGCTCATGTAGATCATACCGAGCACGGCAGCGGTGACCGAACCGGCAAGGATGGCGGCCTTGGCAGCCAGAACCTCAAACTGGGCCGTCGGGAAGGCAAGGCCGCTGATGAGGATCGACATGGTGAAGCCGATGCCGCCCAGAATGCCCACACCGGCAATCATGTGCCAGTTAACGTTATGCGGCAGCTCGCAGACCCTAAACTTAACCAGGGCAAACGTCATGCCAAAGATACCAATCGGCTTGCCCAGCAGCATGCCAAAGTACACGCCGAGCGTCACCGGGTCGGTGAGCAGCGTGCTCATGTCCACGCCCACTAGGCGAACCTGTGCGTTCACGAACGCAAAGATCGGCAGAATCACAAAGTTGACCGGCGTGGAGATCAGACGCTCCATGCGGATGAGCGGCGGGGTCACGCGGTGCATGACGCGCTCGACCCTGGTGGTCGAGACGGTAAAGTCATGCTGGCCCAAGATGTGCGCCTCGTCGTCGTAGCGGTCATCGAGCAGCGGCAGGCACTCGCCCAACCAATCGGTGAGGCTATCGAGCTTGACGCCGCACTTGGCCGGGATGGTAAAGGCCAAGATGACGCCGGCAAGCGTGGCATGTACGCCGCTCTTGAACATGCAGAACCACAACAGCAGACCCAGTACCGAATACGGGGCAAGGCGGTAATGCTGCGTCTTGTTGAGCCACACGAGCGCGCAGGTCACAAGCGCAGCGGCGCCCAACCAAAACGGATTGGGGCTCTGACCGTAGAAGATGGCGATGGCGGCGATGGAGATAAGGTCGTCGGCGATGGCGAGCGTCGAGAAGAACACGCGCACGCCGTTGGGCACGCGGTTGCCCAAAAGCGACAGCACGCCCAGCGCAAAGGCAATATCGGTTGCCATGGGGATGGCCCAACCGTTGCGGGCGCCGGCATGGTTAAAGATCAGGTAGATGCAGGCGGGAACGACGACGCCGCCCACGGCCGCCAGCATGGGAAGCATGGCCTGACGCGGATTCTTGAGCTCGCCGACCGTCATCTCGTACTTAAGCTCAATGCCCACCAACAAAAAGAAAATCGCCATGAGGAAGTCGTTGACGAAAAGCTCAACGGTGAGACCGGCCGTAAGGTTGCCCAGACCCACATACAGCGGGGTCTCCAAAAAGTGATGGATGGCCTCGTAGGCATCGGTATTGGCGCAAATGACGGCGGCGATGGCGGCGAAGACCATGACGGCGGCGGAAATCGTGCCGTTCTCGGCGATGCGCTCCCAAATGTCGTGGCGTTCAAAGCGCTTGCGCTCACGGACGTTGAACAGCTGCTCAGTTGCTGCCATGGGCGGCTCCTTTCACGGGAAAGCTCCCGTCTTAAAAAAGCACGGCCCGCCCAAGTGGCGGCGCCGCGCTCTAACGTATTACGCTTGCATCTAGCCTACCCTGCACGACAAGCACGCAGGCGCGGCCGAAAAGCGGAACCACAGGTTGAACATTATTTGCTCAACGGCACGGGCACGCCTGTCCAAGAGACGACGCGGCGCATGCACAAAAAACGACCGGAGCGCGGGGCGTCCGCGATCCGGTCGTGGCGTTTGGTCAACTAAACCTAGCAGGCGGCCATGATGGGGGCAGCGACCTGCTTCTTACGGGAGAGGACGCCCGGCATCCAAACGCCGTCGTGCTCGTCGGCAATGCCCAAGCCCTTCTGAGCAGCCTCGGTCTCGCCCTCGAGCAGAACCTGCGAGCCCTCCTCCATGATGTCGGTGATGCACAGGACAATGCCGTCAGCACCCTTCTCGGCGGCGTAGGCGCGCATGGCCTCGCGAATCTCGTCGATCATGCCGAGTGCGCGGGTCTTGTCGACGGTCTCGTACTGGCCGATGAGCAGCTTCTTGCCGGCGGGCTCGAACATCTTGATGTCGTTGCCGACCATCTCGGCAGCGGTGAAGGAGCCGGACGGGCGGGTAAGGAAGACCTCCATGCCAAACTTGACCGGGTCGACGCCCACCTGCTCGCCGAGCTTGGCGGCGACGGCGCGGTCGACATCGGTGGTGGTGGGGCTCTTGAGCATGAGCGTGTCGGTCATCATGGCCGAAAGCAGCAGCTTGGCCTGGACGTCGGAAAGCTCAACGCCGAGCACGCCGGCGAGCTTGGTGACGATGGTGCAGCTGGAGCCCCAGGGCAGGCAGATGTAGTGCAGCGGGCCGGCGGTCTCGAAGTCGCCGATGCGGTGATGATCGACAACACCAAAGACCGTGGCGTCCTTAAGGCCGGCGACGGACTGGGCGGACTCGTTGTGGTCGGTGAGGACGACGAGCTGACCGGCCTCGACGGACTCGATCACGCGGGGCTCGGCAATGCCGGCATCGGCGAGCAGCTTGGCGGACTCGGCCGGAAGCTGGCCCAGAGCGCAAGCCTCGTAGGTGTTGCCGGCATACTCAACCTGGTTAAGCAGCTGGGACAGGACGACGGCACTCATGATGGCGTCGTTATCGGGGTTCTGGTGACCAAAAACAAGAACGTTTGCCATGGATATCCTCCACTTGATATGTGTACTTGGACGTAGCTATGGTAGCACGCTGGCGCCGAGCCTTCGCAGACGGAAGGGGCACGGCATATTTTGGGGCAGGCATGGGGGCCAAGGCTGTCCCTTTTGCACCGTGTTGGTGCAAAGCAACTTGACCCCCTTGCAGCAGCTATTTACCGGCGGCGCGCAGGGCTACGTAGGCAGCGCCGATGATGCCGGCGTCGTTTCCGAGCGAAGCGACCTTAATGGGCGTCTCGCGCGAGGCGGAAAGCGCGTATTGCTTAAAGTGCTCGCGAACCTTATCGAGGTAGACATCGGCCGAAGCGGACGCGCCGCCACCGATCAGGAACATCTCGGGGTCGACCACGTTGGCGATAAGTGCCAGAGCACGGCCGAGATAGTCAGCCATGGTATCGGCAGCTGCCAGCGCGAGTTTGTCGCCCTCGCGGCAGGCCTGGAACACGTCCTTGGAATCGGAGGGGCCGGTGAGCTCAATGGGCTCGACGCCCGCCTTCTTGCACTCGGCAAGGTAGTTGCTCACCACGCCGGTGGCGCTGGAATACTGCTCCAGATGGCCATGGCCGCCACAGCCGCAGGTGCGCTCCTCAGCCGGGTTCAGGCACATGTGGCCAATCTCGCCGCCGGCGCCCACAACACCCGATACCACGTCGCCGTTAACGATAACGCCGCCGCCCACGCCGGTACCGATGGTGACCATCACCACGTTCTGTACGCCCTTGGCAGAGCCGAGCCAGGCCTCGCCCATGGCGGCGGCGTTGGCATCATTCTCGTATTTAACGACCGCGTCGGGGCAGTGCTTCTGAATGGCGATCCTCAGCTCGGGCAGGTTAATGGCAATGTTGGCCTTGACCTTGGCATCGCCCGATGCCGGGATGGGACACGGAACGGCCAGGCCAATGCCCGCCACAAAGGCACGCGGAATCTGGGCCTTGGCGACCACCTGGTCGATAGCCTCAGTCACCGCAGCAAAGCCCGCAGCGTCAACGATGGGAGGCGTGGGCACGCTGGCCTTGGCAAGCAGGTTGCCGTCCTCGTCGAACAGGCCCTCCTTAACCGAGGTGCCGCCGACGTCGATGCCGATGTAATACTGCTTAGGTTCCATGGGAGCCCACCTTTCTCGTTTAAACATTGCCTGTATGGTACCGCTCCCAAGGCAAAAACCTACCAAAAAGGGACAGGTTTGTTTTGGCAGGCTTTATCTGGGGAAACGCGAATGGTCGCTTAATAGGTCGCGCAAGACCTTCCCCAAATATAAAGGCGCCGGGAGGCGGAGACTCCCGGCGCCCGTCAAAGGGACTGTGTTGTCTGTTGGACCGCACGGCCCATCGCGGCGATAACGCCGACTAGGCCTGAAGTACCTGCAGCTGCTTGTGAATCTCGATGAGCTCCGTCGCCATGACGCGCATGGTCTCGGTACCGGCCATCTGGTCCTCGGCATGCAGCAGAATCAACGGGGCCTCGCCGTTACGCTCGCCGTTGGCCTCCTTCTTCAGAAGCCCCATGTGAACATCGTGGCCACCGTTATAGGCCTCGTCGCCCTGCTTGATAAGCTCCTCGGCGGCGTCAAAATCGCCCTCCTTGGCCTTTTGCACGGCATTGATGTACATGCTCTTGGCGGTACCGACGTAGCTGATGATCTCGAAGCAGGTCATCTGCAGTTCGTTCATATCCTCCATGCGGAGCACCTAGCCCATCACGCTGACGCAGTGGTCGATGATGCCGGCAGCGTTCATGCGGCCGTAGTCGACCATGTTGATGACCTCGACCGGAAAACGACCGGCGGCCTCCTTCTCAAAATCGCCCTTGGTGTAGCCGATCTGCGGACCAAGCAGCAACATGTCGCACTCGTCCAGGTGATCGTGGGCCTCGTTCATGGGACGAGCCTCGACCTCAATATCCAGACCACGGTTTGCAACCTCGGCCTGCATCTTCTGGACCAGCAGGCTCGTGGACATGCCGGCATTGCAGCAGAGCATGATCTTCTTCATGGTTTCCTCCTTATAACTGCGCGGCGCGCAGACGACAACTGGTTGTATTCCTTGCGGCTATTGTGCCCGCTCCCCTGTATCTTTACGCAAGGGAGAGAGCCGCGGGCACCGGCACCGCGTACCGGCGCCCGCAAAGGTGAAAGGGACGAACGTTAGGCGTTCTACTCGGCGAGAGCCTCCTGCTTGGCGATTGCCTTCTCGGAAATCTTCATAAAGGGCAGGTAGACGGCCATGCCAATGACAATCTCGAGAGCCTGCCACACGCCGGCGCGCCAGTCAAAGCCCGTAGCGAGCAGGGCATTGATGACGGGAGGCATGGTCCAGGGCACCTGGGCGATGCAGGGGCTGATGATGCCTGCGCAGGTAAGGCCATAGGTGATGCCGATGAACAGATCGGGAAGAAGGACGAACGGGATCATGAGCGGCAGGTTGTACACGATGGGGTAACCGTAGATAACCGGCTCGTTGATGTTGAACAGACCAGGCAGGATAGCCATCTTGGAAACGGTCTCGGAAGCCTTGTTCTTGGAGAACAGGAGCGTGTCGAGCAGAAGCATGAGGGTGCAGCCCGAGCCGCCGATGAGGGCGAAGCTGTTAACGATCTGCATGTTCATGTAGTGATCGGGCTGGATGGTGCCACCGGCGGCAAAGGTAGCCATGTTGTCGACGATGAGCATGGTCAGGATCGGCTCGACGGTAGCGCCAGAGATGGTGGACTGGTGAATACCGACGCAGAACAGCAGGTTAGCAAGGGTGTAGATGAGGATAACAGCCCACGGACCGGCGTTCATGATGCTCTTGAGCGGGTTGGAGATGCACGTGGAGATGATGGTGCACAGATCGGTGCCGGCGCACACGGCGAGCAGGGCTGCGGCAAGAGCGAAGATCGCGAGGTTGAGCAGCATCGGGATCATGACGTTGAAGGAGTTGGAGACCGCGGGAGGCACGCCCTCGCCCAGCTTAACCTTGAGCTTCTCGACGCCAGAAATCTTGATGAAGAGCGAGACGGAAAGCAGGGCGATGATAATAGCCGAGAACAGACCGTTGGTGCCGGTGTTGGCAGTCGAAAGGGCGCCCGTGACCTCGGCGGAGGTGATCTTGTCGGTGAGCAGCGGGCTCGTGGCGGCAAGCGAGGCGGTGATCTGCTGCGGCATCATGATGACGAAAGCAGAGATAGCGACGACCACGCAAGCGAGCGGGTTATCGAAACGCTTGTTCTTAGCGAGGCTGTAGCCAATCAATCCGGCCAAGATAATGGCAGAGACGTTGAGGGTGCCCAGCGTAATTGCCGAACCCCACGTCTGAAGGTTGGCAAGGCCCGCCGCATCGAGCGGGAACAGAGGGAACACGACGTTGTTAATAAGAACCGCGATACCCGCAAGGATATAGAGCGGCGTGATGGTCGCGAAGGCGTCACGCAGGGAACGCAGGTGAACCTGGTTTCCCACCTTCGCAGAGACCTCGGCAAACTTGTCGAGGAAGCTCTTTCCGTTGTCACTGGCCATGATTGCTCCTAACTTTCAAATCCGGCCTTCTCCTATGCGCACGGTGGTCTGTCGCCCTCTGCCACCAGATGTGCCATGTGTTGCGCGCAGCGGCGCGCGGTCTGGGCGTTCGCCCGTTCGCTAATCAACCACGTGAGTCGTGGCGACCTGCTTGAGCCAAGCTGCCGACTTCTTAAGGCGGCGCTTGTAGCCGTCCATAAGGTCGACCTCGACAAAACCGTAACGGTTCTTAAAGGCATTCGCCCAAGACCAGTTATCGATGACGGCCCAATAATGGTATCCACGGCACTTGGCGCCCTCGGCAATTGCCTTGGCAACCCACTCCAGGTGCTGGCGTACAAAGTCGACGCGGTAGTCATCCTGGATGGTTCCTTCGGCGTCTCGGTTCTTGTATTCGTCCATGATGCCGATGCCGTTCTCGGAAACGAACCACTCAAGATCGGGGTAGTTCTTAGCGCAGTCCATGCCAAAGTCGTAGAGGCCCTGCGGGTAGATCTCCCAGCCGCGGCTCTCGTTCATAACGGCGTCGGGCCACACGTACTCGTCGGCAAAGTGCGGCAGACCGTACTGGTCGATCTTGCTCGCCGGCGCCTGAACGCGCGTGGGGTGGTAGTAGTTGCAACCGAGCCAGTCGACAACACCCTGCTTAAGAATCTCTTGGTCGCCGGCACGGAACGGAAGCTTAACGCCGCCCTCGGCCAGGCTGTCGAGCACGTCGGCGGGAAGCTCGCCCTTGGTAATGAGGTCGAGCCACCAGCGGTTGTTGATGCCGCTGGTCATACGCACGGCCTCGAGGTCCGCCTCGCTGGGGTTCTCCTTGGTGTAGACCGGGGTAAAGCAGTTGATCATGCCGATCTTGGCATCGCTGCGAACGGCGCCCTCGTCATAGGCGCGACGGTAGTTGGCCACGGCCAGCGCATGTGCCAGCGAGATGTGATACTGCACGGTGCGAGCGCGGCTAAAGTCGTGGAGCTGCGGGAACCACACGCCCTCCTGATAGCGCTGCTCGGGCTCGACGATGGGCTCGTTAAAGGTGAACCAGTACTTGATCTCCTGGCCAAACTCGTGGAAGGCGACGTCGGCGTAATGTGCGTAAGCCTCGACAACCTCACGGCTCTCCCAGCCGCCACGGTTAAAAAGGTAGGTGGGCATGTCAAAGTGGTACAAGTTGACAAACGGCTCCAGGCCGGCTTCGCGAGAGGCGCGGAACAACTCGTGATACCACGCGGCGCCTTCCTCGTTGAGGTTGCCGTCGGCATCGAGCAGACGGCTCCACTGGATGGAAGTGCGATAGGTATCCAGGCCCAAGTCCTTCAAAATGCGAAGGTCTTCCTGGTACTTGGCCATAAAGTCATTGCCGGCGTAAGAGCCAACGCAGTTGTAGAACGAGCCCAGATCCTGGATGGACCAGGTGTCCCACAGGTTCTCGAGCTTGCCGCCCTGGTTCCACTGACCCTCAGTCTGCGGGCCGGACATAGCAGCGCCAAAGAAGAAGTCGTTGGGCAGCTGATACTGTGCCATCAAAGTCCTCGCTTTCGTGTTCTAGAGCTTCCGGTTGGAGACGGGTTTGCTTTGGCAGGTTATCCGGCGCGGGCGCGCACCGGTCATACCGATATCCAACCCGCCAAAACAAAACCATCCCCAAACGGTCGATCCTGTTCTGCGGAAAGATTCCGTTCGTTGCTTAAACTATAGCGCTCTAATTCAAAAAGTAAAGCGTCTTCTTCTTTTTTCTTTCTCGAGCTTCTTAGATAAAGGTTATATGGGTGCCTTGTTAAGGGTTATACTTACTTGCGTATTGATATATGTCGGAAAGGAGGTTCAATGATTCCCAAATACGAGGCGATAGCTGCAGATATTCGTCGAAGCATCGAGGATGGCACTCTTAAACCGGGCGACAAGCTTCCCACCGTCGTTGAGTTCTGCGAGCTCTATAGCGTTTCCAAAATCACCGTCAAACGAGCTATCGAGCAAATCACCGAGGAAGGTCTTATTACCAGCCGACGCGGATCGGGTACCTACGTTAAGGACACGGCGGGACTTCCCGGTCAGGCGTTTTTCCAGGGCAAAAACGACCGTGCCCAGGGCTTTTCGTATGAGCACCGCGGGGAGAAGGTGACCTCGGTGGTCTACGATTTCTCGATTGTTAATCCACCAGCGGACATCGCAGCCCAGCTGGGAATTGCCGAGGATGACTTTGCCTATCACATCGTGCGCGTGCGTCAGGCCGATGAGAAGACCATCGTTATCGAGTACACCTACATGCCCCTCGAGCTGATTCCAGGCCTTAAAAAGAAGGACCTGTACGGATCGGTCTACCACTTCATCCGCGAGCAATGTGGGCTGAAGATTTCGAGCTTCCACCGTACCATTCGCGCCGTGGCAGCAACCGAGGAAGAAGCCGAGCGCTTGGACACCAAGCCTGGCTCTCCCCTGCTCGAGCTCACCCAGATTGGCTTTTTGGACAGCGGCGCCGCCTTTGAGTATTCGGTCTCGCGCAACGTTGGCGACCGCTTTGAGTTGCACAACGTAACGTTGGCATAGGTTTTTGTAGTCATCCGGGCGCTCGCTTTGAGCTGTTTTGTGCAGCGCCCGCGCAACACAATGGGGGTATGAACATGTCCGATTTGATTAAGCTGACGCCGATCTTCCACGAGAAGATCTGGGGCGGTCGCCAGCTCGAAACCGTATTTGGCTACGACATTCCCGATGGCCCCATCGGTGAGTGCTGGGCCATCTCGGCCCACCCCAACGGCGACTGCCAGATTGCGGAGGGCCCGTATGCCGGCCACACGCTGTCGTGGCTGTGGGCCGAGCATCGCGAGCTCTTTGGCAACTGCGAGGGCAAGGAGTTCCCGCTGCTCATTAAGATTCTGGACGCCAAGGACGACCTTTCGATCCAGATTCATCCCAACGACGAGTACGCCGCCAAGCACGAGAACGGCAGCCTGGGCAAAACCGAGTGCTGGTATGTGTTGGACTGCGAGCCCGGTGCCACGATCATTGTCGGCCAGCGCGCGCACGACCGCGCCGAGGCCGCGCAGATGATCGAGGACGGCCGCTGGGACGACATGCTCAACGTACTGCCGATCCACAAGGGCGACTTTTTCCAGATTGATTCCGGTACCGTGCACGCCATCAAGACCGGCACGCTCATTTTGGAGACGCAGCAGTCGAGCGACGTGACGTATCGCCTGTACGACTACGACCGTCCCGGCACCGACGGCAAGCTGCGCCCACTGCACATTGAGCAGAGCCTCGACTGCATCGACTTTGATGCCCAGGCTCCGACCGACGGCACGGTGACCGCGCCCGAGATGAACGGCGTGACCGAGCTCGAGTCTAACTCCTGCTACACCGTCGATCGCGTGCGCGTCGACGGCAGCAAAACCATCGACCAGCGCTGGCCCTTCATGTGCCTGTCGGTCATCGACGGCGAAGGCACCGTCTGCGGCGACCCCGTCCACAAGGGAAGCCACCTGCTAGCTCCGAGCACCGTCAGCTCCATTGACCTCGAAGGCAAGATGGAACTGATCATCAGCCACCTCTAGTTCGCAACAACAACCAAAACGAAACAAGGGGCTCCCCCGTTCATCAACGGGGGAGCCCCTACTCGTATCTATATATCAGCCCACCCGGCTCTCCAGATCAAAAAGCGAACGAGCAAAGCGACGTTCGCAAGCTGCAGGCCAAAACGCCGCAAGGAAGAGGGCGCGCCGGGGGCTTTGGTCGATCGCGAGTTCCGCACGAGCCGGAGAGCACTTAATGTGCTCTCCGTGCGAGCAGGACTGTCCGAGCAGGCGACCAAAGCCCCCGGCGCGCCCGGTCAACCTCGCAGTTAGGCATTCAGCTTGACGATCGGCGCAAAGCCCTTCATCAGCTTTTTGGTCTGGCCGGTCTTTTCGAACTGGACCTCGATCATGTCTCCAGCGACCGAGATCACGGTACCCGTGCCAAAGGTCTTGTGGCTCACGGTATCGCCTGCGGCAAAGTCCTGCGATGCGCTGGCGCGATCGACCTTGCGCTCCACCGTCGGGGACACCTTGGACGAGGGCTTTTTGGCTCGCGGTGCGCCCGAGCCAAAGGTCGAGGCAACACGGCCAGCGTCGGGCGAGACCCCACGATGGCGCTCGGTCCCGTAGCTGCTGCCACCAAAGAAATCGTCAAAGCTCGATCCGCCGCGCGAACCGGAACCGCCGGTCGAGCGCGTATGCGAACCAAACACCTTGCCGCCATACATATCCGAACCCATGCCCGAGCCAAAGGTGCCGTGACGGTCGCCGCGCTTCTCCCAACCCGTGCCTTCAAAACCGGCAGAACCGATACCGCTAAACTCGATATCCTCAAACGGAATCTCGTTGAGGAAGCGCGAGCGCGGGTTGGCAGAGGTCGAGCCGTAGGTGCGACGCGTGGCCGCATAGGTCAGGAACAGGCGCTTACGGGCGCGCGTGATGGCAACGTAGGCCAGGCGACGCTCCTCCTCGAGCTTGCCCGGGTCATCGCTGCCGCCAAAGTCGTGCACGTGCGGGAAGATGCCCTCCTCCATGCCGGCCACGAACACCGCAGGGAACTCCAGGCCCTTGGCGGAGTGGATGGTCATCATGGTGATGGCATGCGTCTCGCCGGCCAGGGAATCCAAGTCGGAGCGCAGGGCCAGCCACTCCATGAGTGCCGGCAGCGCCTTACAGGTGAGCGGACCGTAGGTGCGCTCAATCTCGTCGGCATGCACGGCACCCGCCGGCATCTCCGTCGGCGCGGCATACGCGTTGCCCGCGATGGCAGCAGCCAGGGCATCCTGCGGAGACAGCGCCGGAGCAGCCAGGCTATCGAGCGGATTGGAGCCCGCGGCATCGCGCGCGCCGACGAGTGCCTCAAACGAGGATGCCGGGGCAGATGGCCCCGGTTCGGGCGCAGGCGCGCTCACCACGACGGGCTCGGGCTCGGCGCCGGCAGGCACGTCGGCAACACCGGCTGCGCGCAGCTCTTCCAAGCTCTCGAGCGTACCCTCGATGTCCTCGTGCGTCTCCTCAAATTCGGCAGCGACGCCCAGGAATTCCTGGATGTTCTCGGCGCGGCTCTCGGACTCCATGGTGCCCTCGGCGCGAAACGCCTGCAGCAAGCCCGTCTTATCGACGATCATCTCGACAACGTCCTTGAGCTCGCCGTCCATGCGGCGACCCTCGCGCACCAGCGACACAAAGCTCGACAGGCCGTTGCGCACCTTGGCGCTAAACATGCCGGTTTCGGCACACGCGATCTCGCAAGCCTGGAAGAACGAGCAGCGGTTGTCGCGCGCCAGCTGCTCGATCTTTTGGATCGAGGTGGAACCGATGCCGCGGCGAGGTGTGTTGATGACGCGCTTGACGCTCATCTCGTCGGCCGGGTTCACGATCATCTTAAGGTAGGCCATGACGTCGCGGATCTCGGCACGGTCGAAGAATCGCGTGCCGCCCACGATCTTGTAGGGCACGCCCGCGCGCAGGAACATATCTTCGAGAATGCGCGACTGGGCGTTGGTACGATAGAACACGGCGATATCGTCGTAGCTCGTGCCCTTGGAGTGCAGCTTCTCGATCTCGCCGGCAATCCAGCGGCCCTCGTCGCGCTCGTCGCTCGCCTGGAAGGCCTGGATCTTCTCGCCATCGCCCTCGGCCGTAAACAGGCGCTTGTCCTTGCGCTGCGAGTTATGGCGCACCACGGCGTTGGCGGCACTCAGGATATGACCAGTAGAGCGGTAGTTCTGCTCCAGCTTAACGGTCTTGCAGTCTTTAAAGTCCTTCTCAAAGTCCAGGATATTGGTGATGTCGGCACCACGCCAGCTATAAATGGACTGGTCGTCGTCGCCCACGACCATGAGGTTTTGGTACTTGGCGGCCAGCAGGTTGGCGATCTCGTACTGGACGTGGTTGGTGTCCTGATACTCGTCGACGCTAATGTAGCGGAAGCGCTCTTGGTACTTATCGAGCACCTCGGGGCGGGTGCGCAGCAGCTCGAGCGTGCGCACGAGCAGGTCATCAAAGTCCATCGCATTGGCAGCGCGTAGGCGGCGCTCCAGCTCCAAGTAGACCTGCGCGGCCTTTTTGTCGTTGGGGCTATCGGCACTCTTGAGCATGTCCTCGGGGCCGATCATGGCGTTTTTGGCCGAACTGATCTTGCTGCGGATCATGTTGATGGGGAACTGCTTTTGCTCGATGCCGAGCGCCTGCATAATGTCACGCACCATGCGCTTTGAGTCATCGTCATCGTAGATGGTGAACTGGCCGGTGTAGCCCAACAGGTCGGCGTCCTCGCGCAGCATGCGCACGCACATAGCATGGAAGGTACACACCCACATGCCACGGGTGCCGCTGGGAATGAGTGCCGCCAGACGCTCGCGCATCTCTGCCGCGGCCTTGTTGGTAAACGTAATGGCAAGAACCTGCCAAGGCTTAACACCCAGGTCGCCGAGCATATGTGCGATGCGGAAGGTCAAGACGCGGGTCTTGCCCGAGCCGGCGCCGGCGAGCACCAGCAACGGGCCCTCGGTGGACAGGACCGCCTCGCGCTGGGCGGGATTAAGGCTGTCGATGTCGACGAGCGGTTTGGCGGGCTTGGGCGCCGGCGCGGGAGCGTCGTAGATGTCGAGCGGAACGAGCTCGGGCTCCGGCGCAGCGGGGGCGGTGTATGCATCGAGCGGCACGGGTTCCGGCGCGGGCGGTACGGGTACCGCGGCGTTCTTTTCCCAGGGCAGGGGCTGGGTCATGGGCGACTCCTCATCTGACGGACGGCGCGCCTGCGGGCGGCGCCATAGTTTGAGCCGTACCAGTATACCGAGCCGCGCGGACACCGACGCAAATCACACCACGACTCCGTGCGCCACCGTCAGGCCCGCCCCATTGCACCAAAAGGGGGCGGCATAGACCTTTTGGTCATGCCACCCTCTTTGAATGACAAGTTGTCGCTCTGGCCGCCGCGCAGCATCAACCAAGTTACAGGCCGAGCATAGGCTCCAGGACGAAGAAGTACGCGAGCACCACGATGCCCAGAATGATGCGGTAGACGCCGAAGCACTTGAAGTCATGACGGCGGACGAAACCCATAAGCCACTTGATGGCGATAAGCGAAACCACAAAGGCCACGATGCAGCCCACGCCCAGGATGGCGATCTCGTTGGTGCCGAAGGTGCCACCCTTAACGAAGTACTTGACCAGCTTGAGCGCACTTGCGCCAAACATAACGGGAATAGCCAGGAAGAACGTGAACTTAGACGCCACCGAGCGCGTGCAGCCCAAAAGCAGGCCGCCGATGATGGTGGAGCCGGAGCGCGATGTGCCCGGAATCAGCGAAAGCACCTGGAAGCAACCGATACCCAGCGCGGTCTTCCAGCTCAGATCCTCGAGCGTAGTGATGGAGCCAAAGTCCAGGCTATCGTCATCGTCCTCATCCTCAGCGGTAGCCGCGGCGGGCGCCGCAAAGTGTGCACCGGCGGGACGTCCACCCGACACCACAGCACGAGAACCAAACGAACCGGCAAGAGCGGCCTGGTCGCGCTTGTTCGCGCGCCAGTTCTCGATCACGATAAACAGCACGCCGTACACAATGAGCGCCAGCGCCACGACGGGAGCATTGTAGAAATGCTCCTCCATCCAGTCGTTGAGCGGCAGACCGATCGCCGCGGCGGGAATGCAGCCGAGCACAATCTTGCCCCATAGCACCCAGGTGTCGCGACGGCCCTCCTTGCCCTTGCTGGGAGAAAACGGGTTGAGGTCGTAGAAGAACAAAACGCAGACGGCCAAAATGGCGCCAAGCTGAATCACGACCAGGAACATATTCCAGAACGTCTCGCTCACGTTCATCTTGACGAACTCGTCCACCAAGATCATGTGACCGGTCGACGAAACAGGCAGCCATTCGGTGATGCCCTCGACCAGGCCCATGAAGGCAGATTTTAGAAGCTCGATGATATCCAAAGGGACCCCCTCGTTAGACACCCGCCGATAGTTGTTCTGCGGACGGTTGCGGGCGATGTCCCATTATCAACCGTTGGAGGCGCACCCGCGCCTACCCTTACCAAAAAACTCGCCCGTTCACAGAATTGCGAGCGGTCAAACCCAAATCCTTGGGTATAACTGCAACAAGATAAAGTGTCCGGCGGCCACGCATCCGCGTCCGCCCGATGCACGAGCCCCACGCCCGTGCGATAGACCAAGGAGGAAACCATGAACGAGGGCTACACCAAGGTATTTGTTTCACTCGACGGTACTGAGCAGCAGGATTTTGTGCTCGCACGCGCCATCAAGGTTGCCGCGAACAACGGCGCCAAGCTGATTATCGGCCACGTTATCGATTCCACGGCACTCGAGAGTGCTGGCTCCTATCCGGTCGATCTGGTCAACGGCCTAGAGGAGGCATTTAAGAACTCCATCGCCAAGCAGCTCGAAGAGGCCAAGGCTAATCCCGACATTCCCGAGGTCGAGGTCATGATTCGCGCCGGCCGTATTCGCGAGACGCTCAAGGACGAAATGCTCGACGTGGTCAAGCCCGACCTGGTGCTCTGCGGCGCACGCGGCCTGTCCTCGATCAAGTACGCGCTCCTGGGTTCGATTTCGACGTTCCTGCTACGCAACACCGACTGCGACATCTTGGTCGTAAAGTAGCGTTGCTCCCACCGGCCGCGGGGCCTGCGGGGTTTCCACAGGCACGTCCTCGCCGCTTCGCGGCTGCGGGATGTGCCCTTAGGAAACCCCTCCCGGCCTCGCGGCCTTCGCAGCCTTACTTCAGCGAGTTGTCTGATGGAAAAAATGGCGTGCCGCCCCGTTTGGGATGGCACGTTTTGTTTGGGATGGCACGTTTTTACTATAAGGCGATCCTGCTTAGACGAGCTTGCACTTCTGGAATGATCTTCTCGAACATTACCTCCGCTTCGGGAAAACCCTCTTCTTTGAGACCGCGCGCGGCGTCTCTTAGCGCGTCTGGAACCTCATTGCAGGTATCAGCAATCATTCCGGCGACAATTCCCCCGGGCAAACCAGCCCCAATCATTTGGCTCATCACCGATCCGTGCGTTACGTCGTCAATCTTGCGGCTCCCACCAAACGAGACGCCCATCTCACGAACGAGACTGGGGTAAACCGTTGTGCACAGCACGTCATAGAGCGGCGCCAACCTCACCTGCTTCCAACTTTCGTCCCATACGAGCGACCAGTTCTTTAGATGGTTATCGCAGTTACCTACGGCATAGTCGAACAGCTGGTTATAGCCGACAAGGAACCTGTCCTCCATTTGATTCGTCGACGCCCTTCGCACCGCATCGACGATAAGCCCCAGGTAATTGACGCCCGTCGGCTCATATTTAAGCTCACGCGAGATGCCGTTGGCCTGACAAACATCTTCCTGATGCAAACGGTATGGAATTGGCAATCCGTCAACCGAGCGTCCGACATCAGGCGTTACTCGGTCAAATCGCTTCACGGCGATAATTGGCTCGGCATCCTCAACCCGGATAAGAAAGCACTCTTCGGCCAATAGGTCCATCAGAGAAGCGGCTCTCACGCACATCGCTTCGCACACTGTCTCGCCCGGGAACGTTTTCGACCCCGCCTTGAGAATGTGCGTGGATGGGGCCGCTCCATGAGGCAGGTACCATCCATCACATGGGTCATCGCCCATATGGTAGAGACCGACCTTCGCCTGAGCACCTGCAAGAGAGATTCGACTCTCTAGCGCTAAATCAAAAGCAACCTCCGCCGGCGCGTATGCCAGCCCACTTAGCTGTTCCGCGCCTATCTCTTCATAGCCCATTTCGAGACTGTCGGCCGAAGGTTCTCGCGTCAAAACCAAAGCGCCGACAGGTTCATCGCGGACTAAATCGAGCACCTTAAAGTAATCTCCGCGTTCCGCTCGCGCCCTTTTCTCAAGGTCCCTGTTGAGCTGCCCCTCCGGAATGATGCCAGAGAAAAAGGAACCCGTTGCGTCCGGACTAAATGTCTCGGCCGACAACGGCAGCGAGATCGAAATCGGGGCCGCATCACCGTTCTGGAGATATTTGGGGCTATAGGTGAATATCGGAAGCCCCGCGTTTTCCTCCAATATGCCAACCAGCTGGTAAGACCCATTAAACTCACGGTGAACGAACAGCGTGCCATCCATTATTTCCCCCTCACCTTCAGAATAAAATCAATATCCACGATGGAGGCATAATCGAAAATGACACCAATTTCGACCGTTGTCCGCCCCCGCTCGATATCACCAATCACACGAAGGCTGCGACCCGTCATAGTCGCGACATCGCGCTGAGTCAAGCCGAGCTCACGCCTTCTGAGCCTGAGGGCTTTCCCCATCTCGGCGGGATCGAAAACCATGCGCTCCGAGAAAGCGACTTCCGACGGTTTGAGCTTGATGCGCCCATCCAGCTTTTTAATCGTTGTCACCGTTCTCATGATGCCTCCAGCTATATTCCTATTCGTGAACATAGTATAAAACTGTAGGACTATGTTCATGTACGGGAATATAGTGTCGACTACATTAGCAATGTTCCCGTTCGGGAATATAGCTGCCGAAAAGCCTGATTTCTTCTTAAATGGGAAGATCCTGAACGTCTACGCTATACGGGCTGACTACTCAAAGTATTGGAACTTGTTCGTCGAGAAGGCGAACGTGACGACAAAGCCTTCGCCGGAGTCGGATGCCGCGGTGACGTCGATGCCCATCTTGGAGCACAGACGCGCCACCAGGTAGAGGCCGATGCCCGTTGCGCGCTTGGTGGCGCGGCCGTTGTCGCCGGTAAAGCCCTTCTCGAACACGCGCGGCAAGTCGGCCGCGCTCACGCCGCAGCCGTTGTCCGCGACGGTAAGCTCGATGCGCTCGCTTGCCAGGCCCTCGTCCAGCAACGCGCCCGAAAACGTGATCTTCGCGCCGTCCTCACGCGCGTATTTAATGCTGTTCTGAATGAGCTGGCCCAAGATAAACTCGAGCCATTTTTCGTCGGTAAAGACCTCAAAGTCGAGGTTCTCGCACACCGGCGCCACGTGCGCCGCAATGAGCTCGCGCGCGTTGGCTTTAATCGCACCTGTCACCAGGGCCTTGAGGCTCCAACGCCGAATCAGGTAATCGCGCTCCACGACTTCCGAGCGCGCATAGTAGAGCGCCTGGTCGATATAGCGCTCCACGCGAGCCAGCTCACGGCCCAGGTCATCCACGCGCGACAGGTCGTCTTCGCTGCCATCCAGGTTTTCCAAAATCAGATGGGCCGCCGCCAGGGGCAGCTTGGCCTCGTGGACCCAGCTCTCGATATAGTCGCGATAGTCATCGGTCTGACGCCGGCCTTCGGCAACCTCGTCGCAAGCGGCTTTGCCCACCCGGCGCAAGGCCTCGTATTCGAGCTCGCCCTCGGCATAGGTCGGGCATTGCACCATCTCCTGCACCCATGCGGGACTCTCGAGCTCCTCTGCTGCACGCTCCAGCTGGCGCAGAAAACGACGACGGCGTGCGTACTCGACCACGATGCCGAGCATACCAAAGATAAAGGACACGCCGACCGCCACGACCACAATAGATGTCGAAGCACCGGCGACCGTCAGCACAAAGCAGCTCAGCAGCACGCCGCACGTCCACACGGCGACGGGAAGCAGCGCATCTTTAAAGAACTTGCCAAACGACATAGCCAGCCCCTAGACCGAATAGCCTTGGCCGCGATGCGTCGTCAAATACCCCTTGATGCCGATTTTTTCGAGCGTGGTGCGCAGGCGGTTGATGTTAACGGTAAGCGTGTTGTCGTCCACGAAGGCGTCGGAGTCCCACAGGTCCTGCATGATGGCCGAGCGCGAAACGATCTTGCCCGCGCGACCCAAGAGCAGTGATAGGATGCGCAGCTCGTTTTTGGTGAGCTCGGTGCTAGCGCCCGTTTGCGCGTTGGTGACCATGGAGCGTGCGAGGTCGAGCTCCAGTCCCTTGTGGACGAGCGTGCTGCGCTCACCCGCCGCCGCGGTGCGACGCAGCAAGGCATTGATGCGCGCCACGAGCACACGGGCGCTGTAGGGCTTGGGAACAAAGTCGTCCGCGCCGAGCGTCATGGCCATGACCTCGTCAATCTCGGTCGTGCGCGACGTGAGGACGATGATGGGAACCTCGGATTCGCGGCGAACCTCATGGCAGATATGCTGGCCGTCCTTGACGGGAAGCGTGAGGTCGAGCAGCACCAGGTCGGGCGCGGCGGCGAGAATATCGCGCGAGACATGCTCAAACGATTCGCAGGCCTCGATTTCAAACCCGGCGCGGGCAAGAATGTCGACAAGCTCACGACGAATGGGCTCGTCGTCCTCAACGACATAGATCAGCGCCATGTGTCCTCCCATTTCGCGTAACTTGCACCTTCCACACCATTATGCCCACGGCGTCGCGGCGATACGACCCCGTGGGCACCTAATATGACAAAAGTGTTCGGTAGCCTTGAGAGAAAATAGGGGCCCTCGGTCCTAAACCGATCGGCCCCGTCACTTCGACCTCGAGCCTCGAGCCTCTACTCGAGCGTACGCATGTACGCGGAGATGGCATCCAGGCCCTTCTGCAGATCGTCGGTGTTATCGGAGTATGCATAGCCGATGCGCATACTCTTGGGCTCCTCGAAGCAATCGCCCGGGGTGACGAGCGCGCCGGACTTCTTAATCATGTCGATGCAGAACGTCCTGGAGTCGATGTCGTAGTCGTAATACACGAGCGCGGTGGTACCCGCCTCGGGCTTGACGAACGACAGGTGTGGCTCGCTCTCGACCCACTTCTCCAGAACAGCAAGGTTCTGACGGACGATGCGACGGCTGCGCTCAAGGATCACGGAAGCGTTGCCCAGAATCAGCTCCGCCACCGTCTCGCTGAATATGCCGGCGGAAATCAGGTTGTAGTCGCGATGCGAGAGCAGCGCGCGACGAAGTTCCGGGCTCTTGGTGACCGCCCAGCCCAGACGCAGGCCGGCGAACGACCAGACCTTGGACATGGATGCGGTGACGACGGCCTTGTCGTACAGGTCGATCACGGACTCGCAGTATTCATCCGTCTGAGTAAGCAGACGGTAGACCTCGTCGCAGAGCAGCCATGCGTCGTGTTTGCGCGCAACCTCGACAATCGCCTTGAGGGTATCGGTGTCGAGCAGGGCGCCCGTGGGGTTGTCCGGGTTATTGATGCAGATGAGCTTGGTATCGTCGGTCACCAGGGCATCGAGCGCGTCGACGTCGACGTGGTAGCCGTTCTTGCGATCGAGCTGAAGGATATCGACCTTCGCACCGCACATCTCGGGAATCGAGTAAAGCTGCTGGTAGGTGGGCTTGACGGAGACTACATGATCGCCCGGTTCGACGAGCGTGGAAATAACCAGGGAGTTGGCACCGGTCGCGCCGTGCGTGGGCACGATATGCCCGGGCTCGACCGTCTTATAGAGACGCGCGACCCCCTCGAGGAAGCCGGGCTGTCCCTCGATGTCTCCGTAGGTGAATCGGCGCGAGCACAGGCTGTCGAGCCACGCCTTCTTGTCGGTGTTCGTAAGCTCGAACAGCTGGTCGAGCGTGAGGGAGTAGACGCACGTCTCCGCAACGTTGTGGGTGCACTTGGTCTCCCACTCGTTCATCCACTGCTCGACGGCGAAATCCTTGATCTGCATTGTCGTTTCCTTTCCTTGACTTTTTTACAGTTCCACCGCGGTGCCCAGCCCCGCCTCGACAGCGCGGTCGTAGGCGATTTTCGATGCCGAAAGGTCCTGAACGGCGATGCCCGACGTATCGAACACCGTCACCTGTTCGTTATCCGAACGCCCCGTAGCCGTGCCGGCGATGACTTCGCCGAGCTCCGCTTTGATGCCCTCGGGCGTGATGGCACCCTCGGCAACCGGAATCTCCAGCTCACCGGACGTGACCGATTGCTCGCGGTCGTCGACGTAAACAGCGGAACGGGCGACAAGCGCCGAGGCGAGCTCCTGCTTGCCGGGCATGTCGGCACCGACGCAGGAGATATGCGTACCGGGGCGCACCCATGCATCGGGGATGACGGGCTTGGTCGCCGGCGTGATCGTCACGATGATGTCGGCCTCTGCCGCGGCACCTTGGCCGTCGGCCGTCGCCTCGATGGAATAGGTGGATACCTCGCGAGCATGCTCGCAGGCGCCCAAGATATGGGCGACCTCGTCTCGCATGCGCTCAACGCGGGCCTCGGGCGCGGCATCGGAAACCGGCTCCCACACCTTGACCTCGCTCACTTTGGGACAGGCGGCGAGCACGCCCGCCACCATATAGGTGCTCATATGGCCGGCACCCGCAACAAGCAGTTTGGACGCATCCGCCCGAGCCAGCCACTTGGCACCGAGCGCAGCGGCGGCACCGGTGCGAAGCCCAGTGACGACAGAGGCATTGAGCAGCGCCAACGGCTCACCCGTCGCGTTGTCGCACAGCAGCGTGGTGCCAAAGATCTCGGGCAGCCCCTTTTTGGGATTCTGAGAGAACCAGGCGGTGAGTTTGAGACCGAAGAGGCCGCTTCCCGCCAACTCGCCCGAGCGGATATCCATATCGGCCACACCGGGTTCGAACTGCTCATATACCATCGGCCACGCAACACCCTTGCCCGTTGCCTTCTGGCGATACGCATCCTCCACGGCAGCGATTGTATCCTCGATCGTCAGCACCTTGGAAACTTCCTCGGCCGATAGCACCACCATCTGCCCCATCATCGCTCCTCTCAGCGAAAGATTTACGTTGCTTCACTGTACGGTTTAGTAACGATGCCGCCAAGGATCATTTCTTGTTGGAATCTACAACGATTCTCAATCTGATTTTTCGTTCTATCAGCATGTATTTGAATTATTTCTCGCATCAACGGCATACGGATGTGCGATTATCCTATTTATACCGGTATTAATTGTAGTGATTTACAAGGTGATGTTGATGCTATACACCATCTCGGACTTCTCACGGGAATATGAGGGGTCGGTCCGTCTAATCGCCGGCAGCGATGGCGTCTCGCGCGCCGTCTCCGGCGTCGGGATTCTCGATTATGAACTCATGCCCGGTCTCAAGAGCAAGTACCAGCGCGTCAACTTCAACTCAGACGAGATCGTCCTCAGCACCTTCCTCTATGCGAAGGACGACCCATACCTCATCACTGAAGCCGTGAAATACCTCGTCGCCAAGGGGACGAGCGGCCTTATCATCAAAAACGTCCTGCACATCCCGATTCCCGACCAGGCCATCCGCTACGCCAACGCGCGGCACTACCCGGTCTTTCTCACGACCGACGACTCACTGTTCTTTGACGGCGTCATCTATGAGGTCAAACGGCATATCGAGCAGCTCGCATCTATCGACTTCGCACAGCGCGAGATCGATGCCCTGAGGACAGACGTATCGCCCGAGTCCATCTGCCGACGCATCCGAGGTCTCAACCCGTCATTTCTGGACGAAGCGGTCGCCCTGTTCACATCGTTTGCAGAGCCCCTCGACCCGCGTACGTTTTTGCAAATCGAACGTCTCTGTGCAAAATCGACCCTCGCCGGATGCCACAACATGCTGGCGCCATATGACGGAGGTCTGCTATTCGTAGCGACAAGCGACTCGGAGCAGACGCTCGATGTGGAGCGGATCGTGCAGGCGCTCACGGAGCTCATCGAGGCTAGCGGTATCGATGGCGGAGCGGAAGGGCTCGGCATCAGCGATATTCTGTTTGGAGACGAGGCAGTGGCGCAGGCGATCTCTCAAGCGATTTACGCACAGCGCCTATCTTGTCAACGAGCCGAGGGCCCCGTCCGCTATACGCAGCTCGGCATCCTGAGAACCGTGATGCCTTTTGCGGAAACCCCGGAGATGCGATCGTTCTCGGAGGCGATTCTCTCGCCGATACGCGAGCATGACAGTGAGCATGGCAGCGAACTGGAATCCACGCTTGCCGCATTCATCGAGAACGACCGACGTATCGAGCGAACCGCCAAGCAGACTGGCCAGCACCCGAACACGATTCGATATCGCCTCGATAAGGTGACAACTCTCACCGGGCTGAACTACAAATGCGCCCCGGAGATGGAGCAGCTGTCGCTCGCCTACGCCATCGAACGCGCTCGCTCACTTCAGTAAGCCCACCCCACCTTGAGGTTAGGAGCGGCGGGCGCGGAGCTTTTCGTAGCCGTCGGCAAAGAAGGCGACCGTGGCGGCGTCGGCCTCGGCGGCGTCCGTCTCGGCGGCAGGGACCACGCCGTGTTCGTCGCTCACTAGGAACAGCGCGCCCTTAAGCTGCGCGGGAATATCTACGCGCGTGACCGGGATGCCCTTGGTCTGGGCCAGCTGTTCGATGAGCGTCGCCGTGCCGCACAGGCACTCGTCCGCCGGCGCCACAAAGGCAAGCTCGCCGTTGTTGACGGCGGCGAGCAGCTCGGGCGCCACGCCGGTCTCGTCGGCCTCGGAGCGGGCCTCGGCGGAGCGGGCACGCAGCGCCTTGGCCGACGTATCGGCGAGCGGCTCGTACTCCCCCACCGTCATGGCGGCGTTGCCGTTGATGTCGATCACCAGCATGAGCACGCCGTCGCGTGCGGTGTAATCGCCCTCGGCAAGCGACCACTCAACGTGCTGTTTGGCCCAGCTGAGCATGTTATGGGTAAGCGGCTCGCCCTGCACCAGGCGCTCGGACAGCGCGCGGATGTGGCGGTTGAGCATGGGCACCTTTTTGTTGGACATGCGCCAACGGCAGACAAGCGCGGGCTTGTCGAGCGTAAACTTCTCGACCGCCTCCTGATTGGCGCAAAAATCCTCGTACGCACGCTGGTCCTCGGCATTGCCAAACAGCTCGGCATCATCAATCTGGGGCATGGTCATACCTTTCGTGTTAGTCATTCCGTCCTCTTATACCAAAAAGACGGCCCTCCAAACGGAGCAGCCGTCTTTTGCAGAGATTATTTTGTCCCGGGGCGAAACTTAGTGCCTAAAATGCCTGGCCCCCGTGAAGACCATCGCAATGCCGTGCTCGTTGCAGGCCTGGATGCTCTCGTCGTCGCGCTTGGAGCCGCCGGGCTGGATGATGCAGGTCACACCATGCTCGGCAAGCACGTCGACGTTGTCGCGGAACGGGAAGAACGCGTCGCTTGCGCAGGCAAAGCCGCCCTTCTCCACGCCCTCGCGCTCGCAGAAGTCCTCGGCGCGCTCGCAGGCAAGCAGCGCAGAGTCAACGCGGTTAGGCTGACCCGGGCCCATGCCAATGCCGGCCTTGCCCTTGGAGACCAGGATGGCGTTGGACTTGACGCCCTTGCAGACCTTCCAGGCAAACTCGAGCTCGGCCATCTCGGCGTCGGTGGGCTTGCGGTCGGTGGGGAACGTGAAGGTCGCGGGATCCTCGGTCACGTGGTCGACTTCCTGCACCAGCATGCCGCCGTCGACGGAGCGCAGCTCCACCTGGGCGCCGTGGTCCACGCCGCCGGTAGCCAGCACGCGCAGGTTGGGACGCTTGCCCATGCGCTCAAGCGCCTCGGCAGTGTAGCTCGGGGCGATGATAACCTCGACGAACTGCTTGTTCTGATCGGCAAAGTGCTCAACCAGCTCATAGGGAACCTCGCGGTTGCAGGCGATGATGCCGCCAAAAGCGCTCTTGGGATCGCAGGCAAACGCGCGGTCGTAGGCGGCCGTGATGTCCTCGGCCGCGGCGGAGCCGCAGGGGTTCTGATGCTTGAGGATCACGCAGGCAGGCTCGTCGAACTCGCGGACCAGGTTCCAAGCGGCGTCGGCATCCAGATAGTTGTTGTAGCTGAGCGGCTTGCCCTGGATCTGCTCGGAGCCAACGAGCGGGAACTGCGAGCTCGCGGTGTTCTCGCAGCCCTCGGCAAAGCGGTAGACCGTAGCCTTCTGCTGAGGATTCTCGCCATAGCGCAGGTCGTCGACCTTTTCCAGCGAGATCTCGAGCTTGGCAGAGGTGTCCGCCACGTCGCTTGCCTGGGCGGCAAGCCAACGGGAGATAGCCGTGTCGTAGGCGGCGGTGGTCTGGTAGACCTTCACCTGCAGGCGACGACGGGTGGAAAGCGTGGTGCAGCCACCGGTCTCGTGCATCTCGGCCAGGACGGCATCATAGTCGGCCGGGTCAGAGATGACGGTAACGCTCGCGGCGTTCTTAGCGGCGGAACGCAGCATGGAGGGACCACCGATGTCGATGTGCTCGATGGCATCCGCGAAGGTAACCTCGGGGTTGGCGACGGTCTTCTCGAACTCGTACAGGTTGACGACGACCAGGTCGATCAGCTTAATGCCGTGCTGAGCGGCCTCCTGCATGTGCTGCTCGGAATCGCGGCGGGCCAGCAGCGCGCCGTGAACCTTGGGGTGCAGGGTCTTAACGCGGCCGTCCATCATCTCGGGATAGCCCGTAAACTCCTCGATGGGGGTTACGGGAACGCCCGCGTCCTCGATGGCACGAGCCGTGCCGCCCGTAGAGATGATCTCGACGCCAAAGTCATCGACCAGCGTCCGTGCGAAATCGACGACGCCCGTCTTATCGGTAACCGAGATCAACGCGCGTGCGATCTTCACATCAGATCCCATGCAGTCCTCCTGTCTGGTACGCCGCCGTGCTCTGTGAGTCGGTGATACGTCGATCTGCAGCGCTCGCGCAGCGGCATTGAAAATACTGATTCAATGTAGCGCATCGAGCGCATCGATGCACCCCGCAACGGGCGCATGTGCAGAAAAAGTTTGCGAGCGGAGGGGATGGGCACGGCACCGGGCACGGTGAGTTCATGGAACACAGGGGCACCATAATTAGATGCCAATAGCGTGGTAGAACTGTGCTCGATATGCATCCGCAAAAGAAAGAGGCACCATGGTCTCGCGGGTTCTCTACCGACCGTTTGATACCGAAGACTTCGACGCCATCGCGCTGATTCTGCAGCAGCTTTGGCACAACAATTCGGATAACGATGAGTACAACCGCCTTGAGGCCGCGTGCGACCTTGCCTATTGCCTTTCGTCATCGACGTTTTCGCAGGTTGCCGTAATCGACGGTCAGGCGCGCGGCATTTCGCTCGCGCGTGCGGGGCAGAGCTCCGGCGCCACCGTCAAGGAACATTGGATGGATACCGAACGCGCGCTGCTATCGCAGATGCGCGAGCTGGAGCCTGATGCCTGCGCCGAGTATCTCTCGTTTGTGCGCGCAACCATCCGAACCAACAACCGCCTGCTCGAGAGCAGCCCGCTACCACACGACAACGAGGTCACGCTGCTTGCCGTTGATCGCGATGTCCATGGCCTGGGCGTTGGCTCGGTGTTGCTTGATGCCGCGGTCTCGTATCTGTCCTCGCGCGGGGCGACAAGGGCGCACCTGTACACCGACTCCAACTGCTCGTGGAAGTTCTACGAGCTGCACGGCTTTAAGCGCGCCGCCATACACCGCGCCAACCGCGAAGAGCGCCGCCGCGACATGCCGCGCGAAAGCTTCCTCTACGAACTCGACCTAACAGCCTAGGCCCAGCAGCCATACCTAGTCATTTAGGAACGTCCCCAGTGACTAGTCGTTGGGGACAGTCTTCGTAGGTAGCGCATAAAAAAGGGAATGGGCTTCCCCCGACGGCTGTCGAGAAAAGCCCATCCCATAGTTTACGACCGTTAGAACGTTCCGCCGCTTTACGCCGGAGGGCGC
>DBGCAP010000014.1:0-32399 GCA_048367555.1 Collinsella sp.
ACCCCACCGTCTATCGGTAACAAAAAAGCCTCCGAAGAGGCTTCTCAAATGCGATGGTGTCGGAGGCGGGACTTGAACCCGCATGACCAAAAAGCGGTCACTAGCACCTCAAGCTAGCGCGTCTGCCAATTCCGCCACTCCGACATGCTATGTTGTTGATTCGCGGTCCGTTTGGTTGGACCCGCTCTTTCAACGAGGAACATAATAACCTATGATTCGAGAACTGTGCAAGCACTTTTTTGAAAAAAGTTTACGAAATTGTAAATGCGCAGGTAGACGCTTATATCCGGTCCCGAATCGGTGTTGCCTCCCGGCGCGTCCTCTGGCATGAGCGATATTTTGCTACGCACTTCGTGCTGCAAAATATCGCTCCCCCTGCGGAATGCGCCGGGAGGCAACACCGATTCGGGACCTGCGTCCACGTACTCCAGACACCGTTCTCAAACATGTTCTGGGGCTGATATATATTTAGTGGCTCGGCTTTGCCGAGCCCTTATATAAGGAGGCCGGAGCTAATGCTCCGGCCTCACTCAATTTCTTATTAGGTTTAGTGAGCGATCGAGGAATCGCACTCCCCCTGCCGAGTTAACGTAGGGCCCGCCCTGGTGTTACTTTTCAGAACATTCCGCAGGACGCAAGAAACCCCCGCCGCACGAAGTGCGCAGCGGGGGTTTCTTGCATGTCCGAGGACGTTCTGAAAAGTAACACCAGGGTGGGCCCGGACGAGTACAACCGACTACAGGTCGATGTGCGATTCCTTAATCGGGAACGGCTCGGCGAAGTGGCAGGCACAGCAGTGACCCGGTGCAACTTCCTTAAACTCGGGAAGCTTCTCGGAGCAGATACCCTGCGCGATCGGGCAGCGCGTGTGGAAACGGCAGCCGGTCGGCGGATCCAGCGGTGACGGCGGATCGCCGGCGAGGATGATGCGCTTGCGGGTCTTCTGGATATCAGGATCGGGAACCGGCACGGCAGACAGCAGCGACTGCGTGTACGGATGGTGAGGCTCGCTGTAGAGCGTCTTCCAGTCCGAAACCTCGACCATCTTACCCAGATACATAACGGCAACGCGATCGGAGATGTGCTGCACGACGGACAGATCGTGGGCGATAAACAGATATGCGGTACCGAACTTGTCCTGCAGTTCCTTGAGCAGGTTCAGAACCTGGGCCTGAATGGACACATCCAGAGCGGATACCGGCTCGTCGCAGATAATCAGCTTGGGCTTCAGCGCAAATGCGCGGGCAATGCCGACGCGCTGACGCTGGCCGCCCGAGAACTCATGGGGATAGCGGTTAATGTGCTCGGGGTTCAGTCCAACGACGTCGAGAAGCTCGCGGACGCGCTCAATGCGCTCCTCCTTGGTTCCCACGCCGTGAATGGTCATGGGCTCGGAGACGATCTCGCCGATGGTCATACGGGGATTCAGCGAAGCATAAGGATCCTGGAAGATAAACTGCATGTCACGACGCATGTCCTTGATCTCATGCTTGTTCATCTCAGCAACATCTTTACCCTGGAAGAACACCTTACCGGCGGTCGGCTTGGTCAAGCGCATGATGGTGCGACCCGTTGTGGACTTACCGCAACCAGACTCACCAACCAGACCAAAGGTCTCGCCAGGATAAATCTCGAAAGAGATGTCATTTACAGCAGAGACGACACGCTTGGAAAAACGCTTGGCGAACATGCCGGACTCTGCGGGGAACTCCTTAGAGAGGTGCTCGACCTTCAGCAGCGGGGTGCGCTCGTTATTGTCTGCCATTTACGCCTCGCCTCCCTTCTTGGAATCCTTGCGCGTACGGGACGTCTCAGGGGCGTTCTTGAGGAACTCGGGGTCACCGGAATAGTGGCACGCAGAATAGTGACCGGACTCGGTGACAACACGCTCGGGGCGCTGCTTGCGGCACTTATCGGTTGCATAAGGGCAACGAGGCGAGAACACGCAGCCCTCGGGCAGGTTCATGAGCGAAGGCGGATTGCCGTGAATCGGCGTAAGCGGCTTCTTCTCATCGATGGCCTGCTCCGGGATGGAGCGGATAAGGCCCCAGGTGTAGGGGTGGCGGCTCTCGTAGAAGATTTCCTCGGCAGTACCGAACTCGACGGGACGGCCGGCGTACATGACCATGATCTTGTCGGCCATATCAGCGACAACACCCAGGTCATGGGTAATCATGATGATGGCGTTGCCGTTCTTCTCCTGCATTTCCTGCATAAGCTCAATAATCTGAGCCTGGATGGTAACGTCCAGGGCAGTCGTGGGCTCATCGGCAATCAGAATATCGGGATCGCAGGCAAGAGCCATGGCAATCATGACGCGCTGACGCATACCGCCAGAGAACTGGTGCGGATACTCATTGACGCGCTTCTCGGGCTCAGGAATGCCAACGAGGTCCAAAAGCTCGGTGGCGCGCTTGAGCGCCTCCTGCTTGGAGTAACCGCGATGCAGACGAAGGCCCTCGCCCACCTGCTTGCCGATCTTATAGACCGGGTTCAAGGAGGTCATAGGATCCTGGAAGATCATCGCGATATCGTTCCCGCGAATGTGCTGCATCTCTTCCTCGGTCATCTCAAGGATAGAACGACCGCGATAGCGAACGTCGCCGCCCTCAATCTTTCCCGGAGGCATCGAGATGAGGCCCATGATGGTCATGGCGGTCACGGACTTACCAGAGCCGGACTCGCCGACGACGCCCAGGGTCTCGCCGCGATCGAGCGTGTAGGAGACACCGTCGACAGCGCGAACAATGCCATCCTCGGTGTGGAAATACATCTTAAGGTCATCGACCTCGAGCAGATGCTGGCCCTCGGGAACCGGCTGGTCCTTCAGGTCCACATAGTTCTTGTTCTTCTTCATCCTTATGCGTCCTTCATCTTGACGTCGAGGGCGTCGCGCAGACCGTCACCCAGCAGGGTGAAGGCGAGCACCGTCGAAAGAATTGCCAGACCGGGCATGATCATCATCCAGGGAGCGGTCAGAAGATACTGCTGACCGTCCTGAATCATGGAGCCCCACGAAGGCGTAGGCGGAATAACGCCCATGCCGAGGAAGGACAGAGCGGACTCGGTCAGAATGGCGCCACCAATGTTCATGGTCGCGTAGACCACGATGGAGGCGACGGAGTTCGGGAAGATGTGACGTACAACGATACGAGCATCAGATGCACCCATCGCGCGCGCAGCATCAACATAGTCGTTTTCCTTGACCGTCAGGATTGCAGATCGGAAGACGCGCGCAATCGAAGGCCAGCCAAGAATGCCGATGGCGATAAAGACGTTCTGAAGACCACGGCCGATAACGGCGATCATGGCGACAACGAACAGCACGTACGGGAACGCCAGGAAGATGTCCGCACAGCGCATGATGATCGTATCCCAGATGCCGCCGTAGAAACCGGCCAGGGCGCCCATGACCAGACCGATCAACGTGGAGATGGCGGTGGCCATAATGCCGACGGACAGCGAAACGCGTGCACCGTAGATAACACGGACGAGAATGTCGCGACCGAGGGCATCGGTGCCAAACGGGTGCTCGGCACACGGAGCCAGTAACGATGTCTCGGCCATGGTGGTCGAATCGGAAGCCGTCGGCGAACCGAGCCAGGGCTTAGCCCACAGATCTGCGGTCAGGGCAACCACAACGACGATGATGATCCAGCAGACACCGATAACGGCGAGCTTGTTCTTACGAAGACGCTTAAAAGCGTCGCCCCACAGCGTGCGGGACTTGGCGGGAGCAGATGCGGCCTTGGTGGCGGTAGCCTGCTCCTGAGACTGAGAATCAGTTTCCTGCATGAGACGTACCTCCCTTAGGCCTTATCCGACGGACCGCCAAGGCGGATGCGCGGGTCGAGGAATGCATAGCTGATGTCGACGAGTAGGTTGATCACCATGACGACGACGACGATGAGCGTAACGCCGCCCATAACGATGGGCCAGTCACGCATGCTGATGGCGCGATAGACCTCATAGCCGATACCGGGCCAGTTGAAGACCGTCTCGGTCAGGATGGCGCCCGAAAGCATGCCACCGAAGTCGACACCAATATAGGTAACGACGGGAATGAGTGCATTCTTAAGCGCATGCTTGATGATGATCGCGCGATTGGAGAGACCCTTGGCTTTTGCCGTACGGATGTAATCCTGGTTCATGACGTCAAGCAGCTGCGAGCGCATAATGCGGGCAGCATAAGCGGTCGAAACCGAAGCCAGCGTAATGGTCGGAAGCACATAGTGCATCCAATCCTGATACTGAGAGCTGGCACCGCCGGCACCCGAGATCGGCATGGAGAATGCACCGCCCGTGGCGTCCTTGAGGATGACGCCAAAGAACAGCTGCAGCAACATACCGAGCCAGAAGGCCGGAACGGCAACGAGGATCGAAGTGGTGAGCGTTACCAAAATATCCCAGAAGGAATAACGCTTTACCGCCGAAATGATACCCGCACCGATACCCATGATTGCCTCGAGCACGATGGCGCACGCGGCAAGTTTGACCGTATACGGATACTTCTGGGCGAAGATTTCCGTAACCGGCAGCTTGCGCTGATACGAATTGCCCAGATCGCCATGAAGCAGGCCGTTCATGTAATACAAGTAACGGTCCACAAGCGACGTTGGAACGGGATCGCCGTTCTCGTCAAGGATCGCGTTGCCGTCCTCGTCCGCCTGGACCAGGTGATAGCGCACGCGAAGTTGAAGCTCCACCTCGGGGGACAGAGCCTTGTCTCCACCGATCAGCTTGATCGGGTCTCCCGGCACGATGTTCTGGAGGGCGAACAGAATCAACGTAACGCCCAAAAATACCGGGATGAACTGAAGCACACGTTTAACGATGTACTTACCCATACCACTCCCCTATCTAGGGATTAACCTAAATGGGATGCCGATCGCCAGACCGGCATCCCAAAATTACCATCAGCCAGTTTACCCCAGGTTAGGGAGAACTGTATGTTTCCCATGAGGTCTACGTAAATACTTGACCCTCACGGAAGCTGCAAACTCTTAGGCGAGCTCGGCGGTACCCAGCTCGGCGTGCTTCTGCGGATCGACATAGAGGTGCTTGATGCGATCGGAGCCAGCGATGGTGTGCGTGTAGAACATCACCGGGATGACCGGGCAGTCGGCAGCGACCATTGCGTCGGCCTCCTGCATCTTAGCGACGCGCTCTTTGTCGTCAACCGTAGTGCGAGCCTCATCGACCTTGGCGTCGAACTCGGGGTTGTTGTAACCAGAGCGGTTGTCGCCACCGAGGGAGTCGGAGTGGAACAGCGGATACAGGAAGTTGTCCATGATCGGGTAGTCGGCAATCCAGCCCAGACGACCGAACTGATAGTTGAAGTTCTGGTACTGCTCGAGCAGTGCAGACCACTCAGGAGTATCGGAGACGGCGGTAACGCCGACCTTGGCGAGGTCGCCGATGATGGACTCCATGATCTCCTTGTGGCCACCGTCCTGGTTGTAGGAAAGGGTCACGTTAATGCCACGATCGCCGTTAGCGCCAGCGGGAGCAACCTTGTCGAGGTACTCGTTAGCCTTGTCGACGTCGTAGGCGCAGAACTCCCATGCGCCCTCCTTGTAGCCATCGATGCCCGGAGGAACAATGCCGTCGGCGGGGGTACGGGTACCCTTGAAGATGGTCTTGCAGATGGCCTCACGGTTAATGGCCAGGGAGATACCCCTGCGCAGGTCGGCGTTGTTGAACGGCTCGGCCGTGGTGTTGCAGGTCAGGTAGTAGGTGGAAGGCTCGGCGCCGAGCAGCATGCGCTCGCCGTCGCCCATGGTGTAGCCGTCCTTGGACACGCCGCGATCCTTCTTGGCAGCGTCGATCTGAGCAACGGGAACGTCGCAGATGTCAAGGTTACCGGCCTGGAACTCCTTGTAGGCGGTCTCCACGTCCTTGATGACCTGGAAGTGGATGCCATCGATCTTGGCCTTGTCGCCATAGTAATCGTCAAACTTCTTGAGGTTGATCTCCTGACCATCCTCCCACTTGCCGTCCATCATGAACGGGCCGTTACCGATCGGGGCAAGGTAGAAGCTCTTGACATCGGACTCGGCGCACTCGGGAACCGGGGACAGAGCCGGGTGAGAGGCGACGAAGGGGAAGTCGGCGTAAGCGGAAGACAGCTTGACGACGAGGGTCTTATCATCGGGGCAAGTAACACCGCTGAGCTCGGTAGTGTTACCGGCAAGCAGATCGTCATAGCCCTCGACCATGGAAAGGTGATAGGAGACCTCGGAAGGACCATACTCCTTAGCGATAGCCGACTTAGTGCTGACCAGACGCTCCCAAGCGAGCTTGAAGGACTTGGAGGTAACGTCGTCACCGTTGTGGAACTTGGCCTTCTTGATCTTGAAGGTGAACTCGGTGGCGTCGTCGTTGGCCTCGAAGGACTCGCAAGCCAGCGGAACGATCTCGCCCTTCTCGGCGTCATAAGAGGTCAGAGCATCAAAGAGCTGGTACTCGACCTGAGTGCCCTGGTCCTCCTGGACATTGTAGGGGTCGATGCAGACCGGGTTGTTGATGTAGAAGTTCAGCTTCGAACCGGACTCAGAACCGGAAGCGTCGCCGCCCTTCTTGCCGCATGCGGCAAGAAAAGCCATGGAGCTCGCAGCAAGGGTACCGCCGACAAAGGCGCGACGACCCATAACGGGCTGGTGGAACATAGAATCAGCCATGCCATCCTCCTTATGAGATAGGACAAAGAAATGTTCAGTCGGACATATGTCGAGACAATCCGATCCGAACCATCAAAACGCCGCCCGTTGCTATGGCTGGTTATGCACAACGAACCAACGTTTCGCAATACAGTAGCGCATTTTATGCACGATTTGGGGCTAATTCCGGTCAACGGTCGAGATTTTCTTTAGTTGGGCGAAGTATGTGGGGATATTTTGGCTCTGTTACAAATATGTAAACAAAAAGGGCCCCGCACTTGCGGAACCCTTTTCAAGTATTTATACGGCTCGTGCTTAGTAGCCGACGATACCCTGCGGGAAGAAGAACATACACAGGACGACGCACACGGCAAAAACGACGGCCATAATTACCGTCAGGCGATCGAGGTTCTGCTCCATGACGCCCGTGGCAGAGCTGGAGTTATACAGCGAGCTGGCGATCATATCCGAAACGCCGGTGCCCTTACCGGAATGCATCAGGACGAGAATCGTCAGCGCCACGGCAGAGACAGCCCAAACGACAAACAGAAGAATCTGAAACGGACCCATAGATAAGCTCCTTAATAGAACAATTCAAACTCCAGTACTGTACCACAACCCTCGACACTCCCCCATCAGCCATTTGGGGACGAGGTAGAAATAGCGCAAAAAGGGGTTGCCCGATTGTGGACAACCCCCTTATAAGAAAACGGTATTTGTTTTCTATTAGGCCTCGGTGGCGAGCACGCGACCCGTCATCTCGGCGGAAGGCTCAATACCAGCCATGGTGAGCATGGTCGGAGCGATATCGGAGAGACGACCGTCCTCGATACCGGTGAGCTGTGCCTTCTCATCAACGATGATGAACGGCACGCGGTTGGTGGTGTGAGCCGTGAACGGATGCTTGGAACCGTCGGAAGCAACGTCAAACATGTGATCGGCGTTGCCGTGATCGGCGGTAATCAGCGCAAAGCCGCCCTTAGCGAGAATCGCCGGGACAACCTTGGAGAGGGCATCGTCAACAGCCTCGACGGCCTTAACGGCGGCGTCGAAGACACCGGTGTGACCAACCATGTCGCAGTTCGCGAAGTTCACGATGTAGAAATCAGCGCGATCCTCGTTGATGGCGGCGACAAGCTTCTCGGTAACCTCGGGAGCGCTCATCTCAGGCTGCAGATCGTAGGTAGCGACCTTGGGGGAAGCGACGAGCACGCGCTCCTCGCCCTCCTTGGGCTCCTCGATGCCGCCGTTGAGGAAGAACGTCACGTGGGCGTACTTCTCGGTCTCGGCGGTGTGCAGCTGCTTCAGGCCATTGGCGGCGATAACGTCGGCCAGGACGTTCTCGGGGAACGTCTTGGGGAAGGCGACCTCGACGTCAAACGTCGGATCGTACTCGGTCATCGTCACAAAGTGCGAAAGCTTGATCTGCTCGCGCTCAAAGCCGTCGAACTCCTTGTCCGTGAACACGCGGGTCATCTGACGAGCGCGGTCGGGACGGAAGTTGAAGAAGATGGCCGCGTCGCCCTCGTGGATGCCCTCGTTGTGGGCAGCGAAGGGCTCGACGAACTCGTCGCCGCGCGAATCCTTCTCGTAGTAGGCCTTGATGCCAGCAACGGGGTCGACATCGGCATCGGACGCGTTGACCATGACGTCGTAGGCGCGCTGGATGCGCTCCCAACGGTTGTCGCGGTCCATGGCCCAATAACGGCCCGAGACGGTGGCAACGCGAGCGTCGCAACCGGTCTCCTCGGAGATCTTGGCCAGGAAGGCGCAGAACTCACTCATGTAACCGGCACCGGACTGCGGGTCGACGTCGCGGCCGTCCATAAAGGCGTGAACGCGAACGGTCTTGACACCGTGCTCGGCAGCCATCTTGACCAGAGCCTCGACGTGGTTCATGTGAGAATGAACACCGCCAGGGCTCATAAGACCCATGAGATGGAGAGTCTTGCCGTCAGCCTTGACATCGTCCATAGCCTTGACGAAAACCTCGTTCTTGGCGATGGAGCCGTCCTTGATAGCATTGTTGATGCGCGAAAGCTCCTGGAACACGATGCGCCCGGCACCGATGTTGAGGTGACCCACCTCGGAGTTGCCCATCTGGCCGTCGGGAAGACCCACGTCCTCGCCCGAAGCACCGAGCGTGGTGTGAGGATACTTCTCGTACAGGCTATCGAGGAAGGGCGTCTTTGCAGCGGCGACGGCGTTCTCGCCATCAGCCGGAGCAAGGCCGCAGCCATCCATGATGATCAGGAGTGCAGGAAGATGACGCTGTGCCATATGTCCTACTCGCCTGCCTTGACGACCATAGAGGCGAAGTCGGCAGCCTTGAGCGAAGCGCCGCCCACGAGGGCGCCGTCAACGTCGGGCTTGGCGACGAGCTCGGCAATGTTGCCGGGCTTGGCGGAACCGCCGTAGAGAACGCGGATGCCGTTGGCGAGCTCCTCGCCGAACATCTCCTTGAGGGTCTCACGGATAGCGCCGCAGACCTCCTGGGCGTCCTCGGCGGTAGCGGTCTTACCGGTGCCGATGGCCCAGATGGGCTCGTAGGCGACGACGACCTGCTTGGGGCAGGTGATCTCAAGACCAGCAAGGCCAGCCTTGACCTGGTTCACGACGTGCTCGACATAGGTGCCGGCCTCGCGGACCTCGAGGGACTCGCCGCAGCAGAAGACGGGAACAAGACCGGCGGCAACGAGGGCCTTGGCCTTCTTGTTCTGGTCCTCGTCGGTCTCGTGGAAGTAGTCACGACGCTCGGAGTGACCGATGATGCAGTAGGTGCAGCCAGCGGACTTGAGCATGTCGCAAGAGGACTCACCGGTGAAGGCACCCTTGGCCTCCCAGTACACGTTCTGCGCACCGAGGGCGATGGGGGCAGCCTGAATACGGTCATGAACCGTGGTGATGTCGATGGTCGGAGGGCAAACGAGCACCTCGACGCCAGCCGGAACCTCGGGCAGAGCCTGAGCCAGCTCGTCGGCGAGCTTGGCGGCAGCGGCGACGTCGTTGTTCATCTTCCAGTTACCAGCGATAAGAAGGGTGCGATTAGGCATCGAGAAGCGCCTCCACTCCGGGCAGGGCCTTACCCTCGACGAGCTCCATGGAAGCGCCGCCACCGGTGGAGATCCAGCTCATCTTGTCGGCAAGATCGAACTTGTTGACGGCTGCGACGGAGTCGCCACCGCCGATGATGGAGGTGCCGCCGTTGGCCTTGAGCTCGGCAACAGCCTCGGCAACGGCCTTGGTGCCGTGCGCGAAGTTATCGAACTCGAAAACGCCCATGGGGCCGTTCCAGAAGACGGTCTTGGCGCCCTTGATGGCCTCTGCGTAAAGGGCCTCGGTCTTGGGGCCGATGTCCATGCCCATGCGATCCTCGGGGATGGCGTCGGAAGCGACGACCTCGCCCGTAGCGTCCTCGCCGAAGTGGTCGGCAACGAGGTTATCGATCGGGAGCAGGATCTTGACGCCCTTGTCCTCAGCCTTCTTGAGCATCTCTGCAGCGCGCTCGACCCAGTCCTCCTCTTTGAGGGAGGTACCGACGGTCTTGTAGCCCTTGGCCAGGAAGAAGGTGTAGGCCATGCCGCCACCGATGATCAGGGTGTCGGCGGAATCGATCAGATGATCGAGGACACCGATCTTGGAGGAAACCTTGGAACCGCCGACGATAGCGACGAAGGGGCGCTCGGGCTCGGCGAAGATGCCGGTCAGCGTGTCGACCTCCTTCTCGAGCAGGAAGCCAGCGACGGCAGGCAGGTAAGCGGCGGGGCCCACGACGGAACCCTGGGCGCGGTGAGCGGTGCCGAAGGCGTCGAGAACGAAGATGTCGCCGTAGGAAGCGAGCTTCTTGGCGATCTCGGGATCGTTCTTCTTCTCGCGCTTATCGAAACGGACGTTCTCGAGAACGAGGACCTTGCCCGGCTCGACAGCCTCGACAGCCTTGGCGGCCTCCTCGCCGTAGGTGTCCTGGACGAAGCTGACGTCGAGACCGGAAAGCTCGGCGAGCTTGGCGGCAACCGGCTTGAGCGAAAGCTCGGGCTCGAAACCAGTGCCGGCAGGACGGCCAAGGTGGCTCATGAGGATGACGCGAGCGTTGTGCTCGACGAGATACTTGATGGTGGGAAGGGCAGCCTTGATGCGGGTAGTATCGCCCACGACGCCGTCCTTGATAGGCACGTTGAAGTCAACGCGGACGAGAACGCGCTTGCCGTCGACATCGATGTCGCGGACGGTCTTCTTGGTAAAGGCCATGTTTGCTTCTACCTTTCGTACATGTGTGCACGTATGTGCGCACGGTTTCCAATAAAAAAGGACGCGACCCCAGAGCATAAGCCCTTAAAGGCCGCGCCCTTCTTTAGACGCTCAACGAGCTATTCGCTAAAAGCCAAATTAAGCAACGAACTTCTCGAAGTACTTGATGGTGCGGACCATCTGAGAGGTGTAGGAGTTCTCGTTGTCGTACCAAGAGGTGACCTGAACGAGGGTCTGGCCGTTGCCGAGGTCAGAGCACATGGTCTGAGTGGCGTCGAAGATGGAGCCGTGGGTCTCGCCGACGATGTCGCGGGAGACGATCTGGTCCTCGTTGTAGGCGAAGGTATCGGGGATGGTCTCGGCGTAGGCCTTCATGGCAGCGTTGACCTCGTCGACGGTGACCTTCTTGTCAACGACGGCGTAGAGGTTGGTCAGCGAACCAGTCGGCGTCGGGACGCGCTGGGCGGCACCGATGAGCTTGCCGTTGAGCTCGGGGAGAACCAGGCCGATGGCCTTGGCAGCGCCCGTGGTGTTCGGGACGATGTTCTCGGAGCAGGCGCGGGAGCGACGGAAGTTGCCCTTGCGCTGCGGGCCGTCGAGCGGCATCTGGTCGCCGGTGAAGGCGTGGATGGTGGTCATGATGCCGGAGACGATGGGGGCGAAGTCGTTCAGGCCCTTGGCCATCGGGGCGAGGCAGTTCGTCGTGCAGGAGGCAGCGGAGATGATGTTGTCATCAGCGGTCAGCGTCTCATGGTTGACGTTGTACACGATGGTGGGCAGATCGCTGCCAGCCGGAGCGGAGATGACGACCTTCTTGGCGCCAGCGTTGATGTGGGCCTGAGCCTTAGCCTTGCTGGTGTAGAAGCCGGTGCACTCAAGAACGACGTCGACGTCGAGGTCGCCCCAAGGCAGGTTGTTGGCGTCGGCCTCCTTGTAGATCTTGATCTCCTTGCCGTCAACGGTGATGGAATCCTCGCCAGCGACGACCTCGTGATCGCGAGCATAGTTGCCCTGCGTGGAGTCGTACTTCAGCAGGTAAGCGAGCATATCGGGAGAGGTGAGGTCGTTGATAGCGACGATCTCGGAGCCCTCATGACCGAACATCTGACGGAAGGCCAGACGACCGATGCGACCGAAGCCGTTAATAGCAACCTTTACTGCCATTGTGTCTCCTTTCGTAAGGCCCCCGCAAGCTACAGCGCCCGCCGTTGAGGCCCACAAACTAACCACTCGCCTAATATACCTTTTTTTTGACTTGAATTTCACGAGAATGCTCGAAATTGAAAAGCAAATTTGCGTTAAAACGCTTTAATGCATAAAACAGCAGTTCAGCTACCATAAAAGCTATTGCGTTAAACTACCTGCTCGCTTCAATGAGCTTTTCAAGGCGCAAAACACGGTGATACAGGGCCGACTTCGACAAAGGAGGGTCGGCCATTTCCCCCAAATCTCGCAGCGAGAGATCGGGGTAACGCTCGCGTAAGTCACAAAAAACTGCCAGAGCGTCCGGCAGCGTTTCGCGCAAACCGCGCCGATCAAGCTCGTCGATGAGCGCAAGCTGATGTTGAGCGGCGCCGGCACTTCTGGTCTGGTTGGCAAGCTCTGCGTTCACGCGACGATTTACATCGTTCTTCACCAGCTTGACTGCGCGGGCCTCTTCAATCTCGGCAACGCTGCGCTTGGCGCCAACCAGCTGCAGCAGACGTTTAATCTCCTCGGCACTCTTGATGTACACGGCATACGAGCCGCGACGCGCATTGACGCGGGCACGAACGCCGATCTGCTCCAAAAGGTCGCAAAGTCCCTTTGCATACTCCTCGCCCTGGACCGCGATCTCCAAATGAAAATCGCCACGCGGGTCGGCAACAAAGCCTCCGGCAATCAGCGCACCGCGAATATAGGCGAGCCTGCAGCAAGGACGGGCGACGATGTGGCGCGGCACACCTGCGACGAGCCCTCCCCTACGGTCGAGAATGCCCAGCAGCACCAGGGCCTTATCCAAATCGGGCTGATCGGGCAAGGTGATGAGATAGTTTCGCACCTTGTGCAGGACTGACTTACGAACCGTGAATTCGGTCTTGAGCTTAAGGATGCGATGCGTCAGCGCAATCATCGTACGCGCCACAGCACCCGTCTCGGTCGCGACCGTCAAGCGGTACCGTCCCGAGCCCGCCAACGAAAGCGTGCCGCTCACACGCGTTAGCGCAGCAAGCGTCGACAAATCGCAGTATTCGCATTCCGGTTCGCAGCGCGCAAGCTCGTCACGCACCTCAGCGGTAAACGACATGTAAACCTATGCCTTTGTGTTGGCACGCGACAAGTCGCGGTGGGAGATGCTCACATGATACTGAGCACCCTCCAGATAGCGGGCCGTGGCCTCGGCGATGGCAACGCTGCGGTGTTGACCGCCCGTGCAACCGATGGCAATGGAAAGCTGCGGCTTGCCCTCTGCGATATAACCCGGCATGACCGTATCGAGCAGCTGGGTCCAGGCCTTCCAGAACTCCTGAGTCTTGGGGTGGTCCAAGACAAAATCGGAGACCTTCTTATCGAGACCGGTCATGGTACGCATCTCGGGATCGTAGAAAGGATTGGGCAAGAAGCGAACATCGATCATGATATCCGCCTCAACGGGCATGCCATGCTTAAAGCCAAACGAGAACACGTGGACATCCATAAGCTGCTGGTCGGACAGCTCGGAAAAAGCCATGCGAAGCTTGTTACGTAAGGCAGAAGTGCGCAAGCGGCTCGTGTCGATAATCATATCCGCTCGATCGCGAACGCCCTTCAGCTGCAGACGTTCACGCTGAATAGCGTCGGCCGTGGTCTCCCCCGGCTTTGCAATGGGATGGCGGCGACGGTTTTCGCTATACCGGCGAATCAGCACCTCGTCAGACGCCTCGAGAAACACGATGTCGCAGCTCATCTCGCGCTCTTCCAGTGCGGCAACAGCATCGAGCAGTTCATCGAACAAGCCCTGGCTACGAAGGTCGCAAGTAACGGCAAGGTGTCTGCCAACGCCCGTATTGATGCCAACGAGCTCTGCGAGCTGGGCAATCAGGCGCGGGGGCAGATTGTCGATACAAAAATAGCCCATGTCCTCAAACACATGCATGGCTTGCGTTCGGCCCGATCCGGACATTCCGGTGATGATAACGATATCGGGGATACGCTCCGAGCGCTCCGCCGCATCCATGGCATCTCCCTTTTGCATGTGTGCCTCCTAAAATAAACGCGGGACCCGGCCAGCGGATCCCGCGCGATCAATTGCCTTTATTAAGTATACCGCCCCAAGCGGATACGAGGTCCGTCTTACGCCTCAAGCGCGGCTTTGAACCAACTCGTAATACTCGTGAGGTGCGTGATGGCGGTGCCGACGACAACGGCCCACGCGCAACTTGCGGACGATATACCTTACCCGCCAACAAACCCAACTTGGGCGCTGCGCTCGGCGACCGATACGCACATCCGCTTGAACGGTATTTGCTACCGTTCACCGAAATCGTTGACAAACACAATGGCAGACAGTATGCATCGACGAGGTGAGACATCAGTCATCGTCAATCTGCAGGATAACAACGCTTTTATATCAGTTGTTTAGGGTGTGTTTGGTTTTCGGATCGGCTTGTGGTGGCCTTGTCTCGCTCTTCATTCCAGGCAGCAAGAGCCTCATGGACCGATCTTGCGACATCGGCAGGAACGCCTCGAACTTCTGCAATCTCTTTCTCGCTCGCCGCGCGCAACCGTTTCATCGAGCCAAAATGGCGCATAATAGCACGTTTTCTGGTGGGTCCCACGCCTGGAACATCGTCGAGCACCGAGACCGTCATTGCCTTATCGCGCAGCTCGCGATGGAATGTAATGGCAAAACGGTGCGATTCGTCTCGCACCTGTTTGATCAGGTAGAGCGAAGCGGACCCTGTCGGCAGCACGACAGGCGTCTCGTCCCAAGGCACAAAAACCTCCTCATCGGCCTTCGCCAAGCCGCAAACTGGTATATCGAGTCCAAGGGCCTCAAGTTGTTTGATGGCCGCCGTCAATTGCGGCTTGCCGCCGTCGACAACAAGCAAATCGGGGCGCGAGCCAAAACGCTCGTCGGCCATGCGCTCGGGAGCGTAGCGCCGACCAAGGACCTCGGACATCGACACGAAGTCGTTCGCCTCGTCCAGTTCGGTCTGGATTTTAAAGCGTCGGTACTGGCTCTTGTCGGCACGACCGTTGGTAAACACCACCATCGACGCAACCGTGAAGGTGCCATGCAGCGTGGAAATATCGAAGCACTCGATACGCATCGGAGGCTCGGGCAGTGCCAGGGCACTCTCGAGCTCCAAAAGTGCCTGATTGGTGCGATCGTCGGCATAACCCGTGCGCATCATGTAGCGCATAAGGGCATGACGGGCATTTTTGGATGCCATATCGAGTAATCGATGCTTTTCGCCGCGCTGAGGTCTATGGAGATGGCAGGAGCGTTCACGCTTGGCCGCAAGCCACTCCCCCAGCGCCTCTGCGTCCTCAAGCTCAATAGAAAGGTTGATCTCAGCTGGAATATCAGCCGTCTCGTCGTAATAGCGCTTAAGAAAACCCGACTGGAGTTCTTCCTCGTCGACATCAAGGCCCTTATCGAGGATAAACTCACAGGTTCGAACCGTTCGACCCTCGCGCACGACAAAGACGCAGGCAGCCGAGATGGTCTCCTCGCGATAAAAACCAATGACATCGATATCGACACTGGACGGAAATACGACCTGCTGACGATCATCCAGGCCCCTGATGACATCTAGGCGACGCTTGACGCGTGCCGCACGCTCAAAATCGAGCGCCTCGGCAGCCTCTGCCATCTCGGCCGTGAGCTCGTCGACGACATCCTTGCGATGGCCAGACAAAAAGCGCTCGACGCGCTTAACGTTCTTGGCATAGTCGGCGGGAGAAATCGCACCAACACACGCCCCCGGCCCACGGCCGACATGATAGTCAAAGCAAGGCCGCCCGTTTTGCGCGCAAATCATATTGACGATATCTTCTTCGCCCTTGTGGGACTCGACAATACGGCGGCATCGACGCCACTCCGCACAAGAAGCCGAGCAGATCGGGATCACCTTGCGCAGCGTATCAATGGTCTCACGCGCCGCACGGCTGTCAGTATAGGGACCAAAATAGCGCGTTCCCGGCTTATGGCGCTCACGCGTATATTTAATAGCCGGGAACAGATCGCTCTTGGTGATAGCGATAAAGGGATAGCTCTTGTCGTCCTTAAGGTCCACATTAAAGTACGGATGGTACTGGCCGATCAGGTTACGCTCGAGCACAAGCGCCTCATGCTCGGTTTCGACGACGATGTAGTCAAAGCTCGCAACCAATTGCATCATGAGCGGTATTTTTTGGCGCTCATCCTGCAGCGTCACGTACTGGCGCATACGGGAACGCAAGTTTTTCGCCTTGCCAACGTAGATGACATCGCCCTTGGCATCTTTCCAAAGGTAACATCCGGGCTGCGTGGGAACGCGCGAAACCTGCTCGGCGAGTGTTGGTATGTTGTCGTGGCCGGCCACACGCACCTACTTGCGGCGAAGCAATGCAGAGACCTCGGGCATCTTAAAGACAATAGCGAGCCCAAAGGTCACGGCAAGCGAAGCCATGCCCGCGATGCATACGTAACCCAACGTAATCAGAATTGACCCGCCGAGCGCACCGACATAGTTCTCGAGCGCCCACAAAACGCCGGCACCCACTGCGGCACCCAGGCCGCCGAGCAAAAGACCAAAGAAGCAGCCGTGCAGAATAGATTTAATCTGAAGACCCTGCAGACGACGACGCAGCCACCACAGCGAACAGCCGACCAAAATCACATAGTCGACAACATACGAAAGCGCAATCGCAGGCATGCCGTAGCCCAGCACCACACCAAACAACAGCACCGAACCGGCCTGTCCGATGGCAGAGTAAAGGCAATAACGACCGTAGGGCTTCATATCGAGCAAGGCCGAGAAGCTCTTCTGCATGAGCACGACCACGCCGTAGAGCGGCAGCGAAAGCGCCAGGTAAATAAGGAACTCCGACACCAACGCCACGCCGGACTCATCGAACTTGCCGGCGCAGTAAATCATATTGAGCGGGCGGGCGAAGACAATCAGATACAACGCGAACGGAATCAGGAAGAAGAGCATCTGGGCAACGCCACTCGAGATGCCAGTGCGAACGCTATCGTAGTCCTGTTCCTGGGCATCATGCGATAGCTCGGTATAGAGTGCCGTCGAAAGCGAGGCGGCGATCAGCGCATAAGGTAGCGTATACCACAGGCGAGCATACGCAATGACGGAAGGTCCGGTCTCGGGCTGCACCACCAGTGCGGCGGCATTAGTGATGGAGGTCGAGACAAACATGCACACCGTGGCGAGCAGCGTCGGAATGCCCAGCGTAATCGTCTGGCGCAGTGCGGGGTCCTTAAAGTCGATATGGATATGGGGATGCACGCCGTGCTTGCCCAGCGCGGGAATCTGGCACGCCATCTGAACAAAGACGCCAAGGGTCGTTCCCAGCGAAATCAAGATAACGCCAGCATGCTCGCCGAACTGCGCGGAGACGGGATCGAACCCCATAAAGCTGGCGATGACGATCACGTTATTCAAAACGGGGGCAAACGTCGACCAAAAGTAATCGCGATGTGCGTTGAGAACGCCCGAGAACACTGAGCCCAGACCATAAAACAATATCTGGATGGCAAAGAAACGGAACATGAATGCGGCGGTATCCATGCTCCCGCCGTCGCCCGAAAGGAAAGACTGCGTCCAAATAAAGCCCGGAGCGAACACGGTGCCCAAGACCGAAATGCCGCCCAGCAGCAAGAGCAGGATGCCAAGCAGGTTGCCCACATATTCATTTGAGGCTTCGCGCCCCTGCTCGCGGCGAACGCCCATGTACACCGGCAAAAAGGCGGTAACCAACATACCGCCCATCACAAGCTCGTAGAGCATGTTGGGCAGGTTGTTGGCAAGCTGATAGGAAGACGAGAGCAGCGACATGCCGATAGCGGCAGCCATAGCCCAAGTGCGGATAAAACCGGTGACACGCGACACAATGGTCAGCACGGTCATAAGGCCAGCAGATCGACCCACCGTGGAATAGTCGGACGAGCCCATATCGTCTACGTCGTCCTGAGATTCCACGTGTGACTCGGGCTGCGACTCAATCTCATCCTCAGAGGAAAGAGGGGCATCCGCCACAAAGGGATCATCGACTAAGATCACATTGTCGCCAGACGCGGCATGATCCCCAAACACCGTATCGACTTCCTGCGCGACAGCACCTCGACCAGAAAACGACAAGGGATCCCAATCGTCATCGTCGTCGACCGTCACGCCTTCGACGAGATCCACTGAACCGAGCGGTGACCATTCATCATCAGAAAGCAACGGTTCGCCGTCATCGGGAGCATCCTGCGTTGCAGGGCTAACGGCGGCCGCGCCCTGATGCGAACTTTTCCCTTGTGCGGCCATCAAAAACACCGCAGTCTCATCGGGACTCGGGGCATGAGGCGTATCCAAAGTGCTGGACGCCCGATCCACGCCTGCACGAGCAGCGGCCAAAAACACTGCCGTCTCGTCGGGTCGAGTCGAGGAAAGAGGCGAACGAGAAGGCACCGAACCGGCACCGGCGGCACGCAAATACACCGCTGTCTCACCCGGGTCGGTGGCAGCCGACCAGGCTTTACGAATCTCTTGTTCGACCGAAGCCAGCTCAGGCGAAGATGCTGAGAGGGTCGGCCCCTTTGCAAAATGAGCCCCGCGTTTTGATTCTTCCTGCGGCATCGCTCAGTCCTCTCTCGTGATCGGGGCGACCGTGGCCCCGCAAAATGCAACTAAGTCGTCGGGTGCAACCTCAAGCTGGTAGCCGCGCTTGCCTCCCGAGATAAAAATGGTATCCCAAAGGACACATGTCTCATCAATCAGCGTCCGATAGCGCTTTTTCATTCCGACAGGACTACAGCCACCGCGCACATAGCCAGTCGCGGCAAGCAAATCCTTCACGTGCATCATGGCGAGAGATTTCTCTCCTGCGGCGCGCGCGGCGGCTTTCAGGTCAAGTTCATCGGCAACGGGAATGCAGCACACAACGTGATCGTTTGACGGCGTGACACAGACCAGAGTTTTGAATCCCTGGCCAGGCTCCTCGCCAAGCTGTTCGGAAATCGCAACGCCAAGGCCCACTGATTCATCGCCATCGTCTTCGTACGTATGGAGAACATAGGGGATACCGGCGCTTTCCAGCTCGCGCATGGCGTTGGTCTTTGGCGTCTTCACGGCCTTTGGCATGGCATTTCCTTTCCCTCATATACGTACGCAATTTTTAAGTATATGTCCATTTGCGCGGCATACGTTATCTCGACAAAGAGAGCGCCACCGAATCGCAAGGAATCGGCGGCGCTCATGTTTCAAAAACACCTATGTATTAGGCATCGAGTTGCGCTTGACGCTCCTTATCGCGTTTGAGCAACGGCGCCAAGAACTTGCCGGTATAGCTCTGCGGGCATGCCGCAACCTGCTCTGGCGTACCCGAGACCACGACAGTTCCGCCGGCGTTGCCACCCTCGGGACCCATATCGATCAGGCGGTCGGCGACCTTGATGACATCGAGGTTGTGCTCGATCACCAGCACCGTATTGCCCGCATCGACAAGACGCTGCAACACATCAAGTAACTGGCGAACGTCCTCAAAATGAAGACCGGTCGTAGGCTCGTCCAAAATATAGAACGTCTTACCCGTCTGACGGCGATGAAGCTCCTTGGCGAGCTTTACGCGCTGCGCCTCACCACCCGAGAGCGTCGTGGCGGGCTGGCCCAAGCTCACATACCCTAGGCCGACGTCATACAGGGTTTGAAGCTTTCGCTTGATCTGCGGAATATTCCCAAAGAAAGCCAGCGCCTCGGCCACGCTCATGTCAAGTACGTCCGAGATAGTCTTGCCACGATAGGTAACCTCGAGCGTCTCGCGGTTATAGCGCTTGCCGCCGCAAACCTCGCAGGGAACATAAATATCGGGAAGAAAGTGCATCTCGATCTTAATCTGACCGTCGCCCTTGCACGCCTCGCAGCGACCGCCGCTCACGTTAAAGGAGAAACGACCCGGCGAGTAGCCACGCGCCTTCGACTCCGGCGTGCTCGCAAACAGCGCACGCAGGTCGTCCCACAAACCAATATAGGTAGCGGGATTCGAGCGCGGCGTACGGCCGATTGGCGACTGATCAATATCGATCACCTTATCGATGCACTCGATGCCGTCGATTTTTTTGAACGGGCCCACGGGACGCGTAGAGCGATGGATAGTGTTGGTGAGGGCAGGCGCAATCGTATCGGTGACCAAGGAACTCTTTCCCGATCCTGATACGCCGGTTACGACGGTAAGCGTGCCAAACTCAATCTTGGCCGTAACGTTTTTGAGGTTGTTGGCACATGCGCCCGTAATCTTAAGACAGCCACGTCCGGGGTTGCGACGTTCATTGGGAACTCGAATCATTCGCTTGCCGGTCAGATAGGCACCCGTCAGTGATTCGGGACACGCCATGATGTCAGCGGGCGCTCCGGCGGCGACTACGTGCCCGCCGTTGACGCCCGCGCCTGGCCCCATATCGATCACATAGTCGGCAGCGCGAATCGTGTCCTCATCGTGTTCAACGACGATAACGGTGTTGCCGATATCGCGCAGGCGCTCGAGCGTCTTAATCAGCCGCTCGTTGTCGCGCTGGTGAAGACCAATCGAAGGCTCGTCCAGAATATAAAGAACGCCCATGAGGCCAGCACCGATCTGCGTAGCCAGGCGAATGCGCTGCGCTTCACCGCCGGAAAGCGTCGCCGAAGCACGATCGAGCGTCAGATAATCAAGGCCGACATCAACCAGAAAACGCAGGCGTTCCAGGATTTCCTTAACGATACGACCGCCGATGAATTGTTGACGCTCAGTGAGCTCAAGGCCCTCAAAAAACTCGAGCGACTCGCGGCACGACAGGCAGCAAACCTCATAAATGGACTTGCCGCCCACGGTGACGGCGAGCATCTCGGGGCGCAGGCGAGCGCCATGGCAGCTCGAGCACGGCTCCTCGCGAATGTACTTCTCCAGGCGCGCCCTAGTGTTCTCGTTGGTCGTCTCGGTATAGCGCTCGTACAGGATATTGCGCACGCCCGAAAACTTGGTGTCCCACTGGCTGCGACGACCGTCGAGCTTTTGATAGTCCACCGAAATCTTCTTGTCGCCCATGCCATCCAAAAACGCACGGCGCACCCGAGGAGGCAAGTCTTCCCACGGAGTATCCGCGCTCACCTTAAAGTGCTTGCAGACCGCGGCGAAGATCTGGGGGTAGTAGTTCGAATTGCCGAACAGGCTTCCAAAGACCCCATCGGCAATCGACTTCGACGGGTCCTCAATCAGCGCCTCGGCATCGACCGTTTTCTTAAAGCCCAGACCATCGCACTCGGGACACGCGCCATAGGGCGCGTTGAACGAGAAGTCGCGCGGTTGCAGGTCGTCGATGGAGTGCCCGTGCTCCGGGCACGCCAGAGCCAACGAATACTCCAGCATCTCGCCCTCGGTCCCCTCGGGAGCATCGCGATCGGGCAGCATGTACACGTTCACATTGCCGTGTGCCAAGGCAGTCGCCTGTTCAACAGCCTCGGCGATGCGGCCCAGAGAGTTTTCTCGAATCACGATGCGGTCGACTACGACCTCGATATCGTGCTTGAACTTTTTGTCCAGATCGATAGCGTCGTCGAGCGAGCGCACTTCGCCGTCAACGCGTACGCGGCTAAAGCCCTCAGCCCGAAGATCCTCGAACAATTTTGCGTACTCGCCTTTGCGCCCGCGCACCACCGGCGCCAGCACAAACGCACGACGGCCCTCCCCCGCCGCCAGGACCTTATCGGCGACCTGGTCGGTGGTCTGACGCTCGATAACGCGACCGCACTCGGGACAGTGCGGCGTGCCCACGCGTGCAAAAAGCAAGCGAAGGTAGTCATAAATCTCGGTTACGGTACCCACCGTCGAGCGCGGATTCTTGGACGTCGTCTTCTGATCGATCGAAACAGCTGGCGAAAGGCCGTCGATCGAGTCCAGATCGGGCTTGTCCATCTGGCCTAAAAACTGGCGCGCATAACTCGACAGGCTCTCCACGTAACGACGTTGGCCCTCGGCATAGATCGTATCAAACGCCAGCGAGCTCTTGCCCGAGCCCGAAAGACCGGTAATGACCACGAGCTCGTCGCGCGGGATGGAAACATCGATATTGCGCAGGTTGTGTTCGCGCGCACCACGGATAACGATAGAAGAATCAGACATGGAAGCTCCTTGCCTCCTATAACCTCAAATCACACTGTCGATGAGTTTAACGCACTCAACGCGCACAGATGTTCGTAATACAAGATTCGCAGACCTTTTGCTTTGCGTGTCGGGTGCTTTGTTTCTCGAAATGCCGTGGAAAGGTTAGAGTAATCTAAAACTGAACTTAATTTGCTGTAACAGAGGAACGTCCATGACCGAAGATATCCCCCTTGAAATCACTTCGAGTGACATGGCCAATCTGCCCATATTCATCGCCGTCCTTATCGTGGCCGCCGTCGTCGTGCGCGTGTATTTTTCAATCAAACACAACGAAAAACCGCCCATTGCCCGCGTCTTTTGGTGCGCGACGCTCCTCATCCCGCTCGGCATGGTAGCTGCATGGATTACGAATCAATTGCTCGTAAATGAGGACAGTTCCCTATGGGTCCTTTCTTATTCGGCGCTCGGTGCTGCCGCCGTCATACTTCTTGTCGAGCCCTTGGTTTCGGGACTTATCGACCAAACCGATCTTGCGACGGGAACGGTTGCCTGTATTTGCCGTGACATCCTTGTCGTCGCCGCTGTTTCAGCGCTCTCGTTCGTTTCACTCGAAATTGCCTGCAACGAAACGTTCTATCGCATTCCCGCCAACTCATTCGGGTTTTCCGTCGGGCTGCTCGCGACGGTTCTGCTCTCCCTTTATTTACTGGGACAGCGTCATGGAGGCGTCATGGTCCTCGTGCCCGTCGTCTGTTGCATCCTTGGCATTGCCGAGCACTTCGTCATAACGTTTAAAGGCGAAGCCATCCTGCCAAGCGATATCTTGGCCCTTGGCACCGCAATGGAAGTGAGCGAAGGATACGAGTTTACCTTTACCGCCGGAATCGTAACCTCACTCGCCCTGTTGGAGATTTCCCTGGGGCTTCTTTCGCTTATCCGACCGCGAAAGCTCCGTACACCCACCCATGTCTTCCCCGCAATCGCCGCTAACCTCTGCGCTTTTCTGCTAGTGACCGTTGTGGGGCTCTCGGGCTTTTCCAACATCGACTTGGAGCAGGCGCTGGATTTTGGATTTGACCGTTGGCAGCCCATCACCACGTATGCGTCTCAGGGTTTTATCACTTCGTTCACCGAAATGGTCAACGAGTTGCCCATTGAGAAGCCCGAAGGCTATACGCCCGATGAGGCGCAGAGCATTGAGCAGGAGCTCGCCGCCGCCTACGACAGCACGTACGGCTCGAGCGAGCAGCGCGCGGCGGCCGTTGCCCAGTTCAATGAAATCAAGCCGACGATTGTTGCCGTCATGAACGAGAGTTTTAGCGACCTTTCGTGCTTTGAGCAGCTCCAGGCGGCCGGGTACACCGGCCCCGCATTCTACACCTCGCTTCCCGACACACTTGTTCGCGGCACTATGCTCGCTTCGGTCGCCGGTGGCGGAACGGCGAACTCCGAATTCGAATTTTTGACCGGAGCGACAACGGCCTTTGTCGGATTAGGCAAAATCCCCTATCAGCTGTATCAGATGAATGGTGTCAACAGCCTGGCAAAGGACCTTAAAGAGCTTGGGTATACCACTACCGCTATGCACCCGCAAAACCCCGTCAACTACCATCGAGATAAAATCTATCAGCAGCTGGGCTTTGGAGACTTTCTTTCAATCGGCGATTTCGAAGGTGCGCCCTATTACCATGCCGGCGTATGCGACTACGCCACCTACGACAAGATACTCGACCTGCTCAGAACCGACGAAGCCCCGCAGTTCATCTTTGACGTCACGATGCAAAATCACGGCGGCTACGACTATGGCACCGTTCCCGCCGAAGAGCTGACAAACTATTGGGTCGAGGGAGCCAGCGAGGGCGCCAATAGCGCGCTCAATACCTATCTCACCTGCATCAACGCATCCGACCGGGACCTCGAGTACTTTATCAACGAGCTCCGCAATATCGGCAGACCGGTTGTTCTTGTCTTTTTTGGCGACCATCAGCCGAGCGCCGCAACGACTCTCAACGACGAGCTGTACCCTCAGGAAGATACGGCAAGCCACGCTTTCCGTATCTATCAGTCGACCTATTTCGTCTGGGCTAACTATGAAATCGCCGGCAATACCGAGCTCAACGTCTACGACACCGTCGGCGCAAACGAGATTGCAGCCATTACCCTTAATAAAATCGGCGCCCCGCTCACCGACTATCAAAAGGCCCTGCTTGCAACAAGGTCAGATGTGCCCACCATCAATGTTGCCGGCTATCTTGGTGCCGACGGGCTGCGCTACGACTTGGAATCTGAAGACAGCCCATACGCCTCGACGATCGACAAGCTGCAGCGCATGCAATACCTCGAGTTCGCCAGCAAAGTTCAGTAAGCCCGCCCATTCGCTTGGGCCCATCGTATTGCAAGCACGCTCGGCCCAAATGCATCGCAAATGACTCCCGCTCACAAACGAGGGTACAATGACGCTCGTGTCACATCGCGGGGCCCCGGCCCCAACATATACAAAGGAGTCTTATATGGGTTGCGAGCACGCACAAGCAGCCGGCGGACAAACAGCGCCGTCGCAATTTGAAGAGAATACGCTGTCGGAGGTCAAGCGCGTTATCGCTGTGCTTTCTGGCAAGGGAGGCGTCGGCAAGTCGTTTGTGACGGGCGCCATCGCAACCGAGCTCGCCCGCCGCGGCAACAAGGTTGGCATTCTCGACGCCGACATCACCGGTCCCTCCATCCCCAAAATGTTCGGCATGAGCGGACGCCATGTCCATGCCCTCGGCAACCTCATGCTGCCCGAGATCTCCGAGCACGGCGTCAAGGTCATGAGCTCCAACCTGCTGCTTCAAAACGAGACTGATCCCGTCCTCTGGCGTGGTCCGGTCATCGCCGGCGCCATCAGGCAATTCTGGAGCGAAACCTCTTGGGGTCCCATCGACTACCTGTTGGTCGACATGCCTCCGGGAACGGGCGATGTCGCGCTCACCGTTTTCCAATCGCTGCCCGTCGATGGCATCGTCATCGTCACGAGCCCGCAAGACTTAGTCTCGATGATCGTCGCCAAGGCAGTCAACATGGCCGAGAAGATGAACATCCCCATTCTGGGCATTGTCGAGAACATGAGCTATATCGAGTGCCCCGACTGCGGCAAGAAGATCGAGGTCTTCGGCAAGAGCAAACTCCCCGAAGTCGCCGAGACCTATCATCTCGACGTCCTTGGTCAGCTGCCCATCGATCCCGCGCTCGCCGAAGCCTGCGACAAGGGAGAGGTCGAAACCGCGCTGCCCGCCGGCATGCTGCCCCAAGCCGTCTCCGCCGTTGAAGCCGTCGCCCCGCACGAGACAGACGAGGCCTAAGTGAACGCAAGCGCCTTCTATGACGTCTTGGTGATCGGCGGCGGGGCTTCGGGCCTCGCCGCCGCCATTACGGCGGCGCGTATCGGCAAAAGCGTCTGCGTCGTCGAGCGCGACGTCGCCTGCGGCCTTAAGCTGCTCGCAACCGGAAACGGCCGCTGCAACCTCTCAAACGAATCCATCGACGTTCAGCGATATAACCGCCCCGCCTTTGTCGAATCCATCATGGGCCCCCAACCCGAGCAAGATCTCGAGAGCTTTTTCTCCTCGCTGGGCATCATGACAATCCGTGAGGAAGGCCGTCTATACCCGCGTTCCCTTCGCGCCGAGTCGGTGCGCGATGCGCTCCTCAATGCATGCGAGCGCCTGGGTATCACCCAGCTCTGCGGGGCTAACGTCATTGCAGCTCATAAGGCTTCCAAAGGCTGGACGCTTCAGATCGACCGTCCCGCCCATGTACTCAAACCCAAAAAGCACGGTGACCGAAAGACGGAGCTCCGTTCGCTTCGAAAGGCGCTAGCCGATACTCCTCGCACGAGCGATACCCTGCAGGCAAGGGCCGTGGTTATCGCTACAGGCGGCAACCCCACCGGCATCGCCGAAGTGTTTAGCCTTCCCTTGGCACCCCTGCGCCCCGTCCTGTGCCCCGTGTCGGCATCTGTCGTCGGTGACCAGACGGCGCTCGAAACTCTGGACGGTCTGCGCGTCCGAGCCCGCCTAACGCTCTCGCGCGGTCGCGAAGAGCTCTGGCGAGAAGATGGTGAAGTGCTGTTCCGTGCCTTCGGCATCTCAGGCGTCGCCGCCTTCAACCTCTCTCGCCGCATCAACCAGGGCGACACTGTTCTGCTCGACTTCTTTCCAGATTTCTCAAAAGATGAGCTGCTCGATTCGCTTGAGCAGCGCGTCAACGTGCTCGGCAATTTTTCGCCCCGAAACTCCCACTGGCTTGACGGCATGCTCGCTCCGCAACTCTCACACGTCGTCTGTACGGCATTCGAGCGGTGCCACCCCGGCTCGCACGATGTCATCCACCTGGTCTCGATCCTCAAGCACTTTAAACTGTCCGTCGAAGGGACGGCAGAGGAGCGCTCGGCACAAGTCACGCGTGGCGGCATATCTATCGAATGCGTCTCGGCATCCGGTCTTTGCACGAACAGCGCCACAGGGGCCCCACTTTACGTCTGCGGCGAAGCGCTCGACATCGACGCCGACTGCGGCGGCTTCAACCTTGCATGGGCTTGGATATCGGGGATTCGCGCTGCAAGCAGCCTGTAGCAACGCAGTCTATAATCAAAATGCAATCGGGCCGTCTGAACTTTCCGGGCGGCCCCTTTCTTGCATCTAAGGAGACCTCGATGATCGAAATCACCCAAGTCCATGCGTCACTCGATGACGCTCGCGACGAAAACGCCTGCCTTGCCGTTGGCAGACGCGCTGCCAAGCGAGCTCTTCGGTGCAAGGACTCCCAAATCAAGACTATCGAACTCCATCGCAAGTCAATCGATGCCCGCAAAAAACGAGATGTCCATTTTATCTTGAGCTTTCGCGTCGAGCTGTCGACCCCTCGTCTTGAACAAATCGCTATCGGTGGTATTTCCGACCACGACCGCTCGCGCATCCGCATGATAGAAGCCGAACCGCCCTCGTTCCCCTCCCCCGTTGTCGCAGCGCCTAACGAACGTCCCATCGTCGTTGGAGCCGGATGCGCCGGTCTTTTTGCAGCACTCACCCTCGCCGAAGCAGGTCTCAAGCCCTTGCTCATCGAGCGCGGCGACCCGGCATTTCGCCGCTCACATGCGATCGACCTCTTTCTAAAGGAGCGCATCCTCGACCCCGAGAGCAATATCCAGTTTGGTCTGGGCGGCGCGGGGACCTTCTCGGACGGCAAGCTCAATACGGGAACCAAAAATCCCGCCCATCGCCTTATCCTCGAAACCTTCGTCGAAGCGGGCGCTCCCCGCGATATTCTATGGGATGCAAAACCGCATATTGGCTCCGACATCCTCCCCGCCGTCGTTACCAGCATCTCCCAGCGCATTGAACAGCTCGGAGGAACCGTTCGCTATCGAACGAAACTCGTTGACATTCACACTGATACATCTGGCGCCATTGTCGGTATCGACGTCCGGCCGTCTCATGACACGATATGCGAGTCAATCAATACAAAGCATCTCATCCTTGCTTGCGGTCATTCTGCCCGCGACGTATTCGAGGTTCTCAAAACTCATGATGTCGCCCTAGCCCAAAAGACGTTTGCCATGGGCGTTCGCATCGAACACCCACAGCGTGATATCGATCGGGCGCAATATGGCCCCGCGGCGGGTCATCCCGCGCTCGGGGCAGCCCCCTATAAGCTCGTTGCCCATCTTCCCAACGGTCGCAGCGTGTTCTCATTCTGCATGTGTCCCGGCGGACAGGTTGTCGCCGCCTCTTCAGAGCCCGGCCATCTGTGCGTCAACGGCGCCAGCCTCAACGCCCGCGCCGGCCGCAACGCAAACGCCGCCCTCCTCGTTAACGTCACGCCCGACGATCTTCCCAGCGACGATCCTCTTGCAGGCGTAGAACTCCAGCGCATTTGCGAGCGGGCTGCCTATCGCCTTGGCGACTCCAACTGGAACGCACCGGCACAGCTCGTCGGTGATTTCCTTGCAGAACGCGCCAGCACGACATGCGGCAAGGTAAAGCCCACCTATCCGCTCGGCGTGACCTGGACAGCGATCGACGATGCCCTCCCGCAGCATATCGTCGAATCGCTTCGTTTGGGAATCCCCCTGCTCGGTAAGAAGCTGCGTGGCTATGACCGCCCCGATGCGGTCCTCACTGGCGTGGAGACGCGTTCGAGCTCCCCGGTCACCGTCACCCGCGATCGAACATGCCACGCCGCGTCGACCCCGGGCCTTTACCCTTGCGGCGAGGGTGCCGGATATGCCGGCGGCATCATGAGTGCCGCCACCGACGGCATCCGTTGCGCTGAGGCGCTGATAGCAGACCTCTAGTGCACGAACTCTCGCGTCCGAACGACACAGGACCCAAGCTCCACAGGGAACTCGGGGCCTGTTCACTACTTCCTAAATCGTGCACCCTGGCGTTTTCTGCCCGAAGCAAAGGTAGAGCCCTTGCGAGCCTGCGAACGCAAACGCTCAATCGTATCGTCCTCAGATGCGCCCTCAAGCATCGCCCGAATCTGAACGACGGCATCGCGCAGACGCGCCGCCTCCTCAAAGTCCATGGCGGCAGAAGCATTGCGCATATCTTCCTCCATGGTCTCAGCGATCCGCACAAGTTCATCATGTGGCAGCTCCTTGAGCTGCTCGGCGAGCGTCTGCTCAGACGGCACCGTCTCCGGCGGAGCGCCCCCGCCGTTTTCATCGGGCGTATAGAATGCGCCGTGGCCCAACGAATCGCCCTTCGAACGCCCCTTGGAGCCAACGGTCTTCTCCGCCTCAGCAATGAAGCTCGAGATGTCATTGATGGCCTTGCGAACCGTCTTGGGCACAATGCCGTGTTCTTCGTTATAGGCCATCTGGATCTCGCGTCGGCGCCGTGTCTCGTCGATTGCCTCTCTCATCGAATCGGTCACGACGTCTGCATACATAATGACTTCGCCGTCGGCATTACGGGCCGCACGACCAATCGTCTGAATCAGAGAACGACGGTTACGCAAAAAGCCTTCCTTGTCGGCATCGAGAATCGCCACCAGCGAGACCTCGGGGAGGTCCAAGCCCTCGCGCAGCAGATTGATACCCACCAGAACATCAATTTTGCCCTCGCGCAGCGTTCGCAGGATTTCGACACGGTCCATCGTCGCCGTATCGGAGTGCATGTAGTTGACCTTAATGCCAGCATCGAGCAGATGGTCGGTAAGGTCCTCTGCCATGCGCTTGGTCAGCGTGGTCACCAACACGCGTTCCTTGCGGGCCACACGCTCGCGAATTTCATCCTCGAGATCATCGATCTGGCCGCGAACCGGACGCACGTCAATTTTGGGGTCGAGTAGACCGGTCGGTCGAATGATCTGCTCCACATCGTTTTGACTCACACGCAGCTCATAATCACCCGGCGTTGCCGAAACATAGATGAACTGGGGGATCCTCGCCTCAAACTCATCAAATCGGAGCGGACGGTTATCGAGCGCAGAGGGCAGGCGAAAGCCGTGCTCCACCAAGGTCACCTTACGCGAACGATCGCCCTCATGCATACCGCGAATCTGCGGCACCGTCACATGGCTCTCATCGATGATGCAGAGCATATCCTTGGGAAAATAATCAATCAAAGTAAAGGGCGGTTCACCCGGCTTACGCCCGTCCAGATGACGCGAGTAGTTCTCGATGCCATTGCAAAAGCCCATCGTTTCGAGCATCTCGAGGTCATAATCGGTCCGCTGCTGCAGACGCTGTGCCTCGAGCAACTTGTCGGTCGCCTTGAGCTCCGCCACACGCTTCTCGCACTCTTCGCTGATCGATTTAAGAGCTGCCTTGACCTTGGGCTTCTCGGTCACGTAGTGCGATGCCGGCCACACGGGAATAGCCTCGTACTCACGAAGCATCTCGCCGGTGACCTCATCGATCTCGGCAATTAGTTCGACCTCATCGCCAAAGAACTCAAACCGCAACGGATGCTCGGCATAGGGCGGATACACGTCAACGACATCGCCACGCACGCGAAACGTACCGCGCGCCAGGTCATAATCATTGCGATCGTATTGAATATCGATGAGCGCATGGATAAAGTCATCACGCTCGAGCGGCACTTTCTTGTCGACATTCGGTGCCAGCCCCGCATAGTCCTCAGGAGAGCCAATGCCATAGATACAGGACACCGAAGCAACGACGATCACATCGCGTCGAGAGAGCAACGAGGCGGTCGCCTGATGGCGCAGCATCTCGACTTCTTCGTTAATCGAAGAATCCTTCTCGATATAGGTATCGCTTTGCGGCACATACGCCTCGGGCTGATAGTAATCGTAATACGATACGAAATAGACTACGGAGTTATTGGGGAAGAACTCCTTGAGCTCGCTTGCAAGCTGGGCGGCAAGGGTCTTGTTGGGAGCCATGACAAGCGTTGGCTTACCCAAGGCCTCAATGGTTTTGGCCATCGTAAAAGTCTTACCCGAACCAGTCACACCCAACAAAACCTGATAGCGGTCTCCGTCCCTCACACCCTGCACAAGCGACTCAATGGCCTTGGGCTGGGAACCGGCAGGCTCATAGGGAGAAACGACTTCAAACGGCACCTCAGCGCCTTCAACGCCAAAACGCTTAAGTTCACCGCCAACGCGTTCTACTTCAAATTCCGCCATGGATACTCCTAACTCATACATCTGCAGTATACGCAGGCGGTGGGCTTAGTCCTATACGAACCGATCGGGATAGAGAGTCTTATAGCGAACCCAGGCGTTATTGACGCGAATCAGATAAGCCTGCGTCTCGGGAAAGGTAATCGCGTTGTGAAGCGATGTGTCCTGCTGTGCCCAACCGTCCACATTACCCATGCCGGCGTTATATGCGGCAATAGCGCTGTCCGTCGACCCGTTAAAATACGTTAGAAGATAAGAAAGATACGCACAGCCAAACTCGATGTTCGTTGCGGGATCGTTAAGGTTGTCGGCTGAATACTCACTACCATCGACAAGACCCAAGGCAATCATGTCCTGGGCAGTCTCAGGCATCAGCTGCATCAATCCCCGAGCGCCTTGATTCGACTCAGCCTCGGGATCCCAATTCGATTCAGACTTTATGACAGCACACACCAAATACGGATCAAGATTGTGCGAAATGCTCGATTGCTTTACGTACGCCTCGTAGTCAATCGGATACAAAGGTTTAAAGAAGGCGGCAGGAGCATACGAGTAGACGAGCGAAATAAGGCCGAAGACGAACACAACGGCAATTGGCGCCACGCGATACCACGTAAAGAAACGTGTCTTAGGCATCGGCCTCCTCCTTATCCGCTAAATCCCCGAAGCCATGGCGCACTAGCCATGCGTCCAGTTGTTCAAAGAGCGAATTATCGCCTGCCGCATTATCGATTACCGTCGTAGCGAGATTGCAAAGCGAAGCCTCATCAGGTTGGCATGCAGAGCGAGCATCAAAATCAGAGGACCCCATACCACGATGAATGGCACGCTCGCGACGAACTGCTAAAGGAGCGCTGATAACCAGAATTTCATCAGCCAGGCCAAAAGCATCCTCAAAACCAGTCGGTGCAGAAACCTCGACAACCGCAAAGGGATAACGGGGGGACGAAACCGTGCAGCAAACCGGATCAAGAATCCTCAGAGACAGCTGTTCGATGAGGACTGGATGGACGATGCCATTGAGCCGCGCAACTGTATCAGGAGAGGCGAAAGCTCGAGCAGCGAGGACATTGCGGCGAATGCCGCCCTCCCCGTCCAGAATGTCCCAACCGAATTCTTCTGCGAGGGCATTGACGATATCGGAGCCTGGCACATACAGCGATTTGGCAAGCTCATCCAAATCGATATGCATGGCGCCACGAGATTCGAGATAGCGGCAGGCAGTTGACTTACCCGAAGCAATATTGCCCAAGACAAAAACGGTAAACATCAAGTCCTCCCTAACGCCAATGGGAATTATTATCGCGCAAATACAAAAGAAGGACTCAAAATACAGCCAAACAGTAAGACAAGCTAAACGAAGGCGAGTTCTTGTACTACAACTCTCAATCAAACGCAAAAAGGGGGAGGCCGCGAGGCCTCCCCCTTCTTCAAGTCGATGACGGCTCGGTGCCGTCCACCGGTCAGCGGCGCCCTGGCCTCCCACGGGCTGACCCCGCAGTACTCTCGGCGCGATGGGGCTTAGCTTCCGGGTTCGGAACGGGACCGGGC
>DBGCAP010000015.1:0-139789 GCA_048367555.1 Collinsella sp.
TTCCGCGTCAACCCGCTCGACGTCCACGAGGTCCTGCTGTGCGCCCGCACCGCCCCGTCCGACCCGCGCGGATGCGCGGCGCTCGAGAGCGCCATCAAGGGCAACAGGTTCGTAGACGGCGAGGAAAGCTACCTCGACCGCCGAGGATCACGAGATCGATGCGCTCGCACCCGGCAAGTACACGCTCACCGAACAGCGCACGCCGACCGCCTACGACCAGGCCGAGAGCATCGAGTTCGAGGTGAGGAAGACCGGCGAGGTCCAGACCGTCACGATGTACGACTCGCCCATCTCCATCAGCGGCGAGATCGACAAGCGACAGGAGATCGCCGACCCCACCGCCAAGAACACCGAGGCCAACGGCGACTGCCTGAACACCGCCGAGACCAAGGCATCCGACGACGGCTCCTATGCCTACACCATCGACTTCCGCTCGACATCGAACACCTGGACCGACGAGTTCACGGTCGAGGACGACCTGACCGCCGCCGTCGACGGCCGTGCTCAGCTCACATCGATCACCACGCCGCAGTCCCTCGAGGACTACGACGGCAAGATGAACGTCTGGTACAGGACCGACAAGACGCCCGACGACTATATCGACGAGTCCGGTGCCAACGCCACGCTTTCCGACGGCCATGAGAACCCCTGGCTGTCCGACGAGGCCACCGCCCCCACCCTTGGCGAGGACGGCCGAGCCGTCGACTTCACCGGATGGAAGCTCTGGCGCGCCGACGTGCCCACGACCGAGGCCGCCGAGCTCGCCGTGGCAGACCTCGGCCTCGAGGAGGGCGAGCACGTCACCGCGATCCGCTTCGAGTACGGCCGCGTGGAGCAGGGCTTCACCACCCGCGACGGCGGCTGGGACCGCGAGGGCATCAAGGACGTCCATGACGACATCGCCAGCGCCGAGGACACCGCCGCCGAAAACGGCTCCGATACCGACGATTCCGGCACGGGGACCGGGACGGCCTATGCGCCCGCCATCGTTCGCATGAAGGCCACCGACGGCTACACCGCCGGCACCTCGCTCGACAACTACGCCCGCGTGGACCTCACCCGCAACGGCGGCGGCGACGGCCTCGAGGATCATGACGAGGACCAGGTGACCCAGACGGCGAAGGCCGTCACGGTGCCCCCGACCAACCTCGACCAGACCGGCCGCAACGTCATCATCGGCCTCGCCGCGACCCTCGCCGCCGCGGCAGCGGCAGCCGCGGCGCTCATCTACCGCCGCCGCCACGCCTATCCGGACCCTGTTCCCGCAGGCGGCGAGGATGACGGATATGAGGAAGACGCGCACGAGCGCGAATACCGCGACGACCGCTATCCCGACGGTTACGACCGCGACCCCTATGGGTACGATGACGGATACCGCGACAGCTACCGCGACCGCTACTGAGAACAGGGCCGATAGATAGCCCTCGACCGGGGCCCGACGCATATCCGCGCCGGGCCCCTTCGCTTGACATCCCAGAGGAGACGCCCATGAAATGCCGACAGCGACGCCGGATCAAACCGCTCGACATCCTTCTTGCCGCCATATGCGCCGTGTCGCTCACGGCCGCCGCCCTCATCGGATGGACGATCTTCCATCAGGACGCCGTCTACAGGGAGCTCTCCATCGATGCCGAGGCGGATGCCGGCGACGGCATCGACTGGGACGGCCTGCGCGCGCGCAACCCGGACATCGCCGCATGGGTATCCGTCGAGGGCACCCCGGTGGATTTCCCGGTGGTCTCGCCCCGGGAAGGCGACCCCAAGGGGTTCTATCTGAACCATGACTTCGACCGCAACTGGTCGTTCTCCGGGTGCCCCTACCTCGACCCGCGCTGCGGGGCGGACGGGCGCCATGCGCTCGTCTACGGCCACCACCTCAACTTCGACGGCGAGATGTTCACCTACCTGCGCGACGCCTGGCGGCAGGAGAAGCTCGATACCCTCGGCGACATGCGCTGGTCGACGCCCGCCGAGGGCACCGTGAGCCTCCACCCGGCGTTCTCGATGTCCGTCGACAAGAGCTTCGCCGACATACAGAGGTTCGACTTCAACGGGACCGCGGAGCTGCGCGCCTGGCTCTCGGCCCTCTCGGCGCAGGCCACGGCGAAGGCGGACGGCTGCGACGCGCTTTGCGCAGGCGCCAAGCGCGTCGTCACCCTCGTGACCTGCTCGGCCAACTTCGCGGGCGGCCGCGCGAGGACCCTCACGGTATTCGTCGGCTGATTTTTCCGACAAACATGTCACACCATGGAAAAGAGGCACAAAAAAGGGAATAAAAACGGGTATAAAAAAGGTAAGAAAGCGATAAAACCGCTTCCCATCTCGATAAACGCACTATCTCGGAAGGAGGTGCCGAAATGGATGGAAGCGCCCAGCTGCCGCCGCCCGCGCCGGTCGGCATAACCGAACTCAAGAACAACTTCGCCTCGATCGCGAAGCGGGTGCATGACACGTCGATGCCCTGCACCGTGCTAAAGCAGGGCCGGGCATACGTCGCCATCGTCCCCGTGGACCCGGGATACAGGGCAAAAGGGAAATACGCCTGCAACCAGTACACGAGGGTGCTGCGGCGCCTGTTCACGTTCTGCCGGAACGCGCACGACCAGAAGACCACGTTCGTGCTGCGCCGCCGCAACGAGGACTACGTCGCCATCGCGCCGCTCGATCCTCCCGATACCGGGGACTGAGCGCTTAGGGAAACCCAAGGGAAAGGACCGGCCATGCTGCCCACCATCATCATCGGAGCGCTCGCGCTCGCAATCCTGTGGCCCTTCATCAGGCTGGGCTATGAACTCATCAAGCTCGCGGGGTCGCTTGTCCTGCTCGTCGCCTCATGCGCGATCGGCGCCGTCGCCCTCATCGGGCAGGGTGCCTTCCATCTCATCTCGGCCTGCCGCCGACACGCGGGAACGAAGAAGGACGACACCGTGCCGCCGACGGCGGCGAACAGCGACCGCGCCCCCATGCTCCCGGAATATTCCTCGGTGCGCTAGGACCGCACCGGAGGGAACCGGCCAAACGAAAAACCGAACAGGCATATATCTCGAAAGGACCATGCCATGAAGAACAACCCGATTGAAAAGATCCGTGACCTCCTGGCGGAGCCCGAGGCGCGCCGCAAGGCGGCGATCTGCGCCGGACTCGCCGCCGCGCTCGCCGTCGGCGGCGCCGGAATCGCCATCGCATCCAACCGACCAGAGCCGATCGACAGCACGCCTTCGGCCGTAGAGAAGGCCGGCGCCGAATCCGTCGCCCCCGCCGACATCGCCAAGATATGCCCGACGCTCACGCTCGACGGGCAGGACGTCGGCGCCCCCGCCGACGAGGTCACCGTCACGACCGGCAAGGGCCGCGTCTTCGTGACGCAGCGCGCCGGCGACGATGCCGCCGCGACCGTGGACTCCACCGCCCGCCGCAGCGCCGCGCTCGCCCGCTCGCTCGACGGATGCGAGACCGGCGGCAAGACGATCGAGACCGTCACCTGGGCCGCGGTCGACGAGGGCGGCAACGTCCAGGTCGCCGTCACGAACTCGCCCGCCGCAGCGCCCTCCGGCGGCACCACCGCGGAGGTCGTCAACGGCTCGGGCGGGCATGTGATATCCGACGGCGTCTGGAACTCCGACGGCGTGCATGACGCCGGCTACGAGCAGAACGCGGGAACGGTGACCGATTCGGCCGGCGGCAAGATCGAGGCCGGAGCCGCCCCCAAGGCAGACGAGGGCGACAAGTCCGAGACGGCCGAGGACGGCAGCGCGAAGGCCGACGATTCCGGCGCCAAGGCGGACACCAAGTCCGATACCAAGAAGAACGACTCGAAGGGCAACGCGGCGACGCAGGCGTCCGGCGGCTCGTCCTCGGGCTCGTCGGCATCCGGCTCCGCGCAATCCCAAAAGAAGTGGGTCCCCGAGCAGGGGCACTGGGAGACCGACTACGGCCAGGTCTGGGTCCCGAACGTCGTGTACGTGCGCCACGGCCGCTTCATCTGCAACGCCTGCGGCGCGACCTTCGACTCGAAGAACGGATTCTATGCCCATAGCGACGCGATGTATGCTCAAGGTCAGAACCATGATGGCTACACCGACGACTCATATACCACAAGCGAGGACCAGGGACATTACGAGCAGCAGGCGACCGGTAGGCACTGGGTCGTGGATGTGGCCGGGCACTGGGAGTAGACGGGTCTTCGTAACGGTTCGCGCGCCGGCGCCCGCCGTGCGATAAAATGACGGCAACGCCATAGTCAATTAAGCAACGATCGGAGCCAGATGATGGACAGCAGGCAGCCCGAGCTCTCGCGGCTCACCCTCATGTGCAGCGACCACGAGGTCGCCGAGTTCACCTGGAACCATGACCGCCAGGCCGTGACCGGCAAGACCCACGTCCTCGATGCGGCGCATGCCCCCCTTATGGCGACCGACCCATCGGGCAACATCACGCGCGACAGGCTCTCGAGCTGGTTCAAGAACAGGGGCATCCCCGATTTCCGCCCCGATGCCGCGGACCGCCTTCGCGCCGTCGGCTACCCGTCGGCCGCCTCCCTCATGGCCTCTGGTTTCGGCGCATCGCTGTCCGACCAATATTGGATCCGCCCCGCCGGATCCGCATCCACATGGCTCGACGTCAACTGCTTCGAGAACGATTTCAGCGAAGAGCTCGGCGAGCTGCTTCTTCCGCACGACGCCTCGTCGGTCCCCTCCCTCATCGAGAAGATCAGGGGCAACGCCGACCTCCTCGCCTCATCGCCCGATGCGGCCCTGAACGGCAACCTGCCGAAACGTTGGACGATCGAGGGCGGGCAGCGGATGCTGGTCAAGTCCGGGCGATCCTCCGGCAGGTTCCAGGAACCGTTCAACGAGAAGATCGCCAGCGTCCTGTGCTCGCGGCTGCTCGACGAGGGCGACTATGTCGCCTACGAGCTCGAGGACGGCGGCTTCATGAAGTGGACCTCCCGCTGCAAACCCATGACCGACCAGGTCACCGAGTTCGTGCCGGCCTGGGCGCTGCTCTGCTCGTCGAAACGCCCCTCGGACCTCGGGCTGCACGATTTCTACGTGTCCGCCTGCGCCGCCCACGGGCTCGACGTGCGCGAGGACGTGGAGAAGATGCTCGTCATCGACTACCTCATGGCGAACTTCGATAGGCACTGGAACAACTTCGGCGTGCTCATCGACAGCGAGAGCAGGGAATGGCTCCGCGCGGCGCCGGTGTTCGACACCGGCGAAGCCCTCTGGTGCGACCGCGAGCTCTCCCAGCCCTTCGACGGCTACACGACCCCGCGGGCCGGCATGATGCGTCCCTTCGCCCGCAAGATCGACGAACAACTCGGCAGATATTGCCGCGACCTGTCCTGGTTCGACCCGTCCGGGCTCAAGGGCTTCTCGGAGGAGGCCTGCGACATCCTCCTCGGCAACCCGTTCATCGCCAACGAGCGCGGCAGAATCGACAAAATCAGGGAAGCGATCGACCTGCGCGCCATGATGCTGACCAGGCACGCCCATGAGATCAGCGGCGGGCGCGGGTTCATGGTTCCCGACATGGGCGCCGTTTGCGCGACCGGGGCGGCGAAGCGGACGGGGCTCCATCTGTAATTCCCAAAAATCGAGCATCGTGCCCGCATATCGGTATGAAACGCTTCCCGATTGGGAAAAAGGGTTACAAACTTCGGCCCGCGGCCATACCGTGGTCGAATACCCCTCACCGCTTCTCACCGAAAGGGCCTCTCAATGGGAAATATGAAATTCGACGGCGCGGACGTCACCTTCGAGCTCGACGGCTACGACGCCCTGGTCGAGCGCGTCCGCTCCAAGAAGGTCAACTGCAAGATCAACCCCTCCGATCTCCCCAGGCTCTACGCCGTCATGGATGCCGAGCTCGAGGGCAACGAAGAGCTCGCCGCGGCATTCGCCGAGGCGCAGGAGGCGGCGTTCGGCGAAGCCGTGCTCACCGTCTGGGCCGAGCGCATCAAGAGCTTCAAGGACTCCTTCATCCCGGTGTTCGGCGAGGCTTGCAAGGACGCCGCGTGCCGCTTCGGCTTCTCCAAGGACGGCAACAACACCTTCAAGTCCGCGGTCGACGCCTTCGCGGCCAACATCTGCGACCTCTACGGCGCCGCACCCCAGATCGTCGACGGCTTCTGCGAGTTCCTGGCGCGAAACGCCTGCCTCGAGTTCGACGGCTACGCCGCCGACATGCCCGTCCCCTGCCAGCTCTACGTGGCCGAGGGAATCTCGAAGATGGCCTACCAGCAGGCCATGAACAGCGTCCGCGGGTTCAAGCTCGACACGGACGCGTCCGTCGAGTTCGCCGACAAGTTCATCAACGACAACGTCACGACCCCCGACAGCTTCATCCACCTGAACGACGCCTGCATCGCGATCGAGAACGTCAAGGCCGCGACCTCGACGCCCAGCGTCCCCGAGGCGTCCGTCAAGTTCGCCGTGACCCAGGCGGCCTTCGAGCACAAAACCGTCGACCACTTCGACGACGCGCTCCGCCCGGTATACACCGACGAGACCGATGCCGAGTTCGAGGACGCGGTCGATGCGGCGCAGGGCCTCGACGCGGATGCAACCGGCATCATCGCGCGCCCTGATACCGATCACCCTGCCCGCCCGGACGAGGCGACGTCGGCCCCGGTCCAGCCCGAGACGTACCGACAGGACGATTACCAGGACGCCTACCAGGGAGAGGGAGCGGGATATGCCCGACCCGAGACCCATGGCGACATCCGCGGGCAGTACGGCCCCTATGGCCAGGACGCCTACGGCAGCACCTACAAGCAGGGCTACTAGGCCCATCTGAACCTCTGGAAAGGCAGGGTCGACTCATGGCGGACGCACCCCCCGCAGCGTCGGGACAACGCTCGGTCACGCTCGATATCGGAGCAATCGGATCCGGGCTCGGTGACGGCATCGATATCGAGGAGGCGTATCGACTCGTGGCAGCTGCTATGGAAAACGACGCGGAGCTCATGGCGGCGGTCGGCGCCGCCCGCGAGCGCGCGGTCGAGACGGTGAGGGGCAACCTCGCCGCCAAGTCCGCCCGCGGCGGGCTCGAGGAATACCGCCGCGCGCTGGACGCCGAGTTCGAGGGCACCATCGACGCCCTGACGGCATCGATGGGCATGACGGCATCGCCCGACCAGAAGAACACCTTCAACTCCGCGTTCGACGCCTTCGCGGCCGCCAACGCCTCCATCTACAAGAGCAGCGCCGACTTCCGGCGCGAGTGCGTCGACCTGCTCGCGAAGCGCGCCCTTGCCGAGCTCGGGAGCCCCGTGCCCGCCGATTTCGATGCGCAATCGCGCATCTCGGACTACATCGGGGAGCTCTCACGCGAGCAGGCCGCCAAGACGATCTCCTCGCTCCACGGCCTCAAGGTCTCCGAAGTTCTCGCCGCCGGGCGCAAGCGCATCGCCCAGGCCCTGGGCGAGCTGATGCGCCGCCTGCGCGCCGTCCCCAAACCCGCGAAGGCCACGGCCGAACCGCGCCAGGCGTCCCCGGCGCCCGCCCCGGCAACGGCGGCGGCTCCGGTGCCGCGCGAGGCTGGGCTCGAGTCCGCAGCCGAGCCGGCCGAGGCAGCGCCCGCACCGAAGCATGCGGCGGCGAAGCCGGCGGCCGCGGCGGACGACGAGCGCCTGCGAGACCTCATCAACGGCATCGGCACCTCGCTCAGGTCCGGACTCCCGGCAGGCACGCGCGGGCGCCACGCCGCCCACGCCAAGGTCGCCCTCGACGAGATCGACGAGCCGGCCACGGCCGACAACATCGTCGAGTTCAAGCCGCGCGACGCCGAGCGCGAGAGGGAGCGCAGCGCGGCGATCGACTCGCGCATTCCGGCCGTCCCCCCGGCGCGCGTCGCCGCGGCGGCGGGCGCTGCATGCGCGAGCGCCGCGGCGCCCGTCAGGAACTACTCGCTCAACCTCAGGTAGCGTCTCCTTTCCGTCAGCCCCCGCTTCCCGTTCGGGAAACGGGGGCTTTCGCATACCCAAAAGACGACGCCCGCCGATACGATTGCCTGGAATATCAACTTTCCGTCGAAAGGGGAAGCCATGCCGGACAATGATGACCTCCGCATGAACCAGAACGAGACCCTTAACTGCAAGCTCGCCCTTATGGGCGTCTGGACGGAGGCGTGCCGCGAGGCCGCCGCATACTTCGGGGTCAACCCGGACGGCTCGGGCAACTTCTCGTCCGTCACCCAGGCGCAGGCGGGCTCGACCGCGGGCACACTCGCCGTGGACGGGATCTCGGCCGACGAGATGACGAGCCGCCTGGCGGCGTCGCTCGTCGAGCACTTCCCGGACAAGACCGGCATCATCACCGGCGACCCGGCCGCGGCCAAGGCCTACGTCAAGCAGTACGTCGTCGACCTCGCCAACCACCAGGCGCTCGCCCAGGCGCGAACGAACAGCAAGCTGTTCCACAAGCAGCTCAACCGCGCCGCCGTGGGCCTGGCCGATGAACACGGCCCGTACGCCCCCGTGCCCGCCGCCGAGGAGGAGTTCGACATGTGCGTGCCCCTCATGGACGGCACGATCGAGGAGAACAGCGAGGAGGTCGCCGAGTTCAGCCGCGAGCTCGACCGCACCGGCATCCGCTACAAGTTCAGCGAGCTGGCCGCCGCCGGATCCGCGAAGGTGCAGACCTGCCTCGAGTTCATGTCCCGCGACATCAAAGCCGTCCAGGCCGCATGCACCCGCGCGGCCCAGAACATCTCGGCGCGCGGACGGGCGTTCGCCGACAAGGTGAAGTGCGTGCCGTTCGTGCTGTCCGCCGCGGCGCAGGGCATCTCGGACGCCGTGCGCGACGCCGCCGAGCTCATGGACAAGGGCTATGAGGAGATCAAGGCGGCGGCCGCCAAGGACCCGCGCTCGGTGGCGGCAGCCGCCAAGCACTGCGCCGACGCCACGGCGAACGTGCCCACGCACCATCTCCCCAAGGCCTCGCACGGCGCGCACATGGGCTAGACATTTCAGACGAGACGACGGCCCGGGAGGCCACCATGTTCAAGACCTGTAGCGACCCGGACTTCAACTGGGTCCACTGCCTTTGCGATTCGGCCACCTGGGTCGTCAAGGAGCCCGGCAAACCCATCGGCTTCTTCTACTCGCGGCTGTTCGACGATGCGCTCTCGCCGTCGGGCCTCGGCTTCGCCGTCGACGCCTTCCGCATCGACGAGGACGGCACGCTCGACGACTTCTACAGCGATATCCTCTGGGACTACGGCGCGGCCGACGAGCTGATAGCGGCCTACCCCAATAAGTTCAGCTGCGCGGTGCGATGCGACGGGCTCAACCCGTATGACATCCCGACGAGCTGGAGCCAGGACAAGGGCGAGCGCTACCGCGCGCGCGACACCGTGCTCGCGGCGGTCGATATGCTCACCGACGAGGCCGACGAGGCCGGCATCGACGCCTGCCCCGAGTTCTACCGCAACGACTACATCAGCATGTACCTCAAGACGCAAGGCCTCGGCGAGCGCGTGAAGGTCGGCGGCGCCGAGGCCTTGCGCTTCTCGGTCGTCTCGACCGACTGCTCATGCGGCGACGACGAGAAGGGCGACTTCGAGACCCTGGGCGAGGCCATGAGGGCGGCCAAGAGGCTGGTCGACGTCGAGGGCTATGAGGGCGCCGCGGTCTACGACCGCAAGCAGGAGGCCTGGTGCGCGGGATGCAATATCTACCCCTCCTCGCGTTTGGTCAGAAACGCCGTCACGCATCCGTTCTGGACGATCACCTGCGAAGCCGAGAAGAGGGACCTCGCGCAGCGAGCCGCCGTGCTAGAACGCGAGCAGGCCGCCGACCGCGCCCGCGCCGCCGCGGCGCGCACGGCACGACCCGAAGGCGCGCATTTCCGCGCCGGTCACGCACAGTGAAGGGAAACATAGATATGGACGACTACGATATCGAGCTCACGCCGAACGATCCCGAGTTCGGTCCCGACGAGTGCGAGAGCGCCTATGCCCTCTGGGCCTTCAAGGAGGACGGCGAGCCCGTCAAGTTCCTCGAGGCCTCCCTTGTCGAGGACCCGGACTACCCTAGCGGCTATTCCTTCTCCTGGCGCAGCCTGTCGTGCGACAGGACCGGAAAACTCGTCGAGGGCGAGGGTGGCGTTATCGGGGACGTCTCCCGCGCCGACTATGTCGCGGACATGGTGCTCCCCCGGCGGGGCCGTCTTCTCGCAGGTCGAGGATGAATACCTACCGAATCTGCCGTATTCCTTCGAGAAGGACAGTCTGAGCGACAGCGCGAGGAAGTCGGCGGCCGAGGCGATCAGCGGAGCGATCCTGTCGCTGCCGCTCTCCGTCCCGGAGACGACGGAGGCAATACCGGCCTTCTACAGGCTCGACAACCCCGCCATGCCCGACGACCCCCTCACCCGCGACATGCTCGCCGACGCACTCCAATCGGTGGAGAACTACCATCGCGGCGGCGCTATCGACGCCCTGCTGTGCAACCGGGACGGGATGAGCGTCGCGAAGCAGGCCCTCATCGTCTCCGCGGCGAAGGGCTTGCGGTCCAACAGCGGCCTGTTCGATGCGATGTCCCGCGCCGTCGGGCTGATCCGCGCGACCGAGGGCTCCGCCGCGGGCGTCAGCGACTTCGCGCTCGCGCAGAGTCTCCTCATTACCGGGTTCCACCACATGCAGAACCGGTGTTTCGATACCGTCTCGCGCGGCCTAGGAGACGTCCGCTACATGGACACCTCCAAAGCCGTGAAGATCTTCGCCGAGGAGCTGACGCGGGATACCGGCCTCGCCCTCGATGCGGCGCTCAAGGGGAAGTATGCCATGCGCTACGGTCGAGACGTCGATGCGCTCATATTCACCGATGCCGATATCGACGAATATGCCGAACTTCTCGGCAACTGCTGTGCCGACCTCGATCCCGAACAGCGCCCTAAGGCCGCCGCCGATGCGGTACGCGAGTGGTGCCGCGACCACGCCATGGACGGCTTCAGCGACTTCCTCTATGACTACCAGCCCGAACAGGTCAAGGGTATGGCGCGAAACACCGGCGTCAGACATTGACAGGTTTTCGGGGCGGTGTCAGGGACGCAGGCCGATTTGGACCGATGCCGCCCGCCCGGCCGTCGCCGCGGCCGCCTCGCGGGCTGCCATGCGTATAGCCGCCGGGGAAGGCAGGCCCATCTCGGAACGCTTCGCGTACACGGCTGAAAGCGAGTGGCCGGTCTCGGCCGCGATCTGCTTGGGCGACGCGGCGTAGTCCCGCAACCGGCCGAGCTCGTCTGCCGTCCACCTGGTCCGGCAGATACCTCGGCGGGAGCGCGCCGCCCTCACAGCCATCTCGGTCCGCCCCGTCGCGGCGGCCACGTCCGCGGCGGCAAGCGACCTGTCGGCGAGCAATTCGAGCTCGGCGTCCGTCCAATGGCGATATACCGCGGCGTCTTCCATCGCAGCCCCCTCATCGTATGTAGCAGAATCTCTGGACTCATACCCATCGGGCGCCCGGTGATTTCAGCGCTTCCCGTTCGGGAAGCGCCTTTCTTTACGGCATCGCGGTCGCCGCGAGGACGGACAATCCCTTAAACGCGAAACCTGACTATCGGAGGTTCCAATGAGCGATTACGTCACCAGGCTCTTCCGCGAAGCACTCGGAAGGCTCGAGGGGGAATCATGAACCACCCTTCAAAAGGGTGGTTTGCTCAAGGCCTATAAGGCCAAGGGGCACCGGGCAGCGTCTCAAGGCGCTGCCCTTCTCTTCGTTCAGGGCGCACCGCCTTTGACTCGTCGCTTGCCGCTTAAAGCGGCATTCGTATTACCCGGCTGCCCCTAAAGGGGCGCCCCGACTTCACTTCTTGCCGAACGGGTCCTCGTACTCCTTGACGCTTAACTTGTCCAGCGCGATGTCGTGGGCCTCCTGCTCCCTGATGTACTTGGCAATCGTCGCCTCGTTCAACCCGACGGTCGTTACGTAGTAGCCTTCGGACCAGAAGTGCCTGTTGCCGAACTTGTACTTCAGATTCGCATGCTTATCGAACATCATAAGAGCGCTCTTGCCCTTGAGGTAGCCCATGAAGCCCGACACGCTCATTTTGGGCGGTATGCTGACCAGCATATGCACGTGGTCGGGCATCAGGTGCCCCTCTATGATCTCAACGCCTTTGTAGCTGCACAGCTGCTTGAATATCTCGCCCAGCGAATCCCTGTATTGGTTGTAGATGATTTTGCGCCTATACTTCGGTGTGAACACGATATGGTACTTGCACATCCATTTCGTGTGCGACAGGCTGCTAGCCTGATTTGCCATGGTGGCCGCCTTTCCAAGGTCGATGCGTCCTGAACAACCGCATCATAGCCTTGCTCGGCGGCCACCGCCAAGCAAGGGTGAAACCTTCGATGCGCACCCGCATAGCGGGTGGTTGATTGCCCTGTGCGCTTCGCGCTCAGGGCAGGCTCACGAGCCTGAATACCGCGGCGAGGGCCTGGATGCCATGGCCCTCGCCGCGCGGAGCCTGGCCGCGGACGAGTCCAAGTCATATGCGGCGGCGCATGCGGTGCTCGACGAAGGCGCCCGGCTCGGCGAGAGGTTCGATCCCTTCACCTACCCGGCCCTCGCCATGGCCGCGACAGACGATGCGATCCGCCGTGGCGGAATCACCGTGGGTAGCGATTCGATCGATATCGAACGGCAGCTTGTCCAGGGAGGTCCGCGGAGCGCGGAGCCAAAAAGGTCTTCAACGTACCCGTCTGCCCTCGAGCACGGCGGCGGCCTCGAGGTCGACGATTGCAGGCCGAGGAAGATGTCGCCGGCGAGCCTGGCGAAACTGGCCCGCGAATCGGCGACGAGGAATGTCCCCAAGCCCGATATAGGCATGGGAGCCGTCGTCGATAGGCGCCGCTGACCGGCATCGATCCTATGCGGCATACGGGGCTTCCCGTTCGGGAAATACCGTGGTGCCACCCATGCGGCGCGGATAACATCGACGCCAAGCACCTATCCGCCATCTGTCCTGTGGAGCTGATCTGTATGGCAAATAACGATTTCCGCAACGGCTTCGACGTCTGCGTGGGCAACTGGGGCTACTACAGCGAGGGAGAGCTTCGCGATACCTGGATGCACCTGCCGATGGATCCCGATAAGATCGAGCCCTGGCTGCGTGGCCACGGGCTCGTCGACGCGAACCACGAGGAGACCTATATCTCCGACTACGATGGGCTGCCGTTCCGCTGCCCCCAGGTGTTCGATGAGTACACCCAGCTCGACAAGCTGAACGTCCTCGCGATGCAGCTTACGCTCCTTCCCGAAGGGGACTTGGCGCATGTCCAAGCCGCTATCGATTACGGCGAGACCCTGGACCACCTCGACGAGCTCATGAACCTCGTGGCGCAGGTAGACGAGCTGCCCGTATTCGACTACCTCTATGACGATATGTATGTCGAAGACCAGTGGCATAAGACCTGCCTCGAGCGTTCGACGCCGCAGGAGAACTATGCGTACACTGTCCTCAACGACGATTCCGAGTTCTGGAACATCATGAACCGAGAAGACGGCGAACTCCTCTCCTGCTTCGACTTCAACCGCTTCGGCGAGATCGCCGTGAACAACGGCTATGTCGACCTGTGCGAGACCTGCTATGTCAACAAGGTCGGCGACTGGCCGCTGCTCGACGAGTACTCTTTCGAGGAGATCGGGGGCGAGACCGTGGCCGAATGGCGCGGGCGTGTCGCACAGGAGAAGCCCGCAGCACCGTCCGAGATCGCCTATGCCGCCAGCGCCCTCGCGGCGCTGAGCGCCGACGACGGTGCCGGCGTCACCGCACGCGCCGCGAAACTGTAGGGGGGGTGGCCGCCATGATGTTCAGGGATATCAACCAATCCTCCACGATGGCGCGCTCGGCCTACCCCGACGGCAACGGTGAGCTCACCGATTTCAGCCTGTTCGCTACCAAGTACGACGCGGGCAAGCCCTCCATCGCCACCGACGGCCTGCCCTCCGAGCTCTCCTACCAGGTCAGGACCGCCATCCGCCGCGCGGTGGACGAGCTCGGGATCAACGTGCCGGAGGCGGCCGTCGTGCTGAAATACCCGATCCACTTCTACTACTCGGACGCCAGCGCGGAGCTCACGGGGGTGCTCGCCCTGCCCGGCGCGGTGGCGATCCTCGCGCTCGACGGGTTCGTTCCCAAAGAACAGCTCGCCGCTCCCGTCATCGGCGATATCTCCAGGCTGCGCGAGGTAGCGGATGAGCTGCGCCGCCGCGGAGGTCTCGAGCCGCTTCCCGTTCGGGAAACCATCTATACGCACACCGTACCCGAGGGTACAGTCGTGGCAAATCAACGCCCCGCCGCCTACCGTGCGACGGGCAGGAAGAAAGGTACCGCCATGGACCAGGAAAAGTACGACAACGAGGTCAGCATCAAGTTCCCCGCGAAGTGGTGCAGCGTCACCAACGCGCAGGGCGAGGACATCGTGATCGAGAACGGCAAGAAGACCGAGACCTGGCCTGCCGTCCTCTGCACCATCCCCACGGGTACGGACATGAACGGCATCGACATCTCCGGCTACAAGTTCAAGACCTTCCGCAAGCCCTGGACCGAGTCCGACATCGCCAACGGCAAGGGCACCACCGTCACTGTCAAGAAGGACATGCCCGTCCATCTGTTCAAGTATGACGAGAACGACCAGCTCAAGACCCTCGACGTCGACCCGTTCGAGCTGACCAAGGCCGTCAAGGCCGCACGCGAGGCCTACAAGGCCAAGATGAACGCCGAGGCGCCCAACCCGCAGTCCCAGGCCGCCGCGGCAGTCGCCGCGGCCCACGGTACCGCCGAGCAGGGCACCGAGGCCACGCAGGCCGCCAAGCTCTAGCAGCGCGCCCGCGACCTCCGCAACCCGTACCAGAAGGGCGCCCGCGCACCGTACCGCGGGCGCCCTTCCCTGTTTTTTTGGATGTGATGGCATATGAAGAGCTACATCGAACCGCTTAACGCCGCGGATGCGCTGGACGTGCTCTACGCGCACGGCATCCCGTTCGGGGATATCTCCTATAGCCGAGACAATGACGAAGATGCCGTACTGCACGGACCGGGCGGCGACAAGGTCCTCAGGACCCCCGATGATGTGATTGCGGCCCTGGGAGACGACGCCGCCCGCGCGCTCGCCGAGCATAAGCGCTTCCGCGAGCGGGCGGTCCGCGAGCTCATGGTCCCCGTCCTCTCGGACGGGGAATCGATCTACAACGTCCGCACCGGCGATACGTTCATCCTCGACTCGAATTGCGAGGGCAAGCTATACGGCTTCGACTATACGGTAACCCCGCTCGCCACCCTGGTCGATGAGGGCGAGGACGGCATCCCCTACGGCGCGGGCGTGTATGCCATCGAGACCTACGGTGCGGACATGGGCCATATCGACGACCTTCCCGACGGCGAGTGCCCCGACCCGCTTACCCTCCATTCGACGGTCGAGGACGACGATCTATCCTATTCGGTCGCCTCCGTCCTACGCTCCATGGAACGCACGGCCCTTGAACTCGAGGCCGGCGGGGACCTGTTCGACCTCTCGGGATGGACGCTCGCGAACGGCAAGAGCATCGCCGCTACCTGCGCGCGGTTGGGAATCGATATCGCGCCGAAGCTGCATACCGACCCGGCAAGCGTCGCCGACGCCGCGAGACGCGCCGCGGGCACCTGCACGGCGGATATGCCGCGCTCCCGTGCCGCGCACCTTTGATGGCCCAGACCACTGGATGTGATGACATATGAAAAGCTATATCGAGCCGTTGAACGCCGCGGATGCGCTGGACGTGCTCGACCTCTACGGGATCGATACGCCCGGCGCCTTCTTCTCGAGCGAGCATGAGGGCTGCGTCGAGGTCGAGCTGTCCGGCCACACGGCCCTCCTCGAAACGCCGGAGAGCGTCGCGATGCTGTTCGGGCATGATGCCGCGACGGCGCTCTGCCAGCACTCGAACTTTCGCAGGGACGCGGCCGAGATCATGAGCCGGGCGCTCGACCTCGACGATTTCCTCTACAACGTCTACAGCGGCACCGCCTTCATCCCGGACAAGGCGCCGGACGGCGAGTTCTTCGGGTTCCATGTCGCCCATATCCCCCTCTCGGCCATCCTCGAGGACGATATCGACCCGCTCTCGCCGGATGCCTGCGACTACGGCCTCGATTCCATCAGCGAGACCACCGAGGACGCCGCGGTCGGATATTTCGACCCTGCCGGTGCGGTCGATGATGAAAAGTTCCTCACCTCGGCCGATTGGGCGCTGTGCGATATCGAGTCCAGCGTCCTCACGGCGTTCGGGGCCGGATGCAGCCCCGAACTGGCAGGGTGGACGCTCGGCAACGCCGAGAGCGTCGCCGAGACGTGCGCCTCGCTCGGGGTCGATATAGCCACGGCCCCGGCGCCCGACAACCCCGCGCGCGTCGCCGCGGCCGCCAAGGCGGCCACGAAGGCGACAACCCACGGGGTGGCCGCCGCGGCCGGTAACCGGCTGTGACCGGTTTTCCCGGGCCCGCGCCGAGGCGGGCCCGCACGACTATAGATCCCGACCCATTGGAGCGACCATGAGCACCTATAAAGAGCAGGATATCGAGAACCTGCTGGCACACCTGCGCGAGGGCATCGCATCCGATTCCGTCCTGGCACTCGCCGACGATATCCGCGTCGACTGCGAGGGCGCCGGGGACGGCGAGTCGGTCTGGATGCACCCGGTACTTCCCGGGGCACGCTACGGCAAGGAAGACAAACCCGTGAGGGCATACGCCGCCGGATGCGACTTCGAAATCGACGGCGCCGACGCGGATATCGCGCGGTGCCTCGCGCAGGGCGGCGGATGCGCCGCCGGCACCAAGGTCTCGGCGGTCTACGTGCCCGTGGGCGACCTGCCTCGGGAGACGACAATCTTTCCCGACATGGCCCGCGCGGCGGCCTCCATCGGCCTCGAGGATCCCGAAACCGAGACCCTGGCGGAGTACGGGGGCGTCACCGTGTCGCTGGTCCGCGCCGCCGATGCGGAGGGCAGCGAGCTCAAGCCGAACCGGGCGTGGGCGCGCGGCGGGGCGACCGAGATCGTCCGCGGCGGCTTCCTCGTCATCGCGACCGACGGGGACGGCGAGGTCGTCGACCTTCCCAAGTGGGCGATCGAGAGCGCCAAGACGCGCTTCGCCGACCCCTCAACGGGCCCGTTCCAGGCGTCCGCCGAGTTCATGAGGGAAGTTCGGCGCGGCCTCGGCGAGCAGATCGAGCAGGCGGGACGAACGCCTTCCGACATCGCCGCGCTGGCATCGCAGCTCGCCGCGAAGCCGGGAGACGACGGCGGCGCGGGCGGGAAACGCATCTGAAAAAAATCGGGCCCGGCGCGGCGCGGATGTATAGATTCGGGTTTGCAAGGGTATCAATTTTGCAATCAGGCCGCTGCCGGCTATCCAATCATCACCCAAACGCATCGCCGCGGCCTGATATGCGGGAGAAGGCGGCAAAATCCGGATCGCCATCCGAGTTTCGACCGCCCCGCCACCGCATTCGCCAGAAGGGGCGCCCGATGCCGGCATACGCTGGTGCGGGCGCGGCAAGTGGAGAAAACAGGACATCGCAGGGGGGACCGTATGCAGCGAGGCTCCGACAACGAACGGCGCGACAGGACCGAGATGCAGCGACAGCGCGACCGCGACTACGCCAAGGAGCTGTGCGCGTCGCGCCTGGCGTTCACGCTGTCGAGGACCGGCACCTCGAAAGAGGACTACTGCCGCGCCGTCGGCATATCGAGCTCGACGCTCTCGCGCATCCTCAACAGGCAGACGCTCATGTCCACCTCCACGTTGATCGAGACCGCGAGGTATTTCGAGGACACGAGCGTGTCCTGGTTCCTTGGACTGTAGGAGGACAATTGAATCCCATCGATTTGGTCAAGCACTCAAATATCGAACCGCATGAGCTGAGGCGCATCGCGCTGGCCGCCATCCTGACCGCGCTGCCGCCCGCCATCTTCCAGCTGCAGAGCGCCGCGTCGGTCATCCTGTCCTGCCCGACAGACTACTACTCTCCAGCGTCGGCAGCGTGGTTTCTGACCAGGGGCTGCCTGGGCGCCGTGTGGGTCCCGGTCATCCTGCTCATCGCCGCCGGCATCGCCTGCAAGGTACGGAGCCGCGCCCTCGACCTCGGCATCGCCGCGGTCCTTTTCGCCCTCGCGGCCCGCAGCGCCATCCGCCTGGACCCGTATTCCATCGGCTATCTCGCCACCGCTTTCACCTGTTTCGCCGTCTCCGGCCTCAAGGAGGAGTAGATCGCTTTGAACACCTCGTCAGAAACCGATATGGTCCCGGTACGGGACGGGGACAGCGAGAAGACGGGGCTGCTCGAGCTTCCGATCTCCCGTCGAGGAGCCTTCGCCGCGCTCGCCTGCGCGGCGGGACTGGCCCTGCTCGGACCCGTCCGGAAGGCGGAAGCGCTCGCGGGCATGAACTTCAACCTCGGCCAGGGCTGGTTCGGAGCCGCCGACGACTCGCTGCTCGTCCATTCGGACCCTCGTCAGGGCGAGGGGGACATGTTCTTCGGCTTCGCGAACGGCTACCATGAATGGCTCTGCGCCGCCCCCGCCAACACCAGCTACTATATAAACCATTACGGACAATGGCTGAGGTACGCCTTCGCCTGCGTCTTCGAGTGCAATTACGCCAACGAGCTCTACACCCTCGTAGTCGTCAGGCCGTTCGCATGTTGCTCCAGCAAGGACCTGCAGCATGGCAACGGCCTTTGGGTCGATAGCATCTCCGATGGCGGCGACAACAAGGGGTACGTTTACCTCGACGGCGCCGAGTTCGCCGATTCCCGTTTCGCCGGCGACTTCAGGAACCAGATCGGCTACAGGTACTACGACTGGATCTCCTACGGCTTCTACGACTTCAACGACTTCCAGGGGAGCACGTACTGGGGATCGACCCGCCCGTCCTTCTGGGTCAAGAGGCAGAAGGGCGAGGCGCGCCACAGCGTGTCCAGCAAGCTGCAGGTCTACAACGTGGACTACAATCACTTCGGGATGCACGAGAACGTCATCAAGGAAAACGACGCCCCGAACTACTGGTTCCTCAGCCAAACCACCCCTTCGCGCAATTTCAGGGTCGAGAAGATCTACATCCGCAACGACTTCACGCTCTACGGCGGCATATTCTACATCAGGCCCGTCTCCGCGCCGGACATCCAGCTCGACCTCGTGCAGGGCACATACAGCGGCGGCAAACCCCAAGCCATGTACGATAACGGGCGCGGCGTGTGCCTCTACGAGAACTATCACGGCGTCAACCAGACCTGGATGCTCAAGCCCTATACCAACGACGGCGTCGACACCTTCACGTTCGCTATCGCCAACATGGTCGGCCCGAACCTGACGCACATGCTGAACAACAGCGGCCATGCGGCGCCCGTGGTCGACCACGGCGTCGTCCAGAACAGCCATGCCGACATCTGGGACATCAACCACTCCGACGGCCGGAGCAAGGCATGGTGGGTCCACCATGAGCCCGACGCGTCGAACGAGACCGACCATAGCTGCTACTTCATCACGTCGGACGCCGACGGACTGCGCCTCGACACCAACGGGGTCACGTCGAACTCCGTCGCAAGCGTATCCGTCCAGTCCGCGGCATGCCCCGGGCGCTGGGCCATCCAGAAGAACGCCCAGTGGAACCTCGTCGAGGCCCGCATCGAGGGCAAGGTCTCGGTCCATTGCGACGAGGACGCGCTCAAGATCGGCGACAAGGCGAAGATCTGCGGATGGCATAACGCAGACCCGGACGACCCGGATGTCGGAATCAGGCCCTCCGGCTGGGCCCTGGGATGCAAGAACGAATCGGACCTGCCGGTCAGGCCGATCTTCAGGCTCTACATGTCCGACATCGACGACGACCTCCCCGAGGACAACGCCTCCATCTTCGCCCAGTGCGGCGTGGCCACATGGGGGTGGCAGCAGGAATCGCTCGCGCACCGACATATCGGCTACCCCCATGGAGGCCACTCTATCTACGGCCTCGGCCTCAGGCTCGAGGGCTCCGCGTTCCCCGGATCGATCCACTACGCCGCGCAGCGCTACAGCGGGGGCGAGTGGGTCGAAGGCTCCGACGGCGTGCACATCCTCGATGCCGAGTCGGATATCCTCGGCAGGGTGAAGGTCTGGCTCACCGGCGAGATAGCGGACCACTACGACCTCGAGATCAGGACCAAGCTGCTCAACGGGAGCGGCGAGTGGTCCGACCCGATCTATGTCAACTGTTCCGCCTCGGCGCCGCTCGACGTCAACACCGCACCCGCAGCCGGCATCGAGCCGGACGGCGGCGACGGCAACAAGATCTGCGGCATGAACATCCACCTCGTGCGCAAGCCGCAGGGCGGTCGCGTCGTCAGAGAGTTCTCCGACAGCGAAAACCTGGCTGCCGACGCCTCCTGGGGGCCGGGGTTTCTCTACGCCGCCGCGATGCTCGGCATCCGCACCGTCAGCAAGACCGACCGCTACGTATGGACCGACCGCTATCTGGGCACGCTCGTCTCCCGCGGCGTGCGAGTCGTCACGACGTGCGTCGAGTACTATGCCGACGGCATCGAGCAGAAGGACATGGTGTATCGCGACCTTGACGTCGAAGGCGGCGATATCTACAACCCCGCCGCCATCGCGACGCAGAAGGCCCTGAAGGACACCTGCAACCTCGACGAGCAATACGGGCAGAACCCCTCGACGGGGTTCTCGGGCTGGTTCCTCGATCCCGAGCTCACCCAGCCCGCCGCGAATGTCACCATCGTCAAGGACCAGACGCTCAAGCTCTACGGCCGCAACCGCTGCACCGTGCGCGTCGAGTACGCCGAGGGGTCACTCAAGCCCGAGGACGCCGGCATCTACCGCACCGCGCCGCTCATGTACAAACCCGATGCGCGCTCCTCCTTCGAGCTCCCCGATTTCTCCCTGTCCACGGAGAAGCACAGGCTCGACGGCCTGGCGCTCGCGGCCATCGGCGACGACGGGCAGGGGCACAAGGCGCTCTATTGGGGCGAGAGCGTCACGCCGGTGAAACCCGGCGAGGTGTTCGCCATGATCGCCGACGAGACATGGCGCAGATACGTCCCGGAATGCTGGCTAACCTCGGCTAGCGGCACCGAGAAGGTCTCCTCGGTCACCGCCAGGCGCGACGTCACGCTCTACATCAAATGGACCGAGGCGAAGGCCGAAGGCGTCGCGAGCAGCAAGGGCTGAGCGCGGACCGTGCCGTACGGACCGGACCCGTACACGATGGGAACACATTTCCGCCAATGACGTGATTAGCGTATATCGCGAAAGGGTATAGTCAAGGCAACGCCGTCACTCCTTCCGATAAACCATGTCACGGCGACCCGGCCGACCCACCATCCGATCCAGTCGGCCCCATATGCAATGGCGGACTCCCCAATATGCCGCCATTCCCCCATCGGCGGCCGGCCCTCACCGGCCGCCATCCTTTTGCCGATATCACGACCGCGGCAATCTGCCTTTTCGGTGCCCCGTTCCCACTTTTGGGAGCGGGGTTCTTCTTTTCGCCGCGGCGGCGTATGCTCCCGGTCGAATATCTACCCCTTGGAGCCATCTTGAAAGCAACCCTTCAGGCCGGCCGCACGCGCCTCGCCATATCCGCCCTATGCGCCCTCCTCATCGCGGGCCCGATTCTCGCCCGCGCCCTGGCGGGAACGGGAACGCTCGACTCCGACGTCTGGTTCCTCCTCGCGACCGGCCGCGAGATCGCCCGGAACGGCATACCGCATGACAACCCGTTCTCCATCTGGCCGGGGCAGGGCATCGTCGTCCAGCAATGGCTCCACGACCTGTGGCTGTGGGCGTGGTACACGGCCGGCGGCTATACCGGCGTGGCCGTCTCCGCGTGCGTCCCGGCGGGGCTTCTGTTCTGGCAGCTGGCACGCCTCATGGGCGACGCCGCCGGCGGCAGGCTCTCGGCGAGCGCGCTGGCGTTCTGCCTTGCCGTGCCGGCGGTTTGCATCTGCATGTACATATCTGTGCGCCCGACGCTCTGGACCGCGCTTCTGTGCACCGTGACGGCAAGGACCATGCTCAGATATCTCAAGGACGGCGACCGCCGGGTGCTGCTATGGCTTCCGGCCGTGGCCGCGGCAGGCGTCAACCTCCAGGCGGCGCAATGGCCGCTGCTCGCCGCGTGCGCCGCGGCCTTCGCCCTGCCGTGCCCGCATGAGATCGCGGACGCCGACGCGCGCCGCGCGTGGTCCGCGCGGGCGCTGCCGATATGCGCCGCGGTCGCCGGGATGTGCGCGGCATCGCTTCTCAACCCCTACGGGGCCGACGGCTCGCTCTACGTGCTGAAATCGCTCGGGGAGGCCGGCTACGGCGGCGCCATCATCGAGATGCAGCCGCTCTGGGTCTCACTCGGACCCCTGTTCGCGGTGCCCGTCGCGGCGATGGCGCTGGGGCCGGCGGCCCTGCGCTCGCGCAGCGGTGCCAAGGTCCCGGCCGGCGCGTGGGCCATGCTCCTCGCCGGACTCGTTGCGGGCACCCTGAGCTCGCGCTGCATGTGGATCGCCGGGCTGTTCTGCGGCCTCGCCTGCGCGCCCGGCATCGCCGGGGCGCTCGGGGAGCCCATCGCCAGGCCGCGGAGGGCCGCGGCGGCGGCAGGCGCCGCGCTCGCCCTCATCACCGCGCTCTCAGGGCTCTCGGTCTCGCTGGCGCCGCAATCCAATGGGGCCTGCGGCGCGCTCGCCGTCACGGAATCGGAGATGTCGCCCATCTTCTCGGCCATCTACGAGGCCGGCGAGGGCGCGTTGGTATTCACGAGCGACGTGTCGGTGTACAACCAGCTCGAATGGGAGGGGTTCAAGGTTCCCTGCGACATGCGCCCCGAGATATGGGGCGAGCGCATCGCCGGCGCCGGGTCGAGGTCGGCCTACCGCGAGGTCGTCGACGTCCTCCAGGGATCGACCTCGCTCAAGGAGAGCACCGGGGAATGGGGCTGGGACCTGTTCCTCGTCAGGGACGAGGAGGCGGACGCGCTGCGGTCCGGAGGCGCCGTCGAGCAGGTGGCGGCCGGCGGAGGATATGTCCTCTTCAAGCCCGTGGAAGGCGGTGAATAGCATGGATCGCATGGACAATATGCACCGCGGGCGCATCCTGCGATGGGCGTCGCTCGCGGCCACGCTCGCCGCATGCGCGGCCACGCTCGCGGCGGTGTCGCTGTCGGGGTGGTCGCTCTTCCAGCCAGACGCCCGCTACGTGGTCGCCATCGGCCGCTGGATCATCGAGAACGGCGCGCTGCCGACGACCGACCCCCTGACGCTCACCGGGGGCCTTGCCTACACCTGCCAGCAGTGGCCGCTGTGCCTCGCAGCTGCGGCCGTCTTCGATACGTTCGGGGAGGCTGGGATCAAGTGCGCTGCGGCGATGCTCGACATGGCCGCGGCGGCGACAGTCTGGGCATGCACGCTCGACCGCGGCAGGACCGGGGCCGTCCATGCGGCGGCCTCGGCGGCGCTCGCCGCGGTCATAGCGACGCTCTGCAACTCGACGCCCCGCGGCATCGACGTGATTGCCCTGTGCATCTGCTACGCGGCGGGCGGGAAGTGGGCGCGCGGCGGGCGGGACTCCCTGCTTGCCGTCTTCCCCGCCGCTGGCCTCGCCATGGCCCAGCTCCACGGGGCGCTGTGGACCGTGGCCGCCATGGTCCCGTGCTGCCTGGTCCTCGACGGCAGGCTCGACCGGTACGGCAGGCTCAAGGCGCTCACGGCGGCGATGTCGACCGTGGCCGCCTGCATGCTCAACCCCTACGGCGCCGGGCTGCTCATGCTGCCCTTCCTCACCATGGGCGCCGAGTCGCTGAAATCGGTGGGGATCGGCGAGCTCGCGCCGTGGACGCAGGCCGCGCCCGTGCAAGCCGCCTGCAGCTGCACCCTCGCCGCGGCGCTCCTGCTGTTCCGGTGCCGGGTTCGCAGGCGAAGCGGCGGCCGGGTGCTTCTAGAGGCCGGTGACGTCCTCGTGCTCGGCACGCTCGCGCTCGCACTCGCCAACGTGAGAAACGAGCTCTTCCTGTTCGCCTCCATGGCGCTCTCCCTTTCCGATATCCAGGGCGAGGTGGCGGGGCCGCGCGCACGGAGACCCCTTGCCCTCGCCGCATGCTGCACGGCTGCGCTCGTCGCCGCCGTCGGGTGCCTCGCCGCGACCGTGTCGGCCAAGACCGCGCTCGAGCAGTCCGCGGAGGCGGCGATCGCCGCCCTCGAGGATGCCGAGGCAGACGGGGGCGAGGCCGTCATCTGCGATATCGACGTGGGAAGCGAACTCGAACTCGCGGGGTACCGGCCTCTGCTCGACACGCGGGCGGAGCTCTACTGCCCCGAGCTCAACGGGGGCACGGATGCCTGGGGCGCCGCCCGGGCCATGCTGGCGGGCGATACCCGTGCCATCGAGGGCACCGGCGCCGATTTCGCAGTCGTCCCCTCGGGGGCCTACCCCGCTCTCGAGGACGGGCTTGCCGAACTCGGGTTCTCACGGGTGCATGACGACGGGACCTTCGAGGTGTATGCCCGCAAGGCGGCTCCATAATTCCTCCACAAGCGGAAATAGGTCCTGAGCTGGGACAATCCCGAACCTTTCCCATTTCTGGGCAGGGTGCTGACCCGTCCTCCCGCCGGGGGCATAGTTTATGCCGTATCGCCCCGGATGGGGCACAGGCTTCGCGCGGGCATGCGCCCGCGCAGACATCCAAGAGAGGAGGAGGTCCAATGAACGATATCCTCGCCAAGCCGGCGGCCATCGCCACCTGCGGCCTTTTCAACATGAAGCGCCGCGCCAAGGAGGCCCTGTCCGCCCAGGGCTCCATCGAGTGGGTCGTCATCGTCGTCTGCATCGCCGTCGCGCTGATCGCCGCGCTGATCTACCTGTCCAACCAGATGAACGTCAAGATCAACACGGTCTCCGACACGCTGTCCAAAACCGACGTCTCCGGCGCCATCCCCGGCCAGGGCGGCCACTAGCGCATCCCGGAGCCATCCGCCCGGGGCCACAACACCCCCGCCCCGGGCATCCCGAACCTTCCCGCGCGCCGACAAGGTGCGCTTTTCAGATAACCACAGCACCGGAGGGAGCCGCATGCTCGGAACACTCACGCTCGCAGCCGGGACGGCCGCCGCCGGCTGGCTCGCGCAACATGCCTACCAATCCCTGCGCTACTCCTTCTACGAGCGCGAGGACGCGGCCATGCTCGCGGACGGCGCCGATCCCGCCGAGCGACGCGACTGGCTGGCCGCTATCGGCGCCCAGGTCGCCATCCAGGCCGTCGCGCCCTCCACGATCGCAGCGCTCGCCGCTTCCGGCGACATCGACGCGGACCTGCTGGCGGACGGCGAGTCGGGCGCCTACGCGCGCCGCTACAACCCCACGCTCGCGGGCGAGGCCTACTGGGTCCCCGCATATCTCGCCGCCGCGCTCGCCGGCGCGGCATACTCGCCGGCGGCCGCCGTGGCGGCCGTGAGCTCGCTCGCCATCGCCGCAAGCGATATCCGCTTCCGCATCGTACCGCTCCCGCATCTCGCGGTGCTCGCCGCCTCGTCTATCGCGGCCTTCTGCCCCACCCTTGCCGGTGCCGCGCTCACCGCCGCGGGCATGGGGGTCACCTGGGCGCTCGGCGCCGCCGTGCGCCGAGCCGGCGGCGAGTGGGGCGACGGCGACTCGCTCATGCTCGGCTGCGTGCTGGGGTCGACCGCCGCGACGCCGCTGATCGTCGGCCTCGTGCCCGCGCTCGGCGCGGCCGCGCTGCTGTTCATCGCATGCTCGCGGCACATCGGCGTCAAGACCGACGCCATGCCGCTCGCCCCCGTCATCTCGCTCGCCCTCATCGCGGCCCTCGCGGCGAGAGCGTTGTCATGAGCGCGGCCAGGGCGCGCGGGCGGCGCGGTCAGGCGACCGTCGAATTCGTCCTCATCCTGCCGCTGCTGGTCCTCATGCTCGTCGCCGTCGCCGACTACGCGCACGTCGCGCGCGAGACCGCGAACGTGCAGGCCGCGAGCTCCGAGGGCGCGCGCTACGCCGCGGCGAACCCCACCCTGTCGAACGACGCGATCGCCGCCTACGTGCGCGAGGCGTGCGCCCTGGGCGACGGCGCGACCGTCACCGTCACATCGGCGGAGGCGCCGTCGAAGCCGGTGACGCTCAAGAGCGGCGACAAGTCGGTCACCGCGCGCTATGCGCGAGAGAAGGTCACCGTCAAGGTCGTCGAGGATGTCGGCTGCATCTTCCCGCTCAAGTCGCTCGGCGTGAAGGGCGCCACCGATGACGGCTGGCAGGTCCATTCCGAGACGTCGTCCATCAGGTCAGAGATAGAGAGGTCGTAACATGGCAGCCTTTCCAACGGCACGCGCGCATGCGCACCTTCCCGGCCAGGGCTCGGTCGAGTTCATCCTGATCATGCCGGTGCTGCTCACGTTCCTCTTCGCCATCGGGTCGTTCGCGATGCTCTCCTACCAGAACACCGTGATCCAGCACTCGCTGGCGACGCTCGCCGACGCGCTTCCCGCCGGATGGCAGGAGCAGGACCGAAACGAGCTCGTCCGCGACCTCGTCTGCGACGGCACTGACCTCGACAAGAGCAGGCTCACCGTGACCAACGCACGCGTCAAGACCGATACAAGCGGTGCCGTCAACGACGGCGACTCCATCGCGAGCGATCTGGGGGCCTCGACGCTCAGGACCGAGACGCGCCGCGTCGCCGTCGAGGCCGATATCGCCTACGAGTACAACGACCCGCTCTCGCTCGGGCGCAAGACGACCCTCACGCGCCACGTCTCGCACAGCTATACGACCTATACGGACTGGGAGGTGCTGTGATGGCATCGCGAAAACCGCTGCGTACCCGCGGCCTTCCCGGCCAGGTCGCCGTCATCTTCGTCGTGGCCATCAGCTGCCTGCTCATCGCGGTGGGCCTCGGCGTGGACGTCAGCACGGCCTATTCGGCCAAGACCGGCCAGGAAGCCGTGCTCGAGGCCGTCCGGCAGTCGTCGCTCGGGATGTCGAACGCCGTCAAGTACTCGGAGAACCCCGGGCGCGAGGCGCGCGAGGAGGTCGTCGAGCTGCTTTCGGACAACGGATACACCGGCACCGCCGAGATCTGGTATGCGGAGCTGCCCGAGTCCGAGTCGGGCTCCAACGACCGCTACGCGGGCGTCTACGTGAGGCTTTCCAACGATACGGAGACCACCTTCCTCAAACTCGCCGGCCGCGACAAGCTGACCGCAAGGTCCACGGCCGTCTGGACCATCCATCCCTACTCGACCGGCAACGTGTACCGGCCGGCGGACGTCGGCAACGGGAGTCTCGAGGCCACGTTCGAGGACGGCACCGTGACCGGCCGCAAGGAGACGGCAACCCGGCTCGCCGACGCCCCGGGCGCGCTGCTCGACGCCGTGCGCGGCGCGGCGGCGGCCAAGGGAAACCCAGGCAGCGGGGAAAGCGGAGACTGAGACGGCCGGCGGCCGTCCCCGAGAAAGGAACCAAGCTACATGAACGATAACCGAGACGAGATCCAGCGACTTCGCGCCATGAGGGCCGAGGCCATCAACCGCGGCGACTTCGGCCGCGCCGACGCGATCGGCGCCGACCTCGCGCGCCTCGAGTCCGCCGCGGGCGGTACCATCGACCCCATCACGGGCATGCCCGCGGCATCGGCAAGCGTCCCGTCCGCACCGCAGGGGGCGCCCTTCCCGCAGCGCCGCGACGAGCGACCCGCGCAGGGCCGTCCCGCCTACGAGGACCAGCACGGCCCCGCGCCGCGCCAATCGGCCCCGGCCCCGCAGCCCGCGTCCCCGTCCGCGCCGCAGGGAGCCCCTGCACCCCGCCGCGAGGCGCGCGACGCCCGCCGCATGGAGGCCGACGTCCACCAGCAGGAGAATACATACTGCCACGAGCCCGCGCAGGAGAGCGCATACCGCCCCGAGCCGAGCCGCCCGGCCTACGCCGGCGATGACCGCGGTGCGAAAACCGAGGCCGCTGCCGAGGAGCGCGGCGGTAGCCGCGAGGAGAAGCGCGAGGAGAAGCGCCGCGGGCGCTTCGGCAAGGCCGAGGGCAAGAAGGATGCCAAGCCCGCCGAGGGGCGCGATCCCTCGACCGCGCCGCGGCGCGCGGCGCCCAAGCCCGCCCCCGCCGGCCCCTCGAAGGGCACGCGCGCGCTCACGGTGGTGGCCGCCGCGGCCATCGCCGTGTCGGTGGGAGCCACCGTGTTCTCCGGCATGCGGGTCGCGGAGTCCTCGGCGATCATCGCCAAGAACGAGGCGAATTCCGTTAACGTCGTCGTGACCAACCGCGACGTCGCCGCCGGCGAGACCATCACCGAAGCCGACCTCGAGACGCAGGCCGTCCCCAAGGCGTACTGCCCGACCGACGCCGCGACCAAGGTCTCGGATGTCGCCGGCCACACCTCGCTCACCACGCAGACCGCCGGGACCTCCATCTCGCTGTCCTCCCTCCAGGCATCGAGCTCGCCGGCGCACATCACGTCGGCCATCGAGGACGGCCATGTGGCCATCGCCCTGTCGCTCGACTCCTCCAAGAGCCTGTCGCCGCTGCTGCGCGTCGGCGACCGCGTCAACGTCATGGCCGTCGTCTCCGACGGCGCGACGTCGAGCGCCGAGACGGTGTGCGCCAACGTCAAGATCATCGCCCTCGATTCCGCCCTGTCCGGCTCGCCGGACGCCGGGTACTCGCTCGTGACGCTCGACGTCACCGAGGACCAGGCCGCGGCCATCGTGGCGAACCCGAACGTGACGCTCACGGCCATCCCGCAGACCGCCGAGGGGGCCAGCGATGCTGAATAGGGACCTCATCGCGCTCGAGCGCGCCGTATACCGCGCCGCGCGTGAACAGCTCTCATCCGACAATCAGACCGAGCAGCCCGACGCCGACGTGCGCAGTCGCGACCGCGACGCGGCCTCGGTCATCGGCCCCATCATCGACGACCCGGCTTTCTACCACCTCGTGCCCGAGCGCTTCATCGACCAGACCGGCCGCATCGCCGACGACGCCTACCAGGAGGTGCTGCGCGCGGCAATCAACGACCTGTACTACTTCGGGCCGCTCGAGGACCTGCTGTACGACGAGTCGCTTTCCGAGATCATGGTCAACGGGCCCGAGTCGGTGTGGGTCGAGCGCTCCGGCAGGCTCATGCTCACCGACGTCTGCTTCGAGGACGACGACCACGTGAAGTTCACCATCGACCGGATCGCCGCCGGCATGAACCGCCGCTGCGACGAGGCCTCGCCGCTGTGCGACTGCACCATCGTCCGGCCCGGCACGCCCTTCAACGGCTCGCGCGTCAACGCGGTGCTCAAGGGCGTCGCGGTCGACCACCACCTCATCAACATCCGCAAGTTCCGCAAGGACGCGCTCACCCCCGAGGCCCTGATGGCCAACGGGTCGTTCGACGGCCGCATGCTCGAGATCATGCGCGCCATCGTGCAGGGCCGCATGTCCACCATCGTGGCCGGCGGCACCGGATCGGGCAAGACGACGCTGCTCAACGCCATCTCGCTCTACATCCCGCCCGAGGAGCGCATCATCACCATCGAGGACACGCCCGAGCTGCGCCTGAACCAGCCGCACGTCGCCCGCATGGAGACGCGCGACGCCAACGTGGAGGGCAAGGGCCGGATCGACTACCGCGACCTCGTGACCAACGCGCTGCGCCAGCGCCCCGACCGAATCATCGTCGGCGAGTGCCGCGACGCGGCGGCCTTCGACATGCTCCAGGCCATGACCACCGGCCACGACGGCTCGCTCACCACGATCCACGCCGACAACTGCCGCGAGGTGCCCACGCGCCTGCGCACGCTCGTCCAGCAGGCTAACACCGGCATGTCCTCGCGCGAGATCCTTGAGTACATCAGCCAGGCCATCGACTTCATCATCTACACGGAGCGCTCCCACGGCGTGCGCCGCGTGACCGAGATCGCGGAGGTCCAGGGCATGCAGGGCGACGTCGTCACGATCGCCCCGATCGTCCGCTTCGAGCACGACCCGAACGACCCCGAGCACTCCGGCTGGTTCGTCCCGACCGGCGAGCGCTTCATGCGCCGCCATATCGAGAAGATGGCGAACGAGGGCGTCTTCGTCGATGACGACTGGTTCAACCCCCAGGCGGTGTTCTAGCATGGGCGGGTCGCTTTCCAACATCGTCAACCTGCTGCCGGCCCTGCCAGGTCTTGCGCTCGGCGTCGCGATGCTCGTCATCGCGCGCCGCGGGCGCATCGCCCGCGAGCAGGCCGGCGTTGAGTCCGCAGACGAGCGGCCGAGCGGCAAGGTCGCCGCGGCGCTCGTCTCCGTCTGCGAGCAGGCGTCCCCGCAGCTGTCGGTCCAGGAGGCCGAAATCGTGTGGGCGGCGACCGCGACGCTGCCGGCGCTCACTGCGCTCGCGCTCGGCGTCGGACCCCTGTCGCTGCTGCTGCTCCCCGTCTGCGCGGCCGGGTTCCCCCTCTACCTCAAGGTCCGCCGCGACTCCGGCAAGAAGAAGTTCGAGGAGCAGCTGGGCCAGGCGATGCCGCTGATCGCGTCGAACCTGCGCGCGGGGTCGTCGGTCGCACAGGCCATCGGGCCGGTCGCCGAGAACATGAGCGACCCGATCAAGTCCGAGTTCAGGCGCCTGACCTCGGATATCCGCGCCGGAACCCCGGTACCCGAGGCGCTGGACAAGGTGGCCGACCGCACCGGAAGCCGCGACCTGCGCCTGTTCGCCACGGCCGTCGACATCTCGCAGCAGACCGGCGGTTCGCTGGCCGACATCACCGAGAACGTCGGCCAGACCGTCCGCGTCCGCGTCGAGGCCCGCAAGGCCATCAGGTCGAAGACCTCGCTGAACCGCATCGAGTCGCAGATCATGGTCGGCCTGCCCGTCTTCATGATGGCGGCGCTGCTCGCGATCTCGCCCTCCCACCGCGAGTTCTACAGCCAGCCCTCCGGCTGGGCACTTATCGCGCTGGCCGTCGTGCTGGACACGCTCGCCTACCTCATGATGAGGAAGATGGGCGACGTCAAGCTCGACTAGGCGGCGCCGGATAGATTGGAAGCACCGTGAACATCGAAATCCTGCGCGGCGTCGCGCTGTCGCTCTGCGCCGCCACGGTCGCCGGCCTGCTGTCCTTCCTGGGGCTCAGGCGGCTCGGCGGCATCGAGTCGGGCCCGGTCAAGCGGCCGAGCCGGCGCCGGCGCGGCGAGACGCGCCTGGACACGCTCACCTACAGCGTCACGCGCTACGTCCCCATGAGCGAGAAGGTCGCCGACGCCACGCGCGACATGCTCTCGCGATCCGGCGTCACCATGCCCGCCGCGTCGTTCTGGGCCATCCGCGTGGCGTCGTTCTCGGCCGGCGCCGCCGCGGGGCTGATCGCCATGCCTCTCGTCGGAGGCGTGCAGGGGCTCGCCGCGGCGGGCGCGCTCGCCGTCGCCGGGCTCGCCGCGCCGCAGGCGTGGCTGCTCGCCCGCCGCTCCGAATGGCGCGACGAGCTCGACCGCCAGCTGCCTGACGCACTGGACCTCATGGCCATCTGCATCTCTGCTGGATCGTCGTTCGAGGGCGCGCTGGCATCGGTCGGCACCCGCATGGACGGGGCGATCGCCGAGGCCTTCGCCCGCGTCGCCAAGGAGGCGGCTTACTCGAGCCGTTCGGAGGCCCTGCTGGGACTGGCCGAGCGCGCCCAGGTGAACTCGATCACCTTCTTCACGGCGTCGCTCGTGCAGGCCGAGCGCGCGGGATCGTCGCTGGTGGACATCATCCGCATGCAGGCCCAGTCCGTGCGCACCGAGCGGCGCCTGAGGGTCGACGACATGACCAACAAGCTGTCCACCAAGATGCTCTTCCCCATGCTTCTGCTCATGCTGCCCTCGATCATCATGCTCATGCTCGCACCGATGGTCCTACAGCTCGGCGAGTTCTTCTAATCCCCAACCAAGGAGCCATCCGATATGAACGACAGATATCTCGACGAGGCCGTGGCCGTCACGGTCTCGGGCAAGAGGGTCCCGATCCTCACCCATACCTGCAAGGGCTTTATCGAGCGCTTCTGCGGGCTCATGCTCAAGCGCGAGGTACCCGAGGCCTGCGGCCTGTACTTCCCTGGCTGCCGGTCGATCCACACCTGCATGATGCGGGTGCCCATCGACGTCGTCTGGGTGCGCGAGGGCGAGCCCGGCGAGCTCGATGCGGTATCGCTCGATGTCGCGCTCAAGCCCTGGCGGTTCTTCGCCGCGCCGCGCGGCGCCACCGGCTGCGTGGAGTTCCGCGCCGGGTCGTTCGACCCCGCGGACAGGCCGGCCGAGATCGCGCGGCCGAAGAAGAGGAAATAGGCGATTTCGCCCGCAATGCCGCCGTCTGCCTGTGTAGACAGGCGGCTTTTGGGTATCGCGCCCGGTTTGCCTTCGCGTTTTCCATGGGTGGCGGCATGGAGGGACCCCATCCGTCCCGTAGGGCCGCCGGATGTGGGAAACGCCTCGCGGCCGGCTTCGGCTGGCGATCGGCTGGAGATGGTGTGGACCGGGACTTTCGCCCTGTGGAGCTGATAGGGTCCCGGACTTCTCGAGTCTCGATCGGGGCCTTGGCGGGTATTAGCCCCGTCGATATGCGGAGGGTTCGCCGGGCGGGCCTGAGCGGGCGGACTACATCTCGATACACAGGGTGTTTCACGGTCGGGGCCGCGGATGCGGTGCTGGCCATTTTTTGTGGGTGTGAGCTCGGGGTATTCGGGGTAAAAGGTCTGGAAATGTGCGGGAGGAAGTAGAGGATTATATCAGCTTGAGGAATGGCAACGCGCTAGGGCTCGTCTCTATTGAAAAAACGGCTGCTAACGATTGTCAAAACGATCTGCGCGATATCTTGCGTTGCTAACTGGGCATCTTCTGGAATGGCTGTAAATAGGCCGTGATGGCCTATTAGGGTTCATTTTTTGGGAACCATATCTATCGGGATTACCGATAGGCGGTTTATATCGCCAAACAGGAGAGAGCGACGAATGGCTACATTGATCGGATGGAACCTAGCTGCCCTACTTAAGGAACGGGGTATGAGTCAAAAGGAGCTTGCCGAGGCGGCAGGCCCCACACCGGCCTCGGTGAGCAGGTACGTCAACGGCGAGCGGCTGCCGTGGCCTGCCACGATCGCCGCGATGTCGCGCGCCCTCGGGGTCGAACCGTCGGACATCATCGGAACCTCCTGCGATCAGGAGCTGAATGACGCCGTGCACCACGTAGCCCGCAATGCGGACAGTCTCACGGAAGCGCAGCGCGCCGAGCTTATCGCCGCACTTGCGAAGCACTAGGGAGATCGACGGACGGCCGAGGTCGATATGCTCAAATGTAGAATCTGAGGGCGCGTCTATACCTTGCCGGAGTTGGGTAAGATGGCTGTAGAAGACGATGCGTCCCGTGCAAGCAACAAGGAGCGCGGGCGGCCTAGTTTTCTGGTTTAGTTAGATGCCCGGGCTCCACCCCGGGCATCTGCGTATCAACTCCGGTCCACCGGGTAGAATCACGGGTGAACGAAGCGGACCCTGCGCAGGTGATTAGCCAGTTACACGGGCGATGCGGATTTCAGGTTTAAAGGCCGGGCTGCACCCCCGGCCATTTTTACTGCGACAACCCCGCCGCCCGCCTGCTCGCGGGGTGCGTCGCCCCCCTCAATTCCAGACAATTAAATACGGTCATCTACCTGCTGCGTTGGGACGATTGACGATGATCCGTTGGGACGATTGACGATGATCCGTTGAGACGATTGACGGCAGCCCGGGAGCATGGCGTCCGGGTACATATCGCCCTTGGGTCTCTTGCGGATGAGCGGAATGGCCGCCCCGCCGATTTCGGCAGGCCGCCGCTTGCAATCGGAGATGTTTTTGAGGGAAGGGAGGGGGCCGTTTTCGCCCGGCCCCGGGGCGCGCACCTGCGTTGCCCGCGTTCCCAAGGTGTGACATAAGGAACGGGTTCCGCTTGCTATCGATTCTACCTTGTGGCGCGGCGTTCCATCTAGCGGCCCCATTTCTCCATATCCGGTCGAGGATGTAAGGTTTTTGCGGTCTGAGCGCATCTTTTAGGCAGTTGCGGGGTATACCTCCTGCCGTATCTGAAAGACCTCTGGAAGGCGTGAGCATCTATGAAGCCGATCATCGACTTTGCCGCCGGACGCGGCGCCCATATGCTTGGCATGGGGGCGGTGTAGTTGTTCGGATGGGAGTGCGACCCCGCGAGGGACGGGCGGCTGACGATCGCCGAATACCGCGAACAGTTCTCGGGCAAGTTGGGCCATCGGGCGACTATCTCGGGACACACGGGCTCGAAACGCGGCACCGCGGCGAACCTCGCGAAGGTGCGCTGCACGCTCGCGCAGGTATTCGATAGCTTCGCTATCTTCACCGTGAACGACGGCAGGCACACGCAGCCGGGACACCGCCGGACCCTGCGCGTCGATTTCGCCTCGGTCCATTCCGGCGATACCGTAGTCGAATGGCTCTAGGCGGTACGCGACCGCGATGCCGCAGGACTGAAAGGAAACGACCATGACCGAGAAGAAGGCCGCCTTCGGGAACAACTTCACCCCCGAGCAGCGGGCCGCCGCACTGAAGCGAGCCGCCGAGATGCGCGCCGCGCGCGCCGAGTACCTTGACCGCGTCAAATCGGGCGAAGTGGCCATCGCGACCGCCCTGGCCGATGGCAAGGAAAACCCCGTCGTCGGGCGCATCAAGGCGAAGCGTCTGCTCATGGCCCTGCCGGGTGTCGGCGCGGCGAAGGCGCAAAGCGCCATGACCGCAATCGGCATCGCGGAGTCCCGCCGCGTCGCGGGCATCGGGCAGCGACAGGCCGAAAAACTCATCGAACTTTTCGGGTAGATGCGCACGCTGCGTTGCCCCAAGGGGCAATGAGGAACCATATGCGAGGCCCTGGAGCCGTCGCCCATCGGGCGGCGGCTCTTTCCTTTCGCGTTCCAGGGTGTCTGGGGTGCGGATGAGTGCTTCCCGTTCGGGAAACATGAACGGGCGCGGGGGCGGTCGGGGCCGAGCGCGGATAGCATCGAGGGCGAATATACCCGCGGCGCCGGAGGGCGCCCGATGAAAGGATCGACCGCCATGTGGAACTACGACGCCGTCGACAAAAAGGAAGCGGAGCGCATGGCCTCGCTCTACGGCGAGGACGCCACGCGCACCGTCGAGCATGGAACGGAAGCCGAGACCGGCGAACTTCTCGTCCGAAGCTGCGGCAACGAGCTCGGTTTCGCCACCTGGGAGGCGTTCGATTTCGAACGCAACACCTGGTTGTGCGAAGCCTTCGAGAACCGCGAGGCGGCCGAACTCTGGCTTTCCGGCGAGGAGGTGGATACCTGCTTCGAGCTGGACGATCAGCTCGTACAGTCCACCAAACGCATGGCCGCACTCGCCGCCAACATGTCCGGCGGGCGATGGACCGCCGGAATCCATGAGTACAAGGACGGGCGCAAGTCGCTGTCCTTCCAACTCTCCGACGATGCAGGCTTCTTCCTGATCACCTCCCCCATCTGCAAGACATCCGAGCTCGCCCTGGGAGAGGTTCGCGACCGCGTGGGTGAAGAGCTGGACAATCTCGACCCCTACCGCGAGGCGCTGGAGGCGTGCCGCCGCGCCGAGGACAGCTCTATCGCGCTCGACAAGCTCGCGTTCTATGAAAAGCTCAAGGGCGAGGACCTGCCGGTGCTCCTCGGGGCGCTCGCCGTCGCCACCGAGCAGAACCAGCGCGCGCTCGGACGTCTGCTCGCGGATATGAAATTCGAGGACATGCCCGAGCTGCCCGAGGCCATCAATCCCATGGAGGCCGCCTTCGCCGAGGCCAAGGGGAAGCTCCTGGAGTGGAAGGAGAGCGGCCACGGCGATGCCAGGTATCATTACAAACTCGCTTCCTCCTACCTCGATGAGTACCACAGCCTGGACAAGGGATTCGGCCGTTGTCTCGTGGAGAGCATCGACGAGCTGATCGAATACGGCTATGTCGATGAGTCGGGCGTCTACGAGAACCCCATCGCGGCAATCGGCACCATGCTCGCCGAGGCCGCACTTGAGCATGCGCGTGCGGACGCCGAGTACTTCGACGAAGACTTCCGCATGCGCGCCACGGAGGGCATCAATTTGTGGACCGTCGCCAAGGAAATCATCGAGGCCGTTCCCGCGGCCAAGCCCGCCGAAGAGGAGCCCGCGCAGGCACGCGGGCCCAAGCACTAGACTCCCGGAGCTACCATGACCAGAAAACACGCAACCATGACGGACGGCGAGGGCATCTGCCTCGCCTTCCAATCAGAGCATGGCGGCTTCGATTGCAGCGAGGCCTCCATCGACCGCATCTCGGGCGCACTCATCTGCCACGACGGCACGTTGGAAGGCCTGGGCGAGGGCGTCGCCGACGCGGCGATCTACCCCACCGCCGAGATCTTCGCCGGCGCCCGCCTGCTCGCGCTCGACCGCGTCGCCGAGGGTTACGCCGACGGCCGGGACGCGCACGCGATCGACGCCGCGGCGAAGTCGGTAGCGGAATCGGTACGCCGCAACTGCATCGAGCTCGGCGGTGCCGGCGCCTCGATGATCGATTTCGCGGGACACCCGTTCGCAGCGTCGCAGTGGATCGGCAAGAACTTCAGGACCTCGATCAGCGAGGTGGACGCGCGCCGCCTCATGCAGGACCTCACGCTCGTAGATATCGCCAGACTCGACCGCTCCCGCCCCCTCATCGAGGGCCTGGGCATGCAGGCGCGCGAGAGCATCCTGGCGTTTCTGGACAGCATGGAGGAGCTTCGCGCATCGTCGGTCGATGTCGAGCTTTTCGACCGGCTGATGACCGATGACTTCAACGTCGTCCGCACGCTCGGCCGCGACAGGTCCCGCGAGCTCGGCACGGTCACGGTCCACGGGCGCGACATCGAGATCTCCTGCACGCTCGCCGACGGGTTCTGCGCGACCGTGCGACCGCAGACCGGCACCATCCTCACCTTCAGCTCGAGGCGCCTCGGCTGGCACGGCTTCCAGTCCTCCCCCCTCTCGTTCGGGGGCTCCACGGTCTCCATCCGACACGACATGCCGAGCGCGAGGCTTGCCCGCGACTTCGACCTCGCGGCGCTCTCCGCCGAGGCGGAGAGCGCCATGCGCGAGCTCGGCGTCCCCGTCCCGGCGGCACTTAAGTACGTCAAGGAGGAGTGCGAGAGGGTTTCCGCGCGCTGCGACGAAATCGAGGCGAAGATCGGCGCGGCCGTCGATGCCTTCGCGCAGGCGCCCGCAAAGGGCATGAGCCCCGCGGCCATGGCGGCAGCCGCCAAGGCGGCAGCGCATGCCGGTGAGACCGGAAGCGCAGACATCAAGGTACACAGGTAGAAAGAGGTGTGTGGGATGGCTTTCCACGATTGCGACGTTGAAGAAGCAGACATCCTGGAAGTGCAGTCCGTCTCGGATATGTTTTCCGCTTTCAAGACCCCGGCGGCAGATGCCGTGAAGCTGATCGGCGGAGACGATATCGCAGTATTCTCGCCCCAGTTGGGCCTCATGGTCGTGACCTCGCAATACGATCTCGAGGAGCCGGCCACAACGAGCCAGACGGTCATCTTGAGCTTGGCCGATGCTGAGTGCACGTGGCCCGATCCGCCCGAATATATATCGGACATCGTTTTCGAGTGCCGTTGGCCGTCCGGCGCAAATCTCGTCACGGAGTTCCAGACCTTCTCCGACGAGAATGCCACGCCCTCGCCATCCCTCGAGCATTACCGCGAGCGTTTCTCCGAAGGCGGAATCTGCACGGTCTTCTCCGAATGTGATGAAGCGTACCTGCTCGACCTAAAGGGCAAACGGGATGCCTCACGGGTAGATAACCAGGACAGGATTCCCATTGCCAGGAAACACCCGGCAGCCGATACGGCGAGCCCCGCAGTCCTGGAGAGATGGACGACCTGGACGAGACCGTGCTGTCGCTCGCGCAGATGAAGCAGATCGCCGAGGGCGACCCCACCGTGGCCGAGCGCATGGACGTCGAGAACAAGATCGGCCAGCTCAAACTCATGAGGGAGTCCCATCTGGAGGGCCTTGCCGACGTCCAGCACAAGATCGAGACGCAGTACCGGCCGCTGGTCGATGCACTTGCCGCTGAACGGGACATGCTCGCCGACGACCAGATCCCGTTCTCCGAGGCCGACCTGGTCCGCCAGCAGACGCTCGGCTCCAAGGACAGCTTCCTCACCGTCGGCGGCACGCACATCGCCGACAAGGAGGAGGCCATCCGGGCCCTGCGCCGCGCCGCCTACGACGTCCGACCCGGCTGCCAGGAGACCATCGGGACCTACCGCGGCCTGTCGGTCGTGTGCCGCCGCCAGCACGTCCTCGACGACGACTGGCTGCCCTATATCGGCCTCGCGGTCGATCCCGCCAAACACGTGCACATGTCGGAGAGGGTCTTCCCCTCCGGAGAGAAAGGAGCGTTCACCGTGCTCACCCAGATGGACCGAATCATCGCCAAGGACGCGAAGGGCCCCGCCGAGATCGAGCTGAAGCTGGGGACCGCCCAGCGCGCGCTCGCCGACGCCCAGAAGGCGGCCAAGGAGCCGTTCCCCAAGCAGGCCGAGCTCGACGAGCTCGAGCAACGCCTGGCCGTCCTCGAGCAGGAGCGCATCGAGGCCGAGCTGCAGTGCCAGCGCGAGCAGGCGCAGCGCGACGAGGCCGAGGCCGCCGCGATCGAGGTGGGCGTCGAGGAGGAGCGCGAGACCGAGCGCGAGCACGAGCGCGCCGCCGCGGCCGACGACGAGGCCCGCGAGGCCGCACGCATGGCGGAGCTGCGCCGCCAGGGGCTCATCTGCGAGGACTCCGCCGCGCACAATGCGGCGACCGCCGTGCCCAACGGCGTCGCGCTCGGTGTCCCGGGCGACATCGCCGAGGCCGCGCGATGCTCGGCGGCCGCATCCGCGCACGATGGGCACGCCGAGGGCGAGAAGCGCAAAGCCGGCATGTAAGCCGGGGCGCTTTTAGGGTATACGCCATGAAGGACACGTCCGACAGGGGGCCGGTCTCCGGCCCCCTGTCCCCTTGAAACCGAAAGGACAAGCCATGCAGCCGCTCGAAATCGACTCCGCCGTATTCTGCGACGGCGCGCACTACACGATCATCTCCCGGGAGAACTCCAGCATCCTGACCTGCCCCGTCGGGAGCGGGGCGGGCGGGTACACGCTCAACAGGGTCGAGGTGCGCGACATCGACCGCGAGGCCGGGCGGCTGACCGGGCACGCCGCCTGCATCGCCGTCGACGTCCCGACCTGGTGCCGCATCGCCGGAGACCCGCTCGACGCCGTCGCCGACGCGCTCGCCGACCTGCTCGACGAGACGCCCTCGCGCTTCGAGCTCGAACAGCTCGCCGCCGCCTCGCCCCTCCTCAAGGCCAACACGCCCGGCATCCCCGTGTTCCCGAGAGGCATCGCCCCCGCCGCGAACTCCTACACGCTCGCCGGGTGCTGCCGCGCCGCGCTCGTGCGCGGGCTGTCGAGCCCGGAGCTGTACGCCACCGCGCTCATGGCCGCCGAGACGGCGATATCGACGGCCCGGCAGTTCGGCGTTAAGGTCCCTGAAGCGATCGGCACCTCCGAAGGGCTGTTCTCCGTCACGATCGGCCTCGGCGGGACCGATACCGCCGAGATCGGAGTCAACTGCGTCGACGCGCGCAGTGACGGAGGCGTCCTGATCGAGGGCGCCGCCTATCCCATCGCGGACGGCGGGAGGGAGCGCGCGTTCTTCGGGTTCGTGGACACCGCAGAGGACTCGAGAGACTACATGCGCGAGGTCCCGGACGGCGCCGACGGCGTCAAGAGGCTCGCCGACGCGGCCCTGGCCGCATCGTGCGCCACGCTGTCGCCCAACACGGCCGACCCCTGCCTCGTGGCGCGCCTCGCCGCCGAGTCGCGAGAGCGCTCCCGCTCGCTCACCGACCCGTGCACGCAGGCCCGCGGCGCCAAGAGGGCAGCTGGTTCGAGCAAACAGGACGGGACGGCCGACGGGCGCAGGCCCGCGCTCTAGGGACGGCGCTTCCCGTTCGGGAACATGCGTTCACACGGCCGCGCCCCGACCATATCATCAGGGCAATATCCACATCGCCGCCGCTTTTCCGCGGCGGATCCCTTTAAGGAGCTGCGCCATGGAGCATATCGTCCTCGAATATGACGAGAACACGCGCACCGCGCTCGTCGTCGCCACTTCGGGCGGCCACGAGCCTGTCCTGAGCGGGCACGCATCGCCCTACATCGTCGCCGACGGATACGATTTCGAGTCCCGTTCCTGGGGCGCCGGGCACTACTTCACCGACATCGCCCAAGCGAAGATCGACTACGAGCGCTCGTGCCGCCATCCCTACCCGCTCGCCGAGGGCAAGCTGCGCGGCGACGAGTTCTGCACGATCCGCTGGTGCCGCGATGACGTCGCGGAAGCGTTTTCCGACTTCCTCTCCTACCCCGTCCCCGCCACCGAGAAGAACATCGATGCCGCGATCGGACAGCTCATGGCGCATGACGGCTTCCAGGACCGCTCCATCGAGGACGGCTGGGAGACCATCAGCGCCATCATCGACGAGGATGCGCTCGACCTTGGCATCTCGACCAAACAGGGCGCGGACTTCTACAGGGACGCCTTCGGGCTCTCGAGCTTCACCGAGGCCGTCGTCTGGCCGAGCAGCGATAGGGACGCCGCGTTCGTCATGGCGGTACCCGCCGACAGCGAGGACGGCGACCTTGCGGTCTACAAGATCGATGCCTGCCTCATCGGGGACGACGAGATCACCGTCGACGATATCGAGCGATTGGGCGGTAAACGCGAGCTGTGCGTGTATAAGCATGGCTTCGACGGCATCGAGGCCATCCGCAACTTCGCCAACCGCGTCGCGGTCGATAGGTTCGACGAGCGTTTCGGGGTCAACAACCTGTACGGCGATCTGCCCGATCTCGCCCCGACGCTGCGCAAGGTGACCGAGGGTGCCCGCACGACCGTGCAGACGCCCCGCGACCCGCAGGCCATCGCCGCGGCCGCGCTGTCGGCCGCCGAGGGCGGCGCGAAGGGCGCCGTCGAGCACGTCGGCAACAAGCACTGAGTTCACTTTGCCGCGGCAGGCGGTTCCTGCCGCGGCGCTTTTCGTTTGGGAGTTTCAACATGGATGGAACTATCGATTTCATCGTCCTCGAGCACGACGACGTCGCCGGATGCGCCCTCATCGCCGGTGCCGTCGACGGGGTCGTGCCGGCCATCGACGGGCACAACACGCCCTACGTCGTCGCCATGGGATACGACCATGCGACCCGCAACTGGGAGGACTGCACGCTATACGACGACATCGTGAAAGCGAAACTCACCTACGAGGGATTGCGCGGGCGGGGATACCCGCTTGACGGGGCCATGCGCCGGGACGATTCCGCCACGTTGGATATCCGCGGGCTCACCGATGCGGAGCTCGCAATCGAAATCGAGAAGGCGGGCGCCGCAATGGTCGAGCACGTCGATGCCCATATGGCGCATGTCCACGGCCTCGGCGGCGGCGATGGCGACAGCGCCGCATACTACGCCGCCCGGAAAAGGTACGCAGACCTCCGGCTCGAGAAAGACCGCAGGCTCCGCGCACCGATAGATCGCGGACAGAGGGAAAGTCAACGCGAGCCGCAAGCCATGGCCGCAGCAGCCGCCAAAGCCGCGCTGCATTGCGATGGGGCCGAGCTCGGACGAGGCGGCAAGAAACAATAGGACAGCCACACCGCCCGCGGCAATATGATTGGAGTATCGAAATGGAGACCGTCCCGCACGTCGTCCTAGAGTACGACAAATGGAGCGATTGCGCGCTGGTCGCGTTGACCGACGACGCTCACTCGGCAGTGCGCGACGGCACCGACATGCCCTATCTCGTCACGAGCGGCTACCACCGCGGATCGCGCACCTGGGCCAGGGCTACACCGTTCGGCGACATCACGCGCGCCAAGGTCGTCTTCGAGCACCGTGTCGGCCGCGACTACGCCCCCAACGAAGGCAGGCTCCACGACGACGAGGTCATCGCCTGCCGCTGGCGCCGTGGCGATATCGCCGGGGTCCTGGAGGAGTCGCTTGACTACCCCATCCCCGCGACGAAGGAGAACATCGATACCGCTATCGGGCAGATCGCGCATGTCCAGGACCGCCTCATTGAGGATGGATGGAGGGAGATCGCCGATTCCATCCGCAAAGAACGTCTCGACCTCGGTCTCGGCAGCTCCCAGGCGGATAACTTCTACAGGGGCGTCTACGACGTGACCGCGCACCATAATTCGATGTTCTGGCCGTCGGGCGACGGCAGCGCGGTGCATGTGTCCCATTGCCGCCTGGGAGACGGCCCCTCGTTCGGGCTCACCGTCCGAACGATCCCGGCCGCGGCCATCGGCAACGAACCCGTCACCTTCGAGAAGATCGACCGACTGGGTGGGAAAATCGAGCTTTGCGTGGATAACATCGGTCAGGACATCGAGAAGGTCCGCGCCTTCGCCGGCTCATCGCCCGTCGTCCGCGCCTTCGTCGAACCCCTTTGCGCCTATATCCCGGAGCCGAGCGATTCGGTCAGGGAGGCAAAACGCGACATCTCGCCCTACCTGCGGCAGACCGCGCAGCGCTGCCAGCGCATCTCGCACCCGATCGACCCGGACGAGTCGGCATCGTCGGCGAGATGCGCCACATTCGGCGGCGCGGCGGCCCTGCCGGCACATCGCGGGTATAAGCACCGGTAACCTCGCGGCGGACGTCTTTGTCCCCCGCCCTATACGTTAGGAGTCACAACATGAACGACAAGCTGGACCATTTCGTCCTCGAGTACGACGGCGAGAGCGGTATCGCGCTGCTCGCGATGACCGAGGGCGACGGCAGCCGCATCGCGGACGGCGCGGGCCTTCCGTATGCCTTGGCCCGCGGCTACGACGCGGATGCACGCACCTGGGAGTCGATCGAGCCCTTCGACGACGTGACGCGCGTCAAACTCCGCTACGAGAAGGCCTGCGGACGCGAGTACGTGCCCACCGGCGGCAAGCTCTACGATGACGAGATCATCACGCTCCGCTGGCGCCGGCAGGACATCGCCGACTCGCTCAAGAGAGATTTCCCCATACCCATCCCCGCGACCGAGGAGAACATCGAGAGCGCGATGGACCAGCTCGGGAACCATATCGACGACATGATCTTCGAGGACGGTTGGAAAACCATCCACGATCGCCTCGACCCCCGCTCGTTCGACCTGGGCGTCGGGCGCAGCAAGCAGGCCATCGACTTCTACGAGCATGTCTTCGACTGCGGCGGCGACCCCGATTCCAACGTCCACGTCTGGCCCGCGGTCGAAGACGGCGGGGCCCACGTCTGCGTCTGCCCCGTCAGCTCCGGAGAGCATGACCTCGCCGTCTATTCGGTCGATGTCGACAAGATCGGCGATGGCCCCATCACGGTCCGCGACCTCGACAGCATCGGCACCCGCGAGGTCCATGTCGACGATTTCTGGGAGAAGCCCGAGGAGGTACGCCTCTTCCTGCGCACGGACGCCGACGTCTACTTGTTCGGCTCCAGCCTGGGCAAGTCACTCACCGTCGAGGACCGCGCCGGAGACGATATCGCGCCCGCGCTGCGCGAGGTGCGTACCTACTGCAAGGACGCAACCGAGAAGCGCGACCCGCAGATCATCGGCGCCATGGCCCAGGCGGCCGCGGCCAAATCGGCCACGGCCGAGGGCGATGCCGGTGGCAAGAAGCTCTAGCACGCCATGGCCACCCCGACCGTCCGAACGGTAAACGCGCAAAACCAAAACCATCTGGTCCATGCCGCCTCGAACGAGGCGGGATGGCGGCGCTATCTTGAGACGCTTTCCCGGCACACGGGATGCGCCAACGCCTTCTACAACCTGTCCGCGATGAACTGTGCGGGGCTCGCCGCATCCGATTGGCACGAATCCCGCGAGATCCTGCCCATCGCCACATGGAAGTCCCTCTTCCCCGGCGCGGACATCAAGCCCGCCGACGGGTGCACGGGCGTCTACGGCGTCAAGTCCAGGCCGCGCGGCTCGGGCGGCGGGCTGTTCTATGTCGACGAGCTGTTCCCGCCCGCGCTTCTCGTTGGACTGCCTCCCACGATGCTCAGGGGCGCGGCCCGCGTTCTCGACCTCTCGGTCGATATCGCGGCGGCGTCATGGAGCGACGCCAAGGCCGGGCTGTACCGTATAGTCAACGTCGCCGACATGGACAGCGACGTCGGCGCGGCGCCGGAGGCCGAGCGCGTGCCGGTCGCATGGGGCGACCTCGACCAGAACACCCGCTTCGTCATCGAGGCGCACTTCCGCGCCCAGGGTCCCGGGTGCGCCAGCCCCGTGCTTCCGCCCGACGACGTGAAGGGCAAGGCCTCCTCGCTCAAGATGTACGTCAACGAGATCGTGAAGACCGCGGCGCCCCTTATCAAGCAGATGCGCAACGGCTACCGCGCGGCCTTCGAGAGGCACCGCCGGAACGTCATCCCCGAAAGCGGTCCAGATAGGGATAACGGCCCCGATGCCGCCATCGGCGGCGCCGGGGTGAAGGCGGGGGACGTGCAGGAATCCCACCCCGACGAAGGCGGCGACCGCCCTGCACCGGTGGAAGCCAAGGAAGACCGCGGCGGCCCGGGCGTCGATGTGGGCAACCTAGCGCGGGAGCCCATCGAGAGGGCCATGAGGGCGATCGGCAGGCACTCCAGGGCGGATGGCGATCGGGTGGATATGGAGACCGCGGCCTCCCTCTCTTCGGAAACCGCCGGGGACGCCGGCACCATCGGCCGACACTTCGCGCGGAAGGGCGAGACCGCTGACTCCCCCGTGGCCGGCGACCAGGTCGGGAGCCGTAAGGGGGCGGATGTCAAGACGGTTTCCCGCCCGGAGGCCCCTCCCGTGCCGTTGCGGGCCGCAGGGACCGACGATAGAGGTCCCGACGTGAAACCAGTTCGGGACACAGCCGGAGATGCAGGCGGGGCCGTGCCGGCCAGAGAGGGCGGACGGATCTCCGAATCGCGCACAGAGGCCCATGAGCGCCGACGGGAGCGCCTGGGGCGCCACGGACGGCCGTCCGAGCGCGGTGCGGACGATGGCGGAGAGGTCGATACCATGCGCCCACATGGGCGGCGCTACCGCCGCATGGATGGCGAGGATGCGGACGGCAACGGGCCCGAGCGCCATGCGATGCGCCGGCGGCGCGCCGTCGAGGCCAAGCCCGCGCCCGAGGCGCCGCCCGAGAAGTACTACCCGCACGGCCGCCCGCCACGGGAGACCGCGGGGCACGCTAAGAGCGCAGCGGCCCGGACCGCAAAGGACCGCGGAAAGAAGAAGAAACCGCCGACTGGCAAGGGCTCGTCGTAAGGAGATTGGTCTATATGGTTGAAAGACTCGAGGCGGCGGCCGAGACCGGCGCCGAATACTACATGGTGACGGTCTCCGAGTCCGTCACCTTCAGCTATCCCGCGCTCGCCACGGACGCCGAGGCTGCCCGCGAGAAGGTCGCCGCGCTCATCGAGGCGGGACGCGTCCGCGCTCCGCTCGACCTGGTCGGGGCGCCGTGCCGCCGCGAGGGAATCGAGGTCGTGGATGCCGTGGAGTCCGAGGACCTGAGCTGTAGGCAGGTCTGCGCCCAGACGCTCACGCCGGGCGAGGCCGAACGGCTCGTGGACGACGTCGAGGCCGGAAAGCTCTACGAGAAGACGCCTCCGCAGATGGCGCATGCCGCCAAGTCGATCCTCAAGAAGACCGGCTCGGGCAAGCTGACGCCGACCAAGCGGCAGAGGAAGTGACCGGGTTCCCGTTCGGGAACCTTACGGGCCGCCGGACCGCATCGCGGGACGGCGGCCCTACCATCTCGGGTATCAGAGCGCCGGCTTTTGGGTGCCGGCCTTCTCGGATTGGAGCGCATCGATATGGACGCAAGCGGACAGAACTACAAGGACACTTTCAGATATACCGATGTGGAGTACACGCCCGACGGCCATACGGACGTGTACCGCTGGGACGATTTCCTCGGGATCGCGGGCGGCCACGTCTACAGCGCCATGGATACCATCGATATGGTCTCGACCGGCGGCCAGTACGAAGGGGATGAGCCGGAGCATGCCTATGCCTGCGAGGTCGTCGGGTGCTGCGGTCTTAGCGACGGAGTCGCACTGTTCCGCCCGGTGTCCCACGACGGGGCGGACCTGATCCAGATCGCGTTCCTGCGCAACGATGTCGACGACGCCACCGGGGCGTACACCGAGCGATTCGAGGCGGGGTCGTTCGACTTGCCTGCCGCCGACCTCCCGCGTTCCGAGTCCAGGGTCGACCTCCTGGAGTATTTCAGCGGAAGGTCGTTCAAGCACACGCCCGGCGTGAACCGCGGGCTCGACCCGCGCGAGGCGGTCGATTCCATCGAAGACGCCATCGGATGCGATCTTGGACTGTTCGACGGTTTCTGGCTCGGTGTGCCCGGCGAGGCGGATATGCGCGTCGGACCCTATACGAAGAAGAGCCTCCTCGACTTCTCGTATTACGCCAAGGAGCTGTCGTGCAGATACGGGCTCGCCGATAGCGATATCCTCGAAATCGCCCGGCACCTGCCCGAGGACTGCCCCGACCGCCTCGCGGCGGTAAAGGCCTATCTCGATTGCGAGTACGTGCCGGACGGCAATGCGTCCGATGAGAAGGCCTACCGATGGGGCGACTTCCTCGACATTGCGGGCGGCAACGCCCGCTACGCTGCCATGCTCATCGACAGGACCTCGCCTGGCGAGCCCGAAGAGGGGCTTCACCCCGAGACGCTGGTCGACCAGGATATCCGCGAGACCGAGACCTTCACGCTCGCCGGGCGGCCCATCGCCCCGGAGGACATCTACGACCTCCCCCGGACCGTTCATGGGCTCTATAAGGAGCTTACGGTCAACGTCGACCGCTCAGGCAGGCTTGTCCGGGACTGGCGCGGCTTTTCCGCCGGCGCCGATGCGGACGACGTGCTGCGCGCGATCGAGGCTGCGTTCGGCGAGACCGAGTACAGCCGCGCGGGAACCGTGCTCGGCGCCTATGCCGACGACACGTTCATGTCATCCTTCTATTTGGCGCAGGATGCCGCGCGCGACGTCACGCCGCTCACGCCCTGGGAGGACGAGGACGGCGTTGCGTTTCTGTCGCGCACCCTAGATGCCGGTGCGGGCGCGACCGTCCCCTGCCTTTGGTACTGCATGCGCGACGGGGAGGAGGGCTTCGAGGTCGGCGGCGTCAAGCTCGACTGCTCGAATATCGGTTTCGACGAGGTCGCCTCCGCGGCGGCCTCCAACGGCCTCGACAGCGTTCTCGCCTATCTCGAGGATTCCCCCCGCGGCCTGGAGCCGCTGTGCGACATCGCCGTGCGCCGCGCCGATGGCGGGCAGGCCGATGCGGTCAAGCACTTCGGCAACCAGGATGAGGCCATGGCCATGCTCAGCGCGATCACGGGATGCAGGATCCAGGCCTACGGCACCGACACCCTCATCTATCGCGCCTCGCTCGGCAGCTCTGCGGCGGCGAAGCTCGCCGCGGGGGCGCTCGCGATGAAGGATCGCCTCAGCGGGCGCGGTGACGCTGTCGAGATCGGCCGCCGTCTCTAGGGGGCCGGCTCGCGGAAGGCGTTTTCGGCCCCGGGCCCTTTCGAGTCCGGGGCCTTTTGAGCGCAAGACCTCGGCAGGTCCGTCGGCTTCCCGTACGGGAAATGGTGACCATGGCTGCGGCTGGCGGCGATGCGGGCGGGTACTATCGGCCTATAGCGGTGACCGGGTCGGTCCCGTGCCTTCCTTCTCAACCGAAAGGACTTCTCCATGGATCTCTTCATGCCCGCGGAACGCGTCCTCTACGACCGGGCCTACTATCCTCTCCGATGAGGCGGTGGATGATTATAACGAATATATAGCGGACCGAGACGGCGTCAATGTCGATGTGGTGTCCTCCCTCGATTTCTTTATGAATGAGGTTTGGAAAGAGATCGATTACGCCATCGACAACGACCTCTCCGACGAAATCTCCTGTTTCGATCGCATGCTGCGCGACTTGAAATGCGGCGGCGACCCGGAACACCCGACCGAGATCTCCGTGGTCGCCAAGGGGACGGTCGAGCGCTGGGACGAGCCTTCACGCGGGCTGGTCGTGGCCGACTCCCTGCTTTCCCTCGTACAGGGCACCGGCAGCGCGGATGCCCTCAAGGATTGCCAAATCGACCGCCTCGTGGACACGAACGGCGAGTTCCATATCGAGGCCTCCCATCATGACGGCTCCGCCAATCTGGACGTCCGGCTCATCTCCGGGGTCTCGTACGATGCCAAGGGGTTCAAGCTCGGCGGCGAATATTATGCGCCCGGCAAAATGGACCTGGTCGATTTCTATATCCTCCTGGATAACCTCTACGACTCGCCCGATGTCGGGCCGTGCTCGCTGCCGCGTTTTTCGGAGCGCGCCTACGGCACGGCGCGGGAGTCCTACCGCTTCGGGGAGACGGCGTTCGATATCTACCAGGTTGCCGATTCCCCCGATCGGCCCTACTTGGTGAAGATCTCGACGGGTGAAGGTGCCTGCAAGGATGCAGGACTCCGGTTCGCCTCCGTCGGCGAGGCCAAAGCGTGGTGCCATCGGTACTCCCTGCGCGAGCTCGCCGAGGACGATAAGAAGCCCGAGCCGGCCGTCTTCGCCGCCGCGGCGAAGACGGCCGCCGGGTGCTCCGGCGGGGACGGTGCCGGAGATGCCGGCGCGATCAAGCTGTAAAGCGATTTCGAAAGGATAGGGTCATGGCTGAGAATCACGAGCCCGGCAAGTGGAATGCAGTCGTCTGCAACGGCTTCGGTGCCGTCAACGTCCTCTCCTCCATCAACGTCGAGGAGCTGGGCTGGGACTATACCGAAATGGAGCTCGACCCCACCGGGACCTGCGGGCTCTTCGACGGCATGCTGCTCGACTGGGACGACGACACGCCCGAGGAGCGCCGCGAACACGAGGAATTCTTCCCCGATGCGTTCACGGTGGGCGCCCGCATCCTGGCCGACGACTGGGACCATGAAATCGGCAACGACGAGGTGCGTTCGCGCTGCTTCCTCATCATCGAGGATGCCGACCAGTTCACCGACCACGATACCGGGCGCGACTGGCTCTGCGAGAGTACGTTGGCCGACTTCACCGATGTCGAGGCGATGACGTTCTTCCAGAACCTCACGCTCGTGGACTCCCAAGATATCGCGAAGCTCGGCGGGCGCCCGATCATCCCGTCCGCGGGACCCGAGGAGTGCCGTGCGGCGGTGCTCGCCTTCAACCGGAAGATGATCCCGCGCCGCCGCGAACGCGGACTCGGTGACATGGCCGACCCCAGCAGCGTACAGAAGACTGCGCCGGCTCCGAAGCCCGTCATGCCGAAGAGGGAGCAGGTCATCCGCGGGCTCGGAAGGGTCGATTTCTCCGGGCTCGGATACGGCTGGGGCACGCAGTATCCCGACTCGCTTTCGGTCGATGCCACCGGCATCGATTGCCCGTCGGGTGAGCACAATACCGTCCTGAACTTCTCCCCCATCACGCATGCCGTCGATGTGAATGGCAGGAAGTTCTTCTGCCATGAAACGACTTTGAGCTATGACCGCAACGCTGATTCGTGGTCCGGCGCCACCATCGGGCCGGAATTCTGGACCTTCGACGGCGAGGAGGCCCGTGAGTTCGCCGAGAACATCGGGTTTGATCGCCTGGCGGCGCGCGCGTGCGGCAAGCTCGGCATCGACGCGCCGGGGCTCAAGGAGCGCGAAGCGCTCCCGATCCCGAAGGCCGCCGATGTAGCGCCCGAGCCCGGTGCGCAGGCTATGGCGGCTAGAGCCGCGGCCTGCAAAAACGTTTCCGGCGAGGCCGGTGGCGGCAAGCATATCTAGTGCGAATCCGATTCTCACTGCGGTCAGCTGGCGGTCCTTCCCATTCGGGAAGGACCGTTCTCGTTGTAGGGTGCTCCGGGTAGCATCTTCGGTGTATACGGCCTGCTTTTATCTGGGAGCTGATGACATGGCAGCGAAACAATACGACCTCGAATCGAGCGTCCTCGATTGGTACAGAGACTTCTGCCCGGAAAACAGTTTCGATGTCCAGATCCGTCCCGATATCACATTCGCGGACGTCGTCGTGGGCATGGCGAACGGTATCGATCTGAGCGACCTTATCGGTTCCGATAGCGAGGTCTTCAGCAATATCGTGTTCGTGAAGCTGGCCGAGATCACCGGGGAGAGTTACAGGACCGTTGCTAATGTGTGGTATGAGGCGCCGATGACGAGTTTGTCCGCAGGTACCGTTATTGGAAAACCGGTCTCGAGGCCATACGCGACCATGCCACCGAGCTTTTTGCGGCCTGTCAGGTTCAGTTGGCGTTCACGCAGGCGGACTTCATCCTCCAAGCGTGCGAGCGCAGTATTGAGCCGACGGAGGAGATGTATTTCGATTCCGTCTACACACCCCAGCCTAATTTCCACTTGGATGTCCTGGATGATTGCGTCATCGCCCTCCGCAACCCCGCCTTTTCAGCCGTCAAGGAGGCCATTGCCGATATCGAGAACCAGAGTAAAGCCGTGAACAAGACCTCCGCCGTTCCAACGGATGTCGCCGCGGCGGCCAAGAAGGCCGCCAGCGCAAGCATCTCGACCGACGGCGATGCCGGCGGCAAGCATATCTAGCTCGATCTGATTCACATTGCGGTCAGTTGGCGGCCCTTCCCGTTCGGGAAGGGCCGTTCTCGTTGATGCGCGACGCGGGTAGCATCTTTGTCGTATCTGGCTGACCCTCTTTTTTTGGAGCTGGCGAAATGAGCAAGAAGCATTTCAATTTCAAGTCTAGTATCCGCGATTGGTATATCCGGGCATTTCCGTCCGATCAGCTCGGCTACAGGATCAACCCACTGGCCACCTTTGCCGGCGCCGTGAAATGCATGGCGGACGGAGGCGACATCTATAAGTATCTCGGCGTCGGGGACTCCCCGGTGCGTGAGAACGTATTCTTCAAGATCGCCGCCATCACGGGCGTGGATTACGATGCCGTATATGACCTTTGGCTTCATCATGACGAGGACGAGTGCAGCAGACTGGTCTTCCTCGGCGACCATCCGGACTGCGCCGTCGATCGCGACTGGCGGGAACAGTTCGATGAGGTGGTCTCCCCTTCCGAGCAAGTGCGCTATGACGAGTTGCTTGCAGCCGAAGAGCATCGCAAGGCCGAGACGTTCGATTCGTTCATGGAGGTTAACGAGACTCCCATGGACGAGGTGCGAGGCGCCGGGATCGCGATGATGCTCATGCAGGGCATCGTTTTCGCCGAGATCGCAAAGAAGATCGATGGGCCGAGCGAAGAGCTGAACGAACGCATCGCGACCTTCAACCGCGACCTCAAGCGCCTCTACAACGAACCGCTCCACAAGAAGGTGGAACAAATCGAGAGCCAGGTCGGAAAGCTGGAAGAGAAGGCGGCCATCTACGACGAGATGCGCTATACCGCGGAACATACCGACCCGGCGGATATCCGCATCGCAGAGGGCAGTGCCAGCATGACCGGCGCCCTCATGGCCGCCGCGATGGCGAGCTACGACCTGTCATGCGGCCTTATCGACGATGAGCACATCGGGCGATACGGCGACGTCATCACCGCCCTCGAGGAGCGTATGGGCGTCGGCACCGGAGCCCTCTCCGTGCAGACCGAGGCGGGCGAGCTCATCGCCAACGCCAAGGAGGACGGCATCAGCGTCGGCATCGACATTCCCGGCGGCAAGTGCGCGGATATCGCCTTCGTCGATGCGGACCCGGATGCCAACGACCTCTATCCGACGCCCGTCCGCGCCTTCACCTACAACGGCCGCGACGAAGAGCCCGATCACCGCACCGACGTGCATCTCGATGGGGACATGGTGCTCGAGGGGCAGTTGACTGCCGAGGCCCCCGCACATTTGCCCGGCGACGTCGCCGCGGCTGCCAAGGAGGCCGCCGCCAAGAGCGTCAAGCCCGACACCGTCGGCGCCGACGGCATCAAGCACTAGGAGGGAGGCATAGCCATGGAAGAGACCTATCAGCTCATCGAGGGCTCGCCGACGCTGCGCGACCTGGACGCGGAGAACGGTTTCCTCTGGTGCCCGTTCGGGCACTCGGGGCGCCAGAACGAGCCGGGTATCCTTATCAGCCGACTCGATGACGGCAGCTACGACGTGAGGCTCGGGACCGGGTTCGACAGCCCCGAGCGCTTCGCGACCGGGGACCCCGATTGGTCCTGGATGGACTTGTCCGTGGCCTCCACCGTGGATGCCACCTTCGCGGACGACATGGCGCTCAGCGACTGGATCGCAAGCGAGACGACCGCCACCGGCGCCGCATGGGCGCGATGCTTCAACCCCGGTTGCGGTCCCGACGGCGAGACATGCGATGCAAAGGAGATCACTGCAGCGCTCAAGCGCTTCGAGAGCCCTTCGTATATCGCACGCGGGGCCATCGAGGATATCGAGAGCCTACCGGTCGGGTACTACTGGTGCCCCGACGCCGTCGACCCCGACCCGTCCTACAACGGCTACCTGCTGAACGTGTTCGCCGGCTTTGACGGCCGTGGGCTCCCTGGCAAGTTCTTCGAACTCTTCGGCGGGGTCACGTTGAACGACGTGCCCTCCTTCGGGTTCGACGACGGCTGGGACGGCTCGTGCCTCAACCGCCTCGATTGGTTCGAGGACGCAGTGGGCATGGACCCAGACGGGCTCTCCGCCGGCCTTGTGGCGAATGACATCGAATCCGTCAAGGCGCTCGTCGGGAACTGTCCTGCCTGGATCGAGTGCGCCCCCTCATACAGTGAGAAGGCCGCCAGAGGCGTCGACGATGTAGTCCAGGCCGTGAAGGCGTATCGGGCAAACGCCATAAGGGTAGATAGGAAGGTAATCCCCGGGCGTATCCCAGAGCGCCTGTTCGAGGGCGCGAGGACCGCGGCGGCAAATACCGCAGGCGGGGCCGATGGCGGCACCGGGCTCCATATCTAGAAGGGCGATCTGCATGGACTACTTCTCCCGTAAACCTGATTTCCCCACCTTCGAGGATATCTATATCGCTCGCGCGCAGGGCGCCATCGAGCTCGAGCGGCGCGGCGACGAGGTCGCCTGCCGCTTCGGTCCAGACGGCCCCGCCTTCATGCTCCCCCAGGGCGCAACCCGGGGCGATATCATCCGGGGCTGCCTCGCCTGCGACGGCATCGTCGGGGCATTGAGGGAAAACGCGGGGATGCGCTCAGCCGCGGCCGGATGGCTGGACTCGTATTTCACCGAGGTCGCCGGGCGGGCTCCCGTCGGGGAGACTTGCAGCGCCGATTGCCTCTTCGCATGCCATGTCGATATCGACGGCATCTACGCGGAGCGCACCGGGAACCCGGACGGGCTTCGCGCCTACTGCGACCCGATGGGGGTCGGATGGAACCACGGCCCGATCTACTACTTCCCGCGCGAGTCCATCGAGCAGATCGTCGCGCAGCTGATCGACGATGGGGACGATTTCCCCGTCCTGTTCGACGGCGAGCGCGTGATCGAGGCCTTCGACGGCTCGCCCGTGCACATGTCGGTGCCCGTCGAGGTGGACGGCGAGAAGGTCTGGACTTGCGGTTACGACTTCTGCTGGGGCGAGACCGTCGCGCCCGATTTCAGCCGCGCCCGGGGACGCTTCCCCGATGCGACCGTGGCCGCCTGGGCGGCCGAGCGGAGCGTGAACGGATCTGATGTCAATTTGGGTATCAAGGAGCGTATGTAATGAACGAGCGCATTTCCGTAATGACCGATTTCGGCGAGCTGATCGCCACGCCGTTCGCAGGCGGTATCAGCGTGGATATCAACCTGCCCGACGGCAAAAGCAGCGGGCAGCTCGCCTTCATCGAGGCGGCGCCGGTTGAGCTTCAGGATGACTACCCGACGCCGGTGCATGTCTTCACCTATGACGGGCGCGACTCGGAACCGGTGCACCGGACCGATGTCCATCTCGACGGGGAAGCCATGACGCTCGACCCCGTGAAGGGCGTGCCGGTGCATAACGCCGCGCAAGCGCATGGCGGTGATAGGCGTCCCGCAGATCTCGCCAAGGCCGCGAGCGCGGCGGCGAACCGAACTGCCGGTTCGCATGCGGACGAGGCCGGCGGCATCAAGCACTAGGGCGTCGATGCCTACCGGCTAACGGATCGTCTTTGCGGGATCGTCTCGGCGGCTGTCGGCTATGCCGGCGGCCGCCGATTTCTTTGCCGCGGCCGCGAGGGTGGCGGGAGATGCCTTCTCGAGGACGACAGAGACATTCCTTCGGGCCTGCTCGGCCCTCTTCAGGTCCGGCCTCCGCATACTTGGCCTCCGCGCGGCGCTTGGCGCCGTACAGATCCATGTACTTCGCTGCATTTGCCGTATGGTCTGGCGTCCGGTAGTCCAGTGCCGGCGGCGCGTCGATCGCCTGGAGCTCCGCCGGGCGCCATGTCGGGTTCTTCGCGGTATCCTCCAGGTCGTCCAGAAACCTCGCGATCATCTCGGCCCCTGGTGAGATATCCCTTCTGTCAAGACGAAAACGCAGGGAAAAACGAGCGGAGCACACTGCTAGACGCATCGCGATTCCGAAAGCCCACGAGGGATCGCAAGGCGTCAATAAATGTAACTAATTGATTTGCTATGTACCATTCATAATGGTACATTGATAATTGTTTAGTTACATGAGGAGGCAGAGCATGAGGGAGTACGTCGAGAAGGCGCTGCACACGAGAGTCGATTGCGAGCCCGTCGACGCCTCGGGGCTCCCCCTCTACCTGAGGGGGCTGTACTCCCTGGAGCGGTGGACCGCCTTCGGCGTGCCGTTCGCCGTGGCCTCCCCCGCCGATAGCCCGACGGTGAAGACCATGGCGAAGCACCGCGACGCCCTGGAGGCGGCCCTGGGGACCCCTGTGTCCTTCGCCCTCGAGGGCGCCACGGGCTACAGGGTCGGGCGGATGCTCGAGGCGGGCCTGCCCTTCATCGCCCCGGACAGGCAGGTGTACCTGCCGTTCCTGGGAATCGCGCTGAGCAGCGGGCGGAGCCACGCGCGCGACAGGCGGCAGGCAGACGTTGGCGCGTTCTCGCCCCAGGCGCAGCGCCTCGCGCTCATGGCGCTCTACGGCGACCTCGACGGTGCCAGCGTCACCCAGGCGGCAGGCCTCCTCGGCGCGGCGAAGATGACCGCCTCTCGCGCATTCGACGAGCTCGCGGCCGCCGACCCCTCGATCGTCGGCATCGAGGGGCGGCGGCGGGTGCTGCGCCCCGGCAGGGACAAGATGGCGATGTGGCATCGCTTGGAGCCGCGCATGTCTAGTCCGGTCGCGAGGGAGCACCGCCTGGGCCGCGTGCCCGACATGGATCTCCCGCTGGGAGGGATCTCGGCGCTGTGCGGACTCTCGATGCTGCAGGACGACCCCTGGCCGACTTTCGCCGCGACCAAGGCGCAGGAGCGCGCTCTGGAGCTGGCGGCCGACGCGCGCGACACCGGCCTCGACGAGCCAGAGGATCCCGCGTGCGTGGTGCAGGTGCTGCGCTACGAGCCCGTGCCGGCGCCGGGATGCGCGGTCGACCCGCTTTCGGCCATCCTGTCCCTTCCCGCCGACGAGAGGGACGACCCGCGCGTCGCGGGCGAAATCGAGAACGTTTTGACCCGAGTGCTTGGAGGCGATCATGAGGGGAATCGATAAGTTCAAGGAGCGCTTCGCGGGCCACGATGGCGAGTACGTCCTGATCGGCGGCGGCGCCTGCGACCTGCTGTTCGGCGAGGCCGGGCAGGACTTCAGGGCCACCAAGGACCTCGACCTGGTCCTTTTGGTGGAGGCGCTGACGCCCGAGTTCGGCCAGGTCTTCTGGGATTTCGTCAAGGAGGGCGGGTACGAGAACAGGCAGAAGAGCAGCGGAAAGCCGCAGTTCTACCGGTTCTCCAAGCCGGAGGACCCGGCCTTCCCCGCCATGCTGGAGCTGTTCGCGCGCACCGACGTCGGCCTGCGCGACGCGGAGTCCGGCCTCATGCCGATCCACATCGACGACGAGGTGTCGAGCCTTTCGGCGATTTTGCTTGACGAAGAGTACTATCGGCTGCTCGTCGAGAACAGGACGTCGGCCAGCGGCGTCGCCGTCCTGTCGGTCGAGGGGCTGATCCCCTTCAAGGCCAAGGCGTGGCTCGACCTTTCCGCCAGGCGGGCGGGCGGCCAGGCCGTCGACGAGAAGAGCGTGAAGAAGCACCGAAACGACGTCTGCCGCCTCGCCACGCTGCTCGCGGGCGGCGAGCGCCCCGCCATGAGCGAGGGGGTCCGCGCCGACATGCGGCGCTTCCTGGAGGCCTACGAGTCGGACCCCGTCGATCCCAAGGCGCTCAAGATCAAGGGCGTCGAGGCGCAGCAGGTCGTCGAGGTACTCAAGAGCGTCTACCTGCGGTAGCGCAGCTGCCCGATAGCGCTACCGTGCGGCGTCATCTAGGACGGGCCGCAAGGCGCACCCCGCGCCTTTCATCGCCGACTACCTGCGCCACACCGCAGCTACTGGGTATCTACCAAGTAGTTACCGCGCACTACTGAGCAGTCCAGCAGGTTGCGAAGGCTGAGCCATGGTTGGACATCGCGTCGTTGCATTCGAGACAAATGGGGATGCAGACAAATAGTTAGACCGAATCGGTCCGGTTAGGAGTTCGCGAATGCCGAGCTGCACGGACGAGCAGAGGCGCAGGGCCGTCGATATGATCGAGGAGTGCGGCGGGTCGGTGACGCGCGCGATGCGCAGGCTGGGATACCCCACGCGCCACAAGTCGAGTGCAACTTTCTCCTTCGGCAAAAGGTCATAGCCGCCCCTCACCTGCGCGAGGCCGCTGAGCCCTGGCTTCACTAGAGCGCGATAGTTCCAGCCGTGAATGCGCTTCTCGAACTCGGCGCAAAAAGCCGGGCGTTCAAGCCTTGGGCCTATAAGCGCCATGTCGCCATCATCTCGGAATACGCTATGCGCTCCCCTTCGGCCATGTCCACGGCCCGCGGGCGTATGGTTATCATGTTGTGGGACGAGGCAAGGTCCTGCTCCGCATACTCCGCGCTCACCACCATGTAGTCCGCGTACTTGTGCCTGGGCAGCATCCTCGGCATGAGGATATCGCCCGCACGCAGGCGGTAACGGTCCGCCTTGGCCGCATCGACCCGGATGAGCTCGACCCCCTCCACCTTGTCCTCCGGCATCAGGATGCCTTCCGCCAGGTCTTTCACTGAGATGCGCCTAAGGGTCACTCCGTCTATATCGGCGACCTTCACGCTGTCCCGGGACATCAGGGGAGGCACGACGGCGAAAAGGTCGCCGACCGTGGCCTCGTATCTCCTCAGCATCCCCAGCATCGACTTCGCATCGAACTTTCGCTCTACGGTCATGTCCGCTCCAAACTGACGGGTCTTTTGCAACAGGATATCTTCGGCGCGGTGATGGAGGGGCGCCCCTTCCCGTTCGGGAAGGGGCGTTTCCGTGCGGGTTCGCGGCGGGTAGCATCGATGGGGACAACCGTTTCACTGGAGGTGCCGACATGGCCGATATCAACCCTAACGACAGCGCGACCCTTACCGACGGCCTCGAGATCGACAGCTACGATGACGTCGTGAACCTGCTCGGCGCCGGCGAGGCCGCCGCGATGCTCGCGGATGCCGTCGGCAACCGTTTCAACCGGCAGGAAATCTTGAAGGCCATCCGGAGCGGAGGGGATATCCACCTCGACTACTGGCCCGAATACGGGGAGTACGGCTATGCCGCGCGCATCTGCGGCGAACTGCTCGCGGACACCTCGCTTGCGTGGGCCGATGGCCTCATCGACCCGGATAAGATCAAGACGCACAAGGGGCTAACCGCCGGCGACCTGTCGCATGCCGTCACCTGCGTGCTCACGGACAGGCTCAATGACGGGCTCGATGAGGCGAGACTTGCGGATTGCAAGAATATCGCCGATGAGTTCGCCCAGGCAATCGAATCGCGGCTCGGCTCGGGGTGCCTCGGGCGTGAGTCCTACGTCGACAGTGAACGCCTCCGCGGCGACCTGACCGATAAGTTCGGGTTCTTCTACGACATCGATTTCAGCGGGCTTTCCTTCAAGACCTCGCTCATACTGTCCGTCAACGGCCTGTATTCTGAGGGCGACGTCATCGATGCAGCGCGTGGTTGGCAGGAAGACTACCTGCCGTGCGTCTGCCATAGGGGCGGCCAGGGCGAGAACGACAGGTGGGAGTACGAGCCCACCGAGGACTACCGATCCTTCACGCGTCCCGCCGACATCCCCGAAAGCATCTTCGACAAGCTGTGCGCCTCGCAGGGAACAACCATCGAGAAGGTCGTCAACGACCCCGTGACGCCTTTCGAGCGCAGCTTCCGCGAGGACATCTTCAACATGCCGCAGAATCGTCCTGTCGGGCTTGCGGTCCTCGCGACGCTGCCTCTCGACGCGTTCGTTGACGCCGGCCTCTCGATGATCTGCCGCGGCGACTGCGAAAACGCCGGCACCTTCACGGTCAAGCCTGGAGGGTATGAGCCCATCCTGGGCATCTACGACCCCGTTGGCGGCTGCGGCGGCACCATGGGTACCGTGCTCGACTGTGATTTCGAGATCGACCCGCACGACATCTCGTACACGATGATGGAACCCGTGCGCGGTGAGTGGAAGTCCGACCGCATCGACCTGTACACACCCCAGGACTGCTTCGGCTTCTCTGATCCCTTCAGAGGGCGCATCGAGTATAACGAGAAGAAGCCTGAGATCGCCGTCGCGGTAAAGCCCGATCCCGCCGAGCTGGGACGCCGCGCAACCGCCGCGGCCAGCTCGACCGCCGGCGATTGCGCCAGCCGCGCCGGAATCAAGCAGTAGAGGGACCACCATGGATAGCCAAGACGCAAAGCGCAAGAGGCCCGTCACGTGCCTGGAGTCCGGGGCGACCTACGACTCCGCCTACCGGGCTGCCAAGGAGCTCGGTTTCGCCGACTCGCGCAACATCTTCCGTTCCATCCAGCGCGGTACCTGCACCCAAGGGCTGCACTTCTACTATGCCGATGAGCCGAAGCCCGCGCCGGAGTTCTTCATCCCGCCCAACAGGCCGCCACGTCCCGTGGTATGCCTCGATACCGGCGAGATGTTCGAGTCGGCGTTCCAGGCGGGCCGCGCGTTCGGCATCGCTGCCGGAGGCGTGCGCACATCGGCAAGCACGGGCGTCGAGCGCAACGGACTCCATTTCTACTACGGCGATGAGCCGAAGCCGGCTCCCGAGTTCTTTAAGGAGCGCCATTCGAAAATCAGACCCATCGTCTGCCTGGAAACCGGCGAGACCTTCATGGGCAACTCGGGCACAGCCCGTCCCCTGCATGTATCGCCCGCCGCGATCAGCCAGGCCGTCCGCTGCGGATCGCCCGTCAACGGGCTCCATTTCTACCATGGGGACGAGCCGAAGCCGGCGCCGGAGTTCTTCAAGCCGGCGAAGGTCAAAGGCGGCAAGAGCCCTGCGGCGATGGCGGCCGCGGCAAAGGCCGCCGCGGGGAATGGTTGCGCGAGCGTCCCGGACGGTATGCAGCGGAATCGGCACTCGGTATAATGGTCGCAGTCGGTAAGGCGCCCTCGGTTTCCGAGGGCGCCTTCTTGCGTCTATTGGGGGGCTGTTTCGATTTGCATGCGTAGGGTTTCTCTAATGGCGGATGGCTTTTCGGGTTCCAGGGAGACTTTGGGAGGTCTGGTTGATTAGCCAGTGTTCCTAGGGTAAGTGGTTTAAATATAGACCATACTGTTATAATTGATGAGAGGAAGATGGGAGGATTTCCGTGAAAAGCGTCGAGGCGATCAAGATCCTGCATGGGTGCGACCTGGAGAGCCGGATCCTCTTCCGGAGTCGCGAGCTGGGGGCTCTTTTCGATGAGCACGGCGATACGCTCCGCTCGACCATCAAGAGGCTCACCGCAGACGGCATCCTCGAGCGCGTCGCCCACGACGCGTACCTCTACCTGCTTTCCCATCCCAACGGCTGCGACCTGCTCGGCCACATCGCGGCGTTTCTACGCCCCGGCGGCGCCACCTATGAAAGTCTCGAGTCCGCGGCATCGCAGTGGGGCTTTATCTCGCAAATCCCGCTCGGGCGCATCTCGTGCGTGACGACGGGCGCGGAAGGCCTCGTCGATACCCGGTTCGGCGCCATCGAATTTGTACATACTGATGATGATTTGGATGCCGTCAAACGGGGAATAATCGACCGTATGCCGAGGAATCGGCTGCCGATCGCGACCGAGGAGCGCTGCCTGCACGACCTCGTCTCGAGGAAGCGCAGCCTGGAGCTTATCGATTGGGATGAAGTGGATGTTGATTGACCTTGAAGAGGTTGCCAGCGATATCGCCAGCAAGGTCGATGGCGTCCGGCTCACGCCCGTCATTGAAAAGGAAATCATCCATTACGAGATTATCCGGTCACTCGGGAGGAACGGCCTGCTTCGAGATATCACCTTTCAAGGCGGGACCTCGCTGCGTCTCTGCTATGGATCGCAACGATATAGCGAAGACCTCGATTTTGTCGCCGGCGACAGCTTCGATTCGCTCCCCTTGGATGATTTTTCCAAGACTTTGCGCTCCGATTTGCTGAAATCCTACGATACCGAGGTTAGCGTCAGGGAACCCAAGGTCGTCAATGATTTCGATGGCGTCGGGATGCGTAGATGGACGGTTTCCGTAAATACCAACATCGCGCGCCCCGATTTGCCGAAACAGCGAATCAAGCTCGAGATCGCGTCTGTGCCAGCACATACATCCACGATTCGACGTGTCGCGGTCAATTATCCCGAACTTGCCGGAATGTATGACGACCTCACGATCCGGTGCCAGACACTCGAGGAAATCTTGGCCGACAAGCTCATCTCGTTCTCCGCCACCGATTCGCATATCAGGCATCGCGACCTCTGGGACATTCCCTGGATCGTCCGTGCACAGGAGATCGATTTCCCTGCCGTAGCCGCATTTGTCGCGGCAAAGCACGATGACTACCGCTGTCCCGCCTCCCTTGCCAGCATGATCGCCACCGGGACGCAACGTGCACGCGTCTGCTATGTCGACGGGTCATTTACCGGACAGATGCAGCGTTTCCTATCTCCCGCTGTCTTGAACCGCACGCACGATTTCGATAATCACTGCGATGCCCTCAATACAATCGTCGAAAAGTGCTTCGACCGCGTCGCCGCCTCCCTCGGCATCTCAGATGAGGTCGAGCATTCCAGACGCAAACTCGCAATCGAGATATCTTCGGGATCGATTTCGGCCGCCGCCCTACCGAAAAGGACTTTAGACCTTTCTTAAATTGGGTAATCAAAACCAGTCTATACCTTGATCAGGGGGCGCTCAATTGCGGGGCAGCGGGTTATCGGTCGGATGTTTCAGGGCTCATCCTATGGTTACCGATTCGATCGCCCTCAGTAGAAGGCATCCGGTTCTTTTGCGCCCTTTGATCCATTGCATCGCGAACATAGCACTTGCAAATTTGACTCAACCGTCTTTCCGCCCCTAGCTACGGGAACTATATGGTCGATTTGCAGGCCTACCCTATCAGGCATGTATTTACCACAGTTCTGGCAAGTGCAGTTGTCCCTTTCCATGATCTTCAGCCTAAGTTTTTTCGTCATCTGCTTGCGTTGATTCTTGCTGTGGTAGCTATTCAAGTCGGTTTCAAAACCTATTGCCCGAAGCTGCCGATATCTTTCCAGCAACCAGTCCACATCTACCCCAATTGCCCTTTCGGTCATGCTGACTTGATAAGACGTCCTGACGTAATTCTTTTGAGTGTATCTAGTGCTATCGCGATACAATTCAAACTGAAATTCATGTTCGTCGTCTATAGCGACCCGGAACTGTTTCTCCCGATGTTTCCTAAAAAACGATTGCCGGACCTTGCCTTTTGAAGCGGCCTTCCATTTTTGAACGACTAGGGCATGGTTGTCGATCAGGTTCTCGAAATCGTTTCCATAGCTGCATATATACAGGTCGATATAGTCCTCGATCTTCGGTAGTCTCTTTCCAGTCACATTGAACTGCTTGCGATAGTAGGGATATTGGAATGGATTTACATTCCACCAGGCTGCAATTACGATTACTACAATAGGCAGCAGTATTAACGATATGTAGATAGCTATATACATTGCCATCGGTTCCTTTATTTGTGATGCTTACATCGTTGCTATTCCAGATAGCGGTTTCCCTTGCCGCAATTGCAGTCCTCGCATAGGGTCTGGAGGTTGGACATCACCGACTTGCCGCCGCGCGATACGGGGACGATATGATCGACGTGGAGCTTCACGCCGTCCTCGCGGCCTCGTCCACAGCGGACGCAATGGAAATCATCGCGGCGAAGTACGTTGTAGCGCATTGCCCTTGTGACCTTTGCGTGCTCGGCGTCGTTTGCCATGCGGCGGTCCTGATACTCCAAACGCCGCTTCTCACGTGCCCGCTTTCGTTTCGCCTGCTTGTGATCTTTAATAAGCATCGTAACGACAGTTTCAATGCCCCAGAGAACCATAGCGAAAATTATAATAGGCTTTAGGGCTTCCACCATTGCGTCCATTTGGGTTTCCTCTTTCTTTTTGGCGGTGGGTATTCGCGGATTGCGCCCGGTGCCCGGGCGCCTGCTGGGGGCCGATCTGGCTCCCGCCGGTTTCCGGCGGGGGACGCGTGATCATCGGGTGGCGTCAGTCCTTCTCGGTCTGGCGGTATACTCGGAGCTCCCACTGCTTGCGCTCGACTTTCGCAACGGCGTCCAGGATGAAGCCTGTGGTAAGCGAGAGCGCTGCCATGAACATGAGCGCCGCGGCAAGGATGGCGGTCGGGAACCGGGGCACGAGGCCGGTAGCGAGGTATTCGGTCACCACCGGCATGCCGGCACACAGGCCGCCGATGCAGAGCAGCAGGGCGACCAGCGAAAAGAACTTCAACGGGCGGTAGTCCTTGAACAGGGTGCCGATCATGGCGATCACCTTCAGCCCGTCCCTCACGGTGTTCAATTTCGAGACCGAGCCCTCGGGGCGGTCCCGGTATTCCACGGGGACATCGGCGATCCGCCAGCGGCGATCGACGGCGTGAATCGACAGCTCCGTCTCGATCTGGAAGCCCTCGGATAGGACCGGAAAGGTCTTCACGAACGGCCTGGACATCGCCCGGTAGCCGGTCATGACGTCCTCGAAACCGTAGCCGTATATCCACCTGATCATGGCGCGCACGAGGTCGTTGCCGAATCCGTGGAAGGTGCGCTTGTTCTCCTCGGCGTAGGCGCCGTTGGAAAGGCGGTCGCCCACTACCATATCTGCCTCGCCCGCGAGGACGGGAGCGCAGAGGGATCGCGCCGATTCCGCGGGGTAGGTATCGTCGCCGTCGACCATGAGGTAGCAGTCGGCGTCGATGTCGCGGAACATCTGCCGGCAGACGTTTCCCTTGCCCTGACGCGGCTCGTGCCTGACGATAGCGCCGCGGGCGCGTGCGATCTCGGCGGTGCCATCGGTCGAGTTGTTGTCGTAGACGTAGATGGCCGCGTCGGGAAGTTCGCGGCGGAAGTCATCGACGACCTTGGCTATCGTCGGCGCCTCGTTGTAGCACGGGATGATCACGGCGATTTCATGACGGGTTTCGGGTTGCGGCATCTTCGACTTCTCTAATCGATGTCCAGGTAGGTGCACGGGACGCTCACGTAAGTGCCCTGGTGGTCCAAAACCTTGATGTGGTCGTAGGAGGATTCGATAACGTCCGCATGGGCGATATTGGGCGGAAGGCGAAACAGGTCCTCATAGTCGATGTAGGCAGCGCAGGACGTGTAGCCCCCTGCGCGGATGATGACGAGCTCGCGGACGTCGGTCTCGTTTCGGTAATACTCAATAACGGTCATAAGAGTGTCCCTTCTCGGTTCTGCTTTCCAGTATCGCGAGACTTTTACCCCTGATGAAAAAATCTATTCATTGAACAGGGCAAATAGCGAAAAAGGCACCCGTTGTCCGGGTGCCTTCGCATGGGCGTTGCGAGCCCCGCCGGGGTCCGGCGGGGCCTTGGATGACTGGGCGGGTTACAGATCGTCTTCCAAGATGGGATAGTGGGCGGTGAGACTGCGTGACTTCCGGTAGTAGTCGCTCAGGCGGTCGGTCACGCGATGGCGCTTGTCGTCGCGCGCCGCGGCCCTGGCGCCGAAGCGCGAGGCCGGGGCCATGACCTTGGAACCTCCATGCCCTCCCTCCGGACATTTGTCCTTTCGTCGTCGGCTTCGCGCCGTCCGGTATCTCCATAGCGTGTCGGCGGGTCGCGGCGTCCATGCCGCTCTCTCGCCGTCCTGTCGTCCGTTTTTACACTTTAAGCAATATACACGAGACATCGCCGCAAACGGGCAGGCGAAACGCCCGCGGCGGGCACATTGCCGCCGCGGATATCGTCGCGGTCATTTTTAGAAGAGATCGGCGAACATCGAATCGTCCTCCTCGTAGTCGTCACTGTCGTCATCTTCGCCGGGGTCCTCGTCGGGATCCCCGTCATCTCCGTCCGGGCCCCCATCGGAACCCGAGCCGTCATCGGCCTCGGCGGATTCGGTTTCCGAGCCGCCGGGTTCTGGACCGCTCTCGGTCTCCGCGTCGTCTGCTTCCGCATCCTGGGACGGCCGCGGTTCGCTTTCGGTCGCGGTATCGTCGGCATCGGGATCGTCCGAGACGGTTCCGCCGCCGCTCACCATGCCGCCCGCGGTCTTCATGGCGACGAGCGCGCCGCCGAAGGTCATGAGCTCCATGTGCGCATACTGCTCCGGATCGACCACGACCGTGGGCTCGGGGCGGAGCTCCATGAGGTTGCGGTCGCCGCGCGTCCAGGCTCCGCGGGTCCAGGTGATACCCGAGTCCAGGTCGCTCCAATCGATCAGGTCGTCGGCCATAAGCATGCCGTCGCCGAACGAGAGCACAGTCGGCACGATCGTCTCGTAGCTCCCGGACTCATAGTAGATGCAGAGGCCCTGCCCGTGGTCGCCCATGTAGTTGCCGCTGTCGTCGAACAGCACCTCGAACACCGCCGGGGCCAAACGCGAACCGTCCTCGGTCCTCACGAGAATCGGCTTGCCGTCGGCATAGACGCCGTCGATGGCATCCAGCTCGTCCGGCTCGATGAGTGTCACGGCGCGCTTGAGGAGCTGCATGTCGTCGCTCGTGGTGATGAACACGCTGCGTTCAAGAAGCACGCCCTGGTTCAGGTAATCGGAAATGTCGAGGAAGTCGTCCTCGAGCATGATGCCGCTGTGCAGGTCCATGCGCGTCGTCTCGATCACGCGGGCCCTGTCGTGCATCTTCACGATGATATTCACCGTCTATCTCCTCCTCGTGTAGTTCGCCGGCGTATAGCCGTCGTCCTCGATATCGTCTCGGGTCTGCGTGTACGTCCGTGTGCCGTCCGCGCCGTCGCCGTCCATCTTCTCAAGCTCCAGGTTCTTGACCTTGGGATGCGAGTTCAGGAGCGCGTTGACGTCCGCGATGGTCGGCTCGCCGCCGAGGCTGTCGATGTCGGCCTGCGCGATGATGCCGGACTCTACGAGGTCTTCGAGATATTTCATCTGCTTCTCGGTCGCGGGGCGTTGGAGGTACGGCTTCCATCCGGGCTTCGACCTCTTGTCCGTCCCGCCGGGTGCGGCGACCGTCACGGGAGCATCCTGCGCCCATTCGCTTCCGGCCATCCCGTACGCCGAGCGTTCCGCGCGCAGGTCCTCCTCGCGCTGCTCGCCGATGATCTTCGCCTTGGCCCGCTCGTGGTCGCGCTCAATCTGCTTGATCTTATCCGGCGTGAGGGCGCCCGCCGCGATGGCCCCCGAATAGGCCTTGCGATAGCGCGTGTACTCGCGCGTCAGCTCGGCGGTCTGGTTCGCGGTGATGACCTTGGCGTCGCGCAGGCCGTGACCGGCGCCCTTCTGCCTCTCGCCGCGGCCCCGTACATCTGTGGGGCCAATCGGCATCTGCGATGAGTCCAGGACATCGACAGCGGCGGAAAGTCGGCGCGAGCGGTTGCGGATATCGACTGCCATGGAAGCGAGGTTCGCCACGTCGGCCCTGACGCCGTCGCGGCGTGCGAGGAGGTCCGTGTATGTCATATCGGTGAGCACGATTCCGCGCTCGGCCATCCACTTGCGGATCGATTCCATCTCGCGAAGCTCGTCTGCATTGTCCTCGCGCCATGCCGCGAGCGCTTCGGCTCCTTCCGGGCGCGCGGTCAACTGCGCGACGCAAGACGTGTAGACCTCGACCTGGCGGATGGCCTCGGCGGTCTGCTCGGCCTCCAGCTTGAGCGCGTCGACCCTCGCGTCGAGCGCGTCGACCTCGGCGGCGAGGCGCCTGGCATCGGCCGCCATGTCCGCATAGCAGCGGTAGCCGCGCTCGCGGATAATGTTCACGGCGTCGGCCGCGGCGGCAAGGCGGGCGGCGGAGCGCTCGATCCTCTTAGACCGCTCGAGATTGTTGGATGCGACCGCCTCGAAAGTCATGGGCGGCAGGACGACGTCCGGGACAAGGTCCTCGGTGCACATCCTGACGTTCGGGCGCTGTCCCTCGAGTCGCACGGCAAGGCGCTCGCGCAATCCCTCGACCGTATAGGAGTCGTCCAGCTTGTAACCCTTCACGGGATGGCCCTTGCCCTCGGGCGGGTAGAAGGTCAGCACTCCGCGGCGGTTGATATTGATGCGGTAGCCCTTCTCCGCCAAACGCCTCTCGAGCGCGGGCCATGTCCGGCACCCCTGCAAAGCCGACTCGATATCGTCGTGCATCGCATCGGTCCATAGCTTCTTCCCGCTGTACCGTGCGCGGCGCTGAGCGTCCGTCACATGCCGGCGAGCCGGGCGCGCCTCCTGCAAGACGACCTCGCGGCGACGGTCGGGGCGCGGCGTGCGCGCGTACCAGGCACCGTCCTCGTCTCTAGAGAACTTGAAGTTGTCGAACGCCGAATAGCCGTAATCGCGGCAGATGCGCTGGAGCTCCATCGCGTCGACCTGCACGTCATTGTCGTCGAGGTGTATCTTCCTGCCGTCCACCGGATTGACGGAATTGACCACGATATGCGCGTGCGGGATGCCGTTGTCGATGTGGGTCTCGATCACCCACTGGTATCCGCTGTAACGCTCACGCACCCAATCGTATGCCAGCGTATCGACCGCTCGGGCATCCAGGCCGTCCTCGGGGTCGGGCGAGATCACGAAATGGTAGTACTTGCGCCCCTTGTCCTTACCGAACATCTGGCGCGTCTCGTTCATCCGCTCGTCCCAGTCGCCGATGTCCAACTCGATTGAGCTGGAACGGAACGTCACGGCGCGGCCGTTGCGCGCGAGGTAGTCCCTTATCTGCTTGCAGCCGCCGAACTTACGGGCGAGTGTCTTGAGCATCGCCATGCTAGCGCTCAACTTCCGACTGCCGCCTGAGTTGCATCATGAGGCCGCGCGTCTCCGCGAGCGCCTTGCAGTAGGGGTCCTTCAGGGTCGCGACAAAGTTCTCGATCTGCCCGATCAGCTCGCGTCGGCGCTCCTTGCTCACATCGGGCATGTCCTGTAGGAGGACCAGTGTGTTGGCCGCGGCGGTGAGCTGGTTCAGGTTCACGCCTTGCTTGTTGAGCTCGTAGAAGAACTTCTGAAAGAAATCGGGGTCGCCGATGTAGTACATGGGCGTGTGGAGGATGCGGTCGACCATGAAGCGCGATTGCGTCATGCCGGCCTTCCTCGCGGCGTCACGGATGAAGGTGTCCTCGTAAGGCGTCACGTTGAAATGCTTCTGCACCGTGCGGTGCTCGGTGTCGAGCAGCCCTTCCAGCGCCTCCTTCACGTCCACGCGCTCGCCGCCGGGCAGCTTCGATAGCGTGAATTCCTGCTTGCCGTAGATCGCCGTCTCGCGGACGAAGTCTGTGACGGTCGTGCCCGCAAGACTCGCTTTAGCCTTGAGGGTGCTGATTTCCTCCTCGGTCAACCTGATGCTGACCATCCTTGTCTGCGAGGTGGCTTTTTCTGCCACGCTTCCTCCAATTCTTCGCGCACCTGTGCGCGACCCCGGTCCAAGGGCGGAGCCCTGGCAAGCGCCGGAGGCGGTCAGATTTCCGTCGGCGGGCTGTGCCCGGTGGCGGAAATCTGACCGACTTCGGTGGCATACTTGTACATACATCCACGATGGAGGTACAAGTATGCGTCTCTTGCGAAGTTTTCAGTATCCTACCCCTATTTGCCTGGGTTTAAACCGGTTTACACCGGTCATCCGATGCCGTTATACCGTCCGCGTTTCGGCTGTCCCTCGTCTCTTTCGCGACGAACGGGACGCTGCTCATCTGTTGCAAGTCCGATACGGCTCGGATACCGTCACGGCCGTATAAGTTGTTTTCAGCGATGAGAAGGAGGGTCATATGGATGCTGACGATTGCGCCCGTATCATCGAGGGGGTGGCCGCCGTGCTCGATCTGCTCGCGGCCGATGGCGATGCCGTGGACGACCCGGCGCCGATCTACGAGCTGCTTGCGGAGAGATGTCGGCATGTCCGCGTGGCACTCGAAGTTATGACGGGGTGCGGTAGCCTGCGTGCCCGATCGCGGCAGGAGTCTTGCGCGCGGGCGCGTGTCCAACGTCTCGGTGCGCGCCGATCCGATACCTCCCGGCTCCGGCGGGCGCGCATCGAGGCGGGGCGGGGCCTGGCCGTCTGTGTCCGCCGCGAGCGTTTCCGCTCGCTTTCCATCGTTGTCCGGTCAGTGTTCCGGGCGTTGCGTCGCGACATGAAAAAGGCCGCCACCGTGTTCCGGTGGCGGCCTCTCGCCCGGCGACCCTCGCCAATGCGAGGTCTACGCCTTCTTGTCCGCGAGACGTTCGTAGTCGTCGCTCGAGAGCACCACGGCATACACGGCGCCGCCCTTCATCAGGTACGCCATGCCGTTGCGCTCGATGCGGCGCTCAATCTCGGCCTGCGGGTCGCTGACGCCGCCGAGGTCGACGCTGGACTCCATCAGGCGTCTGATGTCGTCCATCGTCAAGTTCTGCATCTGCTCGGTGAACGCTTGGCGCTTCTGGCGGGCGCGGCGCTTCTCGCGCTTCTCGGCCTCGGCCGTCTTCTTGGCAGCCTCGGCTGCGCTGTCCGCAGTCGAGGCCTTCGGCTTCTCGGTCGCGGTCGGCTCGATGTCGTACGGGATATCGCTATCGGTATCGAACATATTCTCCCTCCCCTCTGGTCACGTCGCCGGCATTACCATTCGATGCTACCCAAAAGCGCCCGGTCCCAAACGCCGGCCGCCGTATCCGCAGTCCTGCAATTGCGCGGGCCGTTTCCGCCGCCTGTTTCGCGCGTTGCTCAAAAAGGATCCCCGCCATCGGTTCCGATGGCGGGGATCTGTGCTACTTGAAACCGCGACGGTGCGAGCCGGCGGTCTTCATGTGGCATCCGGCATGCCCTATGACTATCAGCTCGTTTTCCCGATCGATGTAGAAGTGAAGGCGGAAGGTGTTCTTCTGGCCCCTCCCCTTGATGTGGGCGGAGATGTCGACGGTTCGGCCGCCGTAGCTCCTCTCGCGCATCTTCATCAGATCGGCGCGCGCCCTGGTGGCGCTGCTCTCGCTGAAGGTGAGCTCGTAGCCCGTACGGCGCTGGAACTCGTCTGCGACCTGCCCCTCGCAACCGTCGTCCTCGAACAGGAGGCCGTAGAGCGCCGTCGCGGTGCTGCGGACGATATCCCATTCCTCGGCGAGGTTGCCGTCGTAGGACTTCGCGGAGTCCATTGCCTCGGGCAGGACGACGATACGTTCGGGCCAGATGGATCGCGCGAGCTTCAGGAGGTCCGTCAGGTCGCGCGGGATCGACTGGAGGCATTCGGCCACCCTCGCGGCACCGTCGTCGTCCGACGGTGCCGCGCACTGCGCCGCCTTGCGTTCGAGCGCGCGCTTCTCGCCTTCGAGGCGCTGGACGGTCCTCGTGAGCTCGTCCACCTTTGCCGTGGCGTCGGAATAGCTCCGCTCCTGGTCCGTCGCGATCTCCTCCCAGGCCTCGGCATCGGCACGCAGGCGCGCGTTCTCCGCGCGCAGCCCGTCGATATCGGCGACCGGCTCGGCTGCCGCCTTCGCGCGCGAGCGCAGGCGCTCGATGCGCTCGCCCTGCCGCTCGCTCTCGACTCGGCTGCGCAGCCACAGCACGTCGCCGATTCCGGCGACGTCGCCCGGTCGGGCGTCGATGCCGCGGCCGAGGCCCTGCATGAGCACGTTGATGAAACCGTCGCGCCCGCCCGCGGCATAGCGCTCGATCCTGTGGCGCGTGAAGAGCGTGCAGGCCGATAGAGATTCCTCGCCCGACAGGTCGATGCCCGGACGGTATACCATGACCGCGCTGCGCCCGATCCTGTAGCGCCCGGCCGGTGTCCGGTCGGGCAGCAGGTCGCGGAACGCCTGCACCAACGCGCCGTCGCGCATGTCGATGACGTACACGGTGGCCATGCCCACGAGCTTCGATGCGAGCTCGGTCGCATCCCATACGGGGGTCTTGCCGTCGTCGGTCGTCATGAGGACGATCGGCAGGCAGCGCGCGCGATCGGTCAGGCTCGACATGAAATCGCGCTTTAGCGTGTCCGCGTCAAGGTATATCTCCTCGACGCTCACACGCGACGCGCCGATCCTCACGTCTAGCTTTCCGTTCGCAAGGATATCGCGCACGACGCGCGGCACGGACGGCAGCGGGTTGCGCTGGTATCCGAAAAAGCCGTTGACGGCGTAGTGCGATACCTGCACGTTGAGGATGCACCCGCCGTCTCCGGCGGGTGCGAGGCCGATCCTCGTGTGCCAGCGGCGGCGCGAGAACTCGCCGTCGAGCTCATCGGCCTCGACCGCCCATGCCGCGCCTTGCGCGCCGGATAGGCCGAGAAAGCGGACGGCCTTGGCGGCGTCGGGCTCGTCGGCGGCCGTCCAGCCCGCGGGCACCGCGATGTCCGCGGCGCCCTCCGGTACGTCCAGGCCCTTGGCGTGCAGCCAGCCCATGACGATCTCCTTCACGGCCTCGGCCGCGTCCGCGCCGTCGGCCGCTGCGACCTCGAAGCGCGCGCGGTAGTGCGGTGTCTCTCCCGATATGGTCCTCAGTGCGGGAGCCAGGGCGGGAGACGCGGGGCGCTGGACTGGGACGGCGGCAGGTTCGGGCAGCTGTGTGGCCTGCACTCCCCGGCCCCTCAGCACCCTTCAAATGGCCTCCTTGAACGGGGCCTCCATAACGTCGTAGACGGTATCGGGCGACGTCACCTTCGCGACCTGCTCCAGGGCGCGCATCATGTCGTTCGCGTCGCCCTCGTTGCGGAATACCATCACCGGGGCCGTCCCCAGATCGCCCGTGCACATGAGCGTGTAGCACCTGGCCGGCTCCGTCTCCGGAGCCTTTGTCCCCGCGGCCGCCGTCTTCTGCCCGTCCGTTTTCGATACCTTCTGCATTTCCGTCTCTTCCTTCCCCATATCCTGTGACTGTCGCGCGGCATCGGCCTCCGATGCCGCCTTTCGCGCCTGGCGCTTCTTTATCTTTCGGTCGCGGCGTTCCATCGCACGGCGCTCCTCGCGGTTTAACGGGCGCCTCGCAGTCCCCATACCGTCGTCGATGCTGCCCTCGCAGGCTTCCCTGGCCCCATCCTCAGCGAGGTCGAGGCCTTCCGCCTCCACCCACGAATCGAACTTCGCGACCGCCTCGCCTTGCGTACAGCGGTACGTTCTGATCATGAACTTGGCGTTCGGCATGCGGACGTGCGCCTCATAGCAGCGCTCCTCCAGCTTCCACAGCCCGGCGCGGTAGCGGTCGCCCTTTATCAGCTTACGAGTCGACATGGATCGCCCCTTTCATCACCGGAGCGCCATGTCCTGCGGCGACCATGGGGGCGCCGCAGGACGGGCAACGCGTGCACACCGATACGGTCACGCGTGCGCCGCATCGCCCGCAGGTGTAGGAATACAGGGCGCGGTCTCCGCGCTCCGTGCGCTCCGGGGACGCCATCAGCGAGACCGGGGCAATCAGGTCGGCCAGGCGCATCGCCGCGATTTGGTAGGAAGATCGATCCGACCACCCCTTGATATCCAGGGCAGCGAGGATGCGGGCGGTGAAGCTGTCGGCATCCAGCGTGTCGGTGGCGCGCGCCTGGCGGCGGAGGCCGGCGAGACAGCCTAGCTCGCCGCACGTCATCCCGTCGGCGTCCGGCATCGCCTCGCGGGCCGCCGCGAGCCTCACAACCGCGTGCAAGCAACCCAGATAGCCCAGACGTCCGGCGACGTCCACGGCATCGCACACCTCCTCGGCGAAACCCGCACAGTCCATGTGGTGGACGCGGGCCGCGACGGCCTGGAGTCGCAGGGCGGTGCGGACGCGCCCGGCATCGGCATCCATCTAGGCCTCCTTCTTGCCGAGATCCGCGATATAGGGCGCGACGCGGTAGCCCTGGGCGCTGTACTCGAATGCTGTCATTTCCGTTTTCCCTTCTATTCGATGACGTTCCGACCGGCCTAGCGGTCCTTGCGCAGATGCTCCTCGAGCAGCGAGCGCATGAGGTCGCTCGCACTGCGGTAGCCCTCGCGGCGGTGCTCCACCAGGTACTCCTTGAGCTGCCAGTAGAGGTCGTCGGGGACGATCACGCTCAGGCGGTGCGTCGGACCCTCAGAGGCCGCCGCCTTTTTCTCAGCTGCCGGCTCGGAGTCGGGGTTCACGACCTTCTCGACGATCGTCTCCTGGCGCTCGACCATCTCCTTGGAGGTGTCAGTGAAAAAGCTGTTGATGGCGGAGTCCGCCTTCTTAGTCCTCGCCATTACAGCATCGCCTCCACCTTGTCCAGAATCCCCTCGATCGCGTCCGCCGCGCGGCCGCCCGGCTGCACCTCGGACACCGGTCGGTTGAACGACGCGCCGCGCTTGAACGCCTCGGCGGTCGGCACGCAGCCCAGGATGGGCAGGTCGTCGGCGGTGAGGAAGTCGGTAAAGCTGCGGTCGATGATTCGCTTGTCGGAATAGCGGTTCACGATCAGGCCGATCTCGAGCTCGGGGTTGACGCCCGTGATGAGCTGGATCGTGCGCTTCATCGCGCGAAGGCCGCGCTGGCTGGGCTCGACGGGGACGATCGCGATGTCGGCGACCTCCACGCAGCCGCCGAGCTTGTCGTTCAGATAGCCCGGGGTGTCGACGACGGTGACGGCCTTCTCGCCCTCGACGGTCTTCTGCTCGTGACTCGCGCCGCCCTGCGGGTCGAGGTTGATGAAGCCGACCTCACGCCCGCGGCGCTCGAGGCCCCAGGCGATCTCGTCGGCGAACGTCGTCTTGCCGACGCCGCCCTTTTGGTTGACCAAAACGATTGTCTTCATGTGTTTCCCTTCTACGGGTGCCGCCCGATTTCCGGGCGGCCTTCTCGGATATCTGCCGCCTGCCGGCGGCGGGCACGGGGCCGGCGAGTCGCTACCGGTCCCGCATCCGCCGACGGCAGGGCGCTAGGGCCCTGCCGCTGCCATATATGTACCCAGTTATGCGGATGCGTAAACGCACATCTGCATACTTGTGCGGATGCGCGTTTACTTATTCTTGCCCGCCGGCGCCGCTATGCGCCGTATTCCGACGCCCTCGCGGCGCGATACGCGCGGCGCGTTTCGACCTTGCGGCAGCACTCCTTCCGTGCCGCCACCGTCCTCTCCGCCACGTCGTAGGCGTACGCGATGAGCGCGCCCGCCACCGGGAACACGGCGCAGTTGATGTAGACATAGCTGTATGCGAGCATGAACCACATCCCGACGAGCCCCGCGACCAGCGCGGCGGCGGCGGCGACCTTCTCCCTTCCGCTCGGCTCCATTACTTCCCTCTTGCAACCGGCCATGACGGCCTCCTTCCGATATTCGGCGATCCCGCGCCGACGCGGTCGCGGCCTCCCTTGCCGCTGGTATGTATGTACCCAGCTGCGCACATGCGTAAACGCACAAACACGTAAATGCGCACGTATGCGTCTGCGTAATTCGATAATTTGCCCAGCGGGCCGCCCGGACACCGGTCGGCAGGCCCCTGGCCTGCGATTTCCATGGCCGGATGACCGGCGGGACCCCATCCGTCCCATAGGCAGCCGGGTGTGGGAAACGTGTGGAGACGGGCTACGGCATGAAAAAGCCCCGCCGTCTCCGGTGGGGCGATCACTTGAGTATGGGGTTGTACGGGTCGGCTAGAACGGGATGTCCTCGTCCGCAACCTCGACGGCGGGAGCCTCGGGGACCGCATACTGCTGTCCACCATCAACCGCGGCAGCAGGAGACGCGGCAGGGCGGGAGTTCATGAACTCGATCTCGTCGACGATGACCTCGAGCTTGCTGCGCTTCTGGCCGTCGCGCTCCCAGGAGCTATAGCGCAGCTTGCCCTCGATCGCGACCTTGCTCCCCTTGGAGATATAGCGGCCGACAGCCTCGGCGCGGGTGCCGAACATGGTACAGTCGATGTAATTGGGATAGTCCTCCCACTCGCCGGTCTGCGGGTTCTTTCGGCGATCGTTGACGGCGATGCCGAACGAGAGCACCTGGGTGCCGGCCGCGGTGGCGCGGAGCTCGGGATCGCGGGTGAGGTTTCCGGTGATGTTGACTCGGTTGATGCTCATTGGCTTCTATCCTTTCGGTTCCGACGAGGGGCCGATCCCCCCGCCTTCGTCGCCATGTATGTACCCAGATGCTCAGATGCGTAAGCGCATAGATGTGCGTTTGTGCGGCTATGTATTGGGCTGGCACCGGAGCCCGGCGTTTTCCATGGCCGGATGACCGGAGGGACCCCATACGTCCCGTAGGCAGCCGGTTGTGGGAAACGCGTAGCGATTCCTCCGGTTCGGTTCTCGCCCAGTTTGAATCACGGGGCGGTTCAGAAGGCGTGCGTTCGGCGCCGGTTAGGGTCCGGGGCCGGCTCTACACGTGGGACGCATATGGCGCCGCTGAAGGATGCCTCGTCGTAGGCGTCGCGCAGTGCGGCGACTAGGCATTCGCGTGTAACGTAGAAGTCCGGCTCCCATTTCTCGCCGTCGCCGCCCGTCACCCGATACCATCCCTCGCCCTGCCAGACCTTCTCGACCGCCTGATCGATCACAGAGATTTCGGCGTAGGGCAGATGGATCTCGCCGGCATCCCCGTAGGCACCGCGAAGGTCGTCGGCAAGGTCCGCTTCGGTTCCATACCATGTGGCCGGATACGATCCCATCCCGTCGGTGAAGCAGATTCGGTACCAGCCCTCGCCCTGCCAGCATTCCTCCAGATCGGCAGCGACGGCGCGCCCGATCTCGTCATCGTCCGTATACATGGCTGCTCCTTGCCCAAGTCGTTCATTCGGTATTACCAGTTGATACCCCGTTCGGGCGCATCGGAAACAGCCGATTCCGATGCGGACGGGAAGATACGGACAGGCGGCCTTCCTCCCCGATCTCAATTTAGCGGGCATGAGCGGGGGCGATTCGGGGTAAACGGCTCTCTAGGGAAGCCGTGGGAGCGGGATGGAACGGAAACGGAAGGATATGGACATGGCTACGGATCACGACACGGTGTCGCCCATCGAGCACGATGAGACGGCGAACCTGAGGCTCGCGCTGATGGAACGATGGAGGGAGTCCTGCGGGCGCGTGGCCGAGAGGTTCGGACGCCGCAGCGACATCCCCTTCTACTCGAGCGCGCTGTCGGCACTCGCCGGCGAGTGCGCCGACGACATGGGCAAGTCCGGCAGGGTTGCCGAGGCGGCCGTCGCCATGCTCGCCGACGCGCTCATGGAAAAGGACCCGCGGGGATATGCGGACAGCGCCGAGGCTGCCGCCAGGGAGCTCGAACGCCTCGTCTCGTCGATCGCATACGCGGACGCACTCGGACGCCTGCGCGCAGCAAACTCGACGTTCGAGACGCGCATCCTTGGGGAGATCGACGGAACCGACCCGGATGCACTGCCGGCGGTGCCGGATGGCCTCGTCGGACCGTCGGATACGGCCACCTGCACGATCGATATCCTCGGCGGGTCGCAGGAGGACAACCGCGAGGTGCTGGACACCTGCGGCGCCATGATGATGAACGAGGATCCCGATATCGGAGACTTCTGCTTCATCACGTTCATGCTGCGCGACGGCTCGCCCAAGACGGGTATCTTCTGCAAGATATGCGACTCCCGCCGCGTGCAGGACGCTTGGGAGCGGGCCTATTCCGACTACACGAACGGCAACCGCATCGGGTCGGCCGAATAGGCATGGCCATAGGCCGCCTGCTGCGCGGTGAGACCGCAGCGCGGGCGGTACCGCCCCGGATGCCCTCCCCGTTGGGATCGCAGGGCGGTATCCAGGGTGGGAGACGGCGGGGGTATCGCGCGCGTGGCGCGCGATACCGAGCGGGAGGGAGGTCCGGCACGTGGGCGGATGCAGCAGGTTCGACGCCAAGGTCGTCCCCATAGCGGTCGAGACCGACCGAAAGTGCGGGCTCAACACCCCGAGGGCAATCGTGTGCGACGGGCGGCGCTTCGAGATCGCCAGGGTCGGCGCGACGCTGCCCTGCCCCAGCATGTTCGGCAAGGCGGACGCCACCGTGACCGGCGTCCTAGTGGACGTCGGCGGTCGATGTGTCGCGCGCGGGCTGATCTGCGACGACGGTCTGTGGTTCTCCGTGAAGCCGGACGGGTAGAGGTCCGTCCAGGTTCGTCTCCGTAGACGGCCGCGCCACAGATAACATTGTCGGCAAGGATTGAGAAAGAGAGATGCCGCAATGCGGAAAGACACCTACAGGATTGGCGACGGGACGTTCGCGTTCTCCCCCGCCGTGTTCGATTCGTTGCTAGGACACGGCGCCAAAGGCGCCGCCAGGATGCGGGAGCTCGCGGGCGCGATGCACGTCTCGATCTCATCGATTAAGGACTGGCGGCGCGGGACGCACGCTCCGAGCGACTTCGAGAAGGTCGAGGATATCGCCTGCTGGGCGCACATCGACGTCGCCGACCTCCTCATAGAATCAGGAGATAGGACCATGGACGAAAAACTCACCGAAAACCAGCTGGATGTGCTCTGCGTGCTATGGAACCAGGCCTACGACTTCCTCGACCTGTGCGAGGAGACCGATCATTTCGTCTGGCCGACTACAGACCTGCGCTGCGTGCCGGACTCGATTCTGCACGACATCAAGGTGAACCCGGAAGACGATAAGTCCCGTCCTCCCTGGGAGATCGGCACCGAGGACCTGTTCCTCCAGACGCTCGACGTGTACCTCCGCGCGTGCCGACGCGCGACCCCATATGTCGGGGAGAGCGATATCTTCGTCAGGCTCCTGGGCCTCTGCGACATCATGACCGAGACCGCCTTCGGCGAGGACGACGGCAAATGGCTGCCAGACCCGGATATGATTTTCGACCCGCATGAGGATGGATACGTCAGCCCGATGGAGGCCGCGGAGCTCAAGTGCAGGAAGCTGCTCGATGAGATCAGGAATGACCTGTTGGCGCTACGCCCGACGGCGGGTAAATAAGGCTAGTTCCGCCAGATAGCACGACGGCCCCGCCCTCGGAAGGACTGCGCAGCGATGATCGATTCCGAGTTCGCATATAAGCGTTCGACATGGCGATGATTGATTGATTCCATATCCAGATTTCAAGACAGGGGCCGTTTTCGGCCCCGTCCTTTTCCCGAACCCGGTCCGGCGATTTTTCCGCGGCGTGCGTTTACGTTTCCCCTCAGGGGGTACAAGAGAGGTAGAGCAGGCGGTATGGGGCCGCCCGGTGCGCATATGGGAGGACTATATGGAAACGATCTTCGTGACGGAATCGCGCGAGATGCTGTTCACGGGAACCGAGGATATCGACGTGCGGCCGCTCCATTCGTCGGAGCTGCATTACGAGGGGGACAGCCGGGAGGAGGCACTGCGTGCGGCGCATAAGGTCTCGGCGGCCTCCAGGGTCGGGGTCTGCCAGCGCGGTTTCGCCCGGTTCGTCGCCACAGTGAGCGAAATCACGCGCGACGGCGAGGGGTTCACGGAACACATGGATACGGTCCACACCGTCGACCCGCTCGACCGCATGCCCGAGCTGCGCACGCTCGCGCGCGAGGCGGCCGCGAACCGTGCGGACGGGAAGATCATCCGCCATATCGCCGGCCACACGGAGGCGATCGACACTGCGAAGCGTGCCGGGGACTACTACAGCCTGTACCGCGTGGAGGGATCGGCCTTCGGGGACTTCTCTTGCTACCGGGTCGGACATGCGCCCTACAACGGGACGCTCTACCTTCCCGCGGGGTTCCACGATTACGGCATTGCCACCGTCGACGAGCTTTTCGTCGCACTCGTGGTCGGACGCTGCGAATTCCTGTGCGAATACCAGGACGAGATCGATGAGGTCTATCACGGGCTCTTCGAGAAGAGAATCTAGATGAAAGGAACGGATATGCAGACCATCCACACCAAGGCGGGCTTCAAGGTGCTGCGCGAGAGCCTGGGGCTCTACCAGTCCGATGTCGCGGAGGCAGCGGGCGTCGACGTGAAGACCGTCAAGAACTGGGAAAGCCCGCGCCTGCCGCGAGCCCGCGCCACTGCCGTGGCATGGAAGTACCTCGAGAATCTGGCGGAAATCCAAGAGCGCGAGGTCGGGTGCCTGGTGGAGAAGATTGTCGATGAGACGGATGGCAACCCCTACCCGCTCCCCTACTTCCGCGAGCAGGACTTAGCCGCGGAGGATGCGCGCGCGGCGCGAATCTCGAACGCCATGACCAGAAAGGTGGCCTTTGAGCTCACCAGGTTGGCCATCCCCTACGAGTTCCGCTTCGAGGAGGAGGCCGCGGACGATGAGCGGCTGAGCGAGATCTGGGATATGTAGGCAGTCGTTATTGGGCCGGTACCGTGGAGGTGCCGGCTCATATTAGAAAAGAGCTCCGGTTGCCCGAAGCCCCTGTCTCAATGATGTCGATGAGTACGTCTGGCAGGCACAGGTAACTCTCTGTCGCCACTTTGCCGCTCGGCCCGGTGAAAAGCATGGAAGACGGGGTTTCCACCGTTTGCGTCGAACGCGCGGCCATCGGCGAGCGCGACGGAAAGCTCCTCGAGCCCGTCGATGAGATGATCGGCGTTCGCAACGCCGCATATGTCGTAGGATGCGAGGTCGTTCCATATCTCGAAGCGCCTATACCACGACATCGACGCGATTTGACCATCGACGAGACTTGCAGCCTCCGATGCGACCTGCTCGCCGAAATCTTCCGTGACGCAGGCAAGAAACTCGCTTCGCGTATCCGATACGAAATCCTCGGCCGTGTAGGCCGACGTCACGGTAAAGCTGGACTCCACGGTGGCGGTCTCGCTATCCTTCGTCTCGGTAAGGATGCCAAAATCAAGCGCCGGGGCGGTTACGCAACGAAGGCCATGACGGCGACCACCCATGACTTCCTGCCGTCAGATACTCTCAGCCAGGCGCAGGTATCCGCGAAGCTCTCGCCTCGCGAAGTTCAGGCTTGAACGAAAATCACCGTTTACAAAAGGCCCGCCAATCTCACGCTCGCCGACAAATACCGTCGCCATATAGCTTTGCATACCCATATCGAGTCCCTTCTGAATATCTGCTTGTCCCTATTGATTGGATGCCAGGGCAAATCACGCGGTCGGGGTGCCTAGGTCGATTTCGGCCAGGACGTCGCGGATATCCGCCACATCCCTCACTGCCATGACGATGCACCTGATCGATACCGCCGCCGCGACCACGGATGTCAGGAGGACTACCGCGCCGACGTCGTGGGCCCAGATGACAATCCCCACAGCCATAGTGATGGCGAGGCCAACGATCCAGCAGATGAGCGCGTTGCGCGACTCGTCGAGATACGATCGCGCATAGACCTCCAAAATCTCGCGGTCGATGCCCATCTTGCCGAACCTGTCGATGTATCTGGACATCCTCGACGACATGCCGTGCTCGGTCCATGCAACCATTTTCAGAAAACCCATGGTCGCAATCGCCGCGTTGAATGCCATGGCCATGCAAGGAACCAGGTCGATATTTTCACTGATGAACGGCGCCATGCGGACCATCCCCTCCCGTTTCGTCTCTACTCGATGTGAGTCTACCCATATGCGCATGTACGTAAACGCATAGACGCGCATATACATATATGTGTGGACGTGCGAGCGGGGCGGCCTATTGCAGGCCCGGGTTCACGATGCAGTAGCATCGCTCCGACCTCGACTCCTTCTCGCCGGGCGCCATCACCTTGACCGTGACCGGAACCGTCTCAGAATCGGGGGCGAACGCCGTGAACGACTTCAATTTCCCGCCCGGCTCGATCTGCTTCTGCGCCCGCTGGTCCTGCACCTTGTAGGACCTGTCGAGCTTGATCCCGTCCTGGTATGCGTTGATGTCGGTATAGGGTGCGACAGCGTCCGAGTCCGTGACGTTCTCGAAGGTATAGGCAACCCGGATGTAGCGGAACGGCTTGCCGTCCGGCCCCGTGCCTTCCTCGATCGTCACGCGGTCGATCGAGATGCCGTCCACGGACGCCTGGGCGGACTGCTGCGGCGCGAACGGCGACGAGGTGCCGGCATCGCCCGACTTCCCGGCGCCGCCGTCGGAGGAGCCGGCGTCCGGCGCCCCGTTCCTCACGCAGCCCGCGAGTCCGGCCTGCGCCGCCATGACCGCGAGGCCCACGAACGCTCGCCTCGTCATCGCCGTCATCGTATAGACATTCTTCCCCGTCACCTGTGAATCTCCTTTATGCTCTTCAAAATGGGGGCGGTGCAGACGCGGTGCCGAGTCTCACGTATCGCAGCGCGCCTGGCCTCGTCCTGCATGAGCTTCGGTCTCCCCTCGCGAAAGGCCGCGGCCCTTCTCGCCGCCGCTGCGAATTTCCGCTCGGCCTCGTCGAAGTCGATATCGCGCCACGCGCGATCCCCGCCCGTGCCGGATATGAAAACCGACGGCACCACATGGCTGCTGTCCGCATAGTCCGCCGGGACGGACATCTCCGCATAGCCCGACGGCTCGCTGCCGTCCGGCAGCCGGTACACGACGAGCTCCTGCTTCCTGTGTTTGCTCACACGGCGCTCGCACAGCTCGGGATGGAACGCCTCGTACGCCATGGCGCTATATGGGGAGCAGGAGAAGCGGTACTCGAATAGGCATTCCGCTTCCCTCCGATGCCGTTCCGCCTCCCGCACCCGGGCCGCAGCCTGCGCCCGGATCCGGTCGCGCTCGGCCGTCTCCTCGGGCCCGAGCTCGCGGAACGCCCCGACCACGGCGGCCTCGTCCAGGGCGAAGAACTCCGTCTCGCGGGCGTAGGCGCCGGTGTGGTGCCAGGACGAGGAGGCGATGAACCGGTCGAAGAGCGCGGCCTTGGTCTCGGACTCGACCGCAGGGTCGTAGAGCAGGTCCATCTCATCGCAGTAGCCCCTCAAGGCGCCGAGGATCGCCGTCTTGGTCCATTTCGAGCGGAGCATCTCCCCCGCCTCGTAGGCCGCCCGCGCGTTCACGCTCATGGAGGCGCCGCTGTATCCCTTTTGCCCATAGGCCACCCTAGACATGTCCGACCTTTCGCGCGGATGTGTACCGTCCCAGCTGTTTCTACCCCGTGCGCGGGAAGTCTTTCACTCGATTCGAGCCGGTGCGGGGGCATTTTTATCCGTCGAGTTTCGGTAGGGGCGTGTAAAGCGCGGCGGGGGCGGGTATCAAAGCTGCTGTGTATGCCAATTCCAATAAAGAGGTGGTCCATGTCCGACCCGATCGCCGCGGCCGAAGCCGCCGGCAAAGCCCGCGATATCGCCAACCGCTTCGAGACCGCCGTATTCCTCATCGCATACGGCATCGCCGAGAAGGACGGCCTCTACGAGGCCGACCCGCATAGGTATCCCTACAGCCAGGCATTCAGACACGGCATGAATATCCTCGCCGCGCTGTGCGCTGAGTGCTCCGACGATGCGGAAGAGCTGCTGCCGACGTTCAATGAGTCCGATTTCATCAGGAACAGCGCAGCGTCAGACGTGCGCGAGTGGACGGCCCGGTGGCGCGACGAGTGCAGGGAAGCCGTCGAAGGGTGCCGGTCCATCGAGATCGGGCCCCTGGCGTCAGTAGACGGCGACTACTTCGCCGCGACGTCGGAATGCTACGAGGTACTGCGCTTTGCGGAAAACGACCTCTTGGGCGGCCATCAGGAACGCAGGGTGTATGAATTCCTCCGAGCCGGCACCCAGGAGCAATACGTGTACGGACGCAGGATGCTCATCCGCCACCCGCTGCTCACCTGGAACGAATACGTCAGGATCAAGACGGGGCTCGCCCTGGGCGACCCCGACCCCCTCGACCAGGGCGAAGCCGACACCATCGACCCGGTGTGGTTGCAGGAATTCGTCTCCATGGCCTACGAACCCGTCCCGGGCGCCGCAAAAGTATGCCCGAATTGCGGCTGGACGATGACCATGCGAGGCAAGCAGCCCCACTGCTCATCGGCGACGTGCGCCAAGGCCGTCACAGGCGATTTCGACAAGCTGGACAGCGTCGCGCACGACGCCTTCCGCCTATCCCGCGGCGTCATGCACTACATCTCTTCCCCCGGAAAGCTCGAGCTGGCGATCGCCGAGGCCGCAGCGGGCCTCGGTCTGAAATACGAAATGTGGCCCCTCAAGGACACCTGCGACATCCTGATCCATCTGCCGGACGGCCGGCAGCTTGCCGTCGACGCCAAGGCATACGGCCGCGCCGAGCGGCTTGCCCGCGAGATAGAGGACGACACCGGCATCGCCCAGATGTGCGCGGACGAGGTGGCCTATGTCGTGCCGGACCAAGTCGAACGGGACCATCCCGGATATCGCGCGCTATGCAATGCCGTCCTGCGCGGCAAGACCGGCTATTCATGCGAAACGCTGCGCAACTTCTCGAAACGACTCGATGCCGCCGCGAAGGGAGGCACGCGATGAGCGAGCCGAATGATACAGCCCAGGAAGGCTTCGACCAGCTGAAGCGCAATCTCGAGGTGCGCTATCCCGAGGACAGCGACCTATCCCTCGACGAGTTCCTGAATGTGGAGTCGCTGCTCGCGCTCGCGGTACGCGTATGCGGTCCCGGCGCCGATCCCCGAAAGGCCGACAGGCTCCTATCGAACTACCAGCTCATCAGGCCCGAGACCATCGGCGCGGACGGCCACCTCATGCAGATGGCGCGCCGACACCTGTTCTCGCTGGCTTCATCCACGGCCTGGCGGCGACTGCTGGGCCTCTACGAGCGCGCGGAATATGAGCGGTACCGGTTCTTCGATATCGCCAACGGCGGAATGGCCCTGCGCGAGCACCCCCTTACCGGGATCGACCGCATGCCGATCTATATAGACCGCCTCCTCGGCGATGTCAAACTCTCCCATAAAAACGTGGTCGCGAGACCCAAAGGACGGTATTCCTACACATGCAAGCCCGAGGCGACCGGCGATACCACGGTAACCGGATCGATCCGTTGGGTGACCATACCCGATGCCGTGCCGCCCCAAACGGGCAAGATTGACGATATCCCCCGCAAGAGCAGGCGCCCGCCCATCGATATCACCCTCGACGAGCTCATCTCGACCGCGGACGAAGTCGGGGAGAAGACCGGGAAGACCCACTACGCCGCCGTGCTCAGAAGGGTCAAGGACCAGGGGCTCCTCAAGCGGGCACGCGGCGGCAGCACATCCGTCGCCGACGGCCTGCGCCTCGATGAGGTCGTGAGCCTCGTCGGCCTCGTCGGCGCCGGCAAGTCCGTCCTCGCCAACATGCTCATCGTCTGCCTCGCGAAGCGCGGCCTGCGCGCGGTATCCCTGCTCAACTCGGTATCGGACGTGATGGAAAGCGTCGTCCTGCTTCGCGAGGCGGGAATCAGCGCCTCGCCCCTGGTGTCGCGCGGCAGGCGCATCGAACGGCTCGACGAGTTCTTCGACCACGATGACTCCATGCTCCTCGACCATTCCGCATCCAAATACCTGGAGACCGCCTGCATCATGGACGGGCTCTCCTCTTCCGATCCCGAGGCCTGCGGATACGGCAACACGCCATGCCGCGGCCTCCGGTCCAAGAAGGGCGGCGCGAACTCATGCCCGTACTGGGACGTGTGCCCATCGCAGGCCATGGCCCGCGAGTCCCTGACATCCGACGTCGTGGTCACGACTCCCACCGGCTTCGCCACCATGATCGTCGGAAGGGAGCGCAAGGCATTCTTCGAGGAGGCCCTTCAGCAGTTCGACGTCGTCCTGTTCGATGAGGCGGACCGCGTGCAGGCGCAGCTCGACGGCTGCTTCGCCCCGAGCATGAGCTTCCAGGAGCTCATCCGCAACGCCGCCGACCCGACAGCCGTGGCCATGAAGCGGCGCCCGGACGACAAGATGAGGGACTTCAACGAGGAGCTTTTCTACGACCTGCGCCAGAAATCCGAGCCCGTCGCGAAGGCGCTGCTCAAATCCGTCAGGGACGACCGCGTGGCGACGTGAACGCATCGTCAAGGACGAGGCGTTCACGTCGCTCTCGCTTCTGAACGACCTCCTGGAGCAGGGCCTTCCCAAACAGGTTTACGAGGATGCCGACAAACTCATCAACCCCTATAGATTCGAGATTGCCAAGAAGAGCCTCGATGGCGGCGACGCGGCCCTCAACAAGCTCTCGCAGGCGGTCGCGACCTCCTGCGAGGGCATCGACGACGACACCCACAGCTACTCGCTGAACGAATACCTCGCTGCATGCGGATGCTCAGAGCTTCCCGACGAGCTGCGGACCAGGTTCTCCTTCGCCCTCAAGGTCATCCGGTTCGACTCGTATCTGCGCGAACTCGCCTCCGCGCAGGACCTCCTCAGCTTCAAGGACGATTCCGTCGACGAGCTGTACAACTTCCTCAAGTTCAGCTACACGCGCCAGCAGCACTATCTCCCCAACTCGCTGATCGGCAACATCTTCGGGATGAAGCTCGACGGCAACGACCTCAGGCTTTTCCGGCAGTTCGCCTTCGGGCGGGCCTTCATGTGCTCGCTGCCCTGGCTCGATACCGACCCCGCCGGGGCGGCGCTGGGGCCGCACGTGCTCCTGCTCTCCGGTTCGAGCTGGGAGCCCGGCTGCCTGCAATACCACGTGAACAGGCCGGTCGACTACCTCCTCGAGGCGGAACCGTGGAAGGCGGGCAAGCTCTCCACCTCGACCGTGAGGGACCTCGGCATCGAGCAGAACGTGTCCGGCAGCGCCGCCGAGATGCGTTCCGGCAACCTCGGCATCGTCCTATCGCAGACCATGGCCACGTTGAGGGACGAACTCGACGCGGAGGGCGCGGGAAAGGCCCTGGTCATCGTGAACAGCTACCGGGAGGCCGAGGACGCACGCGACCGCATCGAGCAAGAGTTCCGACGCAAGGGCCAGGCAATCAAGGTCGCGGCCCTGGTGCGCAACAACCACGACCACAGGGAGCACTTCGTGCCCCGGAGCGAAGTCTACAAGTTCTGCGACCATCCGGCCAAAGTGCTCGTGGCGCCGGCCATGGCCATCGAGCGCGGCTTCAATATCGTCGACCGCGGCGGCCATGCCGTTTTCACGAGCCTCATCTTCTCGGTGCGCCCGATGGGCACACCGCACGACCTCGGCGGGCGATACCGCAAGCTCAACGGCCTCATCGAAAGGGAGGTCGGCGACTACCCGGCCAATCCCGGGGAGTTCGCGACCGAGGTCAGGGCCTCCGCCTGGCGCACATGGAAGACCATGGAGCGGGACGAGAACCTTCCCATGGGCGCATGGAGGACCATGGGCAGGCAATTCCTCGTAGACGACGCGATCTCCACGCTCATGGTCACGATCATCCAGATATTCGGGCGTCTGGCGAGGCTTGCCGATAAGGAGAGGCCCGCGCCGCATGTCTATTTCGCCGATGCGGCCTTCCGCGGCGGCGACGGGAAGCTCTCGTTCAGGACCCTGGAAGAGCTCGGCGCCTACATGGAACGCCTCATGCACGATAGCGACCAGCCGGAGGTCGCCAAAGCCCTCTACGGGCCGTTCTACGAGTCGTTCAGGAAAGGAATCGGAAATGTCGGACTCTAAGCTGCACCTCATGTCATTCGCACCCGTCCCCGACACCAAGACGACCGTGCACGTCGTCGGCTTGCCCGACAGCCTGCGCGACGCCCTCTTCACGCTCATGCCCCCGAGGAAAGAGGGCGGCTACCTCAACACCAAAGTCCTCAAGGACGACCTGCGCTGCTGGCTCGACCGGGCCGTCGAGCTGAACCCCGTACGCCCCAACGTGCATACCGACAGCTGGCTTATCGCCCTCGCCCCCATTGATCTCGCGAAGCTATGCAACGTCATCGCGGTCTGGATCTCCTCCCGCAAGGACATCGATACCCAATCCCCCGCCTACCGCAAGGTGATGGGGATGCTGCACCCCGAGACGTTCGAGGAGGCCGTGCGTGTCGAGGAGACCTGCCTGTTCAGCGGCGACGGCCGTCCCACGGGCGGGCTCACCTTCCCCGCATTCTCCGCGCAAGTCGCCGACGTCATCGCCGGCATCCCCCTCGAACTCGCCAACGGCATGGTCGAGAACTTCAGCAGAGTCTCACGCGGAAACGGAAACGTCTACGAGCTGATTTCCGATATCCACTGGCACAAGGAGGACCCGTGGGCGTTCGCCCTCAGATTCCACGTCGAGACGCTGCCGGTCGGCCGCAAGGCAAGGCTCAACATGGATGTCGCCGTCCGCCGCTTCATCGGCAAGCCATGGCAGGACGACCCGTTCCTCAAACACGATGTCAACGCCTACGTCCGCACGGAAGGCGGCACGCTCCGCGTCGTCCCCTACGGCTACGACAAACAGAAGCGCGACTTGGCCTGGGACCCCGCGGCCCTGGCGAACTACGAGTTCGCCAGCGGGACCGGATTGCCCGCAGTCCGCGAGTATCTTGAGGACATGGGCAGGTACGCCCGCGACGGCTCGCAGCCGCAGATCCTATCCCCCTACGCGATGACCGCCTCCTGGGCATCGAAGCCCTCGGTCGCAAGCGGGGCATCCGTCATCGACAAGGCCATGTTCTTCGAGGCCGTCGCGGCTCGGCTCAAAGATATCGCGGAGCCCGTCGGTGCGCTCGACTCGCTTCAACTGACCCATCTCAAGGCGTCCATAGAGGAACCCAGGCAGGCGGATTGGGACAAGGACCCCGTCAGCGCACGGGCGAGACAGGAGGCCTGGGGCCGGGCCAACCGCGCCAGACTCGCACGCTGCACCGGCAGGGACAGGGCCGTATTCCAGCTGATCGGCAACCAGGACGATGCCCGGCTCCTCGATATGGCAAGGGCCGAGATCTCCCGCTTTCTCGGCGGGGAGGGGGCCGTCGACGGCTTCGAGGTCGAGATCGATAACATCCCGGCAAACGACCTCCTGAACCGCATGGAGAATACCGGCGACAGCCAGGCGAAGATCCGCTGGCGCAAAGTCGCCGCCGCGCTTCCCGAGGCGACCGACCCGACCGCGTGCATAGTGGTCCTGCCGGGCGCCGAGAGCTACAAGCCCAAGGGCAAAGACGACGGCGGAGACCCCAAGCGCGCCCTGCGCATCGCGTTCGCGAAAACCGGGCGCCTGACCCAATTCATCGAACCCGAGGACTCGAAGGACAGTCCCGAGATCCGCGCGCGCGTCGCCGTCCGCGACCTCATGCGCCAGCTCGGTTTCGTACCCGAACCGGCACGCAATTCGCGCGGCATCGACACCTCGATCCCGGCGATAGGGTTGAAGGTCTACAACTCCGGCAACGGCAAGGCGCGGGCGAGCTTCCCCTATTGCGTCCGACAGGACATGAGAAGCGGTGCCGTCACCGTGTACTGCCCCCTCCTACCTGACGGAAGCCTACCGTACTGGCGCGCCCTCATCGAGTTCGCCCGGCTGAGCGGTTCCGAGGGCTTTCCGGACTCCTGCAAGCGGGCGAACGGAATGGCCCTGAAGAGGATGCTCCACGGCATAGTCCGCGCCACCGGCGACAGGCCGGAACTCCTCCTCGTCAACTCCTACGGCCGCATCCGGCAGAGAGACTGGTGGCCCGGCATCAGCGACTCCGGCCTCGAGTCGGGACCCTTGAGCTACGGACCGACCGGTTATGAGGAGCCGCTTGGCCTCGCGGGCAGCAAGCTGCGCATCCTGCGTATACGCTCCGGTCTCAACGGCGAGATCCCCGACTGGTTCACGGACGAGGTGGCCGCGGGCGGCGCAGACGACGGCACCGTGCCGAACAGGCGCGACAAGCAGGGACTCTTCAAGATGGACGGCTACTTCCTCGCGTTGGCCCCACGACCGGGCGACGCCCAGTACAAATGGTCCGCACGCGGATCGAAGTACGATTCGCCCACCGCGGCGTTCTGCGAGAAGACGATCAACGAGTACTGCCTTCTGTCGCCCGGTGGCGAGGCCGAGGCGCTCGCCAGCGTCAAATACGCCGAGGCCCTGCGCGGCTGCATGGTGCAGCTCTACAAGAACGATATGAGGGTGAACCTTCCCGCCCCGCTCCATCTCGCCGAGCAGGTCGAGGAGTATATCTGGGACTGGGAGCTCACCGGCAGACGGTAGCGATCCGCCCGCGAAAATGAAATGGGGAGGCCGGGAGATTCGGCCTTCCCATTTCCGTTGTCGCTACCGCTTATTCGCCTTGCGTGTATTTCGGGTGCGACCGGCGGACTCTTTCGCCGAGCCCTTCCGCTTCCCAGGACGAGAGTCGGACGGGCTCGGCTGACGACGAGCGGAGCCCAAGTCGAAGCCGGAGTTTTTCGCAATCCTCGCCTCAATCTCGGAGCGCCGGATGCCCAGTTCCGATACGCTGACGCGATAACCGCCCTCCTTGCAGACGATATAGAGCTCATGCGGAGCGCGTCCCCAATCAAGTACGTACCCGGCTAGGAGCATCTTGGCCTCAAGATGGTCCTTGGACATGGCACTCGAAACTGCAAATTTGAGGGCGAAGGTGGCACGGGCAACTATATCCGCCCCAATCTTCTCTTCGAGGGTTCGAGCCGGTCTTTCGGTCCCCGGTTCCGGGGTACCTCCCTTGCTGTTCTCCAGGGCGCCTTCCAGGGCGGGAGGCGTGGGGGCGTCGGGGTCCCTGCCGTCCATGAGGTCTCGGATGTAGGCGCGGACCCGCGACTCGTAGCGGCGCGGGCACTCGATTTGGACCGGCTCCTCCATCCTGTGCTCGAGGGAATCGTAGAACTCCACGACCTCGCGGCTGGCGATCAGGCGGTTCGGCTCAATCTTGGGGAACACGGTGAGGCCGGCGGCGGAGCGCACGCGGGACAGGCCGACGTACAGCTGGCCCTCGGCGAAGACTTTCGTGTGGACGCAGCAGGCATCGAACGTCAGGCCCTGCGACTTGTGGATGGTGATGGCGTAGGCGAGCTTGAGCGGGATCTGGGTATAGGCACCCACGACGGCAGTCTTGACCCTGTTGACAGGCCTGCCCTCCTCGTCCATCTCGACGATGGCCTCGGACTTGTTGATCTCCCATCTGTGCCGCTCGATGCGGACCTTCTCGTCCGCCCCGTCGAACTTGACCGTCACGGCGTCGGCGGACGCGTCGGTGACGGTGCCCTGCGTGCCGTTGACGTAACCCTCCTGAGGGCTGTTCACGAGCGACATCACGCGGGCGCCGCGGCACAGGACGATCCTCTCCGGCGCCATCTTATCGCCGCTGTTGACCATACCCGTGACCGCCGCGGTGAACTCGACTTTCGGGGCGTCGAGCGCGTCGACGTTCTCGCGGTTGATCGAGTCGGCGATGCGGTTGTTGGCGCACAGCACGAGCGTGTCCTTCGGCAGGTAGGCGCGGGAACTCCTGGAGTGCGCGTTGAAGTAATCGAGGCACGACGCGTCGCCGACGCGGGCGCGGTTCAGGTTGTCGATGAAATCGGGGTCGGATTGGCGCACGACCGTCTTGAGGACGTGCGGCTCGAAATCGAAGCCGATCCAGTACCTCGACTTGAAGCACCAGCCCTGGAGGTTTCCGGGATAGAACTTCATCAGCAGCGCGGAGTCGCGTTCGGTCACGACCGGCGGCAGCTGGAAGAAATCGCCGACGAGGACCACCTGCTTCGCGCCGTTGCGCGTCATGGACTGGGAGATCATCCCCATCACGTGGTCGAACAGGTCGATGCGGCACATCGAGATCTCGTCGATGATGATTACCTTCGCGGCGTCGAGCACCTTGCGGGACCCCTTGGGGCCATCGGGGGCGCAGACCCCCGGCGCGATTTTCAGCGTGCGGTGGATCGTCGAGCCGTCCGTGAGGTTCAGCGCGGCGATGCCGGTGGGCGCCAGGGCGAGGAAATCGACATTGCGCGCCTTCAGGTCCGATATGAAGGCGTTGAGCACGTAGCTCTTACCCGTGCCGGCGTTGCCCGAGAGAAACACGTTCCTCCCGTCCCTCAGCGCGCTCAGCGCCTCGGCCTGTTCCGGTGTAAGGCGGTCACCGTCTGCCATTTCCATATCCCGTCATCCGTTCGACCAGTAACGGGGAATTGATACCCGCGCAAGCGAAAAAATATACGCTGAACGGGGGTTTCGCAGAAACTATAGGAAGTTTTGGAAGGCGGGGCGGATATGCTTCCGCGCATTTCCCCGCGCGCCCGTATACCCCGATGCGCAAACGGGTACGATAGCGCCGGTGTGTATATATGTATGTGCGCGTATGTGCCTCGGCGTATGTATGCCGATGTGCGGATATGCATCCGGACAGATGTGCCGGCGATCTATACGGGAAAACCGGCGCCGGTCTCGCATGAGCTCTTCCGCCTCAGCATCGCCCATATCAGCTCGATTGCCGGGGCGACGCGCACCTGCCGGAACTCGGAAGTGTCGTAGCGCTTCCGCAGGGCGCCGCGGGCGTCGGGCGAGTACACGGCCGCCCCCTTGGGCAGCATCCCTTTGGAAGCCAGCGAGTCGGCGAGCTCGAGAGGGCACACCAGCCAGTTCTCATCGCCCTCGAACGTCCTGCCGTGGCCGCTCGTGAAATCGTCCATACACGACTTGACCTCGACGAACGTGAAGGTGCCGGACTCGAGCTCGGCGGCGGTCGCATGGTTCGACGATCGGTCGCGCGGACGATGCGGCCTGTAGGCCACGAAATCGACCCGGCTGGCGTCATCGACCCAGACCTCGCTCGCGACCAGGGCGTTCTCGCGGCACAGCCTCGCCCATACCTTCTCGGAAAGCTCGGCGGTCACCTCGCCGCGGTTTCGTTTCCCCTCCATGGGACACACTCCCCTTCGATGTAAAAGGCCGCCCGACGGTCTGCGCGACGTGCGGGCGGCCCGCGCCGGTACTACTCCTCGGAACCCTCCGGCTTGATGGTCGACAGGTCCATATGCCTGCGAGCCTAGAAGAATATAAGCCAGATCGTACCCAAGAGCAGGGAGACATATCCCACAGCGGTCACGAGGAAGTCTATGAAGGCGAGGGCCGCGGCAGTATCGACCCGGATGCCACAGGGAGCCAAGTTCGATGCGAACCCATGCAGGGGATACATGGCACAGATGAGGCATATCGATTCGAGACCTGCCGCCAACAGGGGATTCACCCCCGCCAGCTCCCTCGGATAGAACAAGCCCATCAGGACGGAATCCGCCACCAGCGCCGCCCAAATCAGGAACACGCCGACCTTAAATGCCTTAGTGTCCTCGACCAATGCCAGGGGCATCATGCAGCCGAAGAAATCGAGCAGCAAGGCCGAGGCGATCAGCGGGACGACCATCACTCAACCGAGTTCTCGGCGGAGTCGACATCGATATCGGGGTTCGAGATCAGGCCATTCAGCAGGGACGGCAGGTCGATTCCCGTGCTGTCCTTCAGGCCGGATGCGACCTGGTCGACAATCGATGTGGTCTCCTTTACGAGTTTTTGCGCGTTGCCCGATCCGTACATCTTGATGGAATCGACGGCAGTGAGGGGCTTCGCAACCTGCTCGGCTACCTTGGGCATGATGTCGATGTAGCGGTTGGCGAGCAGGTAGGGGTTATCCATGCCGTTGTACGCCTCGGCCTGGGCCTTGATGCCCGCCGCGACGCCCTCGCCGTGGGCCTTCTCGGCCGCACCCTCGGACTCGCCCTTCAGGCGCGTAGCTTCGGCCTCGGCCTTCGCTCGGGCCTGGATGCCCTCGGCGTCCTTCTGGGCGGAATACAGCTCGGCGTCGGATTGGTTCTGGCGCTCGATGCGGGCGGCCTCGGCCTGCTTCGTGCGCTTGTAGAGGTCGGCTTCCGCCGCCTGCTCTGCGGCGTAGCGGTCGGCCTCGGCCTGCTTCTTCACGGTCGCGTTCAACTCGCGCTCCCTCACGTCCGCCTGGCGCTCGGCGAGCTCGACCTTCTTGGTCTCTGCGGCGATCTCGGCCTCCTGCTGGGCGATGTAGAGCTCGCGCTGCTTCTCGGCCGTCACGGTGGCCTTCACCATATCGGCCTCGGCCTTCGCCTTGTCGGCCTGCTTCTTGAGGTCGGCCTGCTTTAAGTCGAGCTGGTTCTGGCGGATGGCGACCTCCTCGGCCGCCTTGATCTGCGCCAGCTCGGCTTCCTTTTTAATCTCGGCCGCTTGATCGGCGCCCATGGAGCGGATGATGCCCTGGGAGTCGGAGAAGTCCTGCACATTGAAGGTGCGCAGCTCGAGGCCGAGGTTGGCGAGGTCATCCTTGGAGCCGCCGAAGACCTTCGCGTTGAAGCTCTCACGGTCGCGCATGAGCTCCTTGAGGTCCATCTGGCCGATGACCTCGCGCATCTTGCCCAGCATGACCTCGGTGACCTGGCGGGTCATCTCCTCTTTGTCCAAATTCAGGTAGTTCTTGGACGCGGTCTCGATCAGCTCGGGGGTCTGGCCGATCTGGAAGTTCGCCACGGCGCAGGCGTGGATGAGGATTGCGTCCTGCGTCGGGATATCGTTCTCGGTGGTCAGCTGCACCTGCACGGCACCGAGCGAGAGGGTGTCCACGCGCTGGAGGAGCGGGATTACGAAGGTTCCCTTGCCGGAGACGGAGCGCATCTTGCCGGCGCCGGAGACGATCATGAGCTTATCCGGCGGGCATTTGCGCCAGCAGCTCTCGAACACCAGCACGACGGCCATGATGCCGACGGCTGCGGGGAGCAGGTTGAAGATCAAAGATTCGAAAAGCATCATAGGGTTTCCTTCCCTTCAAGGACGGCTCGGGCAGAGCCGCCCGGTTATAGATAACTTCGTCGGGGGCGGACCGGGCTCACGATCGGCACGACACCGGTTCAGTCCAACCGTCGGGACTCAAAGGCGGCGGCGATCATGTAGCTCCAGCAATTCGTATAAGAGGAGAGGCAAGGCCATCGCGAAGAGAGACGGCAGTAAGATGTAGTAAAACGCTGATCTTATAATGATGCCGTTGGCCGTCATCAGAGCCTCGAATGCTTTCAAGGCCTCGTCTGGTTCCGCATCGGAAACCGATTCGCCCTGACTGCTTTTCATATCGGCTTGTTCGGTCGCGTCGCCGACAGGCGCACTTCCGTTCAGGTCGACGTCGACGACGACATGATCACCGTCGTCGGAGATCACGGCGGCGGTCGCGTTCTCGGCGTAAGCCGCGGGCGCGATGCAGCCGAACGATGCTGCGGCTATGTGCATGTGCGTAGATATGCCGACGTGCATGTGTTCCATTGTGCGAGTGTGCGTATGCGCAACTGTGTATGTGTACGTGTATGCGTATGTGCGATTGCGGAACCTACAGGAGCGTATCGAAACCGGGCCTGCCCAGATCCTGGCGAATGCTGCCGGTCGTGAGCTCGACGTGCGGGCGGCCGTCGGCGCCGAAGACGAGGTTCGTGGCGCCCGCCCCGGGGACCACCGCATCCACCTGCCTCGTCGTGAGATCGTATCGCATGTTGCCGACCTGCTGCTCGATATGCGCCGTGCCGTCGGGTTTCAGAACGTTCCTGATCATGGCGTGCCACCTTTACGCATATATGCGGATGCGGATGCATGGGTATGTGCGGATGCGCGGTTGAGCGTTTGCGTGTGTATGCCAAAGCGCCTGCGGGCGCATCCGCACCCCCCCATGGTATCAGTGTCGGGGCGCGGAGTCCTTCGAGACCTCGCGGGCAGCGTCGGCGACCTTGCCGGGCGACGGCTTCTCGGCTGCCGAGGACGCGGCGGCCTTCCGGGCGACGGCGGCGATGGAGGCCGGGGTCCTCTCCGGCCTCACCCAGCCGTAGACCTCGGCCATCTCCTCCATGTCGACGATATCCCGATTGAGATATACCGGCGAGATCTCGCCGGTATAGGCCTGCTCCAAGTCCTCGACGATCGCGTTCTCCGCGAGGAAGTTGTCGCTCGCCAGGCGCCAGTCGCCGTCGGTCTGCTGGAAGAGGACCGGGTCGGCCCCCTCATCGGTGTAGTAGACGAGCGTCGACGCTCCTTGCGCCTCGCCGGCCTCGACGGCATACGAGAACGTCTTCGCCTTCAGGTCGGCGATGCGGAAGGCGGCGTCGCCGACGCCCCAGCCCTCGGCGAGATCGGCGTCGACGGCATATGCATCAGCCTGCGACCCGCTATCCAAGCCGCCCATGATGCAGTAGCCGTCCACCATGCGGTATACGCCAAGGGTGCGCGTATCGGGATCGTTGCCCTGAGCCCGAATGGAATCCAGGGAGTCCTTCAGGCCGACCGCAGCCGGATAGGTCGAGCACAGGTAGACCAGGCCGTCCGCCGGGACGTCGCCGTGGACGCCGCGGTCGAAGACGCAATAGCCCTTTCGCCTCGCGCTGTCCAGTGCGGATTCCAGGGCGCCCAGGGCGGGGGCGGCCTCCTCGACCATGAGCACATCGGCAAGCGCCGAGACGAGTTCCCCGCGATAGGTGTTCTGCGGAACCTTGCCTCCGAGCGCCTTGCAATCGCTCAGGAACCACTCCCTTCCGCGACCGTCGTCAAAGCTATCGAAAAGGTCCACGGGGATCGTCTCGATAGCCTCCTTCCACCCGTTCAACGTGAAGCCAACGGTTCGGCCCAGTTCGTTCAAAAAGCCGACCTCGACGGTCTCGTGAACCAAATGGCCGACCGAAACGATACCGCGGTCGAAGGCCTCGTTCAGCATGATCTCGAGCTCTCGCCTGTCCATCTTGAAACTCCATTCCGTTGCCGGGGCGCTTCAGGCCCGTGTGCGTACTCCCACAAGATGCTAACGCGGCCTAATAACGGGGCTGTTTGCGCGAGCCCGCGCTTTCCGAACGGGAAGCGCCGTCGGGCCGCGCCGTCCGCAGGCGCCGCGCAAGCGCCCGGATCTCGAAGCACGCGTCGAAGCGGTGCGGCATCCCCTCGCCCGCCCAGAGCATCCCGGCGCGCCCGGTCGCGATCCGGTCGACGCGGGTGAAGTCCAGCCCCAGCATATCGCAGATGCCCCTCACCTCGTCATGGACCGGCGAGCAGGCGCACCGCATGGCGCCCTCGCCCGAGACCTCGCCGTCGAGCTCGAGCCCGTACAGCTCGTCGCCGTAGAGCGCGGCGATGTGCTCCTCGGCCTCGCCGGCGGACATGTCCTCGATCTTCTCCACGGGAAACCCCAATCCCTCAGGGAGGGCGCGCGGCCGTGCGCCCTCATATATGTGTATCTGTGCAGGTATGCGCATGCGCAAACGCGCAGATGTGCGGACGCGCATGTGCATACCCATGCGGACGTCAGCGAGGAAGCCCGCGGACGAGCGATGCGAAGTCCGCATCGACGCGCGACCGGTCCAGCTCCCAGAGGTCGGCGATGAAGTCGAGCAGGACCCTCACCGTCCCGGTGCGCTCGGGTCGCGGGAGGCGCGGCACCAGCAGGACGACGGAGTAGAGGGCCTGTTCGTAGCTGCGCCCCTCCTGGGGGGCACGGCGGCTCATCGCCCGGCCCCCTCGGCATCGCAGGGCGCCATGCGGCGGTCCGGGCCGTCCATCTTGACGCGCTCGGTCATCTCGGCCAGGCGCGAGACGATAGCCAGGGCGTCCTCCTTGCGGCCGTACTCCGACAGCACCGCGGCGAGGCCCGCCTGGGTGTACTGGCTGGTGACGATCGTGGCGCGCTCGGCCTCGTAGCGGCCGTTGACGATCTGGAACAGCTTCGCGAGCACCCACTGGGTCGAGGAGTCCTTGCCCAGGTCGTCGATGATCAGGACCGGGACGTTCACGTACCTGCGGATTACGTCGGCCTCGCTGTCGCCGCCCTTGTCGAAGGTCGAGCGGAGCTCGGTCATGAGGTCCGCCGAGACGACGAATCTGACGCCGTGCTTGGGCCTGCCCTTCGGGACGGGCCGGTACGCCCAGTTGCCGAAGCGGGGATCGAGGCGCGAGCCGGCGTAGTCGTAGGCGATACGGCACGCCATCTCGGTCTTGCCGACCCCGCGCGGACCGTAGATGTACAGCCCGCCGCCGTGCGCGAGGCGCGCGTCGTAGGCATGCTCCGGGGCGGCCACTCCCTCGGCGATGCGGCGGGCGAAGCGCGGCGGGATGCCGGTCTTGCGCACGACCGCCTCATGGAACGCGGGATCGGTCGCGGCGAGGGCGGCTACGTCCGCGATCTCGAGCGGAGGCAGGGCGCCGCCGACGGGAAGCGGCGCGGCTGTTGCAGCCGGGGCCTCGGGCGCGGGCGCCGCTGGCACCGGAGTCCGAACGGGCGCCGCGGCGGGGGCCGGGTGCTCCGGCTCGAGGTAATGCGGCCCCATCTCGTGCCACGCGTCCGCCTCCGCCCTCCAATCGAGCACCGGCGTGCCGTCCGCGCGCCGCCAGGCGCGGGCATCGTGGTATGCGTAGAAGAAGTTGCCGTAGAAGGCGTTGGCGGAGCCGCGGTCGTCGTAGCCCTTCCCGCGGACGTAGGCCTCGACTTCCTCGAGCGCGGGCCTTTTCGGCCTCGCCTGCGCTTGCGTGTCGTTCATCTCGGTTCTCCCTCCGTCTGAGCTAATCGTCGTTGAACTCGCTGAAGTCGCTGTCGGCGGCCACGCGCTCGGCGACGCTCATGGCCCTCTTCGCGCCAGACGGGCCGGACTTACGGGCGGAGCGCGGCGCGGGCTTGCGGCGCCAGGTGTTCACGACGTTCTTCCATCGAACGATCGGCACGCCGCCCGCGCGGACCCAGCCGGTGGCCTCGTAGTAGTCGAAGAACTCATCGGGGTCGATCACGCGGTAGGCGGGATTGTCCGGGTCGGGGGCGTCATAGCCCTTCTCGTGCACGTACCTACGGACCTGCTCGCGGGTCGGCGCCTTCGACGGGGCGGCCTTCTCCTCGGCTGCGGCCACGGCGCCGGAATCGACGAGATCGGCCCTCAGGTCGTAGAACCTCAGGCCGTTTCCGGCGGCGAGGAACTTGGGCAGCGACATGATGTAGCGGCCGTCGGTGTGCGATGCCGCGTACTCGCGGCGGTATGTGTCGTAGGCGCGGCCGATGCGCGGAAGCGTCCAGCCGTCCGCGAGGGCGCGGGCATAAGCCTCGGCGACGTCGGCGAAGACCTCCGCCTTGCCGATGGACATGCGCATGAGGGCAAGCACCTCGGCGTTGGGAACCGGGACCTCCGTCTCGAGCCCAAGGCCGGCCTCCGATGCGACCTTCACGACCGTGACCGAGTCGCCCGCGGCCTTCGACACCGCCGGGTTTTCGACAGACGGCAGCGCGCCCGCGCGCCCTCTCCCACTAACATCAATAACAACATCCTTGTTAGTGTCGCAAAAATTGGTACACGGTGAAAACGTTTCCCCAGTTGGGCCCGTGTACCAATTTTTGGTACACGGTGAATCTAGTTGCAAACTAACGTTAGTTTGGTCGCCCGTGTACCAATTTTTGGTACACGGTGAATCCTGCGGGTTGTTGATAACCTCGTTTTCGACCCCCTCCCCCGGCAAGTTTTCAACAGCGCCCGCCTCAGTCGATTTCGAGTTATCGACAGGCACGAAACGGCGCTCCTCGGGGATCTCGGCATTGACCACGTAACGGTTCGAGAGATAGCGCCCTTGGCCCTGCGCGCGGCCCTGATGCACGCTGATTTAGCCGCACTCGACCAGGGTGCGGCGGTGGCGGTAGTAGGTATTGCGCGACATCGCGAGGTGGGCGCAGATCGTGTCCACAGACGGGAACAGCACGTGGGTGCCCGCGCCGGCGTGGGCGCAGAAGTAGGCGTAGACGCCCTTGGCCGACGACGACAGGCGGGTGTCCTCGGTCGCCTTGGCCGAGACGATGCCGAAGCCGCGCTCCATGAGGTCGCCGCCGAAGACGACGACCGCGCCGTCGCGGTCCAGGATCTCGAACGTCTCGTCGAGCTCGTCTCGGGTGCGGCGCGCGGGCTGTACCGATGCGTCGTGTCTCTTGGCGCTACCCACGGCACTGCACCCCCTCCTTCACGATCTCGGCGGGGATCGGGACCATGCAGAGCTCCCGGTCCCTGTCCTCGCCGTAGGGCGTCACGATATCGACGATATAGCCGCCGCGCTCGAGGGCGTCCAGCGCCTCGTCGTACTCGCGCCGCGACAGGCCGGCCTCGGCCGCCGCGATGTCGCGCGTCGGGCACTCGATCGCCACCGACATCGGGTCGCGCGCAACGATGCAGCAGAAAACCGACTTCTGCTCGAGCGTGAGGTCGCCGTCGTCGAAGATCGGGCGAATGCGCCTCGCCCAGAACCTATCGCCGACCGTCATCCTCGCCGTGCCGGCCTGCCTCCCGGCTGACTCTTTCCTTCCCATACGCCATCCCTCCATGGTCATCCATCGCGGGCTCGCGCCCGCATCCTGAGCTGTATCTACCCAAATGCGCAGATGCATAAACGCGCAAACACGCAAAAACGTAAATGTGCAGCCACGCATATGCGCATGCGCATATGCGCGTACGTATGTTGGTGTGCAAGACGAAAAAGGCACAGGCCCGACAGGGACCCGTGCCGATATCAGCGGACGTCGACCTTGAGGAAGGTCGCCACCTTGATCTCGCTTTGCCCGCCGGCCTCGGCCTTCCTGGGCCGGCCGTCGAGAAACGACGCGGCGCGGGCCTCGGAAAGCTCGCCCTCGAGCACCACGGCCACGCCGGGCGCGAGGGATGCCGCAACGGCCATAGCCGCCGGGCCGAACGCCACGCAGCGGAACCTGTGCTCGACGCGGCGCGAGCCGGCCGATTTCTCCTGGGACAGGCAGAAGCGCGCGTGCGCGGGCCCCCTGTCCGGCTCCGTGAACTCCACGGGCCCGAACACGACCCCCGACACCACGATCCTGTTGACCGTTTCCAAACCCCGACTCCTTCCTTCCCAAGCCATCCGTTTCGGAGAGTAAGCCGCCGGCAGCGGCGGCCTGGGGGTCTTTATGCCCGCTGAGGGGGAATTTCAACGCGCGGGTTGCGCGATTTACGGCAAACGAAGGCGCTTTTCTCCATAAACGGTCCATATGGAGAGAAAAACACAACTCGATTGGGGGCATTTTCGGTAGTCGCCCATGGGAATAGTCGGCTTTGGGTCGAATCTTGAGCCATGGTGCCGGGAGGTTTCCACACCCTAGAAATGAAAAAGCCCCCTGAACAGGGGGTTTGTAAATAGGAGGGGGCGATAATTGCAGCCATCGAACAGCAGGATCTTATGATGCAGCTCGTCGGATATCGCACATGGGATGTTTCGGAGAACTCGCCCAAAATCAGTGCACCTGATGTACAGCAGGGTTCTCTGCTTGCCCGCATGGAGCTGCGCGATCGAATTCTCGAAACGACCTATCGGGAGCTTTCCGATAAAGACATTGAGTTTTTGCTCGCGATGCTGCCCGATTCTGGCCCCAGCAGGGTCTCAGAGATAGCCAAACGCATGGGCGTCGCCAGCAACTACGCAAGCCAATACAAACGCCGCCTCCTCGAGGACGGCGTTATCGGGGAACGTGGACGTGGCCTCGTCGGCTTCGACATCCCCGCGTTCAGGGAGTTCCTGAGCGAGAAAGTCTCCTAGCACGCGGAGATTGTCCACAAGGGCAACGGTGCATGGCAATCAACGATTCACCCGGCAAGGACGGCAAGTACTTCCGCCAACGCTGATTGCCATGCGTTCTTCTTGTCCTTAGGCGAGCTTGCGGGCGAGCTCTCGCACCTCTTCCAACTTGGGCGAGGATGCCATGCTGTCGCGCTCGGTCATACCGCTGATGGTGACAATGCCCAGGTCCTCCCACTTGCAGTATGCGCATGTGGACTTGTACATAGCGATCGCCGCATCATAGACGCCCTCGCTGTGGCTATCGAGCAAAAGGGCCGTCTTGGTGAACGGGAAGCCCGTAGCACCGAAGGCGTACAGGCGGTCGATAGCGGCCTTCTCCTGCGCAGTGATATCAAACCAGTAAATAGGCGAAGCGAAGACAACCATATCGGCGCCTTTCAGCGACTCGATCACGTCGGCCATGTCATCCTTCTGCACGCAAGTGCCCTCATGGGTAAAGCAGTACTGGCATCCCAGACAACCAGCGATCTTTTTGCCGGCAACGCGGACGACCTCGACCGTATTGCCGCCCTCGCGCGCGGTCTCGGCAAACGCCTCGACCATGGTGTCGGTATTGGCTCCCTTGCGCGGGCTACCACTCAATACAACGATATTCATAGGATTCCCTCTCCCTCATGCCGCAGGCGCACGGCATGTTTTCTTGTAGCCAAAACGAATGGAGTTAATCAATCGCCTCGTTTCAGCTACTCCCACTCTTTAGAAGAATCGTCGCTGGAAACTTGGTATTGAATCAAGGCACGCCTTATTTCAGATATTCCTCAAAGAATGCCTTCAGCTTTCCAAACGGAATGATGTCCATCTGATCGTAAAGGTCGGTGTGGCTGGCACCAGGGATAATGAGCAATTCCTTGTTGTCCCCCGTCAGCTTGCCGTACGCGGCTTCGCTGAAATAGCGGGAGTGCGCCTTCTCGCCATGCACCAGCAACACAGCAGAGCGGATTTCGCTGCTGTATTGCAAAATCGGCATATTCAAAAATGACAGCGAAGACGTCGCATTCCAGCCACCGTTGGAGTTCAGGCTGCGGGGATGATAGCCTCGCGGAGTTTTGTAGTAGGCGCAATAGTCCGCTACAAACTGCGGCGCATCCTCCGGTAGCGGATCGACCACGCCGCCCGCCAGCGCATAGCTGCCGTTTTTATAGTCCTCGGTGCGCTGCTCATTCAGCGCTTTCCGCTTTTCAAAGCGCGCCTGCTCGGAATCCTCGGCGTCAAAATAGCCGTTGGCGGTCACACGGGTCATGTCGTACATGGTCATAGCCGCGGTAGCTTTGATACGGGTGTCGATGGCCGCCGCATTGACTGCCATGCCGCCCCAACCGCAGATACCGATGATGCCGATACGCTCCGGGTCAACGCTTTCCTGCACAGAGAGGAAATCCACCGCTGCGCAGAAGTCCTCGGTGTTGATGTCCGGCGATGCTACATAGCGGGGCGTGCCGCCGCTCTCGCCGGTATAGGACGGGTCAAAGGCAATTGCAAAAAAGCCCAGCTCCGCCATTTTCTGCGCGTACAGACCGGAGGACTGCTCCTTCACCGCGCCAAAAGGGCCGCTGACGGCGATGGCGGGCAGCTTGCCTTCCGCGTTCTTAGGCACGTAGACGTCAGCCACCAGCGTGATGCCGTATCGGTTATGGAAGGTCGCCTTGCTGTGCTCAACCTTGTCGCTTTTGGGGAACACTTTGTCCCATTCCTGCGTCAGATTCAACTGTTCCATACCTAAACCTCCTTGTCAGTCGCTTTAAGGTATTGCTCGTCGTCCACGGGCTCCAACCACTCGTTGGAGGCCTCCTCGCCCGGAACCTCCACCGCGAGATGGGAGAACCAGCTGTCGGGCGCCGCACCGTGCCAGTGCTTTACGCCTGCGGGAATATTTACTACATCGCCGGGGCACAGCTCCTGTGCCGGTTTGCCCCATTCCTGGTAAAACCCTCGGCCAGCCACGCAGACGAGAATCTGCCCGCCGCCGCTTTTGGCGTGATGGGTGTGCCAGTTGTTGCGGCAGCCTGGCTCGAACGTAACGTTGTAAATGCCGACCTGCTCGGTGGAAAGGGGCGCGAGGTAGCTTTGCCCGATAAAGTACTTCGCAAATGCGTCGTTGGGGGCACCGATGGGAAAGGCCATCTCGTTTTGATGCTTAGCTCTTGCATCAGCGGCATTGTCATCCGCCCAGACCTCCTTCGCCATGCGAAAGGCCGCCCACGCCTTGGGCCATCCCGCATAAAACGCCGCATGCGTAAGGATTTCCGCTATCTCAGCCCTGGTCACGCCATTGTTCTTTGCGGACATCAGATGATATTGAAACGAAGAGTCCGTCAGGCCCTGCGCCATTAGGGCAACCACCGTCACTATGCTGCGATCTCGAAGGGAAAGCCCGTCTTCTCGACTCCATACCTCGCCGAACAGCACATCGTCATTGAGCTGTGCAAATTTGGGGGCAAAGTCCCCCAGGGCATCCCTGCCCGCTGTCTGCTTAATCGTCATGTTTGATTCCTCCTGTCGATGGTTTTGAGTACAAACTGCTTTCGCGCAGCTAAGCCGCGCCTAGATTTCCATGCCCATTCGATGCGCCTGCTCCAGAGCGGGATGCCCGGCGATTTCGCCCACGCCGTTCACGCCGCCGGCGAAAACCGTTCCGGCAAGCGCGCGCCTTTGGCGAAAATCCCTTGCACTCCTTATATATATTGACGAAAATAAAGGTAATACCTAAACCTAACTTTAGGTCAAGGAGTAAATTCGAGATTTGTCCGGAGGAACCATGTACACAATCGGACAGGTGGCGGATATGTTCGGTCTGCCCGTTTCCACGCTGCGCTATTACGACAAGCAGGGATTGTTCCCGGAATTGGAGCGGACATCCGGCATTCGCCGATTCGGCGATACGGAACTCGAGGCGCTTCGGGTCATCGAATGCTTAAAGAAGGCTGGGATGGAGATCAAGGACATCCGGCTGTTCATGGAATGGTGCGCGGAGGGCCCATCGACATATCCCAAGCGCAAGGCCATGTTCGAGGAGCGGAAGGCCCACATGGAATCGGAAATCGCGAACATGAACCGTGCGCTGGATATGTTGAAGTTCAAATGCTGGTACTACGAGCAGGCGATCCAAGATGGCAACGAGGATAGAGTGAAGGCGCTGATTCCCGACGATTTGCCGGAAGAGATCAAAGATACCTACGATAACGCCCACGCTCAATAATGCCGCCCGATGCTCAAGGGACTTTGCTCTATGGCGACGCCGAAACAACATCGGGCGGTACTCGACGGTATCAAAACGCAAGCTCAGAAGCCAGTTCCCGTTATTCCCATAGGCATAAGCGCATCTGTTCGCGATTGCCTATCGATGCTTTGCCTCGAGCACGGCAGACACCGCATCGAGGAACTCCCGCACATGGTCTGCGGGGTGCGGCGAATGAAGCAGCCCGTAAGACACGAGACAGTCCCAATCGGTAGGGACGGTTTTGAGCATGGGGTGGACGTTGGCCCACAACGGCAGCGTCGCAAGCGCGAGGTCCTCGTTCGCGCCGCGATTGAACACCTCCACCCGATATTGCGGGAAGTCTACGAGCGCGATTTGAGGATGATGCAAGAGTATCTCGTCGCGTACGCGGTCGATTTCGGTGTTCCAGCCCCGGCGTATAAGCATAAGACTGTGATTGTGGAGGTCGTCGAATGTGACGATGTCGCGTTTGGCGAGCTCGCTGTCGACGGGAACGGCGCACCAGAGCGGCTCGCGCGAAAGCTCGAGGCCCAGGCACCCGCGCTCTTTAAGAAAGGCATCGTCGAAAATCCCCACCACGATATCCATGTCTTGCCCGAGGTTCGCCAAACCGCGCGCCGCCGAGGGTGTGTTTTCAAACGTGACCACCTGAAGGCTCATGCCAGGGCAACGTTCCTTCACCTTCGGCCATAGCTTCGTGAGCGGCGTGCTGGGCGTCATGAGCGACACTCCCACGCGGATGATGCGCTTCTCTCCGCGCTCGGCGACGCGGGCGCGTGCGATTGATTCTTGAGAGTACTGCACGATATGGCGGGCGTCGGCGAGCAGCGACCTGCCTGCTCGCGTAAGCGAAAGCCCCTGATGCGATCGGTGGAACAGCGTAAGGCCTAGCCGCGACTCCAGCAGGTTCATCTGCTTGATGACGGCCGTGGGCGTGATGAAGGACTCTTGTGCCGCTTTGGAGAAACTGCCCGCCTCCGCCACGCGGATGAAAGTGTCAAGCTGTGGGTTGTACATCGATCCTCCTGTCACGCATTATGTGCCGTATATACCCCATGGTTATATCCATCATTCCAACGTGAACTTCTCGCGCGTCAGTAAACGCCGTAGCCTTGTATTCGAAAAGTCACCATTAAGGAGGAGACCATGAAGTATCTGAAGCTCAACAACGACGTAGAGATGCCCATCGAGGGTTTGGGCACCTTCCTCATGACCCCGGCCGAGGCCGAGGCGGCCGCAACCGCCGCGCTCACGGCTGGCTACGAGCACATCGACACCGCCAACGCCTACATGAACGAGCGCGCCGTGGGCCGTGCCATCGCCAAGAGCGGCATCGCACGCGACAAGATCTTCGTCTCCACCAAGCTCTGGCCGAGTGTCTACGACGCGGGCATGCCGGCGGTGGACGCCACGCTCCAGCGCCTAGGGCTCGACTACGTCGACATGCTCATCCTGCACCAGCCGGTAGGCGACTACCTGGCCGCGTGGCGCACGATGGAGGAGGCCTACCGCGCGGGCAAGGTGCGCGCCCTCGGCCTCTCCAACTTCCCGCAAGACAAGATTGCCGAGGTCATCGAGGTCGCCGACATCAAGCCGCAGCTCGTGACCGTTGAGTGCCACCCCTACCACGCCCAGCGCGACCTGCGCGCCTACCTCGCGCCGTACGGCACGGTGATCGAGGCGTGGTACCCGCTCGGCCACGGCGACAAAGGTCTTCTGGAGGAGCCCGTCTTCGTCGCTCTCGCCGAGAAGTACGGCAAGACCCCGGCCCAGGTGATCCTGCGCTGGCACGTGCAGATGGGAACCTCCATCATCCCCGGCTCCAAGAACCCCGCCCACATCGCCGACAACGCGAACATCTTCGACTTCTCCCTCACCGAAGACGAGATGGCCGAGATTGCCAAGCTCGACGGGACCATGACCTACTACACCGCCACTGAGGAAGCACTCGCGGGCTACCTGGCCATACGCCCCGATTTCGACGCGCAGGAGTAGCGCTCAGACGATAACGGACCAACCAAGCCAGCGGAGGAGATGCCCCATGACCGCAAACCCGACCGTGACTAGAAGAAACTTCCTACTCGGAGCCGCGCTGTGCGCAACGATGCTCTCCGGTTGCAACCAGGGTGACGGCGGCCAAGCCGCCGCCGAGGACCAGCCCGCCGCCGCGCCCGCTGCAGGCGGCAACGTCCTCGTGGCCTACTACTCGGCACAGGGCCACACCGCTGCCGTAGCTCAGACCATCGCCGACGAGCTCGGCGCCGATCTCTTTAAGGTGACGCCTACGGAGCCCTACTCCGACGATGACCTCGAATGGACCGACGACAGTAGCCGCGTGACCCGCGAGCACGAGGACGAGAGCCTGCGCGACGTCGAGCTTACGCAGGTCACGCCGGACGGCTGGGAGAACTACGACACCGTGCTCGTAGGGTATCCCATCTGGTGGGGCATCGCGGCCTGGCCCATCGACAACTTCATCTCAGGCAACGACTGGGACGGCAAGACGGTGCTCCCGTTCTGCACCTCTTCCTCCTCGAGTCTTGGCCGGAGCGGCGAGCTACTCGCCGAGGCCGCGGGCAGCGGGGAGTGGCAGGAGGGTCAGCGCTTCTCGTCCAGTGCGGACGAGTCCGGGGTTCGTGATTGGGTCGCCGGTCTCGGCCCGGCATAAGCAATTAGAGATGGCAGACCGCCGACAATCTGGGAGTTTCGAATGATCTTATACTTCACCGTGACGGGCAACTGCCTCTACGTGGCGCGCGAGCTGGCCGCAGAGGGCGAGAGGGTCCTGAGCATCCCGCAGGAGCTGCGCCGCGAGGGCGAACTCGCCTACGCGGACGATACGATTGGCATCGTGTACCCCATCTACGGGCACATGATGCCCGACATGGTGAAGACGTTCCTCGAGCGCGCGACGCTCGACACGCCCTACCTCTACTTCGTTTGCACCTACGGCAACCGGCACGCCAACGCCGTCGAGCTGTGTCTGGAGGATGCGCGGGCGGCGGGGCTCGACCCTGCCTACGTGACCACGCTCCTCATGGTGGACAACTGGCTGCCCAACTTCGACATGGACGAGCAGCGCGCCCGCATCCCCGAGAAGAAGATAGGCGAGAATCTCGAGCGCATCCGCGCGGACGTGGCTACGCGCCGCCGCTGGATCGAGCCGGTGACCGACGAGGACCGCGCGGCGCACGAGCAGTTCATGAGCCGGGGCTTGCGCTTCGAGCCGGCGGCGCTGGGCGGATTCCTGACCGTTGATTCCGAGAAGTGCATGGGATGCGGGGCGTGCGCAAAGGTGTGCCCGGCTGGCTGCATCGCGCTCGAGGGCGGCAAGGCCGTCCGTAGCGCGCAGGCGGGCTTTGGCTGCAACGCCTGCCTCGCTTGCATGCACGCCTGCCCTGCGCACGCCATCACCTGCGCGGCGGGCGACAAGAACCCCGCGGCGCGCTTCCGCAACGAACACGTGGCCCTTGCCGAGCTGCAAGAGGCCAACAGCGGCCGCTGATGCGCTTCTCGCCAAGCCGAAGCCTGCGGCTTCGGCTTGGTTCATTCAGAAAGAGGAACTATGCACGTGAGCCATCTTTCACGCAGGTCCTTTATCGAGGCTGCCGCGCTCGCTGCGGGCGGGCTAGTACTCGGAGAAGGCCTGGTCGGCTGCGCGGATGCCCGTGAGCTTGGCGGCTACGTCCTCACGGAGGGGTCGCAGACAAACCGCGGCTTCGTCGTTGACGACGCCCTGCAGACGCCATCGGGCAGGACGCTGCACTTCTCGCTCCATGTGCCGGACTCCTACGACGGGTCCGTGCCCTATGCGCTCTACGTGGCCTGCCCCGGCTGGGAGGGGCTCTACTTCCAGGGCGTGGGGACGAATCTTCAGGAGGACTACCCCTTCGTGGCGAACGACTACATCGCCGACATGATCGTGGCCTCGCCCCAGCTCGACGACTGGGGCGAGCAATCGGCGTCAGACGTGGTGGAGCTCACCGAATGGCTGCTCGGCGCTTACAGCATCGATACAGACCACGTGTACCTGAGCGGATGCTCGGGCGGCGGCGAGACCATCTCCATCGTCTTGGGAACGCGCCCCGAGCTCTACCGCCGCGCACTTCACACCATCTCGCGCTGGGACGGCGATATCGAGACGCTCGCCGCAGCCGAGGTTCCCGTGTATATGGCTATCGGCGAGGACGACGACTATTACGGCTCCGGGTCCGCGCGCGAGGCGTACGAGGAGATTCGCGCCGCCTATCGAGCTCACAGGCTTTCCGTGGAGCGCGTCAGCGAGCTGGTCGTGCTCGATGTCAAGCCCACGAGCTACTTCACCGAGCGGGGCTTTGCTGCGGATGCGGGCCAGCACGGGGCGGGCGGCTACCTCTTTGCCCATGACGAGGACATCATGGGATGGCTGTTCTCATGACGCGGAGAATAAAGGGACTGACGAGAAGGGCGCTGCGCCGCACGGTCGACATAGTCCTTGCGACCCTGCTTGTGGTTCAGATGTTTTCGCGTTTCTGGGTGCCCTGCTCATGCAGGTAGTCGTCCGCAGCGCCCGTCCGATCATACACTTGGCGAACGAAAAGGGGCGGTGGGCCTCCGTCTTCACGGGCCCACCGCCGCCGAACTGGGTTACGCAAGTCGGGACTACGCGAGCTTCTTCGAGAGCGCCCTTGCCTCGTGCGTGTTGTCGACCATGCCGCCGTAGGTCATGCCGTAGAGCGCGGCGAAGCGCTTCATGGTGTACTCGCCCCAATCGAGCATCTCGCGCGTGGGCGCGCCACCTTGGAACACGAAATAGAGCGTCTTGCCACTCATACTGCCCTCGCGCACCGGACCGTAGAAGCGGTCGAGCAGGTTGCGCAGCATGCCGGAGAGGCTGTGCCAGTAGACGGGCGACCCCACGACCAGGGTGTCCGCCGCCTCGATGCGCGCGAGCACGTCCTCGAAGTCATCGTCGCCGTAGCTCTGGCCGTAGCCGTAGACCTTGTGCTCGGCAAGATTCAGCTGCTCGTACGGGCGATCGCCGATGAGCTCGCGCGCCAGGCGCGCCGTGTTGCCATCCTTGTTGGGGCTTCCGTTGATGAAGAGAATCATACGTCTCACTCCTTACGTATTGTCTGATACCGCCTTTACCATAGGCGCGAGAAGATCCGGCGAGAAGTTCCTACTCGTAGGCAGCTTATAACCGTGGGGTGTGTACGTCTTGTCATCCTCATCGCTGCGCCTTCCAAAACGCGAGGGCATCGTCGATCCAGCCCTCTGCCACGGCGTCGACACCCAGGCCAAAGCCGTGGCTCAGGCCTTCGTAAACATGAAACTCCGTGGGCACGCCCGTCTTGGCGAGCGCGTCGATACGTCCCTGCATTGTGCGCCAGCTGGCGATGCCGTCTCGATCACCTACGCAGGCGTAGGTCGCGGGGTCGGCACCCGTCAGTTCGCTCATGCCGGTGTACTGCATGATGGCCGCCACGGGCTGGGGCGTTCCTGCCGGCGCGCCAAAGGCGGCCGGGCCGTAGCCGCCGACCCATGCCGCCATGCGCGCACCGGCCGAGCCGCCCCACAGCGAATAGCCCGACGTGTCCACGCTGAGCTCGTCGGCGTGCTCGAAGATGAAGGAGACGGCGCGGGCCAAGTCCTCGCAGGCGAGCTGCGCGTCCGGCCGGTAGATGACCGCGAACCCGTTGACGCCGGAACGGGCCAGGTGCAGACAGTGCGGGAAGGAGTCGTGCATGGCAGCGACGTAGGCGAATCCGCCGCCCGCGCTTACCACGGCAAACGGTGCAGACGCGCCGCCCGCTCCCTCGGCAGCGAAGCGGAAGAGCCCCGTGTTGGCGAGCGAGGGGTCGGCGGCCTTCTCGGCATCCGTGTAGATGTCGTAGAAGAACGTCCGTTCCGCTGCGCACTCTGACAGCAGATAGCTGACGACGTCGACCGTGGTGCTCGTATGGATTTCCGAGTACCACGGCAGGCAAGCGGAAAGGTCATCGAGCGTCATATCCTCCGTCGGCGGATGGAGCGTTGTGGGGAAGAGCAGCCGTCCGTAGCCATCGAGCAAAGGGTTGTTGATGACGTCGTAGATGGGCGTGTCCGCCGTGACCGGGCCCGGAGCGGAGCCGCGCGCGAACCCGGCGGTCCCGTCCGACGAGCAGCCGGCAAGGCTGCCCGCAGCGGCCAACCACACGGCAGCCTCCAGAAACGAACGGCGCGGCATCATCGCCGCACTCGATAGACGAGGTGGAGGCCGTCGCCGGCAAGGCGCTCGACGCGCTCAAGCGAGAATACGTGCGAACCGCCGGCTGAGCGAGGCATCTCGTCGAAGACGGAAGCCGTTTCGGGCTCCCCCGAGACCGTCGGGGAGAGAACGAGGCTCAGCTCGTCAAGCACGCCCGCGGCAAGAAACGACATGTCCGTCTTTCCGCCGCCGCACACGAGCAGGCGCTCGATGCCAAAAAGCTCGCGCAGCTTGCGCAGGGCGAGCGGGAGGTCTAGCCCGCGCGAGCCGGCAAGCACGTATGAGACGCCGCGCTCTCGCAGATAGTCGCGATACGCCGGCGATGCCGCCTCGGTGAGGATCTCGATGACGTGCGCGTCCGCACGGCCGGCGCGACGATAGGTCGCAGACTCCCATGCAATCTCCCCGGCGGGGTCGACGGAGACGTAGAACGATCGTTCGTCATGAGGCGCCACGAAGTCCCCCTTGGGCGCGCTCCCGTGGGCATCGAGCGCAAGGGAGCGCGACCCGACGAAGCCCTTCGTGGTCACGGCCCCGTACGCCACGGCGTCCGCCCCGAACTCGACCTGCATGCGAGAGTACGCGGCGCGTGCGGGCGAGGCGGCGGGGTCGAGCATGTACGCGCCGTCGATACGCCCGTTGAGCCCGGCAAAGACATGACAGACGACATAGGGTCTAATGTTCATGGCTCCCTACCTTACCGTGTGCCCGCCGAAGACCATGAGGTCGAGTCCGTTGAGCAGCCCGTCGATCTTGGCAACCTCATCGTCGGTGAGCCCGACCTCGGCGGCACCGAGGTTCTCGAGCAGTCGTTCGGGCTTGCGACTGCCCGGGATGGGAATGATATAGGGCTTCTTCTCGAGCATCCAGGAAAGGGAGACCTGGGCGGGCGTCGCCGCGTGCAGCTCAGCCAGCTCGCGAACGAACCGCATGAGGGGCTCGGCGCGCCTTTCGCCTTCCTCTGTGTACTGCGGCATGCCATCGCGGTAGTCTTGGGCGCCCTCGAATCTGGTGTTGTGGCTGTACGCGCCCGTCAGAAAGCCGTTCGCCATGGGAGAAAAGGCCACGAAGGCAACGTTCAGCTCCTCGAGCACGGGGAACAGGGATTCGTTCCAGCGTGCCATCATGGAGTAGCGGTTCTGAACGGCGGAGACGGGGCACACCGCATCGGCGCGACGCAGGTACTCCTCCGTCGCCTCGGAGATTCCCCAGGCGCGGATCTTACCTTCCTTGATGAGGTCTGCCACGGTGTCTGCAACGACCTCGGGCTCGACCTTTGGGTCGATTCGGTGCTGGTAGTAGAGGTCGATGTGGTCGGTGCGCAGCCGGCGCAGGCTCTTCTCCACCGAGATACGGATAACCTCGGGGCGCGAGTCCACGAGGATGGTCTTGTCCGGGGCGTGCGTGACGCCGAACTTGGTGGCAATGACAACCTCGTCGCGCACGGGCGCGAGCGCCTTGCCCACCACGTCCTCGTTGTGCGCCTCGGTCCCATCGGCGCACGTGCCAACGTAGCACTCCGCCGTGTCAAAGAAGGTATAGCCCATCTCGTGGGCCTGACGGACGACGCTCGCGGCCTCGTCGTCGGGCATCGGGTCTCCGCTCGCGTGCGTGATTCCCATGCAGCCCATGCCGAGCGGGCTGACTTCGATGCCGCTCTTTCCCAAAACGCGCTTGTCCATTCCTGTTCTCCCTGTCTATGATATCCGTCATTTGTTTGCGACGCCCACGTCCGCCCGTTCATCGGACTCCGTTAGGCACATCCTCTGTCGATGGCCTTTGCTCTCTCATCGCCAAGCGTACGACCGCAAAGCGCTCGACGGAATCCCCCTTTGGTGCGGTGCCCTGAACCCGCGGGTTATAACCCCGTGCGCACCCCAGCGTTATAGAACCCTCACCAACGGAAACTTCCGCCGGTACGGCGCCCCTCGTATGGTGGATACGTCAAGTTGCGAGGAAGGAAGGTACCATGGACTACATCACCTTGAACAACGGCGCCAGGATGCCGCAGCTCGGCTTCGGCGTGTACCAGATCCCGGACGCCGCGGAATGCCAGCGCGCCGTGGAGGACGCGCTCTCGGTCGGCTACCGGCTGCTCGACACGGCCGCGAGCTACGGCAACGAAGAGGCGGTCGGGGCTGCCATTCGTGCGAGCGGCCTGCCGCGCGACGAGGTGTTCGTGACGACCAAGCTGTGGATGTCGGATGTGAGCTACGAGGGGGCCAAGCGCGGCTTCGACGCGTCGCTCAAGCGGCTGGGGCTCGACTACGTCGACCTCTACCTCATCCATCAGCCGTTCGGCGACGTCTTCGGCGCGTGGCGCGCCATGGAGGAGCTCTACGAGCAGGGCGTTATCCGCGCCATAGGTACAGCTAACTTCTACCCCGATCACCTCGCAAACCTCATCTCGTTCAACCGCATCGCCCCCGCCGTGAACCAAGTCGAGTGCAACGTGTTCTTCCAGCAGCGCGAGGCGCAGGAGTACATGGCCGGCAAGGAGGTGGCCATGGAGGGCTGGGCGCCCTTTGCGGAGGGCAGAAACGACCTCTTCCGCAAGGAGGTCCTCGCTCGCATCGGCGAGGCGCACGGCAAGACGGTCGCCCAGGTCGTGTTGCGCTGGCTGCTGCAGCGCGGTGTGGTCTGTATCCCTAAGAGCACGCACCGCGATCGCATGGAGCAAAACTTCGACGTCTTCGACTTCGCGCTGGGCGACGACGAGATGGTCGCCATCGCCGCGCTCGACACCGGGCGCAGCGCGTTCTTCGACCACCACGACCCCGCCACCATCGAATGGATGTCCGGGCTCGTGCGCAACGTGTAGACGAGCGGTTAGACCGCACTGATAACTTACTAGGAGGAATTGCCATGAACTCATTCACGTACGACTACCCGGTCAGGAACTACTTCGGCGAGGGGGCTATGGACCAGGCACTCGACGCCGAGATGGGCGCCATGGGCAGGACAGTGATGCTCGCCTACGGCGGAGGTTCGGTCAAGCGAACCGGCGTCTACGGCCACGTGGTCGATAAGCTCACGAGCGCGGGCAAGCGCGTGGTGGACTTCGGCGGCATCATGCCCAATCCGACCTACGAGAAGTGCCAAGAAGGCGCCGCGCTCGCACGCGAGGAGCAGGTCGACTTCATTCTCGCCGTCGGCGGCGGATCGGTCTTCGACTGCTGCAAGGTGGTCTCCGCGCAGGCGATGCTTGACGAGGACATCGAGACGTTCGAGCACGTCGACGGCAAGATGCTGAGCTCGTTCATCCCCATGGGCTGCATCGTGACGCTCTCCGGCACGGGCGCCGAGCAGAACAACGGCGCCGTCATCACCAACGAGGAGACGCACGTGAAGGGCGCCTATCTGGGGGCGATGCCCATGTGGGCGGCGCTCGACCCGGCGCTCACGCTCACCGTACCGCACGCGCAGTTCATGAGCCGCGCGTTCGACACGCTCTCGCACTGCATGGAGAGCTATTTCGGAAGCCCGCGCGGGCGCAACGTCACCGACGACATCAACCTCGCCATCCAGCGTAACGTCATCCGCAACATGCGGATCATCGCGGACGACGACCAGAACCTCGATGCCAGAAGCGAGCTCGTATACGACTCCGCCATGGCCGAGAACGGCGTGCTCAAGATCGGCAAGTCAACGGACTTCCAGGCGCACATGATCCAGCACCAGTACGGCGCGTACACCCACACCAACCACGGAATGGGCCTCGCGGTCATCCACCCTGCGCTCTACCGCCACCTGGCCCCCGAGGCGCCCGCGCAGTTCGCCCGCTGGGCGCGCGAGGTATGGGGCGTCGACGGCGAGGGCAAAGACGACCTTACGGTGGCGCTCGAAGGCATCGACCGCCTGCAAACGTTCATCGGCGAGATGGGGCTTCCCACGAGCTTCGCCGAGATGGGCTCCGACGCGTCCGACGAGACGCTGCGCAAGGTTGCGGACACCTGCGTGCTCACCGGCGGCTGCGCCAAGAAACTGGAGCGCAGCGAGGTGTTCCAGATTCTGACTGAGTGCCTCTAGATCGGCGGGGGTCCCGATCCGCCCGCGCCGAAGAAAACAGGAAGGCTCCTCGTTTTTCACGAGGAGCCTTCTGAGTTTTTGCCCGATTGTGAAACCATGTGGCTTGCAGGTGCGGCGGTTGCGAAACGCCCCCATCGGTCGCCATCGGAACCGTACGAAACCGTATGAAAAACAAGAGCAAATGTTCTATTACTACTCCCACTCGATGACTAATCCAGTCCGAGTGTTGTCGATGCGTGTCGCGTCGTACCGCCTAAGGGCCAATTCGTGCGCAATTTGAGCGAATCAGGCCCTTGATTCGCGATTTCGGGAATGACTTAATTGATTCGCAAAACCGCAGGTCGCTCCTTTAATCACTCCCTGGTTTCCGCCGGGGTTCGTAGCGGGTGGCGTGAAAAGGGGTGATTCAAAGGGTCGGAGAGATGCGTCTTAGCCAAGAGACTCAGGTTAGCCTTAACTTACTGTATGATTCGTGTGTTATAGTTAGATGGCTCTAACTGTTTGGGGGCGACAGCCATGCACGAACGCAAGGACTTCTGGGACAAGAACGCCGGTCGGTACGACCGTTTCATGCGAAAGGACCGGGCGGCGTATGAGAAGATGTATGAGCTGATCAGGCCGGTGGTGAAAGCAAAAACCGTACTGGAGGTTGCCACCGGCACGGGGCTTATCGCAAAGAGCATCGTGAATGTGGCGGCGTACATCGAGGCTACGGACGCTTCTGCAAAGATGATCCTTGAAGCAAAACGGGATAATCAATCCACAAAGCTGCACTTTTCCGTACAAGATATGTTCCGCCTGCCCTATGCACAGAAGTCCTTCGAAGTGGTGATCGCGTCCAGCGCGCTTCACATAGTGCCGCATCCGGAAAAGGCCCTGCAAGAAATCAGGCGGGTGCTGAAGGACGACGGCGTGCTCATCGCGCCAACCTTCACCCACGCGGGGAACTCGGTTTCCGGCAAGGCAAAAGCCTTTTTCATGAGTATGGCAGGATTCCCCCTCCACAGCAGGTGGACAAGCGAGGAATACCTGTGTTTCCTGCGTCAAAACGGCTGGGCGGTGCAGAAAAGCGCGGTGCTGAAGGCCTCGTTCCCGCTGACCTATGCGGAATGCACGAAATCGGAGGGGCCAGATGTCGTTCTTTGAAAACACCCGCAAGCCCGTGGGCCTCGGCGGAAAACTTATGGTTGCCATGATGAACCTGGGCCACAGCCCTGTGGCGCGGTGGGGACTTCGATTTCTACGACTCGCGCCAAACGCCAAGGTGCTGGATTGCGGCTGCGGCGGCGGGGCGAACATAAAACGGCTGCTGGAAAAATGCCCGCACGGCGTCGTCAAGGGCATCGATTATTCGCCCGTCAGCGTGGAGAAGACTAGAAAGCTCAACCGAGCTGCAATTCAGGAGGGGCGTTGCGCCGTTCTGCAAGGCAGTGTGGCGGATATGGTGTTTGAGGATAGCTGCTTCGATGCCGCCACGGCCTTTGAGACCGTCTATTTCTGGCCCGATTTGCCCCGATGCCTCCGTGAGGTCTGGCGGACGCTGAAGCCAGGCGGGACATTTCTTATCTGCAACGAGAGCAATGGCGACACGGACAAGGACGAGAGGTGGACGCAGATCATCGGCGGCATGACCATCTACAAGGACATTGAATTGAAGGCGTGTCTGGAGCAGGCGGGTTTTCACGAGGTGCAGATACACAAAAAGAAAAAGTGGCTCTGCGTCACGGCGCGGAAGTAAGGGCATCAAGCACGGGCATTTTTGCATCCATCCTGCACATGGCGATAGGCATGACGGTCATAGCGGCTGTGCTGGCGGCAATTACGACAGTTTTTATTCGCTGAGAAAAGAACCTATGAAATGTAAAATTGAGAAAAACACCGTTCAGGAGACGCTGATCCTCCCGCTGTATTCCCGGAAGCTGTGCACGGAGCTGTACCCGAACCTTTATAGGGATGAAACAGCGGTTCGTCTGCTCGACCAGATCGACTACGACTTTTCAGAGGCAGAGAAAAACTCCCGCGGCCTGATGCAGCGCTTTGGTGCGCTGGAGGTGGCCATGCGGCAGGGCGATCTTGCTTTCGAGGTGCGGGATTACCTGAAAGGCCACCCCGATACGGCGGTGGTCAATCTGGGCTGCGGGCTGGACAGCACCGGCAGAACCTGCGACAACGGTAGATGCAAGATCTACAATCTGGACTTCCCGGATGTGATCCCCGGCGGGCAGCAGCTGCTGCCCGCCGGGGATCGAGAACAAAATATCCCCTGCGACCTGAAAGACACCGCATGGTTCGGCGAAATCGATGCCTCCGGCGGGGCGGTGCTCTTTGCCTCCGGGGTGTTCTATTACTTCCTGACCCAGCAGGTCCGGGAACTGGTGCGGGGGATGGCGGACGCCTTCCCCGGCAGTGTGCTGGTCTTTGATGCTGCCAATCGGACGGCAGTGAAGATGATCGCAAAAACATGGCTTAAGACTGCAAAAATCAAGGATGCGGGGGCATATTTTGCGGTTTCGGATGCCGCCAAGGAAATCGGCACGTGGGACAGCCGTCTGCAGGTCACAAGTCGCGGCTATATGCTGGGCTACAACAATTTTAGGGACCCTTCTGTCAGCGGCTTTTTCCGGTTTCTCGCAAGGGTCGGTGACAACGGGATGAAAATGCAAATCGTGAAAATAAGATTTTGAGAGGAAAAAATGAAGCGCATTCACTTTGACGTTGAAGAAGACGGCTTTTACGGCGCATATTGGGCGTGCAAGGACACACATACAGCAGCGGGCACGGATTCGATTGAAACCGTGCCCGCTATCTTATGCTATATTATTTTTTCGAACGTCTGTTCTATTCCCACTCGATGGCTTCGGTTCTGCCGCCTCGTCATTCCAGTTGCGCCCAGTTTTCGCTGCCGACTCGAACAGAGTGCCGCCAAGTAACACCATGTCGTGTTTCGTCGGCTCTGGGGACAAAAGTCGGGACAATTTCAGAAACTTTTTTCAAACTCAGGGCTTTGAGTTTTTGTTTTTGTCCCAAAGGCCGCGATTGGCCGCCTTTGGAGGCTCGATAGCGCCGAAAACGCCCGTTTTGAAACTCAACCGCCCTTTAGCCCGCAAGCCGCCAGCTGCAATCGCAAGTGAATCAACGCAGGTGGCTTGCAGGCGTTTCGCAAAACCGCAGGTCGCTGGCACTCACCATCGGTGAACAAAGTGAGTAGTCTCGGGTGGCTTGCCCATGAGTTGAATCGACACCGCGATTCGGCGCGAAGCCGAGGCATCTCCGTCGTCTGGACTTCGGGCCCGTCTTGGCCATCGCACGATGTGGCGGCAGCTGCAACGCGGTGAGATAATACCAGCAAGAAAGATAAGAATGCCCGTAGCAGAGAAGCAACTGGCATGGCTCGAACCGATAGCGACAATCGCAAGGAGGACGCACATGGACAGAGAAGGACTGGATGAGCTGATGTCCATCGACCTTGAGACGCGCAGGGATGCGGAGACGATCCTTTTCGCGCTCGAGCAGGCGCCCGACGGTTTCAATACCACGACCTACCGCCAGTTGGAAGCGCAGCTTGGATGCCATGTCGATGTTGCCGAACGTTACCTGTTCGACCTGCACGCGGCCATCATGCTGCTCTCCGAGGCCCATGGCCTCAAGCTCGACATGAGCCGCCACGACTATAAGGAAGAAGGGCTGCCGTTCGTCCTCGACTACGACGTCTGGCACCGCAAAGACGCCGCTGCAAACGGGATGTTCGACGACGAGGCCTCACCGGAGAACCGCGACTGGCGAGACGAGCACGATGGTATCATCGCCGACACCATTGCCGGCATCCTCTTCAAGGCGCTGCCGGCACATACCATCCCGCCGAAGCTCAGGTTCAGCTATGAGAACGTACCCGCCCTCGACGCCGAGATTCTAAGCGTATACTGCGGGTTCGAAGCCGCGGGGCTCTCGTTCTCCCTGGATTTCGAGCTCAATACCGGCAGGGGCGGCAACCGAGTTCTCCTCGAGCTGGAGCCTGAACCCTCCGCAGGGAACGTAAGCCTCACCTGCGAGGGAATGGACGACGATTTCACAGCCGCTTGGAATCCCGATACCGCAAAGTGGGACAAGCCCCTCCCCGCCAAGCAACAGGGAAAATAGCCATGGGCGCGTATCTGGGCCTGCGCGACAGCTGGTTTTGGGAAGACGACGCAATCCTCGACGCAATCGAGACGCTTCAGGACCAGGCAGACGGCACGTTCTACCCGGCCGAATACGGGCCGGAGGGCCACACGGACATCGCCTGCCCCAACCTTTGGGGCTATCTGATCCCGCAGGAGGAGTCGGAACCGTTCGAGCGCCTTTTCGCGGCACGCGAAGACGAGCAGGTCGCAAAGCTCTACGGGACCCGCTTCGCCTACGCCCGATGGTACAACGGTGCCGACGGCGAACCCAAGGTGGGCTTTCTCCCCGCGCCCGTCTCCCGTGAGGAGCCCCTTGCGGGAGGCGTCGGCAAGAAGGCGACGTGGGCGCGGTTCTGGACGTGGGGACCTGCCCTCGAGGACAACATAGACATGAGCTGCGATCTGGTCACGGGTTGGTGCGAAATCGAGTACGTCTCCAGGAAACGCGACCTTCCCGCCGCCAGATTCAGGGTTGCCGCGGCCAAGCTCGCGCCCTATGCCACCATCGGCGAAGGCGTCCACTATGGCGAGCGCGGGGAAAGCCCGTGGATGATCTACGACGGTTTCTACTGGAGCTACATCCTCGGGACTGACGATGCCGTCCTGCTTAGGGGGACGAGAAGCGGCTCTTCCGAGAAGAGCTACGAGCCCATTCTTTCTCTGTTCCGCTCGATAAGAAGGTCCGCTCGCGGCGTGACGCGCCGGCTTTGGGGATTCGCCATCTAGCAATGGCGGAGAAGAACCCAGCCTAGCAAGGGAATTCTTGTATTGCAGATGGGTTCCAAAAAAGCAACGCAAAGGCCACCGAGCCTTACGGGGCGTCCTTGCGCATACCTTCGCCGTTCGTCTGCTCCCGCTCAGCCGAATCGCCAACCGCAACAGGCCATGTCCCAACGGATGGGTACCATTTATCCGGGTGCACCTGGGGCAACGGGCCGGCAGGCCCGCGCAAGGTCGCTCGCAGAACACGCAACATCAAACACGACAGAAGAGGCGAACGACAGATGCCGGACCCCGGACGACAGCACCGCGGAAGACGAGCATTCCGACCACAACCGAACAATCTTCGATCCTAGGCAGGCGCCCGCATGGGCGCCTTTTTCTTTTCAGGGACTTAGCTGAGAGCTAAGGTATGCGGCTCATGGCCGTTTCGTGGAGGCCCGACCAGCTCGACCCACCTCGACCCGTCTCCGTTCCCGTCGGGCGCGCAGATCGCCATCAGGCGGTTCAATCGTCGCGCAGACGAAGAGGCACACGGTGTCGCGCGGCGTGCCCGCGCGGTGCCGCACGGGAAGATTGGAGGAACCATGGCACGCGCAGCCGAATGCGCCGCGCCCGAGGGAAGCCAGGACCGCGACGAATGGATGACGGTGATCGAGATGCAGGAGTACATGAGGGCGAGCAGAAACAAGGCGTACGACCTCATCTGGTCGGGAGAGATCGACTCGTACAGGCTCGGCAGGAAGCTCCTGGTGTCGAGGGCGTCAGTGGACGCTTACATCGAGTCGAGGAGCGGCAGGAAATGACGGCGGCGACCGCCCCGGGAGCCGCCCGCGGCCGGGCACGCGAGGGAGCCTCGAGACGAAAGGAGCTCGAGGACGACCATGACCAAGAGCATTAGCAGGAGCCAGGTGAGGCTCATCGCATCGACCAACGCGATATTCGGCGCCGACGAGGCGTGCGCGATGCTGCGCATCAGCCGCGACGCCATGTACCGGCTCGCCAAGGACCCCGACGACCCGTTCCCGATCCGCTACATCGGCGGCAAGACGCGCGACGGCATCGTGCTGCACGACGAGCTCGTCGCATGGGTCGAGCGGAACAGCATCGTCGGCTCGCCCAGAAGGGGCTAGCGCCGATGGCGGCCGCAGGCCCGAGGGGGCGCGACGGCCCCTCCCCGCGCGAGTTCACGACGGTACGGCACTTCATGATGGCGGACCTGGGCCTCTCCGGCCTTCCCCTGCTCGTCTACGCGCGCATCTTCGGCTTCTGCGACGCCGGGTGCGGCTACTTCGAGAGCAAGGGCGGCCTGGCCCGATTCCTCAACGTGCAGGAGCGCAGCGTCCACCGCGCCATCCGCGACCTGCTCGACCGGGGCCTCATCGAGGAATGCGGCATGCACGCCCCGGCGCGCGGGCACGCCACCAAGCGGTACCGCATCGTGCGCGAGAGGCTGCCGCCCGGAGCGCTGGCAACCCCTGACGATTCGTCAGGGTTCCCGGCGCGAAAGGGTGACGAAATGACAGGGTTCGCAGCCCGAACCCCTGACGAAATGACAGGGAAACCCCTGACGATATGCCACCCAATAAGCAAAAGGGACAACAAGGACTTCAGAAGATAAGGAAGGGGCGCCCGATGGACCGAGCGGGACTCATCACCCTGGAGCAGGCCCGTGTGGCCGGGCTCTCCTTCGACGAGCCGGAGCCGAGGGTGTGCCCGCACTGCGGCGCCGCCCTCGATCCGCTCGGCGCGGCGCTGGCGGGCAGGGTCGCCTGGGTCTCTGCCGCCCCCTGCCCGTGCGAGGGCGCAGCCAGCGAGCGGGAGGCCGAGGCGCGAAGGCGCGCGGCCCTCGCCGCCAAGGAGGAGGCCGCCCGCCGGGAGAAGGCGCTCTCGCGCGCGGGCATCCCCAGGCGCTACTGGGCCGCCGAGGCCGACCGCCCCGAGTTCGCCGAGTACATTGCCTCGTTCGCGGGCAACGGGGGCGCCGGGCTCTACATACACGGGGGCGTCGGCGCCGGCAAGACGCACGCCGCCTCCGCCATGGCCAGGCTGTTCGCCGAGGCCGGCTACGACGTCGCCTTCACGACGGCCAAGGGCATGCTCGAGCGTGTGAAGGCCACGTTCGACGAGGGCGGCACCGAGGCCGCCGTCGCGCGGTACGCCAAGTGCGACGTCCTCGTGCTCGACGACCTCGGCAAGGAGGACGCGACGGAATGGTCCGTCGGCACCGTGTTCAGCGTGCTCGACGCGCGCTACGAGGACATGCGCCCGACCATCGTCACGTCGAACTACGCGCCGGGCGCGCTGGCGGACAGGCTCGCGAGGCGCGGCGAGCGCGTAACGGCAGAGGCGATAGCGAGCAGGATCTCCCAGACCTGCAGGACCGTCTACCTGGGCGGAAGGGACAGGCGCCGCCTCGGCTAGCTTGTGCGCTTCTCGTGGAGGCACGGACGGCTCGACCCGGCTCGACCCATCGCGGGCGGCCCCGATGCCCGCCGCAATCGAAATCGCTATACACGTCTTGGGCGGCGCCGACGCACCAGCACGCACGCCTGCTCCGACTCGCACCGTGCCCCCATCGCGAGGACGCCGCCCGCCAAACAACAAACGAAAGGCGGAGGGCCCATGGACGGCTTCGAGAGGATAACCGGCCGCGAGCACGACGGGCTCGTGGAGAAGTGCCAGGAGAACGGCTGGCTCAAGGTCGGCGGCTTCGACTGGCAGGACGACCCGTTCCTCGAGGAGTACCCCTACGAGTTCTCCCGCACGGATAGCGTCGACAGGCTCCGCGAGGCGCTCGGCTCGGGCAACTGGGCCATACGCCAGGGGTTCTGCTACCGCGACCTCGCGTTCATCCAGCAGGTGAACGGCGGCGACGAGTGGTGGACGCTCAAGCGCGACGGCGACGCGTGGACCGGCTTCGAGAGCTGGAGCTTCGGCGCCATCGCCCAGGAGCCCGAGCGGTTCGAGCGCGCCATGCGCGACATGTGCGAGGCGACGCCGGAGCAGTGCCGCAGCGGCGAGTGGGCCCATCTGCACGAGAAGGCGCCCGAGCCGCTGGCGCAGCGCGCCGCGTCCGCCCGCGAGGCGAGCCGCGCGCACGCCGGGCAGGAAGCCCGCGCCCCAATGGCGCGCGAGAGGGCCGTCGGGGCCGAATAGGGACGACCGGGGCGCGAAGGCGCCCCTTTTTCATCTCGACTGGAAGGGAGGCGCGGGATGGCGAGCGACTACGGGGACGAGGCGGGCGGCAAGCTGCTCGACTGGATGCTGAGGATCGGCCAGGAGGCCGGCGCCGAGGCAATGGCGCGCAGCGCGAGGGAGCTCTCCGAGCGCCTTGCGGGAATCCGCGGGACCATCGCCGGCGGGCGCGCCGAGGCCATCGCGGCCGACGGCGTGCCGACCCACGCGAAGCTCAGCCTCGAGGAGCTCTCGGGGCTTCCCGAGTACGCGACGATCAAGGAGGTCGTCTCCGACAAGCTGCGCGCCGCGTCGGTCGAGCACCACATCATCCCCGGCGAGGGCCGCGACTGGCTGCTCTTCAAGGTGGAGGACGCGCCCGAGGTCGACGAGGCCTTCCGTCAGCTCGAGCAAGAGACGGGAAAGGCCGCCGAGCGCGCAAGGGAGCGGCTCTCCGAGATAGCCGAGAGGCGCCAGGCGCCCGAGCGGCTGGCCGAGCGCGCCGAGCGTGCGCGCGAGGCTTCGAAAGCCCACAGCCAGGGCCTCGGCCGGGACCGCGGCCCGCGCCAGATCGAGGGGCTCGAGAGATGAGATGGCAGGCGGCGGCCGCGCTGGCCGCGGCGGCGTTCGCCGCGGGAGACTTCGCGGCCGCGGCAATCGCGGCGTCGGGCGCGAACCCGATCCTCGACCCGGAGGCCGCCATGGCGGCGCTCCGCGCGGGACGCGCATTCTCAACGGAGGCGCTTCCCCTGTGCGCGGGGACCGCCTGCGCGTGCGCGGCGCTCCTCGCCTGGGCGCGCTCCCTGGGGTCCAAAGGGGCCCGACGCGACGGCGAGGAGCACGGGAGCTCCAGGTGGGCCACGCCTAAGGACATCGCGCCCTTCGGCGACGCCAAGGACCCCGACAACAACATCATCCTCACCGACAGCGCGCGCATCCGCCTCGTGAGCCGCAGGTTCGACCTCTCCACCGACACCAACGACAACGTGCTCGTGGTGGGAGGACCCGGCACCGGCAAGACACGCTACTACGTCAAGCCGAACCTCCTGCAGGCCAACGCCAGCTTCTTCGTGACCGACCCGAAGGGCACGCTCATCCGCGAGATGGGCGGCGCGCTGGCGGAGCTCGGCTACGAGATCCGCGCATTCGACACCATCGACTTCTCGCGCTCCATGCGCTTCAACCCCATAGCCTACATACGCGACGAGGCGGGCGTCATCCGCTTCGCCCGCGGCATCGTCGCCAACACCGAGGGCGAGGCCGACCACAAGGGCGACCCCTACTGGGAGAAGGCCGAGCGCCTGGTCTACACCGCGCTCACGGCCTACCTCGTCATGCACTGCGAGCCCGCCGACCGAAACCTCGACGGGCTGCTCACGCTGCTCTCGCTCGCCGACGCACGCGACGACCCGGGCTACATGAGCCCGCTCGACATGGTGTTCCGCGAGCTGGAGACCGGCGAGCGCTACGTCAGGCGCGGCGGCGCCTCGGCGGAGGGCGGTTCGCTGCGCGGCTTCGCCGAGGAGGACGGCGCGTGGGAGTGGGTCAAGGTCCGCGAGCCGGCGCCGCCCGACGACTTCGCGCTCGCGAGCTACCGCGAGTTCCGCGTCGCCGCCGGCGACACCATGAAGTCGATGCTCTCGAGCTGCAACGTCCGCCTGAAGCCGCTGTCCATCCGTGCCGTCCGCGACCTCACCTCCAAAGACGAGCTCGACCTCGCCCACATGGGCGACGAGGGCGCCAAGGTCGTGCTCTTCGCGTCGATGAGCGACACCGACTCGACCTTCGACTTCCTGTTCGCCCTGCTCATGGATACGGCCGTGAGCGCGCTCTGCGCCGAGGCGCTAGAGGCGCACGGCGGCTCGCTGCCCACGACGGTGCACTTCGTCTTCGACGAGTTCGCCAACATCGGGCGCATACCCGACTTCGAGCGGACCATCGCCGTCACCCGCAGCAGGAACATCGCCGTCTCGATGATCGCCCAGTCGCTCTCGCAGCTGAAGGAGACCTACGGCGACAACAACGCCGAGACCATCGTGAACGCCTGCGACACGCTGCTCTACCTGGGCGGCAAGGCGAACGAGACCAACGAGGAGATCAGCAAGATGGCCGGCAAGCAGACGGTGGCGAGCGAGACGCAGAGCGACTCGCGGGGCGCCGGCTGGACCCGGACCGTGAACCGCGGCATCTCCGAGCGCGACCTCATACAGCCCGCCGAGGTGGCGCGCATGCCGCGCGAGGACGCGCTCGTGCTCGTGAACGGGTGCATGCCGCTCATGGACCGGAAGTACCGGCTCGAGCGCCACCCGCGCTCGCGCCTGCTCGAGGAGGCCGCGCGCCGCGGCCCGTTCGACTTCGCGGAGTACCGCAGGCGGAAGGATGGCGCCTCGTGACGGGGCCGCGGAGGGCGCGGGCCTCCCCCGCCGCGGGGGAGGAACAGCAAGGAACATCGTCAACCGAAAGCAAAGGAGAGCAGCATGCTCGCAAACGTCATCAAGCTCGTGTCGGGCTGCGTGACCTTCCTCGGCGGCTTCCTGGTCGTGTGGGGAGCGGTCTCGCTCGGCCTGGCCATCAGGGAGCAGCAGGGCGGCCCGCAGATCGCGACCGCCATATCCACCATCGCCGGCGGCGCGATCATCATCGCCGCGTCGGTCTACTTCGGGCAGCTGGACACGTCCTGGCTGCCGGCATAGGGGGCGTCGCGGATGGCGCTCCGGATACCGGTCCAGAAGGACATCGGCGAGTACGAGGAGAAGATCGTCGGGAAGATGAGCCTGCGCACGCTCGCATGCGTGTCGCTCGGCTTCGGCAGCGCGGTCGGGGCGGCGGCCTTCGTCCACCTGGGCCTGCACGCCGACGTCGCGGACGCGGCCTTCCCGATCATGCTCTGCAGCATGCCGTTCTGGCTCGCCGGGTTCTGGCGGCCCTTCGGCATGCGCGCCGAGGAGCTGCTGCCTCTCCTGGCGGCACACGAGCTTTCCCCGCAGCTGCTCGCGTACGAGCCCTGCCTCGCCGCGAGCCTCCCCGAGGGCTCGCCGCGCCCGGGCCGCCCGGGGCGGCGCGCGAGGCGCAGGACCAGGAAGAAAGGAGCCGAGCTCTATGAGCCGAGCAAGAACCAACAAGGAGAATAGGCCGAAGCGCCCGAGCACCCTCGGGCTGCTCCTCGGCGGCACGGGCGGGCGCAAGGACGCCTCGAAGGGCGCGGAGGCCGAGCGGCAGAGGCGCCGCCGGGAGCGCGACCGTTCGCGCGAGATGGCCGCCTACGTCGGCTACGACGCCATGTACAGGGACGGCATCGCCCAGGTGATGCCCGGGGTGTTCAGCCAGACGGTCGAGTTCTCCGACATCAGCTACCAGTCCGCGCGCAAGGAGGCGCGCGAGACGGCCTTCACCGTGATGAGCTCGCTGTTCAACTACTTCCCGGCGGACTCCCACGTGCAGCTCCAGGTAGTGAACGCGCCCATCCCCGCCGACGAGGTCGGCCGCAAGGTCTTCTTCGAGCCCGGGGAGCGCGCCACCGCCGGGCTCGCCGAAGAGTACAACCGGATCCTCAACGACAAGATGCGCGAGGGCGTCTCGAACCTCGTGCGCCACCGCTACCTGACCTACGCCGTGGGCGCCGACGACGTCGACGCCGCGGTGCCCAAGCTTGCGCGCATCCGGGGCGACGTGGAACAGACGCTCGCGCGCATACGCTGCTCGTCGCGCGCCCTCGACGGCGCCGAGAGGCTCGAGCTCCTTCAGGGGCAGCTGCGCCCGGGGTCGCGCTTCGAGTTCTCCTGGGACAAATTGTCCCCGACGTCGGGCGCGCGCACGAAGGACTTCGTCATGCCCTCCACGCTCGACTTCAAGCCCGAAGGCAGGTCCGACTGCTTTTGCAGCGACGGGCGCTACGGCGCGGTGCTCGCCGTGCGCAGCTTCGGGTCGGTCATCGAGGAGACCTACCTCGCCTCCATCATCGACCTGCCGCTGCCGCTCAACGTGACGCTGCACGTGCAGCCCATCGCGCAGAGCGAGGCGCTCGCGCTCGTGAAGCGCCAGATCGACTGGATGGACAAGGAGATCATCGACGAGCAGATGAGCGCCGTGAAGAAGGGCTACGACTACCAGATCCTGCCGCCCGAGCTGCGCTTCTCGAAGGAGGAGGCCGAGGAGCTGCTCGACTTCCTGCGCAACAAGTCCGAGCGCCTGTTCGTCTACACGGGCCTCGTCTACACCTGGGCCGACAGCCTCGAGGAGCTCGACCGCCGCGTCCAGCAGGTGACGAGCGTCGCGCAGGGCTGCACGATCGGCCTCGAGCCGCTCCACTTCCGGCAGCGCCAGGCTCTCAACTCGGTGCTCCCGCTCGGGGACAACCACGTCACCGTGAGCCGCTACCTCACCACGGGGCAGGTGGCCATGCAGATGCCCTTCGCCAGCCAGAGCCTCGACGAGGCGGGCGGAGGCTACTACGGGCAGTCAAAGGAGAGCGGGAACCTGGTGCTGTGCGACCGCAAGCGCCTGGCGAGCCCCATGGGCTTCGTGTGCGGCAAGCCCGGCTCGGGCAAGAGCTTCTCGGTGAAGCGCGAGATAACCAACACCGTTCTCGCGCACCCCGAGGACGAGGTGGTGATCTTCGACCCGGCCGGCGAGTACGGCAACCTCGTCGGCGCGCTCGGCGGCGCGAACGTCGAGCTCGCCCCGGGATGCTCGGCGGTGCTCAACCCCCTCGACACCGCCGACGTCGCGGACCGCGCCGACGCCGCCAAGCTCGCGTACAAGACCGACGCGGTGCTCGCGCTCTCGAGCGCGCTCATGGCCGAGGGGCGCGAGGGCCTGCCGGAGCGCGACCGCTCGATCATCGCCCGCTGCGTCGGCGAGGCGTACCGGGAGTGCGCGAGGGACGGCCGCCTGCCCACGCTCGGCGACTTCCACGCGGCGCTGCTCGCTCAGCCCGAGCCCGAGGCTGCCGACATCGCGCTGCGCTACGAGCGCTACGTGAAGGGCGCGTTCTCCTTCTTCAACGGCCAGAGCAACGTGGCGCTCGACAACCGCATCACCAACATCGACATGCACGGGCTCGGCCAGAACATGCGCGTGTTCGGCATGATCACGGCGCTCGAGATGGTGCGCAACCGCGTGATGGTCACGCCGCCGCGCCCCAACTACACATGGCTCTACATCGACGAGGTGCAGAGCCTCTTCGCGCACCCGACGGTGGTCGAGTACTTCGCCCGCCTGTGGCGCGAGGGGCGCAAGTTCGGCCTCATCTGCACCGGCATCAGCCAGAACACGAGCCACATGCTGGCCAACGCCGAGGCCCGCGACATGGTGCTCAACTCCGAGTTCTTCCTGCTGCACAAGCAGTCCACCGCCGACCTCGACGCGTGGGCGGAGATGCTCCAGCTCTCCGCCACGGAGCGCGGCTACATCGGCGACGCCGTCAAGCCCGGCGAGGGCCTGCTCATCAGCGCCGGGATCCGCGTGCCCATCACCGACGACTTCCCGAAAGGCCCGCTCTACGACCTGTGGAACACCAAGCCCGCAGAGGTCGCCGAGCGCGAGATGCGCCGGGCGGCGCGAGAGGCGGAGGAATAGGAATGGCCGGCCCGAGCGAGGGCGGCGGGATGCTCGAGGTGGTCGGGGCGCAGCGCCGCGACGTGCTCACCTCGGGCGACGTCACGGAGACCGAGCGCGACGCCCTGGGAAACGTCTCGGAGGGAGCCGGCCCGCTCGACGAGGCGGGAGGCCCCGCCGCAACGGCGAAGGAGCGCCCCTCCAAGCCCGATGCTCCGGAAGGCGGGCTCGGGGACAAATTGTCCCAACCCGCCGGCGACCGGCGCGCGGCGGCCGCGATGCGCTCGCGCGTCGAGGCGGCGAAGCTGGCGATCGCCCGGGAGGCCGTCTCCCAATTCGACGACTCGGAGGAGCTCGAGGGCGCCTCGGGCATGTACGACGCGGGGCGCGCGTCCAAGAAGGCCGCGGGAAGGCTGCGGCAGAGGAAGGCGAAGAAAGCAGCCCAAGGCAGCCGCAAGGCGGCGACCGCCCTCGGCGCCCCCAAGGGAGGCGCGCGCGGCCCCGAGGCAGCCGGCGCGACCGCCCCGGCCAGGCACCAGGCGGCCCAGGCGGCCGCGCAGGCGTCGGGCGAGGCGGCCCGCGCCGCGGGGTCGAAGGGCGCCGCCTCCGCGATCGCGGGCGCGGCCTCGGGCGCAGCGCCCGCCCTGCTCGGGGCGGTGGCCGGCATCGTGGCCTTCGTCGCCTGCGCGCTCGCCGTCGCGCAGCTGCTGAGCGCGCTGTTCGGCTTCTGGGACGACGCGGCCTCCAAGCAGGGTCTCGAGGGGCTGCCGCCCTACATCACCTACGAGATGGTCGAGGCGGCGCTCGAGTGCCAGGAGGAGTACGGGCACCCGGCGGGCTGCACCATCGCGCAGATCATCCAGGAGTCCGGCCAGGGCGACCGCATGAGCCGGCTCGCAGAGCGCGACCACAACCTCTTCGGCATGAAGTGGTGGTCGGGCTACGCGGGCTGCCCGGAGGTCGCAGGCAAGGCGAACTGGGCCACCAGCGAGGAGTACGTGCCCGGCGAGCACACCCAGATCACGGCGAGCTTCATCCGCTTCACCGGCGACGCCGAGTGCATCCGCTTCCGCAGCAGGATCTTCCTGCAGGCGGAGCGCTACTCGGGCAACGCCCTCATCCGCGAGGCGATCGAGGGGCACGACTCGGACAGGATGGCCGAGGGGCTCAAGGACGCCGGCTGGGCGACCGACTCGTCCTACGTCGAGTCCCTGAAGTCGATCATGGCGCAATGGGGCCTCTACCGGCTCGACTCCATGACGGTCGAGGACCTGAAGGACCCGTCCGCGAGCGGGAACGCGATCGTCGAGGCGGCGTACAGCCAGCTCGGCGTGCCCTACGTGTGGGGAGGCTCGACCCCCGGCAAGGCGCTCGACTGCAGCGGGCTCACGCAGTACTGCTACGCGCAGGCGGGCATCCGCATAAGCCACTACACGGGTTCCCAGTACGAGGAGCTCAGGCGCATACCGCTCTCGGAGGCGAAGCCCGGCGACATCCTCTACCGCTCGGGCCACGTGGCCATCTACATCGGCGACGACAGGTACATACACGAGCCGCGAACGGGCGACGTGTGCCGCATAGCGAGCGGCATCGGCAGCTTCAGCTGCGCGCTCACCGCGAGATAGGAGAAACCAATGCAGGGAAAGTCAAGGGTCATGGCCGCCGTCGCGGCAGGCGCGCTCACCGTGGCGCTCGGCGCGGGCGCGGCGCGCTGCGCCATCGCCCCGCAGGAAGGCGCGCAGGATAGCCCCCAGGGGCAGGCGCAGCCCGCGGCTGCAGGCGCCGACGCGGCGACCGGGAAGGCCGCCTCGGGCGCCGAGGCGCTCTGGAACACCGTGTGGACGGGAGCCGACGACCCGACCGCCACGCTGCGGATCGTCGAGGGCGCCATGGTGGAGAGCGCCGGCGGCACCGAGCGAGCCTGGTTCTTCTCGGCAGAGGAGCCAACCGAGGCCGACGGCGTGCTCAGCGTGCCCATCGACGTCAAGGGAACCGGCGACAAGGCGGGAGGCCTGTCCCTCATCCAGGTCTCGGGCGGCGGGGACGCCCGCACCCTGGCCTGCGACCTCCTGACGCAGGCCTACGCGCCCCAGAAGGCACGCGAGGGAACGTTCTCCGTGACCGGCACCGACGGCCGCCTCTCCGAGGCGCTTGGCGTAGACGTCGCCGCCATCGAGGAGGCCGTCGCCAGGAAGGCGGCGGAGGTGTCCCCGCAGGCGGCGGGTGCCTCCTGGGACAAAGAGGTGTGGCTCGACTACGCCGGGAACGTCGCGTCGACGACCTTCACGCTCGACGACCCCGCCTCGACGGTGGTCACCGTGGTCTCGCGCGGCGGCTCGCTGGAGGCGATGTAGCCATGGGGGCGCTCAAGGCGCGACGCCGAAGGGCGTTCGCCATCTCCGCCGCGACGGCGTTCGCCCTCTGCGCGCTCCTGCTCGTCCCCGTGCAGCCGGCATACGCCGACATAGCCGGGGACGTCAACGATTGGCTGTGCGGCCTTCTGCGCGACTGCTGCAACTGGATGTTCAAGGCGCAAACGGGCGTGCTCGGGTCGATCGGCGCGAACGGGATCCTCTCGGCCGACTTCGCGCACATGCTCACGAGCTCGAGCGACCTGACCATGCACGACGTCGCCCGGGGCGTATGGCAGGTTGCCATCCTGCCGATCGGGTGCGGGGTGCTCGGCCTGGTCTTCACCCTGAAGCTCATCGAGATCTCCCAGCGCATGGACGGCAGCCAGAGCCTTCCCGGCGTCAAGGAGGTCGTTTTCCTTCTCGTGTTCTTTGCCGTGTTCCTGTTCCTCATACAGAACAGCTTCGACCTGATGGCGTCGATCTACGAGGTCTGCGGGCTCGCCATCGACCGAGTCGAGGCGCTCTTCGGCGCCGGAGGCGCGCTCGACCTGCCCGAGGTGTCCGTCGTCACCACCGACGACGACATCCCGTCGCTCATCGCCATGCTCGTCGTGAGCCTCATCAGCTGGGTCGTGGTGCTGGCGGCCTACGTCGTCGCCCTCGTGGTCTGCTGGGCCCGCGCGCTCCAGCTCTACATCATGGCCGCGTTCGCCCCGATCCCGCTGGCGTTCCTCGGCATGGACGCCACGCGCCAGATAGGCCTTGGCTACCTGAAGAGCTTCGGGGCGGTCTGCATCGCCGGCGTCATCATCCTCGTGCTACTCATATCGTTCCCGCTCGTGCTCGGCGGGCTCACCGGGGCGAACCCCGGGACGGGTACCCCGGCCGACGCGGTCGCGAACGGGCTCACCTACGCGCTGCAGTACCTGGCCATGTGCGTGCTGCTCATCCTGGCCCTCGTGAAAAGCGGCTCCTGGGCGCGCGACATCGTGAGCGGCTTCTAGCGGAAAAGCGAGGAAGGGGGCGGTCGCCATGAGATAGGGGCACCGCGCCGGGGCACGCGTCCCGGCGGATGAAGACAAGGACCGATTGAAAACGAAAAGGAGGAAAGACATGGAAGAGAGGAAGAACGTGTACCTCTCGCTGCACAAGAGCTTCGTGCGCGAGGGCATCGAGTACACCGACCGCGCGACCGGCGAGGCCAGGACCTTCAACTCGGCGACCCTTCCCAAGGGCACCGTCGTCGACGGCATGGACGTGGGAGGCTACGAGTTCAGCCCCATGTTCGTTAACGAGAGCCGCTTCAAGGGGGCCGACTTCCGAGACATACCGCTGCTCGCGAACCGCGAGGTGTGGCTGAGGAAGACGGTGATGGGCCCGGACGGCCAGCCCGAGCTCGACGAGGACGGACGCACGGTCAAGGACACCGTGAAGGTCATGCCGGCGCAGCTCAAGGAGGCCGTTGACGCAGGGCGCTCGCGCTACCTCGCGGAGCGCGCCGAGCACGCCCGCCAGGCGAGCCGCGCCGCCGAGCACGAGGCGCCCCGCGCACAGCGAAGCGTCGAGAGATAGGGAGGCGGAAAGATGAACGCAGCGAAAGACTGCACCCTGCAGGAAAAGCTCCTCCGATGCGCCATGGCGCTCATCCTGGCGGCGGGGGCTCTGCTCGCCTCTGTGGCGGCCTCGCCCGCCTACGCCGCGCCGAGCACGGTAGACGTGTCCATCGGCGGCAAGATCCCCTACGGCGGCTTCGCCACCACGTGGATGAGCGCCGACGGCAACATCGCCTACTGCGCCGAGCCCTCGTCCCCGACGCCCGCGCCGGGCTCCTACTCGACGAGCCCCGTGCCGAGCGGCGACGTGACAGCGGCGATCTGGTACTCGTTCGGCTCTCCCGGCTTCGACGCGTCGATGTTCCCGGGCAGCTGGTACGACGGCGGCGGCTGGGACGACGCCAAGTACGCGGCGGCGAGCCATGTGCTCATCGCCTACGCCTACTCTGGGTCCGAGTCGGCTGCCACGCACGGCACGAGCGCCGAGTTCGCCTCCTGGGCGAAATCCGAGCTGATCGGCGGGACCTTCGCCAAGATGAAGGCGGGCGCCGGCAAGGTATCCGCCGGGTTCGAGGCGTTCTGCGTCAGGACCGGCGGCGGCTCCCAGACGCTCGTGAGCTTCAGCTGGTCCGCAGGCGGAGTCAAGGTCGCCAAAACGGACTCCGAGGCGGGCGCGGAGCCCCAGGGCGACGCCTCGCTCGACGGCGCGAGCTTCTTCGTCGTTAACGAGACCGGCCGCTACGTGCTGGTCGGCGGCAAGTACTACGCCGACGGTGAGGTATGCGCCACGATAAAGACCGCGCCCGAGGACGGGTCGCACGTCGCCGCGACCGGCGCCGACGCGCTTCCCGCGGGCAATTACCGCATCGTCGAGTCCGGCGCGCCCGAGGGCTACGACGCCAGCGACGTCCCCGTCGCGTTCACCGTGAAGGCCGGCGAGGTGTGCGACCTCACGGGCGACCCCGTGACCGACGAGGTCTTCCGCGGCGGCGTGCAGGTGACCAAGTCCGACAAGGAGCTGCAGGCGTCCGAGGCGCTCGCGGGCAGCGGCCACAAGGAGGCGCCTGGCGAGCACCCCGGCCTCGACGGGATCGAGTTCACCGTCACGAACCGCTCGGCGCACAAGGTCCTCGTTGACGGCGAGTGGCGCGAGCCGGGCGAGGCCGTGGCCACGCTGACCACCGCATGGAACGACGAGGCCGGCGCCTACACCGCGCAGACCGCGGCCAACGCACTGCCGTACGGAACCTACGACGTGCGGGAGACGGCGACGAACGGGAGCTACCTGCTGACCGACGGCGAGCCCCGCACCTTTGAGGTCCGCACCGGCGACGAGATCGTGAGCGCCTCCGCGGACGGCGCCGCGCTCGAGTTCCGCGACCAGGTGGTGCGCAACGACCTCGAGCTCTCCAAGAAGAGCGAGTCCGACAACGCCGGCCTCATGGTTCCGTTCGCCATCGAGAACGCGGCCACCGGCGAGATTCACGTGCTGGTCACGGACCGCAACGGCGACGCGTCGACCGCGAGCAGCTGGAACAAGCACTCGAGGGACACCAACGCCAACGACGCCCTGCTCGGCCATGAGGGCCCGATTGCTGCCGCCGACATGGACCCGAAGGCCGGCATCTGGTTCTCGCTCGGCGAGGACGGCTCCTCGGCGCCGGTCGACGACTCGCTGGCGGCCCTGCCGTACGGCGCCTACACCATGACCGAGCTGCGCTGCGATGCCAACGAGGGCCTCGAGCTCATCACGAGAAGCTTCTGGATCGATCGCGACTCGACGGTCGCGAAGGCCGTGTGGATGGGCCTTGACGACCAGGAGGGCCCGCGCATCTCCACCACGGCAAAGGACGGGGCGGACGGCGACAAGGACGTCTCGGCCGACGCCGAGGCCAAGGTCGTCGACGCCGTCGCCTACGAGGGCCTGAAGGCCGGCGAGGAGTACGAGCTCTCGGCCACCCTCGTCGACAAGGCGACCGGCGAGCCCGTGACCGACGTCTCGGGCATGCCCGTGGAGGCCAAGGCCGAGTTCGCCCCCGCGCTCTCGACGGGCAACCAGGACGTCGAGATCTCCTTCGACGCGAGCCTGCTCGGCGGCCGCGACCTGGTCGTGTTCGAGAGCCTACGCAAGGACGGAGCCGAGGTGGCGTCGCACGCGGACCTCTCCGACGAGGGCCAGACAGTCCACGTCGCCGTCGAGGTAAGCACGCAGGCGGCTGACGCCGCCGACGGCGACCAGGTCATCGAGGCCGGCAAGGCCAAGGTCGTCGACACGGTGGCCTACAAGGGCCTCGTCCCCGGCGAGACCTACATCGCCGTGGGCACGCTCATGGACAAGGGCACCGGAGAGCCGTTCCTCGACAAGGACGGCAACGAGGTGACCGCGCGCACGCCCTTCGAGCCCGAGGCGCCCTCCGGCACCGTCGAGGTGACCTTCGAGTTCGACACCGAGGGCCTGGCCGAGGGAGACGAGCTCGTCGTCTTCGAGAAGGTCCTGGACTCCGCCGGCAACGTCGTTGCAACCCACGAGGACATCGACTCCGCCGAGCAGAGCGTCGTCGTGGACAACCCCGACACGCCCGAGGTCCCCGAGGAGCCCTACGCCAAGACCGGGGCCGACGCCCCCGACGGCACCGGCTACGCCGTGGCCGCGGGCATCGCTCTGGCAGCTGCGGCGGGTGCGGGCGGAGCGCTCGCGTACCGCAAGCGCAAGACGGCCGGCGCAAGCAAGGACACGGCAGCCGAAGAGCCTGCCGAAGAGCCGGAAGAGTAGCGGCGCCGCATCGATACCGAACCGGAGGCCCTGGGCGCTCGCCCGGGGCCTCCCCTGCGAACGGGGGAGGACATGAACAAAGGGAAAGCTGCCACGGCGCTCGCCATTGCCGTGGCGTTGCTGGCGATGGGGGCGCTCGCCGTCCTGCCGCTGCCCGAGAGGAACCCGTACGAGGTGCACGAGGTGCCTACTGCGGAAGAGGACGCGACAATGGAGGCTCAAGAGACGGGAGGCGGCATCGACTGGGACGCCCTTCCCGCCTCCGTCGTCGCTTGGGTGCGCGTGCCGGGCACGACCGTCGACTACCCGATCGTCCAGGGCCGGACTGAATCGCCCGACTTCTACCTCACGCACGACGCCGGCGGCGAAAGATCCGCGTGGGGCGCTCCCTACATAGACGCCGGGTGCGCGCAGGGCGCCGAGAGCCCGCTCGTCATCGTCTACGGGCACCACATGTCCGACGGCACCATGTTCGCGCCGCTCGCGCAGTACTCGTCGCGCGACTTCGCCGAGGGGCACCGCACCATCCGGGTCTACACCCGCGAGAAGGCGATCGAGCTCGAGGTCTTCGCGGCCGACGTGGTCGACGCGAGCTCGGAGGGCAAGCGGACCGACTTTGCAGACGCGGCGGCGCTCGCCGCCTACCTCGGGGACAAATTGTCCCGGTGCGAGGTCGTCCTGGAAGAGCCTTCGGACGTCGCGCAGGCCTGGGCCTTCGTGACGTGCAGCTACCAGACGAGCAACTCGCGCACCGTCGTTTACGCGAAGGAGGTGGAAGGATGGGATTCGCGCCCTTCGGAATAGGGCTCCTCATGGGGCTCCTCACGCTCACGGCCTACGCCTGCTGCGCAGCCGGCGACGACGACGACCGAGACTAGGACTTGCAGATCGAAACTACAACCGAATATGGCCCTTCGACCCCTTGCCGCTATATCTCGGCAAGGGGTCTTGCATGTGGTGAGATAATTTACGCACTTGATAGAAACAAGACGCTGCCGGCTGCTTCTCGATAAGCTTCCGGTTGTCCATGAACAGAGGTACGCAATTGGGAAAGATTAAGCTGCAAGACGTCAAAAAGGCTATCGACATCGGAAAAGACGTTCTGCCCTTCGTTGAGCCCGCTGTGAACAAATACGGGCCCGCTCTGATCGACTGGGGGCAGCAAAGGGGGAAGCAGGCGGCAGATAGCCTGGGAGAAGCCAGGGACTCATTCCTTTCAAAGGGTCGGGCAATCAAAGACAAGAAGGAGCAGCAAAAGTCACTCGAGGCATCCCGCAAGAAGGCCGTGGCAAGCTCGCTTCCGCCGATCTCCGCAAAAGAGTTCTTCGAGAACTTTGAGAACAACGTCTCCAGCGAAGCCGACCTCAGCGATGGGTACATGGCGATCGCCGGCTGCTACGCCGTCGTCACGATGAAATCGGCACGAGAGAAAGACCCTTCCGCCTACGAGGACGTCTATGTCGGTTGCGGCAAATCCATGGGCTTCAGCATATACACACAGCTTTGCGGTTTCGGCAACGTCGACGTCTACGCCGACTTCAAGTTCAAAAGACCCATGATGATCCTGCTCTTCCCGTGTGAGGAAAAAGACCTCGAGAGCCGCTATGAGGCCCTCGTCAGGGATCTTCAGGCCGAGAGCTCGTACAACAAATGGGACGTCCTGGCACGCTCCGACGAGGCGAGATAGGCGCTAAGAGCATGAGCGACAAAGAACTTGCGCCGATTAGCGTCGAGGTTGTTGCGATCGACGACCTCAACAGCATCAAGGTCATCGCGAACACCAATACGAGCAAAGAGAACAACGCCGGCATCGGAGAGCGGGCGGACGCCTTTCTCGGCCTCGCCTCGGACGTCATAGACCTCGTCGAGGGAAAGCAGCTCTACAAAGTCGAGGTCCCCGAAGGCTACAGCCTTAAGGACCTCGTCGCCTCGAAGAAGGATCCGGAAGCGGTGAGGGCCCTCATCCGAGACCCAAAGGGTCGCCTGAGCGGCGACGTCTCGCTCAAAGCTACCGGGGTCAGCCCGGCGCAGATCGCCAGCATCGGCCTTGCCGCGGCGGCGATGGTTGTCGGCCAGGCGTACATGACAGAAATCAGCGACAGCCTCCAGCGCATCGACGCTAAGCTGGAATCGATCGCCTCCATGATCGCCGGAGATCAGAAGGCGAAGGTCAAAAACGCCCTGGACATCGCCAGAACCTACGCAGCCCTTCATGACGATTACCTCCAAAAGCCCGCCGAGGCGCGCCAGGCGGCAAGAAACGAGATCGAGGGCAGGTACAACGACGTCGGCCAGGTAATCGATTGGATTACCGAGCAGCTCGCCGGCGTCGAAGACGGGGTCAGGAGCGCCGCCGAGCGCGAGAAGGACCTCGAACCGCTGCTTAAAGAGATCCAATCCTACGAGGCCCAGTTCGGCATGTGCCTCCAGGCCTTGTCGGCGCTCGCCATGACGCGCATGTACTACGACGGCAGCATGGACGACCGCAGCGCCCTCATCGAAGAGCAGCGGATCCTCGACAAATCTCAGGGCTTCCTGAAAAAGAGGCAGGTCCTCGCCGCGCTCATGGAGATGAAGATCGGGGGCATGAAGGGGGCGCCCATCGCGCTTCCTCGCGGCACCCAGGGGAACGCCCTCAAGAGGCTGGTCTCCCAGACGCCTAGAGCCGCCGCAAAGGAGCAGCTCCTCGAGGCTAAGGTCGAGATGCGCACGAGCCTACGCTCGGGAGAGTCGAAACTGAGGTCCGAAGCCGAAGATCGAAAAGGCGAGATCGAACGCATCGCAGCGGCATCCCGGACAGCCAGGACGCTGCTCACGGACGGAACCGACTGCTGGCTCATCGACGATAAGAAAGATTAGAAGCCAAGAAGAAGAGGCGGGCAATTGCCCGCCTCTTCTCACATCACCCACTTGAACACGGCGCGGAACAGCCAGACGAAAAAGCCCAGCGTGACCTTAAGCGCCGCCACGAGGAACCTACCAAGCCTCTTCATCGACGTCACCCCAATCTTCCTTGACCTTACGCACGCCCTCCTCGGCGCCCTCTTCCTTCTCCTCCGCGAGCAGCCTCGCCAGCTCGTCGGGCACGCCCGGGACCTCTGCCCTCCCCAGCGCGTGCTGCAGCTCCCTTATCTGCGACTTCAGCGGTTTTGAGGGAGGGCCCACGTACTCGCGGTAGCAGGCGCCGATCGCTGCCGCGTCGCACAGGTACCCCCGCACCCGGGCGAACGCCTCGTCCCCGTCGAGCAGGACGCGGCGGGCGCGCCCCAGCTCGGCCTCCGAGGCCAGCATGAAGCGCCAGCCGCGGGACCTGCGCGCCGCCGGGATGCCGTCCGCGGGCGCGTCGGCGCGCCAGTCGTCGCGCACCTGGTGCCAGTTCGCCGTGAGCCAGAGCCCCTTCTCGGGCTCCTCCCGCATCTCGAGCTCGAACTCCGTGAGCATGTTCGCGCCGGAGAACGGCGACCCCTCCGTGAACGAGAGCGTGTCGAACAGCGTCGTCCTGCCGCCCTCGTACTCTATCCTCACCATCATCTCCGGCCCCTCTCCCTACGCTGGTCCTGCTGGGCCCGCTGCCGCTCGGCGGCGAGGATGCGCTTCTGCTCGTCCGCTCGGTGGCACTGGCGCGAATTGCCGCTGGCATCGTCGCGCCCTTCACCGTCCCCGTAGCGGGTCTTGAGCGGCATGAGCCCGTTCTCGGCCATGTAGGCGCGGGCGGCCTCGAGGCGGCGGTACCCCTCGCCGCCCGCCTGGCCGCGTCGCTCCAACGTCGCCATCCTGAGCCCGAACTCCTCGATGGACTCGACGTCGAACTTCGCGCAGGTCTCGAGCGCCGAGGAGAGCCTGCTCAGCTCCGAGAGGTCGTTGAGCTCGAGAGCCCGCTCGGCGGCCTCGCGGATGCGCGCGGTGCTCGCGTCCGTGGGACGGTAGGCGCCCTCGCGCTCGAAGCGCCGGCGGAGCATCTCCTTGCCGTAGACGAACCCCAGGCGCTCGCCGCTTACCTTCTTGGACGGCTCCTCCGCCAGGCTGAACACCCAGTCGTCCCGCCGCGCCTTGGCCGAGTTGTCGGCGACGTGCACGCCCAGGGCGTCGAGGATGCCGAGGAACTCCGCCTCGTCGCGCGCCGTGGTCTTGGCGAGCGCGACGCGGGCGCGGATGTCGCCGACCCACGAGTAGCCGCCCGAGCGCATGATCTCCTTCTCGGCCCGGCCCAGGTAGACGCTCCTGCGGCTCCTTGGCCCGCCCGCGCCGGCATGCCCGCGCGCCTTCGACGGCGATTCGGGAGCTCGGTCGTTGGAGAGCCCCGACAGCCCGCGCTCGCGCGCCATGTCCTGAAGGTCTCGGTTGAGGTCCTCGGGGTGCTGGGTCTGCATGCGGTAGCCGGTTCGGAGGTTGGCGTTGTTCACGACGATGTGCGCGTGCGGTATGCCGCGGGCGTTGTCGTCGTGGTAGACGATGGCGATCTCGTGGTCGCCGAAGTGCTTGAGCGCCCACGAGCACGCGAGCTCGCGCAGCGCCGCCAGGTCGATGCTGTCGCCGGGGTCCGGCGAGAGCACGAAGTGCTTGAACGTGCGCGCGGGCTTTCCCCGCCAGGGCGCGTCCGTGCCGAAGGCGGCGCGCGTGGCGTCCATCTCGGCGTCCCAGGCGCAGGCCTCCTTGGCGTCTTCCCCCAGCGCGCCGGCGTCGCGCTCGTCGTAGCTCAGGTTGAACAGGTCGCGCGCCAGGGCGCGGCCTCCCTTCTCGAGGTAGCGGCGGATGCCGCCCGTCGAGCCGTGGCCGCTTATCGGCTTCAGGATCGGCATGGCGAGCCCTCCACGAGCGAGTCGGCGCCGATGCGACCGAGCTCCGCCGCCATCTCTCGGGCCGCGGCGTTCACGTCGGCGAGCTCGCGCTCGATCGTCGGGACGCTATCCGCGACGAGGTCGCGGTCGACGCGCCCGTGGCGGGCGTGGAAGTTGATGAGGTTCATCGCGTGCACGGCCTGGTTGTAGTGGTAGCCCCACTTCGTGAGCTCGCGCGACATCGCCCACAGGGCCTTCCGGTCGACGAGTATGCGGTGCTCGTCTCCCGCGTTCGCCTCCGTCGACAGCGGTATGCGCACGAGGTAGCGCAGGTACTCCGACTTGCTGAGGCCGGCGCGCTCGCACCGCTCGCAGAGCGCGTCGTAGTCGCCTCCCTCCATGCGGAACGTGACGCGGCGCTCCTTGCCCCTGGCGCCGCCGACGCTCTCTTCCATTGCGGATTCCTTTCCTCGGGCCCGCCGTGCGGCGGGCGCGTCTCTCTAGGGGCGCGGGGGATTCCCCGCAGGCGGCGGCCCGGCTCGGGCGCCGCCTCTGGGACCGGGCCTCGCGTAAGCGGGCTCCCAAACGGCCCGCGGCATGACGGGTCCGAGGCCGCCCGGTCCCCAAGTGCTATGGACGCCCGACGCGATGTCGGACGCCATAGGCTACTTGCTGGATTTCGAATGCGAGGCCCTTCTTCGGACCTTCCGGGCTCCTGCGCCCGCCTCCGCGTAGGGCGCGGTCATGAGCGCCATCTCCCGCAGCAGCGAGAGGTCGGCAGCGCTCGGGCTCTCGGGCGGGCTCTCGAGGAAGTCGGCCACGAGCCTCGCGGCCTTCGCGATGCGCCCGTCGGGGCCGGCCTGCGTTTTGCTCTCGCTCCTCACGTAGTCGGAGAGCTCCCGCTTGGTGCGCCGCCAGGGCTCCATCGCGGCGTGCATCTCCGCCTGGCGCTCCTTCGGCATGCCCGCGAGCGAGCGCACCGCCTCGGCGCTGAGGTTGCCTCGGTCGGCCTCGGCGGCCCACTCGGGCGAGAGGTCCTCGGCGATCCTGCGGGCAAGCCTCTCCTCGCGCGCGATGGTCTTGCCGGAGACCTTGCGGCCCGTCTGCCGCTCGATGATGGCGGCCTTCACGTCGTCGACGCGCATGCCGGAAAGCGACGGGTCCTCGGAGCGCAGGCGCACGGCGTCGCCCCTGAGCGCCTCGGTCGCGGCGGCGCGCTCGGTCACGGTGAGCGCGCGGGTGAAGTAGTTCGCGGCGTGGAGCAGCGTCACCGCCC
>DBGCAP010000016.1:0-8573 GCA_048367555.1 Collinsella sp.
CATGAGCGTTCTGAGGTCGGGCAGGTCGTAGCGCAGGGCCGCGACGCGCTCGGCGCCAATGCCAAAGGCGAAGCCGGTGTACTTCTCGGGGTCGATGCCGCAGTTGATCAGGACGTTGGGGTCGACCATGCCGCAGCCCAGGATCTCGATCCAGCCGCTGTGCTTACAGAAGTTGCAGCCCTTGCCGCCGCAGACGTGGCAGCTCACGTCCACCTCGCAGGAAGGCTCGGTGAAGGGGAAGAAGTGCGGGCGGTAACGCGTCTTGCGGTCCTCGCCAAACATGCACTTAACAAAGTAGTCGAGCGTGCCCTTGAGGTCACCAAAGGTGATGCCCTCGTCGACGACCAGGCCCTCGATCTGGTTGAACTGCGGCAGGTGGCAGGCGTCGGCCGTGTCGGGGCGATAGACGGTGCCCGGGCAGATCATGTAGATGGGCGGCTTTTGCGACTCCATGGTGTGGATTTGCACGCCCGAGGTCTGGGTGCGCAGCAGCACGTCGGACTCGCCGTGGGCATGAGCCTCGGGGTGCGCGACGCTGCCGGGGTTGTTGTCGACCACGTAGAAGGTATCGCGGGCCGAACGGCTCGGGTGATCCATGGGGGCGTTGAGCGCGGTGAAGTTGTAGTAGGAGGTGTCGACCATGGGGCCGGACTCGACGGTGTAGCCGATGCCGCAGAAGATGTCCTCGGCCTCCTCGATGATCTGCTTGATCAGGTGCTGGTGGCCGATCTGCGGACGGATGCCCGGCAGCGTGATGTCGACGGCATCGTGCTCGAGTGCGTGCTTGAGGGCGGCGGCCTTCATCTCGGTGGTGCGCTCGTCGAGCATGCCCTCGATCAGCTGGCGCATCTCGTTGGCGCGCTTGCCCATCACGGGACGATCCTCGGGGGCGAGCTTGCCCATCATGCGCATCAGGCCAGTGATGCGGCCCTTGCGGCCGAGCAGCTCAACGCGCGCAGCCTCGAGCTTGGCGGCGTCGTCGGCGCCTGCGACGAGCTCCTTGGCCTCTTCCTCGAGTTTGACCAGATCATCAATCAGACTCATGTCTTCCCTTTCGTCTCTCGCGCATTCGCTTGCCGGGGCGACCGATGACGCCTAGCATTGCGAAAACGCGGCCCGGTTCGGTAACAAAAAAAACCGTCCTCGGGCATGTGCATTGCCCAAGGACGGTTGAATTCCGCGGTACCACCTTGTTTGACCCGGCGGATGTCTGGCCCGCCGCGCCCGCTCTTTGCCCTTTGTCGCAAGGCTCACGGCTTCCCTACTGGGGCTTCGCCGCCGCTGGCCGCGCGCCCGTTGAGGTCGCTGCTCGGGAGTGAACGCTTGGCCCTTGCCACCGCAGGAAGGCTTTCAGCCCATGACCTTCCCTCTCTTGCCGGCGACGCGGCGGGCAAAACCCTCTCCGTCAACGCATTGGGTTATAGGATACCACATTGTGCGAGCGTATCGCCGCGTTCCGTTTTGTTCGCGCTGGGTACAAGACGGGTAGCTGTGCAAGCTGGCTGTGCGCCCACCCGTGGCGCGCGGCCTGCGAGATTAAGGATATGGTATGGGAAAGAAGCTCGATAAGAAGGCCAAGGCCGCCGTGGCAAAAGCTGCCAAAGGCATGAAGGCCGACAAGGCCGTCAAAAAGTTCCGCAAGCTCGAGGGCAAGCTGTGGACCCGCGAGTATCTGCTCAAGATTGCCGAGTTCGATGGCGCGACGATTGCCCCCGCCAACGGCGCCGCGGCCCGCGCAGATGCTATGGGCACGCTTGCCGGCGAGCACCACAAGCTCCTGACCAGCGAAAAGTCTGTCGAACTTGTGCGCTCGTTGGCGCGCGAGACGGTCGCTGGCGGCAAGATCGACGACCCGCAGCTGCTCGACGAGATTCGCGTGCTCGGCCGCGACCAGCGCGAGGCAAGCGCCATCCCCACCGAGGAGGCCGAGGCCTGGACCAGGCTCACGTGCGAGGCCGATGCCGTGTGGCACAAGGCCAAGGCGGCCAACGACTGGGCGAGCTTTGAGCCCTATGTGGACAGAATCGTCGGACAGCTTAAGCATCAGGCCGAGCTCATGGACCCCAAGCGCGACCCGTACGATGTGTGGCTCGACCAGTACGAGCGCGGCCTTTCCGCCAAGAGCTTCGATGCGTTTTGCGACGAGGTCAAGGCCACGGTCGTGCCGCTCGTGCACGCCATCGGTGAGCGCGGCCAGCAGCCCGATGCCGACTTTTTGCACGCCCGCGTGCCCGAGGCCGCCCAGCGCGCCATGAGCTTTGACCTGATGAAGCTCGTCGGCCTGGACCTGGACGACACCACGCTTGCCTTTACCGAGCACCCGTTTAGCGAGGGCTTTTCGGTGGGCGATGCGCGCATCGCAACGCACATCTACGAGGACGACTGCATCTCCAACGTCTACAGCATCATCCACGAGGCTGGACACGCCATGTACGAGCTGGGCGTCAACCCCGCCTATGCGCGCACTTGTCTTGAGGGCGGCACCTCCATGGGCATCCACGAGAGCCAGAGCCGCTTTTTCGAGAACACCGTGGGCCGCAGCCGCGCCTTTATGGGACCGCTGCTCGAGGTACTGCGCCGCCACGCGCCCGAGGTCTACGGCAGCGTTGACGAGGACACGCTCTACCGCGCCGTGAACATCGCGCAGCCGTCGCTGATCCGCACCGAGGCCGACGAGCTCACCTACCCCCTGCATATTATGGTGCGCTACCAGATCGAGCGCATGCTGTTTGCCGGCGAGGCCACGGCCAAGGACATCCCCGCGCTTTGGAACCGCCTTATGGATGAGTACCTGGGCATTCCCGTTCCCGACGACACACACGGCTGCCTGCAGGATACGCACTGGAGCGGCGGCTCGTTTGGCTACTTCCCCACGTATGCGCTGGGTAGCGCCTACGATGCCATGTTTGTGCCGGCCATGTGCCGCGACGGTGTCGACCTCAACGGCGCCTGTGCGAGCGGCGATTTGGCGCCCGTCCGCGCCTGGCTGGGCGAGCACATTTGGCAGTGGGGTCGCGCCAAGGACGCGCCGGAGCTCATCAAGGGCGCCTGCGGTATGGCCTTTGACGCCCGTTACTACTGCAGCTACCTGCAGGACAAGTTCAACACGCTGTACGAGTTGTAAGGATTGACCGGCACGCCATTGCCAACGCCATCCATGTTGACGCCGATGTCTTGGCAACGTCAGCGAAAACGGCCCCGAGCGAGCAAGATGACGTGAAATGAGAGGGCGCTGACCTTCTGGTCGCGCCCTTGAAATTGAACGTCAGTTTGCCGCTTGGGGCCGTTTGCAGCGTCGAGCAGTTACGCGGTTTGGTAAAACCGCGTAACTATAAAGCCTCGAGTGCGGCGGCGATACGCTTCATGGCGGCGTCGGCAGCTGCTTGGTCGGGGGCTTCGGCCAAAACGCGGATTACCGACTCAGTTCCGCTCTTGCGCACCAGCACGCGGCCCTCACCCGCCAGCGACGCCTCAGCCTCGGCGATGGCGTTCTGCACGCCCATGTTCTCGAGCGCGGCGTCCTTATCCGCCACGTGTACAGCAACCTGCGCCTGCGGTAGCAGCTTGCACGGAGCCGTGAGCTGCGAGAGCGTCTCGCGCTCGGCACGAATCACTTCCATAACGCGCAGCGAGGTCATAATGCCGTCGCCCGTGCGCTCGATATCGCCAAAGATCGTGTGGCCCGTCTGCTCGCCGCCCAGGCTGTAGCCGCCCTCGCGCATCTTGGCATACACATGACGGTCGCCCACGCCGCTGGTCACGGTGCTCAGACCGGCAAGCTCCAGCGACTTGACCAGGCCAAAGTTGCTGGCGATCGTCGGCACCACGGTACCGCCCGAAAGTCGCCCGTGCTTGTTCAGGTACACACCGCACACGTACAGGATCTGGTCGCCGTCGACCACGCGGCCGCGCTCGTCCACGGCCAGGCAGCGGTCGGCATCGCCGTCGTAGGCAAAGCCCACGTCCAGGCCCTGCTCCACCACGTGGCGCTGCAGGCGCTCCATATGCGTGGAGCCACAATCCACATTGATGTTAAAACCATCGGGCGCGGCATTGATTACGCGCACATCGGCGCCCAGTGCGTCGAACACCGGCTTGGCGACCGAGGAAGCCGAGCCGTTGGCGCAGTCGAGACCGATCTTGACGCCCTGCAGCGAAAAGTTCGCGCTCGCGATGAGCGAGGCAATATAGCGGTTGCGACCCTGCATGTAGTCCACCGTGGCGCCAATGTGGTTGCCCGTTGCCAGCGGCACCTCGCTCTTGCCATCGATGTAGTCCTCAATGAGCTCCAGCACGTCCTCGTCCATCTTAAAGCCGTCGCTATTGACGAGCTTAATGCCGTTATCGCAAAACGGGTTGTGGCTCGCGCTGATCATGATGCCGCAATCGAAGCAGCCCTCCACGGTCTGATGCGCCACGCCCGGCGTCGGGATCACGTGCAGCATGTAGGCGTCCGCGCCGCTCGCGACCAAGCCGCTCACCAACGCCGCCTCGAACATATAGCTCGAGCGACGCGTGTCCTTGCCCACGATCACGCGCGCCTTGGTCCCGCGGTTGGCGCCGTAATACCAGCCCACAAAGCGGCCGATCTTATAAGCGTGCTCTACCGTCAGTCCAACGTTGGCCTCGCCGCGAAAGCCGTCGGTGCCAAAGTACTTCATATCTTACTTATCCTGTTCAAACGTTTGAGCGGTTGGCGTGGTGCGAACCTTAAGCGCTTTGTGCCCAGAGTCCTTCGAAGTCGTAACCGTGTACTCGACCTTTATGTCTTGTCCAAGAAGCATGTGGACGCCGCCCCATGCAACCTTCAGACCATCGTGCGTCGCTTCGTTCATCTCGATAGAACCGGAGCCCGAAGTCTTAATGTCCGAAATGCTGCCTCCCGCGGGAGCATAGAGATAGAGCCTCAGCACCTCGTCATCAATATCCTGGCTAATGCCGTTATGGCCCTGGAAATAACCAGGCATCTCGGCCTTCTCCTGAGGGGTCATCGTGTTCTTGAGCGTGGTGGTCACTCGATACGTCGTCGAACCATCGGCATTTTCAACCGAAGAATCGATGGTGACTCGCTTATCGAGGAACCAATCCATCTTTGAATAGCTGTAGTTGTTCACATAGACGCCCAAAATCGGAGCCTCAGACGCATCGTTTTGGAGAGCGCCGGAAATGCCAAGGGCCTTCGCGGCCTTTTCCTCGTCATCGTTTCTCGAATACATCAGGATGCGACCCTCGGAAGCACCCTTTTCGATGGCGGCGGCGATCTTAGTAATATCGCTGGAGCCCAGTTCGTCCACGATCTTGTTAAAAGCCGATCCGGCAACCGCCGCAAAAATGGCGTCCTGTTCCTCTACCGGGTAATTCCAATAAATATCGTGCAGCAGCACCTTTGCAGCGTTGCTTCCGTCGACGACGGTGCCGTCGGGAAGCTGCGTGCCGCCTACAATGCCGAGCATATACTGCAAAAATACCGGATCGACTGCAAATACGCCATCGATGTCATCTCCGACAATAGCCTTTTGCATGTCGCTGGCAAGCTGAGCCGCACGCGGATAATCGGGCGTCATCGTAACGTCGCCCATCGTATATCCGAGCGTGTTGAATCCGGTCAGGCCCCATCCGGTCGTGAACAAGTTTGCCTCTTCATCGGTGATGGGAAGCGGGCTCAAAGGCTCTTTCATCATGTCGACTTTGACAAAATCGCCCAGCTCGAGCTTACCGTCAGTCACTGACATCACGCCGCGAGAACCCGGGAAGCCGCCGCAGGCGCGGATCTCGACATTGCTCATCGCGAGCACAAGATAATGGCGCGTCTGGCCGTTGGCGCCGAGCATCTGGGGCAGAACGGGAGCGACCTTCTCTGCCGCGTCAACTGCACCGTCCAGGGTGGCAAAGCCGTCCTTTGCCTTATCGACCAGCTCGGTCACCTGGGCGATATGCGTATCGCCAATACCCTGCACCTTTTTGTTGGCACTCTTGAACGCCTTCGAGCTATCGGAGAGCGAATCGGCGACCGCCTGCAGCGCGGACACGTTGATTGTCCCGTCCTGGAACAGCTTGCCGGGCGTTGCCTGAGCGAGATTATCGGCCATGGGGACCAGCGCGCCGCTCGAAACATCGGACAGAGCGTCGACCATGGTGCGGGCGGCGTTAATATCGCTGCCGTACACCGGAATGAACGAGGCCATCGTCCACACCGGGCTCGAGGTCTCCTTCTTCATGCTGCTGCAGAGTTCGTCAATCTTTTTCGCATCGTCGGGCAGGGTCGAAAAATCGCCCGACGTGACCTTGTCCTTAAGGCTGCCGACGATCTCGACAGTTTCCTTTGCCTGGCTCTTCACGGTTTTTGCCGAGCTAAGCAGCATGAAGCCACTCACGCCAAACGCGACAAGAACCACCGCGACGATGGCAGCGACAACGGCTGCAACGCGGCGGTTCTTGCGCTCGCCCTTGCGATGGCGATGGCGAACCAGACCGTTCGAGGTCGGGCTCGTCGAGGAATCACCGCCGTAGTTCAAGCCAAAATCGTAATAATCTTCTTTAGAGCCCGAGCCCTTAAACTCGGCACCGTCGTCATCGAGACGGGAAAACGTGCCGGTTTCGGAAGCGCCCGTATAGATAGTGCCTAGGTTACCCGTAAGCCCTGCGTCTCCAGCAGAAGAAGCACTATTGGCGGGATTGGCAGAGTTGATGGGGTCGGCGTTGTGGGCGCGATGAGCGTTGCTAGCGGGGTCAGTGGGGCCGGCGACATTTGCACCGCCCGTTGGCGCCGGACGGACCCCGGCCGGCGAAGCCGCAGAGCCCGCCCCGCCCGGAAATGCCTGCCTGCCTACGCGACCAGCCTGTTTTGCCTTTTGAGACTGTTCGTACAGAGCGGTAAACATCGCCGTTTCGCCCGGAGACGTACGGTTGCCAGCACCGTTTTGGCTGGATCCACTCGGTGCGCCATCGTTTCCAGTCCCATTTGAACGCGACGGAACTGCAGGGCGCTCGCCGTCGCCGTTCTTAAAGTGGTTACCAGCCATAGAGGAGTCCTCGCAATACTAAAAGTCAATAACGCTATTAGTTTATGACATATTTGGCATCGTCAGTTAAACTCCAGATGCAGGCACCAATTCGCGGAATTGCGGTGCAACACCGTGTCCGTCTAGGCAGCGGCGTAAGCTATACCGTCAGGAACATCATCACGATGATCATGGCAAAGCCGATCAGGTCGGTCGGCAAAAACACCGTGCCCAGCATAACGGCGCTGGTAATGGTTGCCGAAACCGGCTCCACAGTCCCGATGAGACTCGCGCGTACGGAACCAATATCCTTGACGCCCTGCATATAGAGCATATACGCCAGGAAAGAGCCCACGATCACAAACACCGCGAGCGCTTCGATGCCGGCAGCATCGAGGGCCGGCATATGAGCCCACGGCTGCACAAAGACACTCGAAACGACACCCGCCGTAAGCATAGCCGAGCCCGTAACAATAGGGCTACCGTATTCGGACAGAATCTTGGCGGGAATCACCGCCATACAGGCGGCGCTAACCGCACACATAAGGCCTGAGACCAGGCCAAGCGGCGATATGCTCAGACTGGTAGGGTCACCGCCGGTAGCGATTAAAAAGGTGCCGCCCAGGGCCAACCCAATGCCAACGGCCTCACGCACGCGAGGCATGCGATGGTCGATCACGCAGGTGTAGCCCATAATGATGACCAGTTGCAGGCACTGGAGCACCGTCGCGGTTCCGGCATTGGTCAGGCGCACGGCCGAAAGATAACAAAACTGGTTAAAGAGCAGGCCAAAAGCGGTAAAGAGCAGCAGCTGCTTGCGATCAGCGGGCGTCGTCCAAAGCTTGACCAGGCGTGCGCGGTCGTGCGTGACAACCACAGCCATAAAGAGCAGGCCGGCGAGAATCTGCCGTATGCTCATAAGCCACAGCGTATCGACATGGTAGGTATCGAACAAAAAACTCGCGCTGGTACCCGAGAAACCCCAAAACGAACCGCCCACCAGCGTGGCCAACACGCCCAACGCCATCCTGCGCGACGACGCGTCGTTGAGGCGATCGCGCCATGCACGGCGGGTGCTGCGGCTGAGCTCGTCGGTGCCCTCGGGCACATCAATGTTCGATATATCGGTCATCGGCACCGAGGCCCCTGCGCCTTCGACCTGCTCGACACACTCTTTGCTCATTCCACTCCCCCGAAACAGCCTGGAAGCAATTCGGCTTACCTTACCACGGCGAAGGCACCAGCCGGAGGCTTGTCCGCTTATCGGTAGGACATTTCCGCAGGCGTCTTTCCATAGCTCGATACCGCAATGGCCTTGCATTATGCGACAGCCAAATCGCGGCAGCAGGCTCTTTTGAAATGGATATGGCAAAGCCCCCGAATTCCACAATGTAAGCGATTTTTAAAAATGTTCTTGCCACCGAGTTCAGGCTCCGTTATATTATCCCTTGCGCACTTGCGCACCCTTGATCGGGCGTTTAGCTCAGGGGGAGAGCGCTTCCCTGACACGGAAGAGGTCAGAAGTTCAAATCTTCTAACGCCCACCAAATGTTCGCAGCTCAGAGGCTATGT
>DBGCAP010000017.1:0-6909 GCA_048367555.1 Collinsella sp.
TCTCGCCTCGTGCAAACAACATTACTGGCAGATTCTGCCCCTTACGACGACCAGCTATGGCGATTCGCCCTATCAGTCGTTCTCGGCCCGCGCAGGCAACCCCAACTTTATCGACTTTGCCGAGCTTATCGAGGCAGGGTATCTGGAGCAGCGCGATATCGATGGCGTGTATCTGGGATCCGACCCCAGCAATGTCGACTACGGTGCCATCTTTGGTGGCCGCCGTCAGATTCTCGACCGAGCCGCCGAGCGCTTTGCTGCCGACAAGCCGGCCGATTTCGATGACTTTATCCAGGCCAACGAGGACTGGCTCATCCCCTACTGTGAGTTCATGACCGTCAAAGAGGAGTGCGGTCTCAAGGCGTTTTGGGAGTGGCCCGCGGAGCTCCGCACCCGCGGCGAGGCTTCCGCCAAGGTCTGCGCCGACCATCCGGCGCGTATGCTCTACCACCAGATGACGCAGTACTTCTTCGATCGCCAGTGGAGCCGCCTCAAGGCCTATGCCAACGAGCGCGACATTCTCATCATCGGCGACCTGCCCATCTATGTCTCGCGTGACTCCGTCGAGATGTGGGCGACGCCTGAGCTCTTTAAGATCGACGCCGCCGGCAATCCCGTGAGCGTCGCCGGCACGCCGCCCGACCAGTTCTCGGCCACCGGCCAGTACTGGGGCAACCCCATCTACGACTGGGACGCTATGGAGTCCGATGGCTTCTCCTGGTGGGAGGGCCGCATTCGCGCCGCCCTCGACATGTACGACGTCATCCGCCTGGATCACTTCCGCGGCTTCGAGGCCTATTGGGAGGTGCCGTTCTCCTCGCCCGATTCGTCCTACGGTTCGTGGACGCAGGGTCCCGGCCTCAAGTTCTTCAAGACGCTCGAGGAAAAGCTCGGCACGCTGCCCATCATCGCCGAGGACCTGGGCTTCCTCACCCCCGGCGTCATCGACATGCGCGACAACTCGGGCTTCCCCGGCATGAAGATCCTGCAGTTTGCCTTTGAGGGTACCAACTCGTACTACCTGCCGCATAACTACATCGCCAACACCGTCGCCTATGTGGGCACCCACGACAACGAGACGGCGCGCGGTTGGTTTGAGGGAACGGCCACCCCGCGTCAGCGCGAGCAGGCAGCCCTGTACACCCATCAGCAGGCCGACGAACCCATGGCAGATGCACTCAATCGCACCATCGCCGCCAGCGTGAGCGACACGTGCATCTACACCATGCAGGACCTGCTCAACTTGGGCAACGAGGCGCGCATCAACACCCCTGCCACGCTGGGCGGCAACTGGACCTGGCGCATGCTCGACGGCGCCATCACCCGCGAGCTCGAGCACAAACTCACCGACTGGACCGAGACCTACTTCCGCATCCCGTCGGAAGCCGAAATCGAGCTTCCTCAATAGGAGCTACCGCGCCCGACCCCTCCCCACCGTGCGGACGCGCTTGCTTTTCCCGCGCGAGGCCACCCCAATCCCCTCGCGCGGGCTTCTTATGAATTGCAGACATGAAACAACCCATCACAGGAGAAAACATGCCCCGAATTAACCTCATGGAACTCGCCGAGCAGTCTTTTGGCACCTCGCTCGAGCAGCTCGACGACCGTCGCATTTACAAGCTGCTGGTCAAACTCGTGCAGGAGCGCTCCGCCGCCCGCCCGCTCAACAACGGCAAGAAAAAGCTCTATTACATTTCCGCCGAATTTTTGATCGGCAAGCTGCTCATCAACAACATGATCGACCTCGGCATCTACGACGAGGTTAAGGACCAGCTCACCGCCGCAGGCCACGACCTCAACAAGATCGAGGAGTTCGAGGTCGAGCCGTCGCTCGGCAACGGCGGCCTGGGCCGCTTGGCCGCATGCTTCCTGGATTCCATCGCCACGCTGGGCTTGACCGGCGATGGCGTGGGCCTCAACTATCACTACGGTCTGTTCCGTCAGCGCTTTGTCGACAACCAGCAAAAGGCCGTCCCCGACGAGTGGCTCGGTGAGCAGGACATCCTAGTCGACGATGACCGCTCCTACACCGTCGAGTTCGGCGATTTTGCCGTTACCTCCAAGCTCGTCAACATCGATGTGCCCGGTTACGGCCAGCCCACCAAGAACCGCCTGCGCCTGTTCGACCTGGCAAGCGTCGACGACGGCCTGGTCCCCGGCAGCTCCATCGACTTCGACAAGACCGAGATCGCCAAGAACCTCACCTTGTTCCTCTACCCCGATGATTCCGACGAGCAGGGCCGCCTACTTCGCATCTATCAGGAGTACTTCATGGTGAGCAACGCCGCCCAGCTCCTGATCGACGAGGCCGTCGAGCGCGGCAGCAACCTGCACGATCTGGCCGACTACGCCGTGGTCCAAATTAACGACACGCACCCCACCATGGTCATCCCCGAGCTCATTCGCTTGCTCACCACCGAGTATGGCATCGAGTTTGACGAGGCCGTGACCATCGTACGCTCCATGGTCGCCTACACTAACCACACGATCCTTGCCGAGGCGCTCGAGAAGTGGCCACTCGCCAGCCTGCAGAAGGTCTCCCCTGCCATCGCCGACATTATCGTCAAGCTCGATGAGATCGCGAAGGCCGAGCACGATGACCCGCGCGTCGCCATCATCGACGAATACGACACCGTCCACATGGCCCACATGGACATCCACTTTGGCTTCTCCATCAACGGCGTAGCCGCCCTCCACACCAAGATCCTGGAGGACACCGAGCTTCATCCGTTCTACGAGATCTATCCCAAGAAGTTCTCCAACAAGACCAACGGCATCACCTTCCGCCGCTGGATCCATGGGGCCAACCCCGCGCTCGCCAGCCTGCTCGACGATGTGATCGGCACCGACTGGCGCAGCACCGGCGATCTGAGCAAACTCGCCAAGTTCGCCGACGACAAGGACGTTCTTGAGCGCCTGGCCGCCACCAAGGTCGAGGCCAAGGTCATCATGCGCCAGTTCATGGCGCTCGAGCAGGGCGTGACCATCCCCTCCAACGCCATCATCGACGTCCAGGTCAAGCGTATCCACGAGTACAAGCGCCAGCAGATGCTCGCGCTCTACATCATCTGGAAGTACCTCGATATCAAGAACGGCAACAGACCCAAGCACCCCGTCACCATCATCTTTGGCGGCAAGGCAGCGCCTGCCTACACTATCGCGCAGGACATCATCCATCTGATCCTGACGCTTTCCCAGTGGATTGCAAACGACCCCGACGTGGCTCCCTACCTGCAGGTTGTCATGATCGAGAACTACAACGTCACCGCCGCCGAGCGCGTGATCCCCGCCGCTGACATCTCCGAGCAGATCAGCCTGGCCTCCAAGGAGGCGAGCGGCACCTCCAACATGACGTTCATGCTCAACGGCGCCCTAACCCTGTGCACGCTCGACGGCGCCAACGTGGAGATTGCCGAGCTCGTGGGCGACGAGAATATCTATACCTTTGGTGCCTCGTCCAAACAGGTCGAGCAGCTCTATGCCGACGGCACCTATGACGCCGGTGTGCTCTACCGCAAGCCCGGCATTAAACTGCTGGTGGACTTCATCACCAACCCGGCCTTTATGGCGACCGGCAACGTCGAGCGCCTGCAGCGCCTGCACGATGACATTAAGGGCAAGGACTGGTTTATGGCCCTGCTCGACATCGAGGAGTACATCCAGACCAAGGAGCGCGTGTTGGCCGACTACGAGGACCAGGACGCCTGGATGCGCAAGACGCTCATCAATATCGCCAACGCCGGCACCTTCTCGTCTGACCGCACGATCTCCCAGTACAACGACGAGATTTGGCACCTGAGCTAATTTCACTTCCCTTACCCATCCTCTTGAGAAACGGAGTCGTGGCAACACGGCTCCGTTTTTTGTGCCCGCACGTTACCCTGCGACCCAACTCGGCCAAACAATCTCGATCTGTAACAACTACTCGGTAAAAACGGTCCCAGCTGTTACAGATTGAGACATACCGGCCCCTCCCCTTGGGTTTATCTCGATCTGTAACAGCTAGCAGCTGAAATTCACCTTTGGTGTTACAGATTTAGATGAAATGGTTAGCTCAGCGGAACCGTCTCGATCTGTAACATCTAACGTCCGAAATCAGCCTCACCCGTTACAGATCGAGACAAACGACCGGTCAGACAGCCCCAACACAAAGAAAGGCTCCCCTCTCGCCCAGTGGACGGGAGGGGAGCCTTATATGTGACCGCGGCAAAAGGATGGCAATACCGCAGTCGCCCAAAGGGAGGGCCTGGATGCACCGGGCCTAGATAAGGTTCTTGCCAGAGACCTTATCGAAGAGGTGGGTCGCGTTCTTCTCGAACTTGAACCAGATGGTGTCGCCAGCCTTGAGCGCGCCCTTGGCCTCGAGGTCGACGACGGGGATAATCAGGACAAACTGGCCGTCGGGAGCGGTCACGTGGACATGCTCGGTCGAGCCCATGAGCTCGGTCACCTCGACGGTACCCTGGAGCGCGCCCTCCTCGCCCTTGTCGGCAAGCAGGATCTGCTCGGGACGCACGCCGGCCGTAATCTCCTTCACGTCGCCGCCGTCCCAGTTGAGGGCAAGCTGAGCGCAAGTCTCGGGGGCGAGCGCCACGTTCATATCCTCGGTCTTGACGGTAAAGCCGTTGCCCGAGCGCACCAGCTGGGCATCGAAGAAGTTCATCTGCGGCACGCCGATGAAGCCGGCGACGAAGATGTTCGCGGGATGGTTGAAGACCTCCTGCGGCGTGGCGATCTGCTGGACAACGCCGTCCTTCATGACCACGATACGGTCACCGAGGGTCATAGCCTCGGTCTGGTCGTGAGTAACATAAATGAACGTGCCCTTGATCTCGTGGCGCAGCTTAATGAGCTCGGCACGCATCTGGTTACGAAGCTTGGCGTCCAGGTTGGACAGCGGCTCGTCCATCAGGAAGACCTTGGGGTCACGCACGATGGCGCGGCCGATAGCGACACGCTGGCGCTGGCCGCCGGAGAGCGCCTTGGGCTTACGGTCGAGGTACTCGGTAATGCCCAGAATCTCGGCAGCAGAGCGAACCTTGCGGTCGATCTCGTCCTTGGGAACCTTCTTGAGCTCGAGCGTAAATGCCATGTTCTCGTACACCGTCATATTGGGGTACAGAGCGTAGCTCTGGAACACCATGGCGATGTCGCGGTCCTTGGGCGCCACGTCGTTGACACGCTTGCCGTCGATGAGCACATCGCCCGAGGTAATGTCCTCCAGGCCGGCGACCATGCGCATCGTCGTGGACTTACCGCAGCCAGAGGGGCCAACGAGGACGACGAACTCCTGGTCGTGAACGGTGAGGTTGAAGTCCTCTACAGCGAGCACACCGTCCTCGGTAACCTTGAGGTTGTGCTTCTTCTCCTCGGTCTTCTTCTTTTTGCCAAAGAAGCCCTTCTTTTTTGACTCGTTGTTGGGATACACCTTCTGAACATGTTTGAGAACGATCTCGGCCATGTCTCTACCTTTCGATATGCGGCGCCGCGCTGAGGGGCGCCGCAGAAACTTGCAAAACAGTTACGGCATCAGCCCTTGACGGCACCTGCCACCACGCCGTCGATGATGTACTTCTGACAGAGGATGTACATGATAACGATGGGGATAACGACCATCATGATGCAGGCCATCATGGGGCCGAGCTCGACGTGGCCGTAGCCGCCGCGGAAGTACTGGATCAAGATAGGAATGGTCTTGTACTTGGTGGAGTCGAGCGTAAGGTAGGGCAGCAGATAGTCGTTCCAGACCCACATGGTCTCGAGGATGCCGACCGAAAGATAGGTGGGCTTCATGATGGGAAGGACGATCTTAAAGAACACCTGGACCGGGTTGCAGCCATCAATCATGGCCGCCTCCTCGATCTCGAGCGGGATGTTCTTTACAAAACCGGCGAACATAAAGACCGCCAGGCCCGCGCCAAAGCCGAGGTAGATAAAGCAGATGTTGAACGGCGTGTTGAAGCCGATGCGGTCCGCCAAATTGGACAGCGTGAACATGAGCATCTGGAAGGGCACGACCATCGAGAACACGAACAGGTAATAGAAGAAGTTCGAGATCTTGTTGTTGACACGAACCACGTACCAAGCGCACATGGAGCAGCACACCAAGATCAGCACGACCGACGTGACCGTGATGATGAGCGAGTACATAAATGCCGAGGCAAAGCCCTGCTCGTTAAGGGCGTGCATGTAGTTTGCGAGGCCGTTGAACGTCTCGGGCGTGAGCAGATCGAATGCCGTGGTGGTGCTGATTGCGGTCGCTTTCTTAAAGGAATTGAGCGCGATCATAAACACAGGGTAGATCCACGCGAGCGACAGAATCGTAAAGAAAATCGAGAGCGCGCGGTTGATAACCTTATCGCGTTTCATTACTGCTGCACCTCCTTGGACCTCGTGGCCTTAAGCTGGATCATGGAGATGGCCACGACCAGGATGCAGAAGATAACCGCCTTGGCCTGACCAATGCCCTGCCATGCGATACCGGCACGCGAATAGAACGTGTTGTAGATGTTCAGGGCGAGCATCTCGGTGGAGTGCGCGGGGGCGCCGCCGGTAAGGGCGAGGTTCTGGTCGAACAGCTTAAAGCCGTTGGTGATGGACAGGAACAGGCAGATGGTGATGGTCGGCATCAGGTTAGGGATCTTAACCTTCCAAAACGTCTGCCATGCCGTAGCGCCGTCGACCTTGGCGGCCTCGATGTAGTCGGACGGAATGGACTGCAGACCAGCGATGTAGATGATCATCATGTAGCCGACCTGCTGCCACAGGGTCAGGATGATAAGGCCCCAGAAGCCAGCAGCAGAGTTAAGGGCGATGAGCTGGGCGCCCACGTTGGAGAGCAGGCAGTTGATCAGAATCTGCCAAATGTAGCCCAGCACGATGCCGCCGATCAGGTTAGGCATAAAGAAG
>DBGCAP010000018.1:0-3508 GCA_048367555.1 Collinsella sp.
AATGCAATGGAGCGGACAACGGGGCTCGAACCCGCGACCCCAACCTTGGCAAGGTTGTGCTCTACCAACTGAGCCATGTCCGCTTGCGGGTTATTAATTTACGCGAGTTGTCCAAAAGACGCAAGTACTTTTTTCAAAAAAGTTGTCCAGTGCAAGTTCGCGCAGGTGGGCAACGTCAAGCCAGAGCGCTAAGCGCACGATTCCAATGCCGAGCTAAACAGCTTCACCATCCGAACGCGTGTGCCGGCGCCATCCGTACGACGGGCAACCTCCACATTATCGACGAGCATGCGCATAAGCTTGATACCACGTCCGCGTTCCTCGGATGCCACCGGCTCGCTCGCCCCATCGATAGAATAGCCAGCACCCCGATCAAGCACCTCGAGCACAACACGGTCCCCATAGGCCTGAACCGTCAGGATGCAGCCAACACCGCCCGCATGGTCATACGCGTTACCCAATGCCTCCCCCAACGCCAATGCGACGTCATAACGCTCATCACGCCTCAGGGGAAGCGATTCGAGAAGCTCGGCCACACGGTGCCGATAATACGGGAGGTTCTCGATGCCTCGCCGCACTTCGATGCTCTTGCTCCATCGTGGCAACTCTCCCACCGGAATGGCGGGAATCGACTCACGCGCCGGACCCGCAACATGAAGGATGTCGACAAGTCGGGCAATCTCCAAAAAGCGAATGACCTCATCGGAGGCGTTAACGAGCGAAAGCAGGCCCTCTCGCCTCATGAGCTCTCTGGCACGTGTAAGCAAAAACGCCAAACCCGTCGAGTCGATAAAGCCCACGGCCTGGCAATTGATGACAACACGACGCACGCCCCGGTCGATCAGATTATCCAACCGTCGGCGCAGGACGGACACCGAGGCGATGTCGACATCACCCGGTGGCGTCAAAACCGCTATGTCATTCCACTCATTCATACGACCATGGTTCCCCAAAAGAGCTCGCTCGATGCATACGTATCTGCAACTGCGCAGATTTTGCCCGTCAAGCGTCGCGGCCTACGATCGACCCCGTAAAAACTCAAGGGAAACCAGCGCGATGTCATCGTCCAGCGCTGACTCGGTAAAGCGGTCAAGCTCGCCCAAGACCTTACCGCAGATTCCCGATACGCCCTCGCCCGAAACAGAGAGCAGAAGGTCACGAAGACGTTGCTCGCCAAAGAAAGCACCCGAGCGATCACGTGCTTCGATTGTTCCATCGGTATACATAAATAGCATGTCACCAGGAGCGAACGTAAACACGCCCGTCTCGTACACCATGCTCCCAAAGGCACCGATCACACCCGATTGGCACCCAAGGAGCTCCACTTCTCCCCCTCGGGCTTCTCCGCCGCCAAGCGGCTTCGACTCTGGCCTAATGACCATAGTGGGAGGATGTCCCGCTGAGCAATAGGTAGCGCGACCCGCTTTAAGGTCAATCTTGGCGATAAACGCCGTCACAAACGTCTCGACCCTCGAAAAGCCCATGAGCATGCTATTGAGCGAGCGAGCCATGCGGGCAGGCCCCGCACCCTCCCAGGCATAGGCCGTCAGCGCCGTCTTGACGAGCGCTGACATCGACGCCGCCTCGATTCCTTTGCCGGAAACATCGCCCAAAATCATTACAGCGCAATCGTCGGGAAGACGGACAAGCGTATAAAAGTCGCCGCCAACCAACGCCGAGTTCGTGGCTGACAGGTACACCGAATCGGTTGCGATACCCGGAACGTCACCAAGCGAATTTCTCATGCCAATCTGAAGCGTCTGAGCAATATGACGTTCTTCGCGCTTTTGAGACTCACCCTCGTAGATCAGCTCAAAGTCGTGCGCTAAATGCACCATGTAGTCGTATTCAAGGTCATCGATTGGCTCCTGGCTGCCATCACGAAGCAGCAAAACGCGCCTCGTAGGCCCCTTGGCGATATCGGCGGGAACAATCGCATCGTTGCTTCGTTTGCCATCCGCTTCCGAGTGATAGCGCCCCGCTTCGATGCCGGAGTCGACATAAAGTCCCTGACACGGTAGGCCGTGGGCCCTCAACCATGCGCCCATAGACGTGGATTCGTCCACACGTGTAAGGCGCACATGTTTGAGGTCATCTGCGCTCGTCCCGCCCAGCACCGATGCCTTGAACCCATCGGAAGATGTCCCCAGGCGTGCCGCCGGCGTCGTGACGGAAAAGAAGAGCGACTCCGGATCGCCCGGCAGCGCCACACGGCTGCCGCCCTCGAAATCGATGACATAGGTTTCGAGGCCCGCATCATACTCCACGGGGCAGAAATGGCAATTAAGCACGGCGCAGATTTCGGTCGACACCGCACGCGAGGCGGCAACAGGATCATCGAGGTAGGTAAACAGCTCATCCCGAAGCACATTCAACGAGCGACCAAGCTCTGCCGTACGACGCGAGCGCAAGCTTGACGCCATGCCGACCAGCTGGATGGAGAGGTAATCGCAAATGACCTCGAGCACGTTGACGTCATAGGCAAGCGGTGCCTGCGGACGCTTCCAACCGACCTCCAACACACCGAGCACCTGAGTACCGTAAAACACGGGAAGACATATCTCACTGCGGTATGGAGGCATATCTTGCACGCGCAGCAGGTGCTTAGAACGATTGTCCAGGTCCATGAACATACCGGAGGCGGCCCTATCACCCTCAAGGTCCTGTTGAATCGACAAGCGACAGGCGCGCGACTCGCGAAGAACATACGTCGGAATGCCAGCGCCATACGGCAAAAACTCGGGCAGGTAGCTGTCGTGCAGCTCCTTGGAAACACCGCGAAGCTTAAAACCGCCGCTCTCAGAAAAATAGATAGCGGCACCCGAAGCATCGAGCGTTCCTACAAGCTGGTTCAAAACGGTATCTAACAAACTAGGCAGCTCATCGGAACCCACCGTACTCATAATGACCGACAATGTGCCCGAAAGGCGCTTATTCGCCACCCTGAGCTCCGAAAGCGCACGCTTGAGCTGGCGATCGTGCGAGTATTGCTCTTCGATGCTATGGAGCGCCACCAGAACACGCGGCGCGCGGCGCCCAAAGATGCGAGGCGGTGTAACCGAGCCGGCACAAACCAGGACGGGGATAAAGGAACCGTCACTCAGCTTGAGCATCAGTTCGTTCTCGGAGCCATCAGTTTCAAATGGCAGGCGATGTTCCGTCGCACGTTCAAAAGCGGAAGAGTACAGGACGTCTTTGACATCTCCACCGATGACGTCAGCACGTTCCTCGCACATCAAACTAAGCAAGCGATTATTCACATGCAAAATGGTTCCGTCGAGCTCGCAGATGATGACAGCATCGCTCGTGATCTCGACTAGTTGGGCAACGTCTGCCCACTCGTTGCGTTCAAGCGTTTCCATCGTGAACCCCACCGTCTATCGGTAACAAAAAAGCCTCCGAAGAGGCTTCTCAAATGCGATGGTGTCGGAGGCGGGACTTGAACCCGCATGACCAAAAAGCGGTCACTAGCACCTCAAGCTAGCGCGTCTGCCAATTCCGCCACTCC
>DBGCAP010000019.1:0-23579 GCA_048367555.1 Collinsella sp.
CGACAAGGACCTGACCTTCTACGCTCCTTCCGGCAAGACCAACGTCAACGGCACCATGAAGGAACCCTGGTTCTCGGCTAACCTGATGCCCGGCACCAGCGCCACCGAGGAATTCACGTTCTCGAGCGGCGAGCTTGACAGCCTTGACGACCTCGTCAATACGACCATCGGCATCGACGCCTACCTGACCGATTCCTACGAGGACGTCGCCTCCTACAGCGCAACCATCGCGTAGCGACAGACATCGATGGCCGCGGATTGGCGGACACATCCGCGCACTTGCCAGGCGGGACCGCAGGAGATAATCCTGCGGCCCCGTCGCTTTATGCCGACAGCACTGCCCATACAAGCAGGCCGCCCGCCGTTTTTAGATGCAAAACGGCGGGCGGCCTATCTATGGCGTTGGAGCACGGGCGGCGCACCGACTACGGGCGCTCCATATTGGGAACGATGCTGCCCTCGGTCACCGCATGCACGGCAAGACGCATGATGTTGTCGTAGCCGGTCTTGCTCAGAATCTCCGAAATACGGCGCTTGATGGTGCCCTCGCTCATAAACAGCTCGGCCGCGATCTCGCGGCGGCTCTTGCCCTCGCAGGCAAGGCGCAAAATCGACAGCTCGACATCGTCGAGTGCCGCCGTGCCCGAAAAAATGCTCTCGGGTGGCTTGGGAAACGTGCAATAGCCCGCCAGCGTGGAGCGCATCACGGCGAACAGCTCGTCGATACCGACGTTCTTGTACACAAAGCTATCGACGCCCGCCTCGCGAGCCTGATCGACAAAGGTAATCTCGGGCATGCCGGTCATGATAATGATGCGACACTCGGGCAGCTGCCCCTTGATGCGTGCCGCCGCCACGATGCCGTTGGAATCATGCTCGGTACATACATCCATCAGTATCATGTCCGGGCGCTCCTTGAGCGCGACACCCAAGGCCTCGGAGGCATCGGCGATGGCGGAGACAACGGTCATATCGGGCTGGTCGCCAACGGAGCGCGCCAGGCTCTCGCGTAGGATGGCCTGGTCTTCGACTATAAGGACGCGGATCATGAGCTTCTCCTTTGGGACGTGTCGTTGGAGCTCAACGGGATGGACACCGCAAGCGTAAAGGGCTGGGCGGCATGGACCTCTAGGCTGCCACCCAGATCTTGCGCGACATGCCTCATACCTGGGATACCCGTTCCCTCGCGATACGATACGGGGGCCGGGGACCCGTCGTTAGAAATCGTCATGTGCGCGATGCCGTCAGCATCCGTCCCCTCCTGCCACAGGCGCACATGGACCCGATGCGCCTGCGCATGCTTGGTGGCATTGGTCGAGGCCTCGCGGATAATCTGCAAAAATGCGGCGGCGACACGCGCGTCCTCAGGCAGCGCACCCTCAACATCGATCTGCACACTCACCAGGCCAAAAGCATGGACGATATCACCCAGCTGTTCTGCAGGCTCGCTGGCACCGCCACCGCGCAAATCGGCGGCAATTGAGCATAGCAACGGGTCAATCTGCTCGAGCGACTCATCGTCCAGACGCCCCTCCTCCAAATAGCGATGAAGAATGGACAGACGCTGCCCGATTACATCGTGAACGCGGGCACGCATACGTAGGTAGGCCGCATTGTCGGCAACCTTTTTGACTTCTTCGATCTGGGCCTGGAGTTCTTTGCCCGCAAGCTCAAGCAGGTGATTGGCTTGCGCCAGGCGGTCGTGGGCATGCGCATACTCCGTCACGTCCAGTCCGATAATGCGCTCAAAGAGGCGGCCCGAAACCATAACCTCGTCGTGCACAAATAGGCGAATCTCGGCGGGAGAAATCTCGATCACCGCGCGAGCCTCACCAAAACGGTCCAAGTTAATCCGCACACGGTTCCTACTGCTTTCGGGCATTTGCATGCTAAGTTTGCGCAGGTCGTTCCATGTGCTGCTCATGTCACACAGATCGGTAGGCATATGAAGTTCCACCAGGTTTTTGCGCATGCAGCGGTTCATGAGCAGCGGACGGCCCCTCGGGTCCAGATACAGGATGCCCACGGGAATCACGTTGATGGTCTCGATCGTCGAGAACGCGGTGATATCCTCCTGGCGGTTACGGACGTCCATCAAGAGCGCCGCGATGGAACGGAACAGGAAGAACGCTCCCTCTGCGATAAGGACAACGGTCCACGCCGAGCCCATGGCAAAAACCACCGGCGGTGTAACGGCGACAACAAGCAGCAGCTCGACCAGCATGACGGGGCGACGATAGCGCACCATAAGTGCCACGCCATAGGCAAAGATCGCGGCATTGAGCCACAACGCTCCGCCCATTGCCCTGGCGCAAACGTCAAGCGGCGCCACCAGATACGAGCCAGACGACGCGAATAAGATGAGCGCCGAAATCATCAGGTGAAGCACAAGACTCGCCTCGTAGGCGCAAATCACCTTACGGTTATAGGACGAGCGGCGCGATGCGATGAGCGGGACGTGGATCGTCTGCAGGCACGCAGCCAGGGCAAAGACAACATCGAGCGCAACGATTTGGGGAAGGATGAGCGAAATCTGCATCGTCACTCACCCGCCCTCGGCATCAAAACGATCATGCGCAGCTGGCCGGGCTCGCCCTCAAGGCGGTATGCCACGTTGCGCCCTTGCAGAGCGCTTTCGAGCTCTTGCGCAGCGGGCGTCTGCGAAAGATCTTCATCATCGTTGGAAAAAAGCGTGGCGCACAGCTCGACACTGCATCGGTCATGGTCGCCCAAGTGATACATAAGCGCCGGATGGTCGGTGGTGTAGGCAAAAAAACGCAAAGTCATACACGCAGTCGTACAGGGCGCTTACCGTACTGGCGTGCAACGGGCGCCGTATGGCGATAATCGAGGCGCAATCGATATCGATGGTGCGCAGGTCGCTTGCGAGCTCGTTGGCGATGAGCTGAATGCGGTCGCGATCAAAGCCGCTCTCCCCGTGCTGTGCCAACGTGAGCGACCCCTTACGCTTGCAATAGGCGACGAGCATCTTGGCGCGCTGCAGCATGCGGTAACGCTCGTGCGAAGACGCTTCGTCGGTCAACGGCGGCAGCGAGCTCAGCAGGTCGTACATCCCTTCGAGCGCGCGGGCAAGCGCCTGGTCCACGTCTTGGACCAGCAGGGTCTCGGCCTCTTGATCTGCCAAATGCGTCTTAAGGTCGTAGTCGGCGGCGAGCAGCTCGTTTTGGCGTTGCAGCTCCATGCGGCGATGTGCCAGTTCACGGTTAAGCTCGTTGAGCTCCGACACGTCTTGGGCAAGCAGGGCCGATCCGCCCAGCAGTGGAAAGGCTCGGTACATTACATCGGGATTGGACGCCACGGCAAAGGCATGGGCATGCCCGTGTTCCTGGGCTCGCAACTCCTCACGCACGCCTACCGGCGTTGGCTTTGACACCGGCGTGGCATAGACCTCCTGCAGGTCGCGCGTTAGAACTTTGAGGTCAAGCGGCAAGGTGTCGAAGATGCCAGCTATGTCGTGATACGACGGAATGACACCGCAATCGAGACAGATTTCCATCGCCACCACGCACAGGACGCAATAGACGAGCGAAAAGTTGAGCCTCCATGCCCAGGGCACGCGCAGAGCATATGAGATGGCAAAGAATGCGCCGCCCAGCAGTACGAGCGCCGCCGTGCCCGAGAATCGCTGGATGCGAAAGGACGAGGACCGACCAACCAGGATAAAAAAGGCCACGAAGTTAAAGGCCGTCCACACGAGGACGGCGAAATAACCCCAGCCGTACGTGTAATCGTTGCTCCAGGTGTCGCTTGTACGGTCAAAGCGGAAGACCTGCTGGTGAAAATCGTTGGTGAGCACAAATCCGATAAGCAGGATGGCCACAATCCACAGTGCAGCGCAGTAGCGGCGACCCAAGCGGTGTTGCTCCAGGCCCGCGAGGCGCAGACCACACAACTGGTAGAGCAGTGGAATGAGCGTCATGGGCACGTAGTACAGGTACCACAGCACGGTGGCATAGAACGGCGTGAACGACTTGTACTTGAGAATGACTTCGATCATCCACAGGGCGCAGATGGTGGCGACGGCAACAAGGCGGCGGCGCAACACATAGTCCAAACAGCGCAGATAGACCGATACGCCCCAAATCGAAAATATAATTGCGGCGACAAGCAGCGGGAGAGAGCTCGAGTGGACGAGCGCATCCACGACCCCTTCGGATACCTCGCTATAGGCGGGCACGGTGTTAGAAAGTTTGGGGTCGAAGGCGAACAGCGCCGGCAAGACTGCCAAAAGCACGAGGAACAGCGCGGTGATGGCACCGGCGATAGCAAAGACGCGGTGACGGTATACACGATGCGTTATGCCAACAAGGAATCGCGGCATGGCGAAGAGCCTGCCGCCCCTGGGATCCGCAACCGGCGCGGTCCGGGCGGCCGCGTGGCCGATATGTCGCTCGCGGGTACCCATAGTCCCTTTAGTGTACCGACAGATGAGTCGAAAAAGCGGGCCGCATGTCCCAAAATCCGCAGACGGCAAGGCGCCCGGAGAGCACATACTCGCCGGGCGCCTTGATTAGGAGACTATGAGGATGAGCCCGCGAAATTCACAGCGGTCAGGCCCGTCCCCTAAGGGCCTGAGGTGCTCAAGATTGGGAGCGACAAGCCCGACGAAGCGTACTTAGGTACGCGAGGAGGGTTGGAGCCCCAAGATTGAGCGCCTCAGTGCCCTTAGGACAGGTCCTCACCGTTCGTTTCGATGACATGCTTGTACCAGTCGAAGCTCTTCTTTTTGGAACGCTTGAGGGTACCGTTGCCCGCATCGTCGCGATCCACATAGATAAAGCCGTAGCGCTTGGACATCTCGCCCGTGCCGGCAGACACCAGGTCGATCGGGCCCCAGGTGGTGTAGCCCAGCAGGTCAACGCCGTCCTCGGTCACCGCGTCGCGCATGGTCTGGATGTGCTGGCGCAGGTAGTCGATACGGTAGTCATCGTTGATGGAACCATCCTCCTCGACAACATCCTTGGCGCCCAGGCCGTTCTCGACCACAAACAGCGGCTTCTGATAACGGTCGTACAGGTCGTTGAGGGTGATGCGGAAGCCCAGCGGATCGATGGCCCAGCCCCACTGGCTCTCCTGCAGATAAGGGTTCTTGGCGCCGGCGAAGGCGTTGCCCTGGGTGCGCTCGACATCGGGGTTATCGGCACCGGCGGAGCAACGGGTGCTGTAATAGCTAAAGCTGATGAAGTCGACGGTGTTGGCGGCCAGGACCTCGCGATCCTCTTCGGTCATGCCCACATCGATGCCTAGACGCTCGAGCTTCTTGACGGCATAGGCCGGGTAGTAGCCGCGGCTCTGGACGTCGACGAAGAAGTAGTTGTCCTGGTTATCGAGCTGCGCCTGGCGTACATCGCCCGGACGGCAGCTGTAGGGGTAGTAGCTACCTGCGGCGAGCATGCAGCCGATCTTGATCTCGGGGTCGATCTCGTGAGCAATCTTGGTTGCCCAAGCGCTGGCGACGAGCTCGTTGTGGGCGGCCAGGTACTCGACGGCCTCCTTGTTCTCGCCCTCCTCAAAGACCAGGCCGGCACCCATAAACGGCAGGTGCAAGATCATATTGATCTCGTTAAAGGTGAGCCAGTACTTCACCAGGCCCTTGTAGCGGGTAAAGATCGTGGTCGCGAGATTCTTGTAGAAGTCGATGAGCTTACGGTTGCGCCAGCCGCCGTACTCCTTGATGAGATGAATCGGGCAGTCGAAGTGCGTGATAGTCACGAGCGGCTCGATGCCGTGCGCCTGGCACTCGCGGAACACATCCTCGTAGAAGGCCAGGCCAGCCTCGTTGGGCTCGGTCTCGTCGCCGTTGGGGAAGATGCGGGTCCAGGCCAGGCTCATACGGAAGGTCTTAAAGCCCATCTCGGCAAGGAGGGCGATGTCCTCCTTGTAATGGTGATAGAAATCGATGCCGGTCTGCGCAGGATAGTAATAGCCGTCCTCGAAGTCGAGCATCTTGCGCTGGCCGGAGACCACCGCATAGCGCTCGGGGCCGTGCGGAGCCACGTCCACGTTGGCCAGACCGCGGCCGTCCACGTCGTAGGCGCCCTCGCACTGGTTGGCAGCCGTTGCGCCGCCCCACAGGAAGTCATTACGGAAAGCCATGCATCGATCCTTTCATACGCTGCTTGTCGTGGTTTCAGTATCCCCGCAAACGGGGTGCCACTCAACGACAACAGCGCGGGTCGACACTTCTTTTCGTGCGCAGGCGCCCGGCAACCGTCCCGTCTGACACTTTTTGATACCCGCCTGCCCCAACCACCGCAAAGGGGACAGTCACCTTTTTGATGGCTGGGGCCCGTTTGTCTCGATCTGTAACAGGTAGGCAGCCAAAACCGGGCCCGGTGTTACAGATTGAAATTGTTCGGCCTGTCCTCTGCAGTTTGTCTAAATCTGTAACAGGTAGAGACGATTTAGCCCGCTAGATGTTACAGATTGAGATGGAAGATTCTAGTCGCAGGTGATGTCGAGGTTTTTGCCGATGAGGCCCACGTAGCCGCCTTCGGCTGCCTTGGGGCTGTCAGCATGGCAGAGGACCCACTTGTCGGCCTTCCAGTAGCAGTAGCTGTCACCGGCGGCAGGCATGTCGGTTGCGGCCTCGGGGCGCGGACCGTTGGTACCGGCGGGCAGCGCCACCATCACCTGGAAGCCGCTTTCATCGACCACGCACGGCGTGTAGTGGAGCGTGGTGTTGAAGACCTCGACAACCTTGCCCGCCGGCACGCGGAACGCCTTGACGAACGCGGTATCGAGCTTTCCGTCCTCGATCTCCCAGCGATGCGCCACGAGCAGGATAAAGTCGCGGGCGCCCAGGTTAAACTCACTCGCGCGGTGATACTCCAGACAGCCGAGTCGTGTGTTGTGGCCGTTGCACCAGCCGAGCTGGAAGGGGCGGCCGCCGTACATGAGCAGGCCGAGCGTGTCGGCGCCCTCAACCTGCTCGAGCTCGGGCGCGGAGGCCACGTATTTGCTGCCCTCGGGGATGGACGTAGCCGCGAGTGCCTCGACGAGTGGAGCGGTCAGGCTGGACGGAACGTCATCCCACACGCGGCCATAGGACTTGAACTCGGGATCAGAGACAGAGTAGATATGCATGTTCACTCCTGTTCGTAAATGTGACTATACGAACATTCTAGAACAAACATGAGCGATTTTGAACGCTGGTCCTGACCACTCAACAAAAAGGCGCCCCCGCATAAGCGAAGGCGCCCAATCCGTGCGTTTTAGGCGATAAAGCCCTTACGCCTGCTGATAATGCAGGTGCTTCTCGTCGATATCGGCCAGGTCGCGGTCGAGGTAGCGGCGTGCGAGCCAGTTTGCCATGGGGAGGTTCTGGTCCAGATAGTTACCGCACTCCTCGGGAGCGGCACCGGGGACATCGCCCTCAAAGCCGGCGACAAACTCGAACAGCTCACGCACGAGCGACAGAATCTCCTCGCTCGTCACCTCACCAAACACGACCAGGTAAAAACCCGTGCGGCAGCCCATGGGGCCAAAGTAGACAATGCGGCTCGACCACTCGGCATGGTTGCGAAGGAACGTCGCGCCCAGGTGCTCGATGGTGTGGCACTCGGCCGTGTTCATGACCGGCTCCTTGTTGGGCGTGGTCAGGCGCAGGTCAAACGTGGTGACGGCGGCGCCGGTCGCCGGATCGCGGTCGATGCGGCTCACATACACGCCGGGCTCAAGCAGCAGATGGTCAACGGAAAAGCTCGCGATGCGCTCCATGGCAGATCCTCTCGATAGTCAAATTGGGACGGGCTCTTTTAGCTGGTTCGAATGGTCGCACCAATCATACCAGTCAAAAAAGCCCCGTCCCAAATTGACTACCTGGGACGAGGACCAATGATTTTTTAATCCCCGTCCCAGAAAAACCATTCTAGGCTGTGTAGGCAATCGTTGATTTCACGGCGTGGCGCCAGCCGGCGATCTTTTTGGCGCGCTCGTCGGCGGGCATCGACGGCTCCACGATGCCGCGGGCGCCGTAGACGTCGACGACATCGCGCGTGTACATGCCCAGCGCAATACCGCAGGCCCAGGCCGCGCCCAGGCCGCTCATCTCGTCATTGCTCGCGATGCGGATGGGCGAGCCAACCAAGTCGCTCTCAAACTGCATCAGGTACGCGTCGCGCGTGGGACCGCCGTCAACGCGAAGCTCGGCAAGTGCCGCGCCAGAATCCTCGACCATTGCGTCAATTACGTCAAAGATTTGATAGGCAATCGATTCGTCTGCAGCTTTTACGAACTCCGCGCGACCCGTGGTACGCGTCATGCCAAAGACGCAGCCCTCGGCGTCACTCGCCCAGTGCGGCGCGCCCAAACCGGTAAACGCCGGCACAAAGTAGACGCGGCTCGCCGGATTGGCGGCGTAGCACAGGTCGGTAACTTCCTCGGGGTTATTGATGAGCTCCAGATCGTCGCGCAGCCACGTCTTGACAGCACCGGCGTAGCTCACGTTGCCCTCGAGCACGTACTCGGTCACGCCGTCCATACGCCATGCGAGCGAGCTCGAAAGCCCGTGCGAGCTGGCAACGAACTCGTCGCCGACGTTCATCATGACCGAGCTGCCGGTGCCATAGGTCGCCTTAGCCATACCGCGGCTGTGGCAGCCCTGCGCGAACAAGGCCGCGTGGCTGTCGCCCAGCACGCCGTGAATGGGCACGGGCGCTGGCAAAAAGCCGCCCAGATCCGTCATGCCGAACAGGCCATCGGAATCGGTCACCTGCGGCAGGCAGGCCACGTCGACGCCAAAGGCCTCGCACACCGGCTCGCTCCAGCAGCCACGGCGCAGGTCAAAGAGCTGCATGCGGCTGGCATTGGACCAGTCGCAGCGAAACTCCGCGCCGCCCGTGAGCGTCCAGACCACCCAGGCATCGATGGTGCCCAGGCACAGCTCGCCTGCCGCCGCGGCCTCGGCAGCAGCGGGAACGTTCGCAAGGATCCAGGCCATCTTGCCCGCCGGATAGTAGGGCGAGAGCACCAGACCCGTCGTGTCGCGCACCAGCTCGGCCACACCCTCGCGCGCGGTCAGCTCGTCGCACAGCTCGCGGGCGCGGGCGCACTGCCACACCACGGCGTCGCACAGTGTCTCGCCCGTCGTGCGGTTCCATGCAACGGTGGTCTCGCGCTGGTTGGAGATGCCGATGCCGGCGACGTCGGCCGGATCGACCCCGGTCTCCTCCACCACGGCACGCGCCACGGCCAGCACATTGGTGGCAATCTCGGCCGGATCATGGCTCACCCAGCCGGCTTCGTTGACAATCTGACGATGCGAGCGGTCGGCACGATGAATCAGATGGCCGCCCTCGTCTACCAGCAGCGCCTTGGTGCCCTGCGTGGATTGATCGATTCCGATGATGTAGCGGCCCATGGCCACCCCTTTCAAAACGAATGTGACAAAGGGACGGTCCCTTTGTCACATTCCAATTACTCTGCGGGCAGGAATTCGGCAACGGTCTTGGCGATTCCGACACCCGTCAGGCCGTAGTGTGCAAAGACCTCGAGGCTCGTGCCGGTGATGACCGGCGCGTCGGGCAGGGAGAGGCACTTGACCGGGCGCGGGCAATGCTCGCCCACCACCTGCGCGACCATAGAGCCCAGACCGCCGAAGGGGCTGTGCTCCTCGACGGTCACGACGGCGCGCGTGGCACCGGCGGCCTCAATCACGGCCTCGGCGTCGAGCGGCTTGACGCAGTACATGTCGAGTACCGTTGCCGAGATGCCCTGCTCGGCCAGCAGGTCGGCAGCGTCCACGGCATGGCGGACCATCTCGCCGGTAGCGACGAGCGTCACATCGGTGCCGCGGCGTACCCAGGTGGCGCGATCCATCTGGAACGGGCACTCGTCCTCGGTGTACACGTCCTCGACCAGGTTGCGGCCCACGCGGATGTAGGCCGGTTTGTTATCGGCGACCAGGGCCCGCACGAGCTCGGCGGTCTGGAAGCGGTCGCTCGGCAGATACACGCGCATGTTGGGAATCGCGCTCATGGCGGCGATATCCTGCGCGGAGTGATGGCTCATGCCCAAAGCGCCGTAGGACACGCCGCCCGAGATGCCGATGAGCTTGACGTTGGTGTTGGAGTACGAAACGTCGACCTTGCACTGCTCATACGAACGCGTGGTCACAAAGGACGCCGGCGAGGCGGCCCAGGCCTTCTTGCCGCACGAGGCCATACCGGCGGCGATGCTCACCAGGTCCTGCTCGGCGATGCCGACCTCAATGGACTGCTGGGGATACTGGTCGAAGAACGGCGTGAGCGATGCAGAGCCGCGGGAGTCGGAACACAGGACGACGATGTCCTTGTCAGTTGCGGCGGCCTCGAGCAGCGTGTCGCAGATAACCTTGCGGTTGGCGATCTTGTTAGCCATTGATAGCCTCCTTATGGGCAGCGAAATCGGCGATAATCTGGGCATATTCCTCATCGTTGGGCAGGTGATGATGCCAGGCGGCCTTGTCCTCCATAACCGGCGAGCCGTAGCCCTTCACCGTGTTGAGGATGATGACCGTGGGCTTACCCTTGGTCTCGGCGGCCAGCGTCAGCGCGGCGTCGATGGCCTGGACGTCGTTGCCCGGAATGGACAGCACGTTCCAACCGAAGGCGGCCCAGCGCTCCTCCTGCGAATCCTGCTTCATGACGTCCTCGGTGCTACCGCTGATCTGCAGGCGGTTGCGGTCCACGAGCGCGCACAGGTTATCGAGCTGGTAGTTGCCGCCGCTCATGGCGCCCTCCCAGACCGAGCCCTCGGCAAGCTCGCCGTCGCCCATGATGGTGTAGACGCGATAGTCGCGGCCGTCCATCTTGCCGGCGAGCGCCATGCCCACGGCCACGGGCAGGCCGTGACCCAGCGAGCCCGAGTTCATCTCGATGCCCTTGAGCTTGTTGTTGGGGTGGCCGATGTAGGGGCTGCCGAACTTGGAGAAGCGGGCCTTGACGTCGTCGAGGTCAAGATAGCCCTCGTGGCAGAGCACCGCGTAGTAAGCCTCCATGGCGTGGCCCTTAGAGAGCACGAAGCGGTCGCGGTTGGGATCGTCGACGGTCTCGGGCGAAATGTTGAGGTGGTTGGCATAGAGGGTCATGAGGGCGTCAATCACCGACATGTCGCCGCCGATGTGGCCGCCGGCGCCAGCCATGATGATATCGACGCAATCGCGGCGAAGGTCCCAACGCAGGGACTCAAGCTCTTCGATAGTTGCCATTTCTACTCTCCTCGCAGGTAGGCTTTGACGTCTTCTTCAATCGGGTCGTATAAGTCGGGGGCAATGCCGATGTACTTGCACGCCTCGTAGAGCACCGGCACCACGTTGGCGTGAATGGCGACGCAGTGGTGGATGTAGGGACCCTCGACGATCTTGGCCTCGAGGCGCTTGAGGTTGTCGACCTCGACCCACAGGTAGGTGCCCATGCCGGCCGGGCCGTCGATGCCGCGGGCGTTGCCCAGTAGCAGCGAGTACTCACCGTTGTCACCGTCAAAGCGGGCAAGGGTGAGGTCGCCGTGCTTGGCCTCGGCCGTCAGCGCGCCGGGGTGATCGAAAGCCAGCGGGTAGGTGAGCTTGGGCTTGACGGCCGCGCAGCTGCAGGGCCAGGGGCCGCAATGCTGCAGCAGCTCGCCGTTCTCGTTATCGGGATGGCGCACGGTCCAGTCGGCGAACATGCCGCGGTGACGGCCCAGGTCGGCGGCCTCGACCATCAGCGCGGTGATGGCGCCGTGGATATCGGTCTCGCATACGATAGGAATGCCCATCTCGTTGAGGATGGCGTTGGCGGCGCAGGGCATAATGCCCAGCTCGTCCTGCAGAGCGTTCCAGCACTGAATGGCACCGGCGTTGCAGCCATACTTCTCGACCAAGCGCTTCATGGCGATGGCAAGACCGGCGACCGCAGGGACCTTGTCCTCGGGGATGCAGATCTCAAAGCTGTCGTTGATGTGGGCAAGCATGGCGGCCATGGACTGCTCGTCGGCCTGGGCGTCGCGCACAGCCTGGACAAGTTCGGTCATGGGGATAGGCGAAAGCTGGATGTTGAACTTCTCGAGCAGCTCGCCCTCGTTGCACATGGTCGACCAGAAGTCGAAGGGACGGGTGGCCATCTGCAGGATGCGGGTGTGCTTGAAGGTCTTGACCACGTTGCAAACGGCCAAAAAGCCCCAAACGCCGCGCTCGAACTCGGGGTCGGTCAGGCGGCAGTTGGTCATGTAGGTGAAGGGAACCTGGAAGCGGCGCAGGACCTTGCCGGTGGCGAACAGACCGCACTGGCTATCGCGCAGGCGCGTGCCGTCGGGCTCGGGGCGCTCGTCGCGCGGGCCCCACAGCAGCACGGGCAGGCCGAGCTCGCGGGCAAGGCGAGCGCAAACGTACTCGGTGCCAAAGTTGGCGTGGCACAGCATAATGCCATCGACGCCCTCGGCGCGGAATTTCTTGACGATAGGCTCAATGTGGCTGTCGTCGAACAGCAGGCCCTCGTCATTGATGTCGTCGATATCCACGATGTCGACGCCGATCTCGCGCAGGCGATCAGCCGTCAGGCCGCGATACTTGATTGCGTCCGGCGCGCTAAAGATGCTGCGGCGCGTGGGCACAAAGCCGAGCTTGATCTTGTCCATGTACGTCCTCCCCTAATCACATGTTCAGTAAACAGACGCATGTTTCGTTTTGTTCTGTTTACTAAATGTTTTACTCTTTTGTTTAATAGTCTAGCGCGAAAGTCCCGTAAACGGTAGAGAAATCAGCCTAAACGGTATGTAAACAAACTGAACATACAAGGGAAACAAAAAGAGGGCCCCGAAGGACCCTCTCTTAGTAGCGTTAGATATGGCTGCCTTAGCGAGCTTTGCCGCCCTGCGCCCCGGCGTTTTCTTCGCCTAGATCTCGCACACGCTCTGGCGCTCGACAAAGTAGGTCGACACGGCCGTCTTGCAGGTATAGCTCTTGGGGTTGCGGATGTTGCCCACCAGGCGACGCACCGCGATCTCGCCCACCTCGTGCTTGGGAACATGCACCGTGGTGAGCGGCGGGTTGGAGAAGGCGCCCAAAGACAGGTCGTCAAAGCCGATGATCGAGACATCCTCGGGCACGCGTATGCCGTGCTCGTTCAACGCACGCATGGCGCCCACGGCGAGCACGTCGTTCTCGGCAAAGAAAGCCGTCGGCAGATCGTCGCGCGAGACGTTGTCGAGCCACACGCCCATGTCGCGATAGGCACCCTCGAGCGTGGTGCCCAACGTGACACGCCATGCCGGATTGGCCTCGAGGCCCGCGTCCTCAAGCGCTTGGCGATAGCCGCGCTCGCGGTCCTTAAAGTTGCGGATCCGAAGGTCGCCCGCCAGATAGCCGATTTGCCTGTGGCCTTTCTCGATAAGGTAATCCACGGCACGCAGCACCGAATCGGTGTTGGCGATGACTACGGCATCGAAGTACTGGCGATCGCTCCAGCCGTCGAGCACAATCAGGTGGGCGGCAGCGTCGGCGAACAGGGCGTAGTCCTCCTCGCCCAGCTCGGTACCCATCAGCACGATGGCGGCCGACGGGTCGGCGATCAGGCCCTCGACCTGCGGGCGCACGGCGTCCAGGTCGCTAAAGTCGAGCGAGACAAAGCTCGTGCTCATGCCGTGGCGACGCGCCTGGCGCTCCACGCCCTCGATGACCGCGGGATGGAAGGTGCTCTCGTCCAGGATGGCGCCCGTCTTGCGCGCAAGCACAAACTGGATGCTCTCGAGCTGCGTCGACTGCTGATAGCCAAGCGACTGCGCGCACTCCAGGATGACCTTGGCGGTCTCCTCGCTCACGCTGCGCTTGCGGTTGAGCGCGTTGGACACGGTTGCGGGCGAAAAGCCGGTAATGCGGCTGATCTCGCGGACGCTTGCTTTAGCCATCGTTCCCCCTAGCATCGGTCGCGGCCGAGCATCGTGGCTTGACCGCCCCGTGGCTCGGCAACTAAACGACCGCAAATTCAATCTAAACAGAATAGTAAATGTTTAATAGCTAGTTTAGCCTGTTGTCAAGCGAAGTGGCACGACTATTCCCCCAACGGGCGCATTTGTCCATCTTAACGTTATTACGCAAGGTCTTCGCCATTGCTTGCTATTACGCGTCGGTACCATTCGAAGCTTTTCTTTTTACGTCTCTCAAACGAGCCCGCACCGCTATCGTCTCGATCGACATAGATAAACCCGTAGCGCTTACGCATCTGTCCTGTGGCGACCGAAACCAAATCGATCGGGCCCCAACAGGTATATCCCATGAGTTCCACCCCGTCGAGCTCGACGGTCTCCCTCATCGCCTCGATGTGGGCCCGCAGGTATTCAACTCGATAGTCGTCTTCTATTTCACCCGAATCTTCCGGCACATCAGGAGCACCCAAACCGTTTTCGACGATGAACAGCGGCTTTTGATAGCGATCCCAGATTTCATTCATGGTGACGCGCAGCCCTTTGGGGTCGATAAACCTCCCCCAAGGCTCCTGTTTTAGATACGGATTAGGCGCCGAGCGAAGAAGGTTCGAATCGAACTGACCTTCCGCATGCGCTTTTGCGACGCGCGTCGAGTAATACGAAAACGAGACGAAATCGACCAGGTTTGCAGCCAGTACTTCGCGGTCATCATCCCGATAGGGCACCTCAAAACCATGGCGGGCGTATTCCTTGAGAACATAGCTCGGGTACGCACCGCGCACCTGGACGTCGGTAAACATGTAATGGCTGCGATTCTCAGCCTGCGCAGCCAGCACATCGTCCGGATCACATGTAGCCGGATAGAAGACACCTGCGTTGAGCATGCAACCGATCTTCGCCCCAGGGCACAGTTCATGACACGCCCCGACCGCACGGGCGCTCGCAACCAATACATGGTGCACGGCCGTGTGAACCGTTGCATAGCGATTCTCCCCTTGCTCGAAGATGATCCCCGCCGCCATAAAGCACGCCTGCGTCATGATGTTGATCTCGTTAAAGGTCAGCCAATAATTGACCAATCCCCGATAGCGCTCGAACACGGTACGCGAATATCGCTCGAACAGGTCGACCAACCTGCGATCGCGCCATCCGCCATACGCATCGACGAGATGCATGGGGACATCATAGTGGTTGAGCGTCACCAAAGGCTCAATGTCATGCGCGCGACACGTCCTAAAAACATCCTCGTAAAAGGCAAGGCCTTCTTCATTGGGCTCGGCCTCGTCTCCTTTGGGAAAAATGCGGCTCCAGGCGATTGATAAGCGCAGGCATTTAAAACCCATCTGGGCAAACAGTTCAATATCCTGCTTGTACCTATGGTAAAAATCAATGCCCTTGCGAGCGGGATAGAAGCTGTCGGGTGCCAACGCACGCGGATCAAGGTCTCCCCGCATGACGTCCATGCGTTGATCGCCAAACGGCAGCATGTCGGAATTGGCTAAACCGCGACCGCCTTCGTTCCATCCTCCCTCGCACTGGTTTGCAGCCAGAGCCCCGCCCCATAAAAAATCTTCTCTAAACATTATGGTGTCGTCCTTTCTATCAAATTCCCGGCCCACACTGTCGAACGCAACGGACTCGGCAAGTGCCGCGCAACAGCACAGTACCGTTGCGCGGCCAAGGGGTCGGACCGCGCAACGGCTGGGGAGCATATTTGTGTAGTAGCCTCTTATGCCTCGACGGATTCAACGGCCTCAGAATCGCCGCTCTTGGACTTCAACGGCATCTTCTCCTGTCCTTCAAATCCAAAAATCATCGCCAACGCAAACGTCACGGCACCGCCAGCAAGACACCCGATGGTGCCAGGGATGATATCCTGAGCAAACATGAGCACGTTCATCCATGGGAAACCAACGCCAGTGAAGATATAGACGTTGGCATGAAGAAGGCTTACCAGCAGACCACCGACAGCACCACCAATCATGTTCCAGGCAAGAGCCTTCTTGTCGCGAAACAGGATGCCGTAGATGATGGGCTCACTCACGCGACCGAAGGCATAGGTGATGAACAAGTTCCAGCCCGTGGCTCGACTCTCCTTGTCCTTAGCGCGCAGGCCATAGGCGAGCGCGATGGCAAGCGTGGTGTAGGCTACAACCGCGGTGCCGGGGTATAAGATGGCGTCGTAACCGTTCTGGAGCGCGGCGGGCAATATGGCGGTATAGATCGGCACGTGCATGCCGGTGGCGATGATCAGATTCCAGAATGCGCCGATAACCGCGGTCGCAGCGGGACCGGCAACAGAGGCGAGCCAAATGATGAAATCGGCCACAAGGCCCATGACAAATTGGACGGCAGGGCCGCAGAGGCACAGCGCGACCGGCAACATCACGAGCACCGTACCCACGGGTACGATCAGAATGCGCAACATATCAGGCGAGATCTTCTTAAAGAAGCGCTCAACATAGGACTGGGCCCAGGTGATCAAGATGACCGGAAGAACAGCCTGGGTGTAGTTGACGAGCTGCATGGGGATGCCGAAGACGCTGAAAGGCTTTCCGTCCTCAACAATAGCGAGCATGTCGGGATAAATCATCACAACAGCGATGAGCAGTGCCAGCACAGGACTCGTTTTGAACTTCTTAGCCGAGCTATAGGCGGCAAACACCGGGAAGTAGTAATACGCCGCATCGCCCACCAGGGAAAGGATCCGATACAGGTCGCTCGTTTCGGACATAAAACCGGCGCCTTCGGGCCCAAACAGAATAACGAGCATCTTGAAGATACCGGCGACACAAAAGATCGGAAGGATCGGGGTGATAGCGCCGCTCACGGCATCGAGCAGCTGATTGAAGAGGTGCTTGGGCGCCAAGCGCTCCTTCCAGCTAAGCTGAGGGCCATCGAGTTCCTCGTCAATCGATACCGTGACCTCGAATCCGCCCTGCTTACAAACCTCGTCGTAGACCTTGTCGACCGTGGGCCCGACCACCAGCTGCACCTGCCCTCCGGCGTGCACGACGCTGATGATAGACGAGATGTCCTCAAGCTTCTCATCATTCGAGAGGCTTTCATCCTTGAGGTTGAAGCGCAGGCGCGTCATGCAATGCGTAACCGAAGCCACGTTTTCCGCCCCGCCCACAGTGGAGAGAATCTGCTCTGCCACCTTTTTGTAATTTGCCATCATTGGCTCCTTTGCACAATCTTGGCTTACTGTTCGAATCGGCAAAGGTCATGCCCCGAATGGCTACGGGTTACAATCCTTTTTTGGAGATGATCCGGTTGAGATGGATCATCAGATAGAGTTCCTCCTCCTCGGAGAGCGTGGCGTCCCACGTTTCACGACAATAGGAACCGATATGCTTCACGCACTCTGCCAACTGCGGAAACTCCTCACGAAAGTTCTTGTACATCTGCATGTTGGCGCTGTTCAGCGACTCGCCGGCTTGAATGCGCTTGAACAGGTACCGCAGATGCGTGGCGAAGCGGGTGAAATCAAAGGAATCGCGGTCGACAATAATGCGGAAATCGCTTTCGAGAATCTCGATAACGTCCTCGAGCATATCGTCGAACTGCTTTGCGGGCTCGGCCGTGGCTTTGACGGCTTCAACAACCCGTGCGTTCACGAGATTCATCGCAATACTGGCAATCTCATCCTTGGGAAGCCGCTCTCCGAGCTCCTTCTCGAGTCGCATGACGATAAACTGGGCAGCCTTGTATTCCTTCGGATACGTCTCCCGCACTTCATAGGCAAGAGGCATCGCGATGCGGACCCCCTTTTGGGCTCGCGCAACGGCAAACGACAGGTGATCAGCCATGAACAGCGTCGCATTGGTCGAGAGGTCGTAGGGCAGTTCGTTGGCAACGATGTCCATAACTTTCGCCGCAAACATCACGATATCCGAGGGAAGATCCCTCATGACATCTTGTCCTTTAGGATCAATGTCGTAAAACGTATGCTCGATTTTAGAAAGAGGGAGCTCTCGAGGAAAATCTCCGCCGAAACCGACGCCCCTGCCCATGGCGATGACATCTCGCCCCTGTCCGTCACGGCAAAGAACCGCGTTGTTGTTAAGCTTTTTAATTGCAAGCATGGTGAACCTCCTTTCAAGAACACTCACAGAAAAAGGCATGATAGCCAATAGCAGTGCTATTGCGGTCATGCCTTACGTAACAATCCGTGTTGTATTGCTCTTGGGCATGCCTCCACACAGGAGTAACAATCCAAGATGCAGAATGCATTATAGCGCTCTCCCCGCCCCGGGGACCATCGGGCTGGCGAACGGTAGATGTCGGCCCGCCAGCGGCCACATCGAGCAGATGGGCGTGCTTCGATCCCGAGCCTAGCCTAGGATGCGGGCCATGCGCGCCTTGAACTCGGACAGAAAGCGCGGGGCGTCCACGGTGAGTGCCACAAGCGCGCTCTTGTCGGGGTCGGACAGGCGATGCTCGTCGCAGATAGTGCGGCCGCGATACTCGCCGAGCAGGTCGACGCGCAAGTTGCAACCAAGTGCGCCCACGAGCGTGGGATCAATCGCCACGGCAACGGCAAGCGGATCGTGCAGCGCGCAGCCGCCCAGGTAAGGGGCGTTCATCTCGTACGAGCCAATGTAGTGCTCGACCATGCTCGCAAATGCGCAGCCCGCCATGGTGCCCGAGCCCGTCCAGCCGGCAATGTCGCGGCGCGTGAGCACCACGCGATGCGTCACGTCCAGGCCCACCATGGTGAGCTTGCGGCCCGAGCGCAGCACGGCATCGGCCGCCTCGGGATCGCTTGCCATGTTGGCCTCGGCACCTGCGCTCACGTTACCGGGCACGGTCAGGGCGCCGCCCATCACCACCACGCGGCCGATAGACATCACCGCCGCCGCATCACGCTCTAGGGCAAGCGCCAGGTTGGAGAGCGGGCCGGTCGCCACGTAAACCAGATCGGGACCATAGGTGCGCGCGGCATCGATCAGATAATCGACCGCAGCGTTGCCATCAGCCGATGTCGCCCCCACCGGCTCGTAGGGCGACGCGGGCACGCTCGCGCCGCCGATGCCGTTCTTACCGTGAATGAGCGCGGTGGACGCCGGCGGCGTATAAGGCTCAGTCGCCTGCAGAGGACGGTCGGCACCCAGGTACACCGGCACCTCGGGACGACCCAGCAGATCGAGCACCGCCAGACAGTTATGTGCCGACTGGTCGACGCGCACGTTACCAAAACATGTGGTAATGCCCACGAGTTCCACCTCGGGGCTCGCGATGGCATAGGCAAGCGCCATCGCATCGTCCACACCCATATCCAGATCAAGGATCAGCTTCTTGATTGCCATTGCTCTACTCCGCTTCTCCGTCTTATACCAAATCGTCTAAATCAAACACGCGATCAACTTCGGCGCGCGTGGGAATCGACTGCTGTGCACCCAGGCGCGACACCGTCACCGCCGAGGCGCGTGCACCCGCCGCCATGCACTCAAAGAGCGGCAGTCCCTCCAGGCGAGCCGCGGCAAGCGCACCGATAAATGTATCGCCCGCGGCCGTCGTATCGACCAACGTGCTCGAGAGCGCCGGCATGCGCAGCGGCTCGCCGTCATCGCCGAGCGTAACCGACCCGGCGCCGCCCAACGTGATGACCGCAGCTCCGGCACCCTTGGCGAGCAGGGCATTGAGCGCCGCGACGCAGCTCGCATCATCCGCGGGCAAGATGCCCGTCAGCACCTGGCACTCAGTCTCGTTGGGACAGACCAGGTCGACCGCAGGCCAGGCCTCCGCAGGCAACTCGCAGGCAGGCGCCGGATTAAAGACCGTATAGAACCCGAGCTCGTGAGCGCAAACAAGCGCCTCGGCCGTCGCCGCAAGGTCACATTCGCCCTGGGCGATAAAGACGCTTCCGGCAGCCGGGGCAATATCGCTGGCGTCGCCGTCGAGCTCATCGGCCACCAGACGCCTCAGCGCGCGGGCAACGTCCTCACCCGTAAGCGCATGATTGGCGCCCGGCGACAGCACGATGCGGTTGTCGCCCTCACAGCGAATGATGGTCGCCGTTCCCGTCTCCACATCATCGCGACGCGCCACAAAGTCACAGTCCACGCCGGCGTCTTGGAGCCCCGCCACGAGCGACGTGCCAAATGCGTCGCAGCCGACCGCGCCGATCATGTGCGCGTGTGCGCCCATGCGCGCGGCAGCTACGGCCTGATTGGCGCCCTTGCCGCCGGCGTTGGTGATAAACCCGCTGCCGCCAACGGTCTCGCCCGCACGCGGCATGCGCTCGCACGCCACCGAAAGGTCCATGTTCATGCTGCCGAACACCGCAACGATGCCGCAATCTGCCATGGAAACCTCCTCGTCCGCGAGCTCTGCACCCGCTGTTGGCCGTCAATCGTGCGCTCTCGCGCCTCTATAACTTTAGTTCACTTTGATGTGGACGCGCGCTTGAGCTTGCGGCGGCAGCAAGCATTCACAGGAGCAGGCGGTTACAATGAAGACGTGCTGATTATTCTCGTCATTGGATGAAGTTTTATGGAACAATTCCCGCGATCGAGTTCGCGCAGCTCACGCCACGCGAGCGATCAACAAGCGCCGCACGACCGTTCGCGCGCTAACCGACAAGCCACCGAGCCGAGCCGCGCCGCAGGCCCCCATCGTGCGCCTGCCAACAAGGGTACCCACACCAACAGCGCCGCAAAAGAACAGGCGCCCACGCGCCCCAAATCTCGCTATATCCCCGCCCTCGACGGCCTGCGCACGCTTGCCGTCGTCGCGGTGGTGCTCTATCACCTCAACCTCACATGGGCACAGGGCGGCCTGCTCGGCGTCACGATCTTCTTTGTGCTTTCGGGCTATCTGATCACGCGCCTGCTCATCAACGAGGTATCAAAAACCGGCCGCATCGACCTTAAGAGCTTCTGGATTCGCCGCATCCGCCGCCTGTTCCCCGCCGTGGTAACGGTAGTGTTCGTGACCTGCGCGCTGTGCACCATCTTTAACCACGTGATGCTCACCAAGATGCGCCCCGACATCCTGCCGTCGCTGTTGTTCTTCAACAACTGGTGGCAGATTGCCCAAAACGTCTCGTACTTCAATGCTCTAGGCGACCCCTCGCCGCTCACGCACTTTTGGTCGCTTGCCATCGAGGAACAGTTCTACCTGATTTGGCCGCCACTGCTGTTTGCCATGGTATCCATGCATGTGAGCAAGCCCAACACGCGCCGCGTGGTTCTGGGCCTTGCCGCGGTATCTGCCCTCGCCATGATGGTGCTTTACAACCCTGCCGCCGACCCCAGCCGCGTGTACTACGGCACCGACACCCGCGTGTTCTCGCTGCTGCTGGGTGCCTGGATGGCCTTTATCCCCGATCGCGACCTGGCGCCTGCGCGCCTCGCTCATCGTTTAGGGCTCAATCGCCTGGCTGGCGCCGCCAAGCACGGCAAGAACGCCGAGGGCAAGCCTGGCAAGAAGGTCGACGAATCAGCCGATACCGCCCCGGCACAGCCGAGCGCCCTCGTGCGCTTTTGGTCCTCGCCCGCATCCATCGATGTGTTGGGCGTCGTGGGCCTGGTTGGCCTTGCCGCCATGGTCGCGCTCACCAACGGCTACACCGCGTTCCAGTATCGCGGCGGCACGCTGTTATGCTCCATCCTCACGCTCATGGTTATTGCGGCATGTGTGCAGCCTCAGGGCATGGTTGCCCGCGCACTGTCCGCCGAGCCGCTCGTGTGGGTTGGCAAGCGCTCGTATAGCATCTACCTGTGGCACTATCCGCTGCTGCTGCTTATGAACCCGGTCGCCAACATCAGCGATACGCCCTGGTGGCAGTACATCTTGCAGGTACTTGTGGTGGTCGCCGTAGCCGAGTGCTCCTATCGCTTTATCGAAACGCCGTTTAGGAAGGGCGCCTTCGGCCGCACCGTCGCCGAATTCCGCGATGGCACCACCACGCCCGTCAACTGGGCACGCGCGCACGTCCCTGTCTGCGCAGCCTGCGCTGTCGTGTTGGTCGTTGCACTGGGCGGCCTGATCTTTGTGCCCGAGACGTCTGCGCTGAGCGGCGAGGGCGCAGAAGTTCTGAACAAGGAAGCCAAAAATGCAAAACCCCAGGACCAGCAGGCGGCCGACGACACCGACAAGGACAACGACGGCTTCCCCGATGGCTCCTACGATCTGCTTATGATCGGCGACTCCGTGTCGCTGCGTGCCGTAGACACCTTTGACGGCGTGTTCCCGCACAGCCACATCGATGCCGAAAAGGGCCGCCAGTTCGATGCGGGCCGTGCGACATTTGAAGGCTATATCCAGCAGAACCTTGCCGGCAAGATCGTGGTCTTTGCCCTGGGCACCAACGGCTTGGTAACCGACGACCAGATCGACGCCATCATGGCCGATGCAGGAGATAAGCGTATTGTGGTGTTTGTGAACACGCGCAGCCCGCAGCCGTGGGTTGGCTCTACCAACCAGGCCATCGCCAACGCCGCTACGCGCTACAAGAACGTGCGCGTTATCGATTGGTACGGATATAGTGCCAACCGCAACGACCTGTTCGATGGCGATGGCACGCACCTATCGACCACTGGCGTGACTGAGTACCTCAACTTGATCCACGATGCCGTCAAGAAGGACCTGCCCGTACACCCCGAGGATCACGTCAACGATCCGCAGCCGGCAGCCGTCAAGTCTGCCACCGACGCGCTCGTCAATGCGCTCGCTCTCAAGCCGCACAAGTTGGGCACCGACAAGTAACCTGCAGCGCAAACTTCCCACATCCGGAGGGGGCGTCTGCCGTGGCAGACGCCCCCTCCGGCAGTTAGGGACGTTCCTTATGTACCGGTACCTAGGGACACTCCTGGCGCAGCCAATGAAGACCTCTACGGATGAATTCCAGGCCGCTCCGTCGCTCCAGACATCGTTTCCGCGCCTCGTGCCTGCCCCAAACAATCAAAACAAGCCCTTTTCGCCGCACCCTCAAAGGTCTGTGGGCAAAAAAGGGCAAATATGAGTACTGTTACCATTTTAGTAGCAGGCAAAACCACCCAAAATGACGTCCGAGCGACCCCTACAACCCCCTAAAGCAGCCAACCTGACTGGTTTAAGGCGTATTGGAGCCAATTTTAATGAACATACTAAAGGCTATGTTCATTATCTTTTAGGATGTAAATGCTATTCACTTAGCAACAGTACTCATATTTGGCATTTTTTGTCCATTGCTATATAACTAACACCCTATAGCAGACAAAAAACAGGCCGCAGCCCATCGCTGCGGCCTGTTCGGAAGCAAAAGTGGGCGTTAAGCGCTGTAGCCCATCGCCTGCAGAACAAACATGACGACCGTGAGCACCGTAATCACACCGATAGTCGCCCAAGTGAGCACATTCCACACGCGGCCGTTGCGGTTGGCACCCATAATGTGACGGTCGGCTGCGATAACCACCTGGAACACCAGAACCACGGGCAACAGCACACCATTGATGACCTGTGAGGTCATCATAATCTGGAACAGATCGACGCCGGGCATAAGCACCAGCACGGCAGAGATACCGATGATGGCCGTAATGATGCCGCGATAGACCGGGGCCTCGTCCCAGCTGCGGTCGGCACCGCGCTCCCAGCCAAATGCCTCGCAGATAGCGCTCGACGTAACGCCCGGCAGCACGCAGGCAGCCAAGAAGCTCGCCGCGACCAGGCCCGAGGCAAACAGTACCGTGGAC
>DBGCAP010000020.1:0-22382 GCA_048367555.1 Collinsella sp.
CTAGGCACGGGAGCCTCCCAACCTCGTTGCGGCGCGGCTGCGCCTCTGGCACTTCAACAACATTGTCGCAGCCCCGACCCGCGGTCACGAGCGGGGGCTCCTGTCGTTTCCGTGCCCCTGGATTGGGTCATAGTGTCTGACATTGCCAAAACGTCGGCGTTGCCGTGATTGGCACTTGGGGACGTTCCTTTTGTGCCGGCACTTGGGGACACTCCTGGGAATCATTTCCTCGTTCGCCGATTTGTGTCTTGAAAAATGTATATAACGACTATAACGTAGTGTGAAACATATTGGAAACAATACCGAGGAGGCTGCGTTGAAGAAAAGCAATCTGGGCTATGTGCTGGTGCTGGTCGCCGCGCTTATGTGGGGCAGCATCGGAATCTTTGTAAACGGCATCTCGGCCATGGGCGTTTCGTCCCAGAGCATGGCGGCCTTTCGCTTGTTGGTCGGAGCGCTTATCTTGGCGCCGGTCCTGATGCTTATGGGCTGCCGTCCGGGTGAGGGGTCTACTGTGGCTCAGGGTCCGCTGGTCCTGTTCAAGGCGAGCCCTAAAGAGCTTGTTCCCTGCGCGCTTGTCGGTATCGTCGGTTTGGCCGCCGCCAACACCTGCTATTACGAGTGCATGGGCGAGGTGGGCATGTCCACGGCCTCGGTGCTGCTCTACACCTCGCCGGTGTTTGGCGTCATGCTCGGCCGCGTGCTTTATCGCGAGGACGTGACCCCCAACAAGCTCGTTGCCATTGTCTTTAACATCGTTGGCTGCGTGCTTGCAGTGACCAATGGCGACCTTTCCGGTTTTCATTTTTCGGTTTGGGGCGTCACGTCGGGCGTGATTGCAGGCCTTTGTGGCGCGTCGCTCGCGGTGTTTAGCCGAATAGCAACCAAGACGGTCCACCCGCTGGCTGTCACGTTTTGGGGTTTTGTTTTTGGCGGTGCGGTTATGGCAGCTATCGCGGCTCCGTGGCCGGATGTCGCCGCGGCAATGTCGCCACAGCTGCTGCTGCTGTTCCTTGGCTTTGGACTCATCCCCACAGCCGTGGCCTACATTTTATATATGCAGGGCCTGTCCATGGGGCTCGAGACGTCGAAAGTTCCCGTCGTAATGTCATTCGAGACGGTCGTCAACGTACTGGTGGGCATTGGTGTCTATGCCGAGCCCGCCGGCGCGATCAAGGTTCTGGGCATCGTGCTGGTGCTCGCGTCCATCCTGATTATGAACACCGACTTCTCCAAGCTGCGCAACAGTGTGTTTGTCGGTCATGTTGTTGAGAGCATGACCTTTAAGCCCAACGCGTGGTGGACCGAAAAATCTCAGGACATGGATCTGTTTAAGGAGCGCACCGGCATCGCGCTGGAGCCCACCGTGCAGGAAAGCCCCTGGTACTTCGTGCGATAGGGGATGAGTGGGGCGCTTGATCGGGCACCGCCAAGCCAGCGCCGACCTACCCAGCCCCAACGTTTCAAGTACGTTAAACCCGTCAACGGTCGATTTTCACCCGCGAGCGGTCTTTATACTAATTAGCAATATAAGCAACGTATAAGACGTTATAATGACCATAACGAAAAGGAGGAGGCAAGATGAATCAGATCATTCTCGCATCTCATGGCGGCCTGGCCGCAGGCGCCAAAGACACGCTCGAGATGGTTCTCGGCGACGTGTCGAACGTCCACGTCGTATCGCTTGCTCGTGACGACAAGGAGCCCATCACCAATAAGGTGGACGCCATGATCGCCACGTTCAACGCGGACGACACCGTCTATGTGCTGACCGATATGCTCGGCAGCTCGGTCAACAACAGCATGGTCGAGCTTTCCAAGAACGGCACGAAGTTCACGGTTGTCAGCGGTTTCAATATTCCGCTGGCGCTGACGCTCGCTATGAGCCCCGTCCCCGTCAAGGGTGCCGAGCTCGCAGCCCTCATCAACGAGGCCCGCACCGGTCTGACCAACCCCAACGCACCGGTCGAGGCCGCCGCGGCTCCTGCCAAGAAGGCCAAGGCATCCCGTCACAGCTCCGGTCCCGCCAAGATCGTCCTCGCACGTCTTGACTACCGTTTGCTGCACGGCCAGGTCGTCTTTACCTGGACCACCAAGGTTCAGGCCGAGCGCATCATCGTCGTCGACAACGCTGCCGCCAACGATGACATCAAGAAGGGCGCTCTTAAGCTGGCCAAGCCCCAGGGCGTGCGCCTGAACGTCTTCACCGTCGAGCGTGCCCTCGCCAAGATGGACAAGCTCAACACCCTCGGTGAGCGTGTCATGTTCGTCTTTGGCAACACGGCCGAGATGCTGCAGTTCTGCCAGGGCTACAAGCTCGACGCCATCAACCTGGGCGCCACCGCCAACCACGACGGTGCCGATCAGATTGGCGGCAAGGACAGCTCCGTCTTCCTCGACGCCACCCAGAAGGCCGACGTCAACCAGCTGCTCGACATGGGCATCAAGCTCTATGTCCAGCAGACCCCTACGTATCAGAGCGTCGACATCGACGCCAAGCTGTAATCAACCAGGCTTTTGCCTGACTGAAAGGAGAAGGGTATGAATACGTTCATCAGTGCGGTGCTCGTCGGCCTCGTCGGCGTGTTCTGCATGTGGGACTCCCGCCTGCTCGGTCGTCTTAACTTCGAGCAGCCCCTCGTTGGCGCTACGCTCGTCGGTCTGCTGCTGGGCGATGTGCCCACCGGTCTTGCTGTCGGTGCCGCCGTCGAGCTCGTGTCCATGGGCCTGGTGCAGGTCGGCGCCGCCGTTCCGCCCGATATGGTCCTGGGCGGCATCGTGGCCGCTGCCTTTGCGTGCCTGACCGATGCTTCCGCCGAGACCGCCATGACGATCGCCATCCCGGTCGCCGTCCTGGGTCAGCTCCTCGGCATCGTGTTCCGTTCCATCATCGCCGCCCTCACCCATGTGGCAGATAACGCGATCGATAACGGAAAGTTCAAGACCGCCTACCGTATGCACATCTGCGCCGGCTCCGGTCTGTACGCCGTCATGTACTTCCTGCCGATCTTCCTCGCCGTCTTTGTTGGCACCGACCTGGTTCAGGCCATCGTCAACATGGTTCCCGAGTGGCTGTCCACTGGTCTTAACGTTTCGACCAAGATCATGACCGCCTACGGCTTGGCCCTGCTGCTCATCATGATGATCAAGAAGGGTATGACTCCGTTCCTGTTCATCGGTTTCCTGCTCGCCGCTTACCTCAACCTGTCCGTCATCGCGGTCGCTCTGATCGGTGTGTGCCTGGCTGTCGTCTTCATGGGCTTCAAGTTCAACGGTTCCCATGCAGCCGCCGGTGTCGATTCCGACTACGATCCGCTCGAAGACGACGAAGACTAAGGAGGAACACACTATGGCAACCGCAACCAAGGACGTGTCCCTGAACAAGAAGGTCAGCCAGTTCTTCTGGCGCTCCTGGGCCATCCAGGCCTCTTGGAACTACGAGCGTCAGATGAACATGGGCTTCCTCTACGGCATGGTTCCCACGCTCGATCGCCTCTATCCGGATGAGTCCGACCCCAAGCAGCTCGCTGCTAAGAAAGAGGCTTACCACCGTCACATGGCGTTCTACAACTGCACCCCGCAGACGAGCGCTTTCATCCTGGGCCTCTCCGCCTCCATGGAGGAGGAGTACGCCAAGGATCCCGAGAACTTCGATCCCGATTCGATCAACGCGGTCAAGACCTCCCTTATGGGTCCGCTTTCCGGCATCGGTGACTCCTTCTTCCAGGGCACCATCCGCGTTATCGCCTTTGGCCTGGGCGTTCAGCTGGCTCAGCAGGGCTCCATCATGGGCCCGATCCTGGCCATGCTCATTTCCATCGTGCCCTCCGTGCTGATCACTTGGTTCGCAGCCAAGATGGGCTATCAGGGCGGTCACGAGTACCTGAGCAAGCTTCAGGGCGGCGACCTCATGGAGAAGCTCATGTATGTCTGCGGCATCGTGGGTCTTATGTCCGTGGGCGGCATGATCGCTACGCTGATCGGCGCCACCACCCCGCTGCAGTTCGCTGAGGGCACCGTCGTTATCCAGGACATCCTGGACGGCATGATGCCTCAGATGATCTCCCTCGGCCTCACCGGCCTTATGTACTGGCTCATCAAGAAGAACGTCAACACCGGTTGGCTTCTCGTGATCGCCATCGTGGGCGGCATCGCCCTCTCCGCGGCCGGCATCCTGGCCTAGTCGCGACCAAGCGCCTAACCGCTTTCCCCCGGGGGCCTGCCTGGCATCCCATACCCCAGGCAGGCTTCCATCCCTATACGTGACAAAGGGCAGTCCCTTTGTCACATCCTCAACGGGCCGGCGACTCGGTCCAAATCACGGTAACCCTGCGTGCGCCCGGCAATGTGGCGCCGCAAAAATCGAAAGGAATGTGTCAGATGTACGAGATCGACCTTAACCTCCCTAAGCAGATCGTCGCTGACGTCCTGTCCAACCACGAGATCCACAGCGTCGCCTTCGTCGGCTGCGGTGCTTCCATGTCCGACCTGTACCCCGCCAAGTACTTCCTGGCCAACAACACGGACAAGCTGAACGTTCAGATCTTCACCGCTAACGAGTTCAACTACGACACGCCCTCCTGGGTCAACGAGCACACCTTCGTGATCACCTGCTCCCTCGGTGGCTCCACGCCCGAGACCGTCGAGGCCAACAAGACCGCCAAGAAGCACAACTGCCCGGTCGTCTCCCTCACCAACAAGGCTGGCTCCGCTCTGACCGTCGACGCCGACCACGTCATCGTCCACGGCTTCCACGCCAACTACGCTGCCAAGTGCGAGAAGCCCGGCTACGCCATCGCTCTTGCTCTCGAGATCCTTCAGCAGACCGAGGGTTATGACCACTACGAGGACATGATCACCGGCCTCACCAACATCTTCGATCTCTGCGAGAACGCCGCTCAGCACTGCAAGAAGCTCGCCAAGAAGTTCGCCGAGGACTTCAAGGACGACAAGATGATCTACTTCATGGCTTCCGGTGCCTCCGAGAAGATGGCTTATTCTCACGCCGCCTTCCTGTTCACCGAGATGCAGTGGATCGACGCCGCCGCCTACAACACCGGCGAGTACTTCCACGGCCCGTTCGAGGTTTCCACCGAGGGTAAGCCCTACGTCTTCTTCATGTCCGATGGCGCCACCCGTCCGATGGACGCTCGCGCCCTCACCTTCCTTGAGCGCATGGGTGCCAAGGTCGCTCTGATCGACTCCAAGGACTACGGCCTGGCTGACGCCGTGCCCGCGAGCGTCATCACCTACTTCAACCCGCTGCTGCACCTCGCCGTTATGCGCGAGTACGGCAACCAGATCGCCGAGGCCCGTCAGCACCCGCTGACCATGCGTCGCTACATGTGGAAGCTTTCCTACTAATCACAAGTAAGTAGACCTTACGGGTTGATTGAGAGGGGATGGGGTTTGCGCCCCGTCCCCTTTTTTGCTCTGGGGAGGGCGTGTCTGTCGTGTCGCAAAACCCCAGATAAAACCTACCAAAATAAACCTGTCCCTTTTTGGCAGGTGGGAGGAGATGCGTATGATCAAGGCAGTGCTGTTTGATATGGACGGCGTGCTGGTCGATACCGAGTGGTTCTACAACCGTCGTCGCGTGGCGTTTATGGAGGAGAAGGGCTTCCACTTTGACGAGATCCCCGATCTTTCGGGGTCTAACGAGCCTGCCATTTGGGAGGCGCTGGTGCCCGACGATGTTGAGCTGCGCGAGCGCCTGCGCGTGGAGTACAAGCAGGTTTATAGCCCGGACCATCCCGTTCCGTATGCCGAGCTGCTCAACGAGCAGGCGGAGCCGGTGATGCGTGAGCTGCACGAGCGCGGCGTGAAGTGCGCCATCGCGAGCTCGTCCTATCGCGAGCTTATTGACGAGCTGGTGGAGATTGCCGGTATCGCCGACGTGCTGGACTACACCATCAGTGGTCACGAGTGCAGCGCGTTTAAGCCCGACCCCGAGATCTACCTGCGCGCCATGGAGGCGCTGGGGGTGGAGCCTGCCGAGTGCCTGGTTATCGAGGATTCGCCTTTGGGCATCGAGGCCGGCAAGCGCTCCGGCGCCCGCGTCCTGGCACTGCGTCCGCACGAGGGCGTCAACCTCGATCAATCGCGAGCCGATGCCGTTATCGATAATCTGACCGACATTTTGGCCGCTTTGTAATGTCAATCCGCCGCGAGAAGCACGGGTTCAAACGTTTTTTGCGGTGGACTGGCTCAATTTGGTTTCGATTTTGATCCGTTTGGCTTCGATTCGGGCTAAGTGAGTAGACTTTTTGGTGCAGGCCGAGCACAAAACATATCTTCCTCTGTAAAATCGCAGGTCACAGAGGTGGCTATTTTTGGGTGTGCTCGGCAGATCGTAAAAAGTCTACTCACTTGGAATTTTGCCCTTTGGTCGTGGGGGTTGCTGGTCCCGTTTTGGTTGTCGAGGGAGGGTGAATTGAAACGCCCCCGCACGCTCCATGCTACAATCGCGGACATGCCCCACAACTACATCTGCCTTCGAAAGGAGCCTACGTGGCGAACGCCATCGATCAGCTCACGGACCGCGTGCTCGTGCTCGGCCGCCTCACCATCGTCCGCCGCGCCATTACCGCCGTGGCGGTCACCATTTCTGCCGTTCTCCAGACATTTCTGATCCAGGCGTTCATTCAACCCGCCGACCTGCTTCCGAGCGGTCTCACCGGCGTCGCGGTCCTACTCGATCGCGTTACCTCGCTGGGCGGTGTTCACATCGACATCTCGCTCGGTATGCTCGCGCTCAACATCCCCGTGGCACTCTTATGCTGGAGCGGCATTAGCAAGCGCTTCGTCATCTTCTCGATGATGCAGGTCGTGCTCTCATCGCTGTTCCTCAACATCTTTCACTTTGCTCCGTTTTTGGGCGACAAGATCATGCTCATCATTTTTGGCGGCGTGGTCTCGGGTCTGGGCGCTGCCATCGCGCTAAAGTCCGGCGCATCCACCGGCGGCACCGACTTTATCGCGCTGTGGGTCTCCAACCACACGGGCAAGACTATCTGGGGCGTCATTTTTGGTTTCAACTGCTTTATCCTGGCGATCTTTGGCTTTATGTTTGGCTGGGACAATGCGGCGTACTCCATCGTGTTCCAGTTTATTTCGACCAAGACCATCGACAGTTTCTATCGTCGCTACGACCGCGTGACGCTGCAGATCACGACGCGCAAGGCAGACGAGGTCATGACCGCCTATGTTGACCATTTTCAGCACGGCATTAGCTGCGCCGAGGTCATCGGCGGATACAGCCGCGAAAAGATGTACCTGCTGCACGCCGTTGTCTCGACCTACGAGAGCCAGGACATTATCAAGTTAGTGTGCGACATTGATCCCGGCGCCGTGATCAACGTGTTCCACACGCTCAACTTTGTGGGCGGCTGGTGGGGCGGTCATGTCGACGAGCCCATGCCCACGGCCGTACCCGATCCCGACAAGCCCGCGCGCATGGCCAGCAGGCAGGCGCGCCTCAGCGAGCAGGACAGCCTGCAGCAGGACGACGGCAAGTAGGGTTTTAGCATTTTGCCGGCCAAGCGCAGCCCATCCGAATGAGCCCCTCGAAAGTCCCGCTGCTTTCGAGGGGCTCTCGTTTGCCCAGATAAAACCTACCAAAATGAAGCTGTCGCTTTTTGGTAGGGAGGGTGTATCGTTTTATCAATATGAGATAATATGAAACTAGACGTTATATACGTATTAGTTATTTCGATATTTTGATAAGAGTGATCAGATATGCCATCGCCCAAAAATGCACCGCTTTACCAGCAGATTTACGACGAAATCAAGGATGCGATCGAGAAAGGTGTTTATGCACCCAAGGAGCGTATTCCGTCCGAGCTTGAGCTAGCCGATCAGTACGAGGTGAGCCGAATTACGGTGCGCCGCGCCGTCGAGGAGCTGTGCTCCGATGGCTACCTGGTTAAGCAGCAGGGCCGCGGCACCTTTGTTTCCACGCCGCACATCAATCGTCAGTTTCACGCCTCGACGCTGCAGACGTTTACCGCGCTGTGTGCCGGCAACGGCATGAAGGCCGGTGCACATGTGGTCGATCGCCAGATTGTGCCGGCGCGCCAAAACGAGATGGAGTTCTTTGGCCTGCAGAAGGATGCGCTACTGCTCCATATCAAGCGCGTGCGTACGGCCGACGGCGAGCCCATATTTGAGGAGAACATCTTTGTGCCGTTTGATGCCTACCGTGAGCTGTTGACGGCCGATCTTGAGGACAAGTCGATTTTTGCCGAGGTCGAGCGTGTTGGCGGAACGCCGATTGTCTCGGTTGGCTACCGTACGGTCGAGGCCGTTCGCGCCAATGCCGAGCAGGCGGCCGAGCTGGGCATTGCTCCGCATGATCCGCTGCTCAACCTGCGCGCCGGCTTTACCGGTCCCAACGATGAGCCGGTCCTGATGGGTAAGCAGTACTACGTGGGATCGCGCTACGTCATGGTCATGTAGCTCTAGTTGCGCGGTTTTCCAAACCGCGCAACGGCTCGACGCTGCAAGCCCGCCAGAGCGGCAATCTGCCTTTCAACTTCGGCGGCATGATCAGAAGATCAATGCCGCCTTGTTTCAAGGCATCTTGCTCGCTCTGGCGGGCTTTCGCTGACATTGCCAAAACATCGACTACCCGCAGAATGAGCGTGGATAATCTCCCGTTTTTGGCTCAACGGCGTGCTCAAAGTGGGAGATTATCCACGCTCATCCGGAAAGTGTCCAAAAATCCACGCTCGTTCCCTTCGGATTGCATCGCCCGTGGCCGACAGCGGCGCGGCACCGGTCCGCGTGGCGGCGTATAATCGGCGGCAGATGACTTGAACGTTAGGAAACCATGACCGATAGCATGCAGCAGATGGCGCTCGACACGCTCGGCGCCTATTTTGGCTACACCTCGTTTCGCCCAGGACAGGACCGCATGGTCGATGCGATTCTTGCCGGTCGCGATGCGCTGGGCGTTATGCCCACGGGCGCCGGCAAGTCCATTTGCTACCAGGTGCCCGCGCTCATGCTGCCCGGCATCACCTTTGTGGTGAGTCCGCTGCTGTCGCTTATGGAGGACCAGACCCGTGCGTTGCTCGCGGCGGGTGCGCGACCCAGCTATCTCAACTCCAGCCTTACCCCGGCTCAGCAAAACACCGTGCTCAAGCGGGCGCGCGAGGGCCGCTACCAGCTTATGTACGTGGCGCCCGAGCGCCTGCTCGAGCCGCGCTTTTTAGCTTTTGCGCAGGAGGCCGCGGCGGACGGCGGCATTGGCGTGCCGCTCGTGGCCATTGACGAGGCCCACTGCGTGAGCCAATGGGGTCAGGATTTCCGCCCCGCCTACCTGCAGATTCGCGAGTTTATTGATTCCCTGCCGCAGCGCCCCATCGTGGCGGCCTTTACCGCTACGGCGACCGAGCGTGTGCGCGCGGACATTCAGCAGATGCTCGGCCTGCAAAACCCGGCGACCGTGGTGACGGGTTTTGATCGCAAGAACCTCTACTTTGGTTGCGAGGAGATGGGCGACAAGGCTAAGACCGCGTGGGTGCGCGACTACGTGATCGCGCATTCGAGCGAGAGCGGCATCGTGTATTGCTCGACTCGCAAGACGGTCGACGTGCTGGCCGCGGAGCTTGCCGAGGCCCTGGACCCCAGCGGCATTCGCGTGGGCCGCTACCATGCTGGCATGGGCAACGACGCCCGCCGCCAGAGCCAACGCGCCTTTATCGACGACGATATCCAGGTGATGGTTGCCACCAACGCCTTTGGCATGGGCATCGACAAGCCCAACGTGCGCTACGTGATTCACAACAACGTGCCCGAGAGTATCGAGGCCTACTACCAGGAGGCTGGTCGCGCTGGCCGCGACGGCGACCCGGCCAGCTGCCACCTGCTGTGGAACGGTAACGATTTTCGCATGCGCCGCTTTCTGATCGACCGCGGCGATGCTGCCGACGAGGCGCTCGACGACGAGCAGCGCGCGTGGGCGCTCCAGAATCGATATCGTCTGCTCAGCCAGATGGAGGGCTACTGCAATACCACCGGCTGCCTGCGCGAATACATGCTGCGCTACTTTGGCGACGAGGCCGCGGCCGAGCATGCCGCGGCCGGTACGGGCGGCACCGCCACGGATGAGGCCGAGGGCTGCGGCAACTGCAGCAACTGCCTCACGCAGTTCGAGGTCGAGGACGTCACCGATATGGCCCGCGCTGCCGTGCGCTATGTGGCCATGCGGCCCATGCGCTTCGGCAAGTCGCTCATCGCCGACGTGCTCCACGGCGGCAACACCGAGCGCATTCGCCAGATGCATTTGGACGAGGACCGCGGCTACGGTGAGCTGTCGAGCGAATCGGTCGGGCGCATCAAGGACATCATCGGCCAGCTGTGCGGCCGCGGTTATCTGGCTACCTCGCAGGGACAGTACCCGGTCGTGGGGCTGGGCCCGCGTGCCGCCGAGGTCGAGGATGAGGCGTTCGCCTTTACCGTTAAGCGTCGCGCGTCCAAGCGCAAGGCCTCGGCCCGCGCCCGCCGTGCGGTGGATCTGCTGCGCGAGGAGGCCGAGCTGGATCAGCGCCCGCGCGTGGGTGACGATGCCGAGCTGTTCGAGCGCCTGCGTGCCCTGCGCAAGGAGATTTCGACCGAGCTGGAGATGGCGCCGTACATGGTCTTCTCCGACAAGGCCCTGCGCGGCCTGTGCCGTCTGCGCCCCCAGACGCGCGACGAGCTGATTCAGGTCAACGGCATTGGCGAGAAAAAGGCCGACGCCTTTGGCGAGCAGTTTATGACGGCGATCGAAGAGTTTGAGTCCGAGCATGCGCGGGATGGAGCGTAACGATGGCATTCGACGATAAAACCGAGCGCACTGAGGTATCCGCCGTGCCGCTGTACCAGCAGGTTATGGACGACCTAAAGGGCGAGATCGCGCGCGGCGTGTACGCATCCGGCTCGCGCATTCCTTCCGAGATGGAGCTCGCGAAGTCCTACGGCGTGGGACGCATCACCGTGCGCCGCGCCATCGAGGAGCTGTCGCGCGCGGGGTATCTCAACCGCCAGCAGGGGAGGGGCACGTTTGTGTGCGCGCCCAAGCTCAAGCGCAAGATTGTCCAAAAGGGTGACGTTCAGAGCTTTTCCGAGGGTTGCGCTGCCAACGACATGGTGGCCGGAGCACACCTGGTGTCGCGCACGGTGGTTGCGGCGACGCGCGAGGACGCGGCGTTTTTTGGGGTGGAACCCGGCTGCGAGCTCATCGTTGTCGAGCGCGTGCGCACGGCAGACGGCGTGCCCGTCATGCTCGAGAACAACGCCTTTGTGCTGGCCGACCATCCCTACCTGCAGACGCTTGCCGACAAGGACCTCACGGACAATTCCATCTTTGCACTCGTTGCCGAGCATTCGGGCCGCGCGCCGCTCAAGTCCGACCCTTGTACCGTGGAGATTGCGCTTGCCGATGTTCAGGCGGCCTCACTGCTGGAGGTGCCGGTCGGCGAGCCGCTGTTTTATATGGAGGCGTACTTTACCGATGAGGACGAGCGGCCCTTGCTGCTCGGACGCCAAAAGATCGTGGGCTCGCGCTACGTGTTCGACATCTAACGTCCACAGATAGAACAACATGGAACAAATTTGTCGCAATGGCTTCCACCGTGGCTGCTTGCGTGGTATATATAGAACAACATAGAATGACAGCAGGTACGAGCTGCCGTCGTTCAAAGCCGCCACACAAGGAGGAGCATCACCGTGAACGCACACGATCTGGTTCAGGAAATTATCGAGCGCAAGGGCAAGATTGAGAACGTCTTTTGGATCGCCTGCGGCGGTTCGATGATCGACCTGATGCCGGCCAACGAGCTGCTCAAGCGCGAGGCCACCACGTTTGCCTCGACGGTCTACACGGCGCGCGAGTTTTGCCTGATGGCTCCCAAGAGTCTTGGCGAGAAATCACTCGTCATCGCCTGCAGCCACAGCGGCAATACGCAGGAGGTCGTCGACGGTTGCGAGATGGCGCTGGCAGCCGGCGCCGAGGTCGTGGCCATGACCGACTGCGAGGGCTCCAAGATTGATAACGGCAAGTGGACCACCTGGGTCTATCCGTGGGGCGAAGGCGTGCCGCAGGCCGAGGTTCCGCAAGGCATCGGCGTCCTGATGGCTGCCGAGCTGCTCGACCAGCAGGAGGGTTACGAGGCACTCGCCGACATGTACGCCGGCCTTAAGCAGATGGATGCGCTGTTGCCCGCTGCCCGTGAGAAGGTCAACGCCGAGCTGGGCGATCGCTTTGCCGAGCTCTGCCAGCAGCATAAGTTCTTCTATATCCTGGGTTCCGGCCCCAACTTTAGCCAGACCTACGCCATGGCCATCTGCTCGCTCATGGAGATGCAGTGGCAGCACTGCTGCTATATCCACTCCGGCGAGTATTTCCACGGCCCGTTTGAGGCCACCGAGCCCGGCGTGTTCTACTTTGTGCAGCTCGGATCGGGCGAGTGCCGCCCCATGGAGGAGCGCGCGCTCGCGTTCCTCAACACGCACACCGATACAGTCATGGTGCTCGATGCACTCGAGTACGGCGTAGGCGAGGTGCCCGCCAGCGTGCGTTCGTTCTTGGAGCCGATCTTCTTCTACAACATGAGCTGCGAGCTGCGCGCCGCCCGCGGCAAGGTGTTTGACCACAGCCCCGAGGTTCGTCGCTACATGGGCATCGAGCAGTACTAGGTAACGGGAAAAGCATTCACCTTCGATTCGCAAGTGAACAGCGTGCGTAAAAAGCGGGCCGCGCCGGGGATTTCCGGCGCGGCCCGCTTGGTATTGCGCTTAGATTCGCGAGGTGTCGCGGCAACCGACGCTTACTTGGCGTCGTAGGCCTCGGCATCCCACCAGTCGAGCTGGGCGATGTTGTCGCGAATGTGCTGGCAGCTCTTGTGGAAGCCCTCGAGCTCGTGCTCGGACAGGTCGAGCGTGTAGACCTCCTCGACGCCCTCGGCGCCGATCACGCACGGCAGGGAGGTAAAGATACCCTCCTCGCCATAATGGCCGGTCATGAGCGTGGATGCCGAAAGCACGGCGTGCTCGTTGTGCAGCACGGCGGCGCAGACGCGCGCGGCGGAGTTGGCGACGGCGTACTCGGTGCACTGCTTGCCCTGGTAGGTCACATAGCCGCCCTTGCGTGCAAGCTCCTCGATCTCCATGTGGTCGAAGGCGTACTTGTCGGGGTTCTCGGCCTGAAGTTCGTTGAGGCTCTTACCGGCGATGGTTGCGGCTTTAAAGGCGGCAAGCTGGCTAAAACCGTGCTCGCCGATCATGTAGGCGTCGATGGACTTGGGGCTCACGCCGACCTTCTTGGAGATCTCGGTGCGAAGGCGGGCGGAGTCCAGGCCGCAGCCCGAGCCGATGATCTTCTTGGGATCATAGCCGGTCAGGTGCCACAGCTCGGTGCACACGACGTCGCAGGGGTTGGAGATGCTCACGAAGATGCCGTCAAAGCCGGCGTCGACGATGCGCTTGGCAAAGGTGCGGGCGGCGTCGGTGGTAAAGAACAGCTCGCCGTCGCGGTTGCCGGCGGCCAGTGCGACCTTGCCGGCGGCGTTGACGATGACGTCGCAGCAGGCAAGCTCCTCGTAGTGGTCGTAGCAGTTGACGATCTTGGTGTTGTACGGGACAAACGAAAGGGAGTCGCGCAGGTCCTGGACCTCGGACGTCACCTTGGCCTGGTTGATATCGCACAGGTACAGCTCATCGGCAATGCCCTGCATGAGCAGACTGTTGGCAACATGTGCTCCTACGTGGCCCTGGCCGACCACACCGATCTTACGCGTCTGGTACATATATGTATCCTTTCGGCCGAGTTTTTCGCGTCGAACCATTGTAACGTCCTGCTGCCACTTTGCTAGGCTAAAGCGCCATAGATTTTTGGGCATGCCTTAATCTCTACTTTTGGAGTGATTTGGGCCGCTGACGGCATCGCTGGGCGATATGCTCGCGCGGATGGGGCCGCTCGTTGTACCATAGCTGCAACTGACTCGTAAGGAGCATCCATGCCCATTCGCATCCCCGACGCCCTCCCTGCCGCCGCGCAGCTCGAGAGCGAGAACATCTTTGTCATGACCGAGTACCGCGCGCTGCACCAAGACATCCGTCCGCTGCGCGTGCTCATCCTCAACCTCATGCCCACCAAGATCGCCACCGAGACGCAGATCATGCGCAAGCTCTCCAACACGCCGCTGCAGGTGGAGGTGGACCTGCTGCGCACGAAAACGCACGAGGCCACGCACGTGAGCGCCGGCCACCTGGAGACGTTCTATCGCACGTTCGACGACATCCGCGACATCCACTACGACGGCCTGATCATCACGGGCGCGCCGGTGGAGCAGATGCCGTTCGAAGAGGTCGACTACTGGCCCGAGCTCTGCCAGATCATGGATTGGTCTACCACGCACGTGCACTCCACACTGCACATTTGCTGGGGCGCGCAGGCGGGGCTCTACCATCATTACGGTATCCAGAAGTACGACCTGCCGGCAAAGGCGAGCGGCGTGTTCGAGCATTATCTGGTGAAGCCGCAAAGCCCGCTGGTCCGCGGCTTTGACGACCGTTTCTATGCCGTGCATTCGCGCAACACCGATGTGCGCCGCGAGGACGTGGAGGCCGAGCCGCAGCTTGAGGTTGTGGCCGTGTCTGACGAGGTTGGCCTGTACATCGTCAAGTCGACCGACAGCCGTCGCTTCTTTGTATTTGGCCACCCCGAGTACGATACCGACACGCTGCGCCTGGAGTACGAGCGCGACGTGAAGCGCGGGCTCAACCCGGAGGTGCCGGCGCATTACTTCCCGGGCGACGACCCCACCGCCGAGCCGCGCAACGTCTGGCGCAGCCAGGCTCAGCTGTTCTACACCAACTGGCTCAACTACTACGTCTACCAGACCACGCCCTACGACCTGGCCCGCGCCGGCGAGGAGCACTAGACTGCGATGGTGCTGCTGTAGCCGTGGCTGATGTGGCGGCGATTAGGCGCTAATGATGTGGGGTAGCGGCAGGTCGTGGGCGTCGGTGGGAACGTGGTCGACACGCTGCTTGTCAAAGGCGATGCCGATGATTTGGCATGCGGGCGAGAGCATAGGCAGGTAGCGGTCGTAACAACCGCCGCCGTAGCCCAGGCGCGCGCCGGTTTGGTCGAAGGCCACGAGTGGCACGACGATCATGTCGAGAGCTTCGGCAGGCACGATGGGGAAGCGGTCGCTGTCGATGTCCGTGGCCGCGAAGGCCCGCGTGGGGTGGGCGATAAACGGAGCCGCGGACGCATCGTCGGCGGCAACTGCCCGCATGCACATGCGCTGGCCATAAGCTGCGGCATCAATTGCCGAGAGCATGCACGGATAGGCTACGCGCCAGCCGCGCACGGCGGCCGCAGCGGCAAACGCGGCAGGGTCTGCCTTGGAACCCATCGCGGCATAGACGGCAACGGTGCGCGGCGCCGCGGCATCCAAGCGGCCCAGCAGCTCAACCAGCCGCGCACAGATATCAGCAGACTTCGCCGCCTGCACATCCAAATCAAGAGCGTCACGTCGGGCAATCACCGCCCGTCGCAATTTAGCCTTGTCCATCCCAACCTCCTCTAGCAAACCTGCCAAACAGGGACAGGTTTATTTTGGCAGGTTTTATCTGGGCAAACGTCGAAGCCGCCACAAAGGTGTCCTTTGTGGCGGCTTCGACTCAACGTTGGCTTCACAACGCCGCAGCGATTGCTTCAGTCACAAACTTATTGAGCGATTCACCCTTCTTTGCCGCTGCCAGCGCTGCTCGCTTGTGGAGCTCAGAGCCCGTTCTTACGTTGAAAGAGCCCTTAAAAGCCCGCTCGGGTTCCTTGCCCTTCTCGGCGCAAAACTCAAGGTAATCGTCGACGGCGTCGTGGAAGCATTGCTCCACTTCTTCAGCCGTGGAGCCTTCAAATACGATTGCGTCCCTAATGCCGGCGACCATACCTGTTAGCACATGCTGTTCGGCATCGAACTCGACCGGGGCGAAATAACCCTTGTATGCCAAAACGTTACTCATGACTACCTCCGACATCTTGCAGAAAGCGAACGATGTTTCGAATGGTCCCCGCTGTCAATTCGTCAGATGGATGAGGCGCGTGCATTACGAACATCCTGCCATCTGATGGCCTGTAGAAGCGAACGCGCGATCCGGATGTCTTGCCTTTGCGGTCCATTTCAAAGCCATATGAAGCCATAACTTTAAGAAAGTCAGCGAATCTATACGTTGAAGGACAGCTAAGCAGCTGGGCGATGAGTTTATCGGATCGAGTCATCCCGCCTCACATTCTGCAACTATATTCTAGTTGCAATTTCAGTTTGATGCAAGCACCTCTACTATAGAACATGTGTGCGTATAGAACAAGTGTTCGAACTACCACAAAGGCACCTGTGAACTGCGCCCTTTTGTGATGGTTTGGGCTGAATGTTGCGCAACAAGGGCTGCATTTTTGGGTTTACCTTCATGGTGGAAGGAATGAACCGAAAGGAGCCCGCCATGTTTTGTCGCTCGTGTGGCACGCCGCTTGTCGACGACGCCCTCTTTTGCCCCGTATGCGGCGCGCCCGTAGCACCCGACCAGGTTGCGGCCGCGCAGCAACCCCAGCCTGCCGCCGCATCCGCTCCCCAGCAATACGTGCCCGTGCAGCGCAAGCGTTCCAAGAAGCCCCTCATCGCTCTCGCCGCGGCACTTGTCGTGGCGGCGGGCATCGGCGGTGGCGCGCTGTTCTACTTCACCCAGATCGCGACCACGCCCATCGACGAGAAAACCTTTCCCGACAGCGGCATGCGTGCACTTGTCTCGACCAAGTACGACACTAACGGTGACGGCCGCATCTCACGCGACGAGGCCAAGGTGGTGACGTCGGTCGAGCTGGACGGCATCGCGTCGACGCAGGGCCTGGGCAAGACATTCCCCAATATCGTTACAGTGGAGTCCGGCGACGATAAACTCGTCAACCTGGACCTCTCGGGCTGCAGAGACCTTAAGACCGTCGAGCTTAACTCGGCGAGTAATGTCACCGTCGTTAACCTGGACGGTTGCGACAAAATCGAGAAGCTCGACCTCAAAAATGCCGAAAACCTTAAAAGCATCGATCTTTCGGGTAAAAAGAAGCTCGCCACGTTGGAACTGCCGCAGGATACGAAGGTTAGCGGCATTAAAGACACGCAGCTCGACGAGCTGTGGCTGCCGGTGTCCTACGAGGGTACCGATAAATCGGACCAGTACGGCGATATCTACGAGATCGAGCGTGACGAGAACGGTTACGTCACGGGCTTCACGTCTGCCGTCAAGCAAGGTGGCGGCGTAAGCTACAGCGTTGAACATGACGAGATGCATCGCATTTCGGAGATTGAGGAAGATCTGGCGGGCGGTTACGAGAACGTCAACACGTTTACGTACGACGCCGACGGTAACATCACGCGCATCGACTGCGATGCCGACATTAGCGATTCGTCGAGCACCACGACGTTTACCTACGACGCAGACGGAAACTTGATCAACAAGACGACCGATGCGGGTTACGGCGAGAGCGCGAGCACGTATGTCTACCAGGACGGCAACATGGTGACCAACACCGATACCAGCCCGGCCAATCCTCGCACGGTCGTGTATTCGTACGGATACGACAAGGATCGCGTGACGTCCTTTACGCTGGACTGTCAGGGCGACACCGTGGGCACCATGTGGACGATCACCGCGGGCTACGAGTACGACAAGGACGGCAACATTTCGCGTATCTCGCCTGTGGCATATGACTCGCACGGCAACGATTACGGCTCGCTGAACTCGTATGCCGCGGTAGATTATTCGTACAGCGACGGAAAGCTCGACAGGATCGATTCCGAGCGCGGCGGCTATGCGGAGTTCTACTACGACGAGCACGGCAACCTGACGTCGGTCGACGAGTATGCCGGCCGCGGTTCGGATGCCGAGTTTGAGTTTGAGCACGAGGTCGAGTACCAGCGCTACTTCTGCAGCAAGCACGAGAAGAACAAGCCGGAGGAGTGGATTCGTCTGGATGCAGAGTACGACGTCGACCAGGGTAGCTGGAACAATGACTCCGATTATGGTCGTGAGTGCTTTGCAACCATGTACAAGCTTGATCCGCTGGCTGCCAGGCTGAACCCGTTTCTCAAGTAGCAACTCGCTCGCAAACCACCCAAAGGGGGCAGACGCCTTTGGGTGGTTTTTGCTGAAGGGCGGGTGTCAGTGGCGGTTTGTCTCGATCTGTAACAGTAACTCGGCAAAAATGGGCCTAGCTGTTACAGATCGAGACAAAACTGGTGGGACGGGCTGAGCTGCCCCGCCCAAGCGGCGGAAAAGAAAAGGTAGATTTTCAGGCATGTCCCAAAAATCTACCTTTGTGGTTAGCCCAGCAGGTCGATGACGGTAAAGCCGGCATTGCTCTTGGCGATGACGTCGCGGCCACCAAAGACACAGGTTGGCGACTCGGCTGCGATGCGCGTCACGTCAGCGCCGAGTGCGCGCAGCTCGCCGGGCGTGGCAGCGAGCATCTGGGCGCGGCGCTCTTCGCGCGCGTGTGGATCGAGCCCGGCCAGGTAGGTCGTATTGCGGCGCTTGGTGAGTGCGTACGGCTTCACCGGCGCATCCATGCCGCTCACGCAGCTCACGATAAAGCCCTCAAAGGCGGCCTCGTCGGGCTCAAAGCTGCTAAGCCATGCACCCGCGCGCTCCACGCGCTCAATAGAAGGATCGATCGCCGGGTCGCGGTAGGTGTAGAACGCCGTCTGGCGCTCGCCGGCCGCGCGGAATCCGCAGCCGTACGCCCCGCCCTTTACGCGGATCTCGTTCCACAGGTAGTCGTAGGAGAGCGCGTTGGCGGCAACTGCCCAGGCGCCCGTCACGTCGAGCCCCAAGTGACGCGGGTCGCACGCGCTTGCCGCAAAGCAGATGTCACTGGGGATAACAAAAGCCTCGTGGCGGTCGCACGGCGTCGGCACCACGAGCGCGTCGCGGCCGGCATCGGTGCCGTCGCCAGCATCCAGCCCCAGGTCGCCCGCGGCGGCCCAGTACGCGTTAAAGTCCTCATCGCTGCCGGTAAAGCTCGCCAGACAGCCATCGGACACAAAGATGCGGCCTGCCAGCTCGGCAAGCTTGGCACGCAGGTCGTCCAGTCGCTCGTCAAAGTGCTCGAGCAGATCGCGCAGGAACAGGTAGAAATCCACGCCCGAAAGCTGCTCGCGCACCACGGCCGAAGGCGAGCTGTAGCTCATCGCGCGACCGAGCGCCGCCGAGTGACCGTTGTTGATAAAGCCCTGCTCGAGCTCAATGCGAATCTGTGTGAGCACGTCGCGTACGCGGTCGGCGTCGGCATCGAGCAAAAGCGTGCTCGACCACACCTCGCGCGGCAGGCTCGCCAGCGCATCGATCTTCTCGGACAGGGCGCCGGCGCTCACCAGCAGGTAGGGGTGCACGCCGTCCACGTCGGGTTGGGTCATGACCTCGGTCGTAAAGCTCAAGAAGCCCAGCTTGCCGGCGAGCAAGTTGTCGAGCTCCTCGGCCGAGTGCTCGCTCGTGGACAGCTGTTTGAGCAGGCGGCAGAGCAGCGTCACATAAGGCAGGTCCTCAAACGCGACGCAGCTCAGGTCGAAATACTGCATGGCGTAGGCCAGACGGTTGGTGGGGATGCCGTGGCGCAGGCAGGGGATGGGCGCGGTCGTGTCCACGATCAGCGGCGGCTCGGGGCGCGCCTCGCCAATGTCGGACACGCGCAGGCGCGGCAGCGTGGCCTTGGCCTCGGGTGTGTCTTCCGCCTCCTGTGCGGCACGCAGCGCGGCCGTGCGCTCGACCACGTCGGCCAGCTCGGCATCGGTCATGGCATCGCGCTTGGCTGCCAGCTCGGCGGCCTCGGCACCCTCCGAACCCTCGGCGGCGTCCACCGGCACCAGCTCGACCAGCGCCATGTGGTCGTTTTCCAGCACCAGCTCGCGCAGCAGGTCCTCAAAGTAGCTGCCATCCAGCTCGCCACGCAGCTCCTCGTACACCGGGCCGTACTTGAGTGCCAGCGTCGCGGCGTCGTCATCGTAGAGCCAGGTGCTCAGCGCGTCGCACGCAATGGCCACACCGTCGGCGATACCGTAGTCGCGCTGGCGCAGGTCGTATTCGTTGCTGCTGATGATGGCTTCCAGGCGCTCGCGCGGAACGCCGTGCTTGCACAGGTCGCGGCAGGCGTCCTGGAACACGCGGCGCAGCTCGCGCGCCACGCCGGGCTGCGCATTTTGCAGCATGATGAGCTCGAAGGGCTGCAGGCTCTCGGCCGCGGTGTAGCTCACCACGTTGCCGCCCAGGCCGGCGGCCAGAATGGCCTTCTTAACCGGCGCCTCGTTGGAACCCAGCAGTGCCTCGAACAGGATGTCCGCCGCGATCGTGCGCTTACGGTCGAGCGCGCTGCCCAGCACCAGGCCCAGGCCCACCAGGGCGTTCTCGGGCGTAGTGGCCATCTCGACGCGCTTATACTCGCAGGTCACAGGCTCCTGCACGCCCAGCGGATTGGGCGCCAGCGTGGACGGGTCCTCGCCGGCGGCAACGGCAGCGTCCGTGCGGCGGCTCGCGGCACTCGGCTGCGACAGATAGCGCTCGTCCAAAAAGGCCAGTGCGCGGTCCACGTCCAGGTCGCCGTAGAGCGTGATGTAGGAGTTGGAGGGGTTGTAGTGGCGCGCGTGCGTGTCCAGGAACTGCTCGTAGGTGAGCGCGGGAATCGCGCGCGGGTCGCCGCCGCTCTCGTGCGCATAGGCGGTGTCGGGATAGAGCGCGGCGTTGACGGCGTCGTCCAGCACGCTCATGGGGTCGGACAGCGCGCCCTTCATCTCGTTGAACACCACGCCGTTATAGCGCAGCGTGCCCTCGCGCAGGCCGGCGGGGTTGCCGTCGCCCTCGTCCTCCGGCAGGTCCAACTCATAGTGCCAGCCCTCCTGCTCAAAAATGGTGGGCTTGGTATAGATGGCCGGGTTGAACACCGCGTCCAGGTACACGTCCATCAGGTTGTACAGATCCTGCTCGTTGGTGGTCGCAACGGGGTAGATGGTCTTGTCGGGGTAGGTCATGGCGTTGAGGAACGTCTGCATGGAGCTCTTGATCAGGTCCACGAACGGCTCCTTGACGGGAAACTTGGCCGATCCGCACAGCACCGAGTGCTCAAGAATATGGAACACGCCGGTGGAATCGGCCGGCGGCGTCTTAAAGCCAATGGCAAAGGCCTTGTTTTCGTCGTCGCATGCCAGGTACAGCAGGCGAGCGCCCGAGGCGGTGTGGCGCAGCACGTAGGCGTCCGAGTCGAGCTCGGGCACGGTCTCGCGGCGCTCGACGGCAAAGCCGTGGCAGGTGGTGCCGGGCACCAGCAGCGCGGCGGCAGCGGCGCGCGGGTCGGTTGAGGTAGTGGGCATATGCAGTCTCCTTTGACGCCCCAGCGGGGGCGAATCGAGTCGAATCCTCGAGAGTATACCCATATGGGGCCGCGGCTCTGCGGCGAACTGAAGACGATGCCAGCGGATTGGGCATAGGCCCCGCGTGCCCGCCGCACGAGCGTGGATTTTCGGATGAAATAATCCGTCGCGGGTCCAAATGCCGTCCAATTATCCACTCCCGCACACCTTTCGTCTCCAACCGTGAGATGAGAGATAGACGAGAGACGTATACGAAAGATGGCTGTACAGCAAAGAGCCAAACAATTAATGGTGCTGTTTGGTTGGTGATTGTTTTTTCAGTAAAAACACTTACGAATAAAGCAAGTTGCAAACAGCTGCCCCTTATTTCGTACTCATTTTTAAGGCGAGAAATTGCCGCCATATGATCGGACGAGTTTCAACGATTGCGATTTAGTATTTGGCGCGGATGCGGTCGATTCCGATGAAACGCTAGTTGACCACGCGGTAGATTGCGCTTTCTTCCAGACGCCCCGGCAATGCGCAATAAGCCAGATAACGAAGCGATTGCCGGTGCGTCTATCCATAGGGAATTCCGGGAAAGTTTCTGCGGACAGTCAAAAGATTCGTCGGCCCCAAGCGGATTAAAGGTATTTGCATAAGACGTCATTTAACTAGAGACGATGCATATTGAATCGTTCATTGAACTTGCACGCTGTGCCCAACAACGCCGATTGATGTTTTAAGGGGCTTGATGAAAGAACAGAACCAAAATAATACTTGCATAGTTAGTTATATAAAGTATTATAACGTTATGGGATGAATGAAGGGTTCATCTAAGTGAGTTAGGAGTAAGGGATGTTCAATTTCGATGAGCCTCGTTACGAGAAGGTTGTGAGCGATGCCCTCGCTCTCCGTCCTCAGATTGAGGCCGCCGTGGACAAGGTCTGCGAGCAGGGCTATTCCAACATCTTCTTCATCGGCTGCGGCGGCACCTGG
>DBGCAP010000021.1:0-76070 GCA_048367555.1 Collinsella sp.
GATAAGCGACAGCGAGTAGCGCGGGTCGACAAACAAGAAGTTGTAGAGCGCCACGGCGGCAGCCGAGCTCAGCAAGCAATACAGGCGACTCCAGGTAAAGAATGCGCACAGCTGAACGGCGAACACATAGACGATCATGATGCTCGGCGCGAGACCCGGATGGTCGAGCAGCGCGCCCACAATCGTCGCCGCGACCAGCAGCCCCACCGACACGCAGATATCGTACAGGGGGCCGCGACGCGTCATCGTAGTGCGCCGCCACCAAAAGCTATCGGCAATATCGCCGTCCGTACGGACGTCCATCAGCGCCCCGCCCCTCTCTCAAAAACAAAAACCACCACAAAGGGACAGGCACCTTTGTGGTGGTCTTCCCTCGTGGTGGTTCTAAGTGTAAAGCCTTCTACGACCGGCAGCCGCTAGACAAACAGCACGTGCGCGAGCAGGGCACACACGCACACCACTCCAAATACCAGCGCCACGACCGAAATCACACGATCGGCCATGTCCATGTTGGCCCGATTCGTAAAGAACCGATCTTCGGCTGCGTCGACACGCGCCTCACGCATCATTTCGACCACCGCCTCACGGCCATCGAGCGCCTTTGTATCCATGTTTACCTCCCCGGCCTCATGCTTATCCATCAAAACCAACTCCGTGTAGCCGCCGACGTCTACGGCCGCTCGTTGGGAGCCAGACGTTGCATCTTGTTCACGGCCTTGAACTTGGTGAACAGCGGCACGTACTCAAAGCTCACGTTGGAGTTCTCCAGGCCATACCAGCGCGCGGGTGTGCCGGCGGCGCGGCGGATGATGTACTTGAGCGTGATGGCCGTACGCTCGCTCGGCTCCACATCGCTTTCGGGCGCCAGAAGCTTACGGATCAGGACGAACTTGAACGTGCCGATGTTACCCGGATCCTTGTAGACCGAGTAGTCATGCGTCTGTGGCGGCAGCTCGCCGGTGGCAGCCAGGTCCTGAACAACCTGACGCAGGTAGGCATTGACGCGCTGGTTGATCTTGTAGCCCAGGTACAGATGCACGCGGAACACGTAGTCGGTGCCGAACGTCTCGACCGAATAGGCAAAGGTGTGCGGTTCGTCCATGGTCTCGACATTCACAAACCACCAGGCGCGGGCGCGCTTGGGATGCTTGTCCAAGATCGAATAGACGATATCGCGGTCGATGTAGTCGGTATGGGTGTCCTTGGTCAGGTACACGATGTTGTCGCTTATGCGCTCGTAACGGTCGTCGTCGCGCAGGCGCTTGAGCTGCGGCAGGTAGCTGCGCAGCGGCAGCAGCGTAAACTGGCGCTGCTCGACCGCCGTGCCGTTGTACCAGCACACCATAATGCCCATGATGAGTGCAGCCATGAGGATGGTGAAGTAGCCGCCGTGGAAGAACTTGGTGAGCGAGCTCACGAAGAAGAAGCCTTCGAGCAAAAGGAAGAAGGCCGCGAAGATCCACGGAGCAACCTTGAGCTTGCGCTCCTCATGCAGGTAGAAGAAGAGCAGCAGCGTGGTGCACATCATAGTCAGCGTAATGGCAAGGCCGTAGGCGGCTTCCATATGCGCCGAGTTCTGGAACAGCAGCACCACGATGACGCAGCCGACAAGCATGACGTTGTTGACCATGGGGATGTAGAGCTGGCCTTTGGTCTCGGCAGGGTAGAAGACCTGCATGTGCGGCATAAGGTCCAGGCGGCTGGCCTCGGACACCAGCGAAAACGCGCCGGTGATGAGCGCCTGCGAGGCAATGATGGCCGCGACGGTGGAAAGGCCTACGGCAAACGGGCGCAGGCCCGGGGCGAGCATCTGGTAGAACGGGTTGAGGTCGGCAATGCCCATGAGCTCGGGGTTGGCAGCGTTGTTCATAAGCCAAGCGCCCTGGCCCATATAGGAAAGCAGCAGGCAGCACTTAACGAACGGCCAGGTGGCGTAGATATTGCCGCGGCCGACGTGGCCCATGTCGGAGTAGAGCGCCTCGGCACCGGTGGTGGCGAGGAAGCAGCTGCCCAGAATCATGATGCCTGCGTGGTTGTTGGGGCTCAGCAAAAAGGCGATGCCACGCACCGGGTTGAGGCACAGCAGCACGGCGGGGTGCTGGAAGACAAAGAACAGACCCGTGCCGCCCAGGAACAGGAACCACAGCGTCATGATGGGGCCAAAGGCGTGACCGATCTTGGCCGTACCGATGCGCTGTACCAAGAAGAGCACGATGATGATGGCGAGCGTAATGGCGACGACGCGGCCCTGGTCATCGCCCAGCACGGCATGGACCGCCGGGATGGTGCGCAGGCCCTCGATGGCCGTGGTAACGGTAACGGCCGGCGTCAGGATGCCGTCGGCGAGCAGCGCGGCGCCACCCAGCATGGCGGGGATGATAAGCCACTTGCCGCAGCGCTTGACCAGACTGTACAGGGCAAAGATGCCGCCCTCACCATGGTTATCGGCGCGCAGCGAGATGAGCACATACTTGATGGTGGTCAGCAGCGTGACCGTCCACACGACAAGGGAGAGCGCGCCGAGTACGAACTCCTCCGTCACGCTTCCGATACCGCCGTTGCCGGCAACGAGCGCCTTGGTTACATACATAGGGCTGGTGCCGATATCGCCGTACACCACGCCTAGCGTGACGAGCATCGCCGAGATGCTCACAGGAATCGCAGCGTGTGAGGCTGCCTCCTTGGCCTTCTGTTCCATAAGCCGGTTTCCTCCCAACTTTAACGTTCGAAGGGATTATAGGTAATCGGCCCATGTTTTAATGCACTGTTTTCCCAGCTAGATAAAGATTTATACAGTCTTTAGACTACCGCGGCGATATGGAATGTGACAAAGGGACCGTCCCCTTGTCACATTCGTCATTTTCCGAGCCAATTTTTGAACCACCACTCCATGGAGCGGCTCATCTCGGCCATAAAGGGGCTCGTGTGCTTGCGGGTGTAGATATCCACGACGCGCTCCCCCACCTCGCGGGCATGCGGACGGAACATCGCGTCCATCTCGGCCACCTGCGCGTCCATGGTCGCGGCATCCGCACGGCAGTAGCGCTCCTCGTGCACCAGGTTCACCACGGGGTGCGCGATTGCCGGACGCTCCTTACGGGGCGTGCCGATGATGAGCATCGATAGCGGCATGGTATAGGGCGGCAGATCGAGCAGCTCGGCAACTTCCTCGGCATTCTCGACGATATCACCGATGTAGCAGCTCCCCAGCCCCAGGGCCTCGGCGGCAACCACGGCGTTTTGCGCGGCGATCACGGCGTCCTGGGCCGCGATGGCAAAGTCGCCCAAACCCGGCGCGCGGCGGGGCGCCTTACCCGTACGCTCGACAAACTCGGGCTCAAAGCAGCCCACGTGCTCAAACAGATCGATCCACTTGGCATAATCGACCACAAATATTAGTGCCCAGGGCGCCTTGGCGATCATGGGCTGGTGGTCGCACAGGTCGGCCAGGCGATCGAGCGTAGCCTGCTCGCGGATGCTCACGATGGAATACATCATCATGGCGCCTGCCGACGGCGCACGGCTCGCCGCATGCAAAATCGCCGCCCGCTGCTCGTCGGTCACCGCCACGGGACGGTCGTCGTCATCGCGCGCAAAGGCACGCGTGGAGGAACGGTGCTCCAACGTGTCCAGCACCGCGTTGCCCGTGGTCTCGACCGGATAGCCGTACGTATCCACAGCCTTGGTGCAAACCTGCTCGCTCATAGCCCCATCCCTGCCATTTCTTTAAGAAGCCTTTACGTTTCCGTGTAATTCCCGTCCATTATCGCGCAGGTCGCCACTACATTGCGCCACACCGCCACACGCGCGTTAATATGGCTGGTTGTTGTGCGCAGTCACCAATTGCAGCGCATATCTTGGTAACAATCGGGTAAACCCCCGCTTTCGTAGGTTTTAAGTTTGTGAGGAGTCTCAGCATGTTCGCTGCCGCCATCTCGCTCGTCGGTCTTGCGGCGACCGTCTACCTTGTCTTGCGCGAGGCCAAGGCCATTCGCGCTCAGTCGGGCACCGTTACCAAAAGCGCTCTTGGGTGGAGCGTCGCCTTCGGTCTGTTCCAGCTCTTTTTGACCATTTGGGGCGCCATTGGCCTCGTCGCCCAAAACGAGCCGCTCGCCTTTGTGATGCTCATTCTGACCAACGCCATCCTCACCGGATGCGCTTGGGCCAGCATCGCCCGCGACCGCATCGCCCCGCGCGTCTTTGCGTTCGCTGCTACCGATGCCCCCGCCCCCACCGGCAAGCTTGCCCGCCTGCGCGGCGCCTTCGTGGGCAAACCGCTCGTCGCCGCCGTCTTGTGCTTGCTGCTCGCCGGCGTCTTTGCGCTGCTGGGCATGGAGGTCTCGTCCAACCACGACTTTACCTGGGTCTACCCCCTGTGCATCCTGCTTGAGTGGGCCATCATCACCGCGCTCATGAGCGGCCTGTTCTTCCTGTTCCAGCGCCACGGTGCAGCTCCCGCGGTCCTGGCCTTTGCCCTCTTTGTCCTGGGCATTGCCGAGTTCTTCGTCATTACGTTTAAATCCATGCCCATCCAGCCGGGCGACCTTTCGGCCATTTCCACCGCCGCCGCGGTCGCCGGCAACGGCTACACCTTCTCGATCTCGCTGTTCTGCGTGCTGTCCATGGGCTTTACCGCCATCTCGATGCTGCTGTGCGAGTACGCTGGCATCGTGGCGCCGCATCGCCAGAAGGGCGCCGTCAATGCCAAGCGCATGCTGCTCACCAACCTGCTTGTCGCCGTGCTGTGTCTGGGCGGCGTGACCGCGCACGTCACGCTTATCGACTACTACAACACCCTCGGCATCACCGTCTACACCTGGCGCCCGCTCGAGAGCTACTGGCGCGAGGGCTACATGCCCGCTTTCATTAGCGCAGCGCAGTCCATCAAGCCGCCCAAGCCCGCCGATTACTCCGTCGACGATGCCAAGGCCACGCTCAAAAAGTACGCCAAGGCCTACGACAAGTCCGACGCGGCCAAGAGCGACGAGCGCGCCGCCGCAAAGGACCAATTCGACAGCGAGAAGCCCACGGTCATCGCCATCATGAACGAGACGTTCTCGGATCTGTCGATCTACCAGAACATGCGCGCCGGCTACGAGGGCCCGCAGTATTTTAAGAGCCTGTCCAACTGCCTCAGCCGCGGCAAGCTCTACGTGAGCGCCTACGGCGGCGGCACCGCCAATACCGAGTTTGAGTTTATGACCGGCAACTCCATGGCAAGCCTGGGCTCGGGCGTGTACCCCTACACCATCTACAACATGGAAACGACCGGGAATCTGGCAGAGCAGTTCAAGTCGCTCGGATATTCCACCACGGCCATGCACCCCAACCACGCAACCAACTGGAACCGCGATAACGTCTACAAGGACTTTGGCTTTGACCAGTTCCTGTCCATCAACGACTTCCAGGGAGCCGACACCCTGCGCGGCATGGTGACCGACCAGGCTACCTACGACAAGATTCTTGAGCTGCTCGACCAGAACACCGATCCGCAGTTTATCTTCGACGTGACCATGCAGAACCACTCGGGCTACGATACGGGTCTGCTGCCGGTCGACAAGCAGATGCACCTGAACATCGACACGACCGACCTGGACGCCAAGACCATCGAGGACGGCACGCTCTCCGATGTCGACGAGTACGTCTCGTGCATTGAGCAGTCCGACCAGGCGCTGCGTTACTTCCTCAACGCCCTGAACAAACTCGACCGCAAGGTGGTCGTGGTGTTCTGGGGCGACCACCAGCCGTTCTTCCCGTCCAAGTTCAACGATAAGTGGTTTACCGGCGAAGACGATGCCACGCACCAGGAACGTCTGTGGCAGACCGACTACATCATCTGGGCCAACTACGACGTTGCCGGCTGCGACCAGACGAGTGAGGTCGACGACCTGTCCACCAACTACCTGTCCACCCAGCTGATGCAGCTGATCGGCGCACCGCTGACCGACTACCAGAAGGCGCATATGACGCTGCGCGAGTCGCTGCCCGCCATCAACTCGGTGGGCTACGAGGACTCCAGCCTGCGCTGGGCGCTCTCCTCCAACGTCACCGGTGACGACGCCGCCGCCGCTGCCGCCACCAAGGCACGCGAGGATTACGCCAAGATGCAATACTACGAGATGTTCCGCGACGGCAAGAACGTCTACACCGAGCACTTCCAGACCGAGGCCAACGAGACCGACCCCAACCTGGCGCCGGGCACGACCAAGATCAAGTAGCGGCGTGTCTTAACTGGATCGTCTGCCCGGGCGGCGGGACATTAGGTTCCCTGCTCGGACAGTCCTGCTCGCACGGAGAGCACATTAAGTGCTCTCCGGCTCGTGCGGAACTCGCGATGAACCTAATGTCCCGCCGCCCGGGCAGACGCCTTGTTGTTGGAGCGTGGCTTGTCATGGGAGCATCCGCTGAACATATATAAGTCGAAGGCCACGTTATGTGGCGTTCTTTGTATCCGGAAAGTTTGTCCCGGAATCTGCCTTCGGAATGGGACGCAGTTTCCGCTTGAGAGCCCATTGGGAAACTGTGTCCCGTTCTGAGCCCGGATTCTGGGATGAACTTTCCGCTTGGATCATCATCGGGAAACCGCGTCCCACCTTGAGTCAATATTCTGGGACAGACTTTCCGCCAAACCCCTCAACCGGAAAGCCTGTCCCACTCCGCCCACATCCGGACATGGAATTATCAGCTTATTAGCCCTTTCATCAATTAAGGGGCGCCCGCCCGCCGGGCGGGCGAAACATTTGGAAGATGGACCTAGCGTTTATCCCTTCGGGACAAGAACATCGCGGCAATAAAAGCGACAATCGCTAGCGTTAGCAGCGTCAAAAGCAGAGCGAGCGAGTTGTCGCCCGTCGCAGCCAGGCCAAACAGGCCGGGCTGTTTGGAGCCAGCGGGCTGCGCGGGAATTGTTTCGCCATCGTCCTCGGCGGTAATCTCCCAGCGGATGGCCTTGCTCGCGTCGGCAAGCTCGTTGCCCACCGACGTCGGAACACTTAGCTGCAGATTTAGTACTGTGCTGCCATCGCCCGTAAACGTAGCGATCTGGGTGGGGCGAGCGAACACGCTGCCCGGCGTTCCCGTCTGGAGCCAGCCTGCGGACGCATCGCCCACCGTTGCCGTTAAGGTGATGGGAGACAGCAGGCTCGCCGTCTCGTGGTCGACAACAGCACGAACAAATACGCGCACCTGGGACTTTACGCCTGTGGCACGAATCTCGATCTGCTGCTCGCGCACGTCGCCAGGCATTAAATCTTTAAAGGCTGGAAACAGGTCGGGCTCCCCCGAGGAGCCTGTCGCCCCCGAGACCGTCAGCTGGCGCGCGTTGCCGTCATAGGCAATCGCGGGAGTGTCGGCAAACGCGCGGGCAGGAACGGCGAGCGCGACCATGCAGAGAATGGCCGCGACCATGCAACGCAAGGAGCGCGCAGCATCTTTGCGAATCGGGAAAGCCATACTTACGCACCTCCGTGCGGCGGCACCAGCACGCCATTTTTGACCGTGCAGTTCCATGCCTCGGCAACCGCATCGTCGGGTGTGGACTGAATTGCCTGGGTCGAGATGTCGACGACCAAGTTCTTGCCGTCCCTTTTCGTCTCGGATACGCTCTTGATGAGCACGTCCGTCTCGCCCATCGGCGCAACAGGCGATGTCCAGTAGTAGAAGCCATCGGTCGCGACAACCCAAGACGAGGCGCTGTTAGTAGCGGAGGCATCGGACACAGTACCCCACTCAATGGTGTAGTCGGTGCCGGCAGCCGGCTCCTTCCACAGGCGCGCGCCGTTCTGGTCCTGCCAGTAGATATCCACCGCGACACGTAGGTACGCCGGAGCCGAGCCCGTGTTTTTAATCCTGACGTCACTCTTCACGTTATCTTTGAGGGTCTCGTCCACCGAGGGCGTCACCGTTCCGATGCCAAACTCGTTGACCAGCACGCCCGTAACCGAAAGCCATGCAAAGGTACCGGCGACGCCAGCAAAAAGGAGGATGCCCGCGAGAAGGGCCATGATCTGCTTGCGCTTAGTCATCCTGGCCCTCCTTCTTCAGCTTGCCGTTATCCCAAACATTCTTGGCACGCGAGCCGCCATCGACCCACTTGTCCTTCGCGCGCGTGTTGACGCACGTCACCACGGTGTCGCCCGCGCTCGAGGCGGACGAGATGGTCAGCTCGGCAGATTTACCGGGCGCCTTGCCCGGCGTGCTCAGCTCTCCCTGGTAGCGCCATGCCCAAGCCGTGTCTTCCTCGACGGTATAGAAACCCGCCGGCGCGGCAAACTGCACGCTGCCGACATACCAGGTCTCACCGTTTTCGTTGCGTTGTTCGCCGACTTTCACCTCGACCATGCGCGTCTCGGCAGAAGAATCCTTCGAGGCCTTGCGTGTCACCTTAAAGCGGAACGTTTGTCCCATGGCGCTGGTATCGGTAGTCTTTTTAACGATCGTCAGCGCATGAGTCTGGTCAAAGTTAAACACGGCGTTGCCGGCGCCCTGCTCGCCTTCGCCCGTCTTCTTGGACTCCAGGCGGTTGGCCAAGTCGAACGAACCGTTACCCGAGCCCAAGCTGTAGAGCGAGACATACTGGTCGTTAACGGGTTCCTCCGCCATGGACGCACCAGGACCGTAGCTCGCCCGCTTAACGGTAACAGTCAGCTGCGTCCCCATAAACGGCTCGGCGAAGCAGGCCTTAAACGGCGCCTCGTCGGCGTTGTTGTCGACTGTGTTGCCAGCGGTGGGATCGAGCAGCCACTTAAGCTGCGCGGTCATGGCTACGGGCCTCTCGGTATCGGACGTATCGTTGGCGGCCACTCGATACGTCACGGGATACAGGTCCATGTCTCCCTTGACCGGCTCGCTCTTAAACTCATCCCAAGACTTCGGAGCGCCAACGGCAGGCACATATCGCCACTCCAGGAAGAGCTCGCGTACGTCACCGCTGGCCGCCTGTTCATCGAGCAGCGCGACGATCTTGGAGTGGGCGTCCGGGTCGTATGCCACGGACTTTTTCTCCATCTCGGGATTGCCGTTTTTGTCATAGACCGGGTTGCCGCTCTCATCCACCTTGGGAACATCGACGTTATGGACAAAGCCGGCGCCCGTCGCTCGCTCGCCGTCCGAGTCGACCGTCGCCGTAAAGACGACCGACCCGTCGACACCGTGATAGCGCACCTTATACGGCGCGATCTTGTACACCGCGGTGTAGGTCACGCTCTCAAAGGGCTCGTTGCCCTCGAGGGGATACCTCTCGTCATCGGTCATCAGGGTGTAGCTGCCATTTTCCTTGTTGTAGTCGCTCGACCAGCCCACGAAGTCATACGAGGTGCCGGCTTCGCCCTCAACGTGAGTCGTGGCGACAAGCGAGATCTGATCGCCGGAAGCGCTGCGTTCGAACCCGCGTATGGAACCGGGATTTGCAAGGTCATCGTCGATATTCGATTGGACCTGTGCCGTGCACGCTCGATATACCGGATACAGCTCCATGGGAGCCTTGACCACAGTGTTTTTGTTCACCATGGTAAGACCGTCCGGCCAAACAACATAGCCCTTGCCAGGTGCCGGCTGGGCTTCCGTCCAGCCCACGAAGACGTTGAACTTACCTGTATCCCCATCGATAGTGCGGACGTCATAAGTAGGCTTCGGGATGCCGCCATCAAGGTTGCCGAGCATATCGCCTTGCTGAGCAACTTTGCCGTCCACATCCGTGGCATTGAGGTGGTACACAACCGCCAACGGCGAATAGTACGCCACGAATGTATAGGTTCCGCCAGGTTCCACCGAATAGGAATATGAGTTATCGCCGTTAGATTCGAGCTCTTTAACCTCACCATTCGGAAGTTCGATTTCGACCTTATCCAGCTTGTATAACTCGTCGCCGGACTTGTATACCGTCGTTGCGATATCAGGAATCACCGTTGCCGTGGCGGGATCAGCGTCCGCATTGATAACGGGAACGATGTCGTACTTGGGCACATTGACTTCAGAAGTGCCCTCAAAACCGGCACGATGCAGGTTGGTGGTGTAGTTAACGTCGTACTTTGCGTACACGGGATACGCATCCTGCCACTCGGTGACCTTGGAGTCATCCGTCGCCAAGTATGGCGCCGCCTTTTCCGGATCGCTCGTCACATAGGGGTCGTTGGCGACATCATAGATATAGTTCCAGACGGCAGATCCCTTCTGGACCTCGGCCGTAGAAATCCAGCCCAGGAACTTATAGCCCCGCACGGCCATTTCGGCATCGGTCGGGGAAGCTTCGAGGGTCAGGGGGTTATCATACGATCCCTTCTCACCATCTTCTGGCTTTTCTGCCACTTTAACCGACGTATTAACATGCGGGTAATAATACGTGAACGTCGGATCAACCCCGTTCACCTTGGCCTGCAGCAAGTTACTCTCATAGCGCCGCGTGGCAGTCCTCACGACATTATCGCCCTTGTTGTAGAAATTAACGTCCGTGGTAATCATCGCGCGAACGTAGTACTTCTTATCTGTACGCACCGTACTCTCGATGGGATTTTTCACATATGTCCAATATCCACCATCACGCTCAAGCGTCCAGAAATTCAGACGATAGCGATCATTCACCGGTTTGACCGTTACGTTCAGTGAACTCAAAGTCCAAGTATCGCTTAACGTTGCAGCGCCGGGAAAATCGGTATCGGCATAGAGGTTCTTTAGAGTATCGGCTCCCGTATCGTTTTTAACGTTGTGCGAGTATGCATTAAAGGGACTCACGACAAGGGTATTCGCCGTGAAGCGTGTGTCACACGTTTCGTCATAGTCATCCTTCATGCCGTGGTCAACATGCTCCGGACCCCAGTGGACGACGTTTTCACGCACGAAGGTACTACCGACGTTTTCCTCAAAGGGTGTTTGATACCGATTCCAAACGGAACAAAGTAGCCTGCTTTCCGTAAACGCTTGGTTGGTATAAGCCCGGACGTAATAATCCACGCGGTACTCAAAACGCGCCGTATAGGTATGCTTGACGGTCAAATCGACGTTGGCGGGAAGCTTATAGCTGGGGTCGCGGCTTACGCGCACCTCGAGCGGGGCATCCTCGGTCCCCTTGTTTTCATACCAACCCAAGAAGCGGTAGCCGTCGGGCAGGGTGCCGCCATCGGATAGAGGCTTATTGTTCACATCGCGTACCTGCACGGTATAGGAGCTCGTTCCATTCTCGCCCGGCTGCACGTCCACATGAGTATTGCCCACGTCAACGCGCTGGGTCACATCACCGAGTTCATCCTGCTCATTGCCTTCGAACACCGTCATGATGTTCGAAACGTAGTCGCTGTACACGGGATAGAAATCGGTGGGACCGACCACGGTGATCTCGCTACCCGCAGGATAAAAAGCTCCCTGATTTTTAAGATCTGCCAGCTGAGGAGAGGTAATGGCAGCATAGGCGCCGTTCATGCTCTTATCGTCGTTCGGCTGCGTGGTCCAGCCGATAAACGTCGCGGTTTTCGACAAGCCGCCGCGATCCGCGGGGGCAGCGGGCGTCAAACCGACGCCATAGCGGTACCAGTCCGTGGACTGATCGTGTGCCTTGCCGTCTTTCCAATTGAGCGTCTCGCCTTTAACGTTATAGAACAGCACCTGCGCCTCGTATGAAGCGATAAAGAGGTCATTGCCCTTGAAGCCCTCACTCTTGGCATGATCCTTGCCGTTGTCGGCAGTGTAGCTAGACGTCGTCTCGTGCTTCGTGTTGTCCTGAACGCGCTTGCCATCCTTCACCGCAGCGTCATCGGTCTTGCCGTCAAACCAGCTGTTGTCTTGTCCAATTCGGTTCACACGCACGTCGGGCTCGCGGAACCAGCCCATAAAGCGGTAGCCGCCGTTCGCCTCGCTCAGCCCCTCAGGCCTTGCAGAGGTCTCCTGCTTAAACGTCACCGACGTATCGCCCTGGGCCAAGCCCTGAGCCGTTCCCGCCAGCACGGCGCTCACGGCAAAGGTGTACGGATCCGTGGTCTTCTGATCAATACCGAGTTTGGTCGCCTCGATTGTCGCGGTGCCCGCGCCGGGAAAATCAATCGTCGCCTTAACGCTCTGGCCATGCACGGGGATATTCAGCTTGTAATCCATCGCCCACTCATTGGTGTGCGGGCCCCTTGGAGGCAGGTCGTTGGCGTGCTGGGCGCCCGGAGTCTTGTCGTTAGCAGTCGAGCGCATGGTGCCGGCACAGAAGTCGTAATCATGCTGCTCCCACAGCTCACGCGTGACGTAGCGTTCGTCGTCCCAGGGACCGAATCCGGCACCGGATACCGTACCGTCACCCGCAAGGGCGTAAATCTTTTTCTTAGCCGCGGTACCCTGGCTGTTGCCTTTTAGGCTCACGCTCGGCTTAAAGTAGCACTCGGTGACCGTCGCGTCGTCCTTGTTGGCGCGCGCAGCAATACCGCCCAAGTTCACGTCGTTTTGAATAATGGGAATCACGGCAATGGGATTGTACTGACGAGAGCTCAGGTCACCCGCAAAGTGGCTGCGAACGAGCTCATTGCCTTCTTCGGTTAAAATACGGCCCGCCAGGCCGCCCGTCCACGCGCGCGTTACGGAAACGACACCCACGTACGATGCGGCATAGCTGTAGCACTGCGCCGTCGAGAAGCAGTCGATGATCTTGGCGCCGCCCGCCATGCAGCCCACAAAGCCCGAGGCATACACGTTGTTGCCACCCAGGGCGCCAATGGCCACGTCATATTTATTGGTAACGTCGGTCATGCCCTTATCGGCAATCGAACCATCCTTTTTGCGCGTAGGCGTCACGCGGCAGTACTCAATCGTCGAGTTTTTAACGTAGCCGGCAAACGCCGCCATATACAGGCCCTCGCCGCCGATGGCCTGCACGCCCGAAGTCGTGTTGTTAACGGCGCGGCCACCACGGACCTCGCAGTTGTAGAGGGTGCAGCCGTCGAGCTCGCCGGCAATCAATCCACCCTCAAAGCCCGCGTTGGTAATAACGTTGAGCATGTTGTTGGCGCATGTAACGTGCAGGGTGCTCTCCATGACCATGACGTTTTCGAAGTGAGTCTTAACCGCCTTGCCCACGATAATGCCGCCACGGAAGTCTGCCCAAATGTTAGCGTCCTTAACTAGGAAGTTCTTGATGGTGGCGCCATCGGTCTCGGCAAAAAAGCCCGTATCGCGCTCGGGATCCAACATATTGTTGGCGTAGTTAAGACCCGTCACGGTGTGGTTTTGGCCATCGAAGACGCCCCTAAAGGGATAGTCCTTGTTGCCAAAGGAGAGGTGCTTGACCGTATTCGCAACAATGGCGTTCATATCTTCATCGTTAAGAACGATATCGTTATCGAGATAGACGCGCCACTTCGACGTGTCGCGTTGACGCGACAGCGCGACACACGACAAGAAGTCGTTCCTGTTTTCGATATGAAACTCGGTCTGGCTCTCAGGCACATCCTCGGCATGCGCCATCGTCGGCAGCACTATTACGCAGCAAAGGGCGATTGCCGCCACGGCAATCAGCCTGCTGAGCACACCTCGGTTCATGTTCTTGATCTTCATGGGCTAGTTCGCCTCCGGCCAGCCCACGACGTCAAGCACGTCGAGGACGGTATCGCTTGCCTGCTGGTTTTTGGCCTGCACGGCCTGAACGTCGATATCGAGCCTGAATGAGCCGCCGCGCGCGGCGTCGTGGTAGTCGCCCACAAAGCGCAGCGAGTCCATGAGACTCTCCGTCGTCGTGCCGGGATCGAGTACGCCGCCGCGTCCGGTAAGGCCGCGATAGTAAAACCATCCATCGCCGCCATCGACCCACGGGGAGCCTTCGCCCGCGATCACGTTAAAGGCGACGTTGCCCGAGGCATCCGCGGTCGTGCCGTCAGGCGCCACCGCCGTCATGCGCAGGCGCGCGCGAACGTACTCGGGCTGTGCGCCGGCATTCTCCACGCGCACGATGCGGCTGATGTCAGAGCCCGTGGCCTTGGTATCGGGATAGTCCCCATGCGCGTTGGGCTCAAACGGGATCTCTTCGCCTTGATCGTTGAGGGTGAATTCGCAGACTCGTACCTTCACGCTGCCAAACGACACGACGTTGCTCGCGGGCACCATGTCCACGGTAAAAGCCAGCGTGCCGCACAGGCACGCCAGGGCCAACAGCGCCATCGCGGCAAGCGCCAAGGTGCGTTTCTGATTGTCGGAAAGATTGTTGAGCATTACGTTCGCCAATCGTCGATCAAAGGGGGACCGAGATCCCGACCCGAAAATGGGGATGGGGAGCGGGCCGGGATCTCGGTGGAGGGGGTGGGATTACTTCAGGTGGTTATTCGGGTCGTTAACCCAAGCCTTGGCCTGCTCGATGGCGTTGTCGGCATTGCCCTGGTCAGCGCCGAAGATGTAGCAGGAGACCGTCATAGCGGGATCATTAACGACATCCGTGCTGTTCATGGCAGCCGGGATATGCACGGTGCTGAACAGCTCGCCGGTATAGGCTGCCTTTGCCTCGGTAGTCTCAGTCTTTGGAGTAGGAGCAAGCTTGGCAGGGGTGTTGGTGTCACCAGCGGTATACATGAACAGACCGCTCACGTACTGGCCATCGGTGCCGTTGTTCTTCACCTGGTCAGTAGCAACCGGCTTCCAGTTGGAATTAAGGGTGAAGTACGGGGTCTTGGCAAGCGCGCCTTCACCGTCCTTCACGATGGCGTTCTTGACGTAGATGAACACATAGGAGCTATCGGAATCCTTGCCGATGCCGACGTTCGGGTTCTTATCCATCGAGGAGCCCGGAACCATCTTGTGCTCTTTATTTGAGTCCCACTTGGTCTCAAACAGATAACCATCCACTGAGGGGTCCGTGGGCTTGTCGCCGGGCTTGTCCGGATGATCGGGGTCGGGCTTCACTTCGGGCTTGCCGATGCTGCCAACCGTGAACTCATTCGTCACCTGATCGGTTGCCTGCAGCCATGCATAGGTGCCCACGCCGGCGGCCAGCACCAGCAACAGCAAGGCGGCAATGATGCCGTAGCGCTTTTTCTTCTTGTTCTCCATCGTCCTCTTCCTTTCGAGAATCGCCTTCCCCGGCAACGGCCCTTGCCGTTGCCGACACCTCTCCCCTGCCGCTATGGACGCCGCCCCCTCGCATGCGCGCGGGCATGCTTGTCCGCAGGCTCGTCGGGAACCATCCGATCGAGCACAATCGACGCCGCGACCAGCAGCGCCAGAACGGCCACCATAACAAGCAAACCGGGCATCGTCGTGCAATATGCGTTAACGAAGCCCAGGTAAGGGACACAAAGAGAGACGACGCCGATCACGCGTGAAAAAGGCGTCTGCTCGGCGTCGTGCACGATGATTCCATCTGCATTTTTGTTTGCGATTCCCTGCGTGCCGATCGTCTGCGCCACAGGGTCGACCTCGTACACCTGGTGAGTCACCACGGCGCCGTCCGATCGGTAAAAAGTTGCATTGTCGCCCACGGCAATATCCGTTGGGTCAACCTGGTGAACAAACACCATGGAGCCGACGGGAAGCTCGGGTTCCATAGAGCCCGAGAGCACGGCAAAGGGCATGTAACCAAATGCACGGGGAGCGAAAGAAACAACGGCAAGGGCTATGACAAGCGCGAGCGCCATGCTGCTAAGAAGCGAAATAAATCGTCTGAATCCGCGCGCTGCCAACGTGATTATTTCATCCCCATCGAGGCCATATTCGATCCCATCAAGGATTAGCCGCTTTTCTAAGACGTTTAATAGATGAGTTCGAAAAAGCCAATCTGAAATCTATTTCTAACAATCACCGTAGCTACTTCCGCGTTTTTATCAACGTTTTTCCGCCAAATGCTACTATTTTTGCCGTAAGTGGTTATTTGTCCCCACACTTGTCTGCTTTATCCAACAACTGCGGCTAACCCATACGCAACTTTTCGATAGAGGGTCTGATATTTTGTACGGCTTAGATATCGTACCCCCCCCCCCACATTAAATTATACTGCATTTAGTATCGTTTATTTTCAACCCCCTTATTGATGCCTCTACGGCCACCCCCTGCAGCCCCCAGCCCATACCTTCTGGAAACCGTGTCCATCCGGAAAGCCCGTCCCACGCTCAATACATCCAGCGGATGCATTGAGCGTATCGTCCAGGACGGTCTCATCATCGGAGTGACGGAAATGTCACCCCAAACGCTTGCCATCGTTGCGCCCACGCGTGTCAAGAAAAAAGCCTCGAGAATTTCGAGGCTTTCACATTTGTATTGTTTTGCACGAAGGACCGCGAACGGCGAAGCTACTCGCCCAGCACGGCCTTCTTGGCCGCCGCCGCCATATAGTCCAGATCATCCTTGGTGGGATGGTCCTTCGCGGCAACCCAGTTGTCGAGCAGCAACTTAGCGCGGGCGTTGTCGGGATCTTGCTCGAGCATGGCCTCGTAGCGCTGCTTGACCGCGGGACCCATCTTGCCCTGGCACATCGCCCAGCCTACAAGTTCGGCATCATTGGCCAAATTGGAGGTCACGCGATCGATAATCTGCCTAAAGTACTCCTCGCTGGCCCCAAAGCCGCAGGTGCCAAACAGGAAGACGCGCTTGCCGTGCAAGGCTGAGAGCAACGTCGCGACCGAAGGCGTGCACGCGCCCTTGTCGCACCAAAAACCGACGAGCACCATGTCGGCCGCGCAGGCGCCCTGCGCCTCGAGCGCAACCTGATCTGCATCCGCATCGTCGCTCAACGCCGCGGCATGGACAAACTCAACACCCGCAGCCTGCAGAGCGCGCTTAATCGCGCCCGAAACCATCCTGGTATTACCGCTCTTGCTGTTAACCACCAAAGAGCACGTCATAGTCACGTTGCCTCGTATCCCCCAAAACTAAAGCCACTAATGCAATTTATTAGATGAATATCTTAGTACTAACGTGACAGATGTAAACCACCGTCTGTCGATTGATTAATTTGCCCCGCGGGCTTGCTCACTGAGCGAATTGGCTGCGGTAGAGTTCGGCGTAGAAGCCGTCTGCCGCCAGCAGCTCGTCGTGCGTGCCGCGCTCGATAATCTCGCCGTCGCGCATGACCAGAATGCAGTCGGCGTTGCGGATGGTGCTCAGGCGGTGCGCCACGACAAAGCTCGTGCGACCGGCCATGAGCTCGTCGAATGCCGCCTGCACCTGCAGCTCGGTGCGCGTATCGATACTCGAAGTCGCCTCGTCCAGCAGCAAGATAGCCGGATCGGTGAGCATAACGCGTGCGATGCACAACAGCTGCTTTTGGCCCTGGCTAAACGTGCCGCCGTCCTCGCCAATGACCGTATCGTAGCCGCCTGGCAGCTGCACGATAAACTTGTGCGCGTGCGCGCGCTTGGCGGCTTCGATAACCTGCTCGCGCGTGGCTCCTGGGCAACCGTAGGCGATGTTTTCCGCCACCGTACCCTCGAACAGCCACGTATCCTGCAGCACCATGCCAAAGGCACGCCGCAGACTCGAGCGTGTGTAATCGCGCGAAGCCTTACCATCGACCGCGATGCGGCCGGCATCAACATCGTAAAAACGCAGCAGCAGGTTGATGAGCGTTGTCTTTCCGCAGCCCGTGGGGCCAACGAGGGCAAAGCGCATGCCGGGTTTGGCCTCGATGCAGATATCCTGCAGCAGCTTGCGGTCGGGCACATAGCTAAAGTCCACGTGTTCAAAGGTCACCTCGCCCTGCGGGGCAGCAAGCTCCACGGCATCTGGCGCATCGGGTTCCTGCTCGCGGGCATCGAGCAGCGCAAACATGCGGCGCGCCGAGGCGTACGCGGTCTGGATCTGCGTGATGACGTTCGTGACCTCGTTGAACGGCTTGGTGTACTGGTTAGCGTAGGACAGGAAAATCTGCACGCCGCCCACCGTGAGCGCCGCAGGCACGCCCGTGATCACGCCCACGCAGCCGATCACGGCAACCACGGCGTAGATGATGTTGTTGATAAAACGTGTACCGGGGTTGGAAAGCGAGCCCATAAACTGCGCGCGCTCACCTGCCGTATAGAGCTCGGCGTTAAGGGCATCGAAGCGCGCTTGGGCGTTCGGGCCATAAGCAAACGCATCCACCAGCTTTTGCTCACCCACATACTCCTCGATATGACCGCCGAGTTGGCCCTGGATGCGCTGTTGAGCAGTGAAGCTCTTATTGGAGAGCTTGGCAATAGCACCGGCTGCAAAAATGGAAAGCGGCGTGACGAGTACCACCACGAGCGTCATGGTCAGGTTAATGGAGAGCATAAACGCGAGCGTGCCAACGATGGTGATAACGCCGGTAAATAGCTGGGTAAAGCCCTGCAGCAGGCCATCGCCCACCTGATCGACGTCGTTGACCACGCGGCTCATAAGGTCGCCGTGGGCATGGCTGTCGATAAAGCTGAGCGGCATGCGGCTGAGCTTGTTGCTCGCCTCCACGCGCATGTCGCGCACCGTCTCGTAGGACAGGCGGTTGACGCAATAGCCCTGCAGCCACTGGAAGGCCGCAGCACCTACGACGACAATCGCGAGCTTGGTAACGAGCGGCAGCAGCGCATCGAAGTCCACCTGCCCGGCGGCGACGATAAGGTCGATGCCCTCGCCAATGAGGATGGGCGTGTAGAGCTGCAGTATCACCGAGACGGCGGCACTCAAAAACGATGCCGCAAACGAGACGCGGTGCGGGCGAACATAGCCCAGCAGGCGGCGGGTCACCGCACCGGCGGGATAGCGCTCGGGGTCGCCGGGCTGGCGCGGACCGTCTCCCAGGTCGTTGAGACTATCGTTGCCAGACACGTTGGCCGTCATCGTGGCGACCGAACCGGAAGAAGTATACGGATTCATTTAGCAGCCCTCCTTTGCGCAGACGAATGCGGGGGCGCACGCGGCGCCTGGGGCGAGCACGGGACTTGGAGCGGGCGCGGGCACCGCGCTCCCCTGCTGACCCTCGAGCTCCTCGCGGCGAAGCTGCGACTGGCAAATCTCGCGATAGAGCTGGCAGGTCGCGTACAGCTCATCGTGCGTTCCCAGGCCCGCAACCGAGCCGTGGTCGAGTACGCAGATTATGTCGACATCGCGAACGGTCGAGACGCGTTGGCTCACAATCACCGTGGTCAGCGGCAGCGCGCCCTCGGCGGCACCGCGCGTGCTTCGTTCGCGAATGGCATGGCGAAGTGCCGCGTCGGTCTTAAAGTCGAGCGCCGAGGCGGAATCGTCCATGATCAATATCTGAGGCGAACCTACCAAGGCGCGCGCGATAGTCAGACGCTGACGTTGGCCACCGCTAAAGTTCTTGCCGCCCGCCTCGACCGGAGCATCTAAGCCCTGGGGCTTGTCGCGCACGAACTCGCTGGCCTGCGCCATATCGAGCGCCGCCCAGAGCTCCTCGTCGGTTGCTGCCTCGTCGCGCCAGGTCAGGTTGCTGCGGATTGTGCCGCTCACCAGCGAAGCGCGCTGCGGAACGGTCGCGACCACACTGCGCAGCTGGTCGAGCGGCCAGGTGTGCACGTCGGCGCCCATCACGCTCACGCGGCCGGTGCTCACATCGTACAGGCGCGGGATAAGCGAGACGAGTGTGGACTTGCCGCTGCCCGTGCCGCCGATAATGCCGAGCGTTTTGCCCAGCGGCAGCTCCAGGGTCACATCGCTCACGGCATTTGCCGCGCCCGCGCCAAACGAAAAGCTCGCATGGTCAAAGCTCAGCGCAGGGACCGGAACAGCGCCACCCGCCAGGTCGCTCGGCTCAGGCAGCGCGACCGGCTGGTTGCCCTCGTCGGTGATGCTCGGCTCGCAATTGAGCACCTCGTTGATGCGCGACGCGCTGGCGCTCGCCTTGGTAAAGACAACGACCAGGTTGGCCACGTAGACGATGGAGGTGAGGGTCTGCGTCATGTAGTTCACAAACGCCATGACCTGGCCCTGCGTAAGCTCACCCACGTTGACCTGGATGCCGCCCACCCACAGGATGGCGCACACGCCCAGATTCATCACCAAAAACGTGACGGGGTTAAGGACCGACGAGAGCTTACCCACCGCGATGGCGACATGCGCCTGGTCGTCGGCCGCACGAGCAAAACGCTCGCGCTCGTGGTCTTCGCGCACAAACGCGCGAACCACGCGGGCGCCCGAAAGCCCCTCACGGCAAATGAGCGCAATGCGGTCGAGCTTTGCCTGCAGCTGCTTGTAATACGGAATGCAGCGCGCCATAACAAACCAAAACACCAAGCCGATGGCGGGCGTGCAAATCAAAAAGATCACGCCGAGCTTAAGGTCGATGGCGAGGGCCGCGCACATAGAACCCACTGCTAGGAAGGGCCAGCGGATGAGCATGCGCACACCGAGCGCCACAGCGAGCTGCACCTGGTTGACATCGTTGGTGATACGCGTGATGAGCGACGGCGTGCCAAAGCGATCGAGCTCAGCATAGCTCAGCTTGTTGATGTGCTGGTAGAGTGCGCTGCGAATGTCGGTGCCCATGCCCTGCGAGGTGAGCGCCGCCATCTTTTGGCAGACGAGCGTAAACGAGATGCCGATCACGGCCATGGCGCCAAGTACCATGCCGTAGTGGATAACGGCGTTCACGTCGTGCGAGCCAATGCCCTTATCGATCATCTGGGCAATCACCAGCGGCGTCAGCAGGTCAAAGATCACTTCGATCAACTTACACGCAGGGCCAACCACCATATACCGGCGAAACTTACCACCAAAACGCCTGAGCAGCTCAATCATAAAAGGCGCTCCCTATCATCATCTCTCTTCAATCTGATTCATGATAGTACGGCGAGCCTTGGAGATATGTAATCAACTCGTCACAGAACAAGCCCCCGAAACAATCAGGAAACTAGGCACAGAGACAAAGCACCCGAACATGTTTTGGCAAAGCCAACGAGCAGCACTAGACAAGGGATTAATTGTTCAGATTAACGCGCCTCTACGGGCGCATTTTGGACGATGTGGTCCCGGTGCCGGCGGGCTGTTTGGTAGTCGAGCGATTCCGCAGGCAAAGCCGAGGACCAGCGAGACACCAAACAGCCCGCCGGCACCGGGACCACATCGCGGCACCAAAAAAGCGCCCGTGCGTTCGATGGATTCGGATGCCCGACAGAGGCTCCTTATGGCTGCTTCCTTCCGGACCTGACCAGATTCGGAACATGTCGTCATCCGAACCCATCGAACGCGCTAGGCGCTCGGTATATCTTACCCGCTCCCGCCCGATGGGGCAAGGTAGCTAATTTGGGACAGGGCCAAAAGACCACTTTTGAGTTGCGGTGGAATAGTTCCTGTTTTTGCCGCCTGAGCCGCCAAACAGGAACTATTCCACCGCAACTTATAGGGAGTTGGGATTTAGAGGCGGGCGAGGTCGTAGGATCGGGCGGCGGCTTCACCGGCGCAGATGAGGTTGGTTGTGGCTTCCTGGGGGTCGAGCGCTTGGTCAAGGGGCATGGGTCTGCGACAGACCGGCAGAACTAAGTCGACACCCTGCCCATACACCGCATCCAGGTTGTCGGCACGACCGCCCACGACGGCAACAACCGGCTTGCCATATCGCTTCGCACGACGAGCCACGCCCACCGGTGCCTTGCCGGCAGCGGATTGCTCGTCCATATTGCCCTCGCCCGTTATGACCAGGTCGGCATCGCGCACGCACTCGTCAAACCCAATCAGATCGAGCACCGTCTCCACGCCCGAACGCAGCTCCGCACCGAGCGCTAGCAACGCGGCGCCCAGGCCGCCGGCGGCGCCGGCACCGGGCACACCGAGCACCGAGCCAAATGTCCGCGCGCCCTCGGGCGCACGCAATAGCCCCTGGGCCCGCGCCCCGGTAATCGCCGCATCGAGCAGGCGACCATAGCCGACCATCCAGCTGTCGTACCTGCGCAGCGCCTCGGCATCATCCGTCGGCAGACCCTTCTGCCCGCCAAACACCGCCAGTGCGCCTCGACGCCCCACGAGCGGATTCTCGACATCGGAAAGCACCACGACACGCGCGCCATTCAGTACCCGAAGCGCTGGTGCCAAATCGATACCCGCCACGTGTTCAAGGCCCGCCAGGCCGGGGGCGATATTGCGGCCACGCTCATCGACAAGATGCGCGCCCAGCGCTTGCAGCATGCCGGCGCCACCGTCGTTGGTGGCGCTGCCGCCCAAACCAATATAGATAGTCTTTGCCCCCGCACGGACCGCGCGAAGTATGAGCTCGCCCACGCCATAGGTCGAAGCCGCAAGCGCCGCCGATTCCGTGCAGGGTGAATGCCCAATACCCGCCGCCTCGGCCATCTCAATTACAGCCGAGTCGTGCTCGCCGTCCACCAGCATCCGGGCAGCCACGCGATCATCCAAGGGGCCTGCAACCTCACAGGTCGAGAGCACGCCGGCGCGCGCGGCGATGGCGTCGAGCGTTCCCTCGCCACCATCTGCCAGCGGCAAAGCGCCCAGCTCGGCATCGGGCCACACACGGCGCACGCCTTCGGCAACGGCTTTCTCCGCCTGCGCGCTCGAAACGCTGCCCTTAAAGGAATCAATCGCCAGCAGCACGCGGCGGGGCCGGCGCTGCACGGGGCCAAAGTCAACCGCTGCGCCAGCATCCTCTTCGGCACACGCGAGCGCCTCGGCATGAGCGGTATGTGCCCAAAGATCGGCCCCACAACCGCAGCCAGCACAATCGGTGCCACGCAGCCCACTAAAATAGCTGCTCAACACCTCACGACACTCATCCGCCAGCACGCCGGCACGTACGTTAAACCGATGGTTCAGGCGCGAATCGGCATTGAGGTCGTACAGCGAGCCCAGTGCACCCGCCTTGGCATCGGCCGCGCCGTACACGCAGCGCCCCACGCGCGCGTTAACCATAAGCCCCGCGCACATGCAGCAGGGCTCGAGCGTCACGTAGACCGTACAGTCGGAAAGGCGCCAACGACCGAGCGACTGCGCGGCGGCGCACAGGGCCGAAAACTCGGCATGCGCCGAAGGATCCCGGTCGAGCTCGCGGCGATTATGCGCCCTCGCGACGATCTCGCCCGCGCGCACCACCACAGCGCCAATGGGCACCTCGCCCACCGCCGCGGCGGCACGCGCCTCCGCCAGCGCCTCGCTCATGAACTTCTCATCGATTCCGGTGCTCGTCATCGTTCGCCTTCCCTGTTGCAAATCCAAAACGATGCTATCATTACGACTCACGGAGAGATGGCAGAGCGGTTGAATGCGGCGGTCTTGAAAACCGTTGAGCGCGAGAGCGTTCCGGGGGTTCGAATCCCCCTCTCTCCGCCACCTTAGTGATTCACCAGCGTCATGGTGCGCTCAAACAGCGCATCGACCACGTCGGCCATCTCGGGTCGACGCTCAAGATCGTGGCCCGATTCCCACCAATTTGTGAACAACCGAATAATGCCACCGGCGATAAACTCCGATGTCGTCTCGAGCGAAACGGGTGCCAAGGCGTCTTCGGCAAGCGAGCTCATCACACGCTCGCGAATGGAACGCGCAATACGGTCGCAAATCATGCCGGTCAGCATACCCGACATGCTGCTGGCCAAAAGGTTATCCATGAGCTGCTCATGCGCCAGAATCATATTCATGGCATCGTCAAAGACCTCATGGCGAAGCGCCCGTACGTCATCAAGCGGCTCCGCGTCCGCTGCATCGGTCCGGTTTTGCGGCAAGCCCGTCATAAGCTCATCGATATAGAAGGCAAAGTAATCGTTTTTATCGCGAAAATGCTTATAGAACGTTGTGCGGCGAATCAGGGCCCGGTCGCAAAGCATGGCAACCGTCAAATCCTCAAACCGATGCTCTTCCAAAAGCTCGGTAAAGGCATCGAACAGGGCACGATAGGTTTTCTTGATGCGAAGGTCCATCCGTATCGCCATCCTCAAGGTGTAGACAGCATTCCTTAATTTGTCGCATATCTTACACCTGTACCACCCGTTCCATATTGGCGGCCCCTCCTTGGCGGAAACATAACGCTTACCGGAAAGTTCGGTATCGCCAAAGGTTGCGGGTATACTAGTAGCGTTACACCAACGGCGGCCGGCGCAAAACGCCGCTGCCATTCGAAACGGAGACATCATGCTTCCCGTCATCATCGGTATCGTTGTTGTCGTTGTGATCGCCAGCGCCATCGCCGGCATCTACAACAACATGGTCACCAAGCGCAATCGCATCGATAATGCCTGGCAGAACATCGACACGCAGCTGCAGCGCCGCAACGACCTGATCCCTAACCTGGTCGAGACCGTCAAGGGCTACGCCAAGCACGAGCAGGACACGCTCGCCGCCGTAGTCAACGCGCGCAACGCCGCCGTGAGCGCCACCACCCCCGAGGCCAAGATGGAAGCGGACAACGTGCTGACCGGTGCGCTGCGCCAGCTCTTTGCCGTCGCCGAGGCCTACCCCGACCTTAAGGCAAATACCAACTTTACGCAGCTCCAGTCCACGCTCGAGGACACCGAGAACAAGGTGAGCTACGCGCGCCAGAGCTACAACGATTGCGTGCTCAGCTACAACAACGCCATCCAGACGTTCCCGGCCGTTATCTTTGCCGGCATCTTCCAGTTTAAGGAGCGCCAGGGCTTCGAGGCCGCCGAGGCCGCCCGCCAGGCACCGACCGTCAAGTTCTAACAATCACGGCCGAGTCTTAAGCCAGCTCATCAACCCTTTGGGGTCCAAGGCACAAACCTTGGGCCCTTTTCTTATCCACGCACAACGCGCCCACGCACAACGCGCGGCCAATAGGCCGCGCACCATCTTTATTCAGATTAATTATTGCCCGTTGTAACATCGCCGAGCCCGCAGGGCGGAGAGCAAGTTCCCTCCCGGCGCACTCCGCAGGACGCAAGAAGCCCTCGCCGCACGAAGTGCGCAGCGAGGGCTTCTTGCATGTCCGAGGACGCGCCGGGAGGGAACTTGCTCTCCGCCCGGACAGGTAAGGCAAATTACGCGACGGTGTAAACCCAGTTGTGCTTATCCTCGACAGCACCGGACTGGATACCAGTCAGGGTCTCGCGAAGCTTCTTCATCACGGGGCCGATCTCGGTGTAGCCAGCCGGGAAGGTCACGGTCTCATCGGCACCATAGACCTTGTTGTCGATCTCGCCCACCGGGGAGATGACGGCAGCGGTGCCGCACAGGCCGCACTCCACAAAGGTACCGGCCTTGACCTCGGCCCACTCGACGGGACGCTGGTCGACGGTCATGCCCAGGTCCTCGGCAACCTGAACGAGCGAACGACGGGTGATGGAGGGCAGGATGGAGTCGGTGTGCGACTGAGGAACGACGAGGGTGCCGTCCTCCTTCACGAACAGGACGTTGGCGCCACCGGTCTCCTCGACATAGGTGCGGGACTCGGAGTCAAGATACAGGTTCTCGGCATAACCCTCGCGGTGTGCTTCCATCGTGGGCTTGAGGGACATGGCGTAGTTCAGGCCGGCCTTGATGTTGCCGGTGCCATGCGGTGCGGCGCGGTCGTACTCGGAAACGCGCAGCTTAACGGGCTTAAGGCCGCCCTTAAAGTACGGACCGACCGGAGTCACGAGAATGCGGAACGTGTACTCAGGAGCGGGAGCCACGCCAATCACGTCACCGGAGCCGATCATAAACGGGCGCACGTACAGGGTCGCACCGGAGCCGAAGGGCGGAACCCAGGCGGCGTTGGCAGAAACGACCTGCTTGACGGCCTCAACAAACTTGTCCTTGGGGAACGGGGGCATCTCGAGGCGCTGGGCAGAGTTGTACATACGCTCGGCGTTCATATCGGGACGGAAGCAGACGATGCTGCCGTCCTCGGCGGTGTAGGCTTTCAGGCCCTCAAAGACCTCCTGGCAGTAATGGAAGATGCCGCCGCACTCGGAGACATGCAGGGTGTGGTCGGTGGTCAGGCCGCCCTCGTCCCACTCGCCATCCTTCCAATGGGCCTCGTAGCTGTAATCGGTCTTCATGTAGCCAAAGCCGAGGCTACCCCAATCGATATCCTTCTTCTCGACAGTCATGTGTCGCTCCTTACATACACAGTTGCATACTCGCGAACTCGCACGCAAGGACCGAGGCCGACCGCGTCGCAACGTCGCACGCCCGGAGCGTAGAGCCGGACGGGACACGCGGACAACACCAAAGCCCATGGCACGTCGATTCGCATGCACGAGATTGTACTCCCCGCACACGCCTGATAAAACGCTTTTCTTTAACTAAGTAAAGTATTTTCATTCAACCGAAGCTAAAGAGGCCCGCCACCGTAAGCAGTGGCGGGCCTCAACGACACAGTTTGTGCGCTGCCTCGAGCTATGCGTTCTTTTTGCCCAGCTTAGCCTTAACCAAGCCGACCACGGTCGGAATGATCGACACGGCGACGATGCCGATAATCAGCAGCTCAAAGTGCTCCTGCACAAAAGGAATGCCGCCAAAGAAGTAGCCCAGCAGCGTAAAGACCGTCGACCAGGTAATGCCGCCCAGCACGTTAAAGATAACGAAGTTGCGCCAGTGCATGCCGCCCATGCCGGCGATAAAGGGCACAAAGGTGCGGATAAACGGGAAGAAGCGACCCAGGAAGATGGCCAGGTGACCCCACTTGTCCAAGAAGTCCTCGGACTTTTTGATGCGCTCGGGCGTCATGGCCTTCACCTTGCCCGAAGCGATAATCTTATTGCCAAAGAAATGGCCAATCATAAAGTTGCACTGATCGCCCAAGATGGCAGCAGACCATGCGACGGCCAACAGAGCCACGATGTTAAAGCCGCCGTTATGGGCAAAGAAACCCGAGGCGAACAGCAGTGAATCGCCGGGAAGGAACGGGAAGAATACCACGCCCGTCTCGATGAAGATAATCAGGAACACGCAGCCGTAGGCCATAAGCGGGCCGGCGGCAATCCAACTGGCGATCGCGGTGCGCGGATCCTTAAGCAGCTCGGCAATGAAATTGATGAAACCCATGAAGTAAAACCTCTCAGTTGTGGGCGCGGACACGTCCAAGTTGACCAGTATACGGTTGCGGCACGAGCACGGGTCAAACCCCTCAAAAGTCTTACTTCATTACCAGCAAGTTTGCATAACTGACACCTGTCGCGCAATGCCGCCAAGATTGTCCTTCCTAATCCCTAGCGAATCGCTATACTTTATTGAATCGCATTGCCATGGCGCTAAGGGAGGGCGGCCGGTGAGCTTTATCAATACCATTCGCGAGGACATCAAAACCGTCCAGGCGCAAGACCCCGCTGCGCAAAACGGTCTGGTCATCTTCCTGTCCTACCCCGGCCTGCACGCCAAGTGGAACCATGTGCCCGAGCACTGGCTGTGGGAGCATGGACATCGCTCGCTCGCCCGTGTGCTCTCGCAAATCACCCGCCACATCACCGGCGTCGAGATTCATCCCGCTGCACAGATCGGCAAGCATTTCTTTATCGACCACGCCATGGGCGTCGTCATCGGCGAAACCACCATCGTGGGCGACAACTGCGTGCTCTACCAGGGCGTTACGCTCGGCGGCACCGGCAACGAAACCGGCAAGCGCCACCCCACCCTGGGCAACAACGTCACCGTGGGCACGGGCGCCAAGGTGCTCGGCAACATTCGCATCGGCAACAACGTCAAGATCGGCGGCAATTCGGTTGTCGTTAAGGACGTGCCCGACAACTGCACCGTCGTGGGCGTGCCAGGCCGCATCATCAAGCGCAACGGCTGCCGCGTGTTCGAGGAGAGCTTCGACGCCAAGCAGCACCGCGAGTACATGCCCGACGACGCCGCCGAGCAGTCCGCGCTCAACCGCCAGGGCATCACCGAGAACGCCCGCCGCGTCAAGGAACTCGAGCGAGAGGTGGCCGAGCTCAAAGCCCTCGTCGCCAAGCTCGTGGACGAACGCTAGAGGCGGACGACCGCCGACAACATTGACGCCAACGCAAAGGCGCGCCAGAGGATTCGCCCTCGGCGCGCCTTATTTGTGATGTGACATGTGGGACTGTCCCTTTGTCACATTATGCGAACTGGCTCAGATAAAGGTCGGCGTAAGCGCCCTCGGCTGCGAGCAGCTCTTTATGTGTTCCCTGCTCGATAATGTTGCCGTGGTCCATGACCAGAATCAGGTCGGCATCCACGATCGTCGACAGGCGATGCGCGATCACAAAGCTCGTGCGCCCGCGCATAAGCGCATCCATGGCACGGCCGATGGCAAGCTCGGTACGCGTGTCCACGCTCGATGTCGCCTCGTCCAGGATGAGGATCGCCGGGTTGTTGAGCAGCACGCGTGCGATGGTCAGCAGCTGGCGCTGACCCTGGCTGATGCTTTCGGCATCGTTGGCCACATGCGTGTCGTAGCCCTGTGGCATGGTACGCACAAAGAAATCGACCTGCGCGGCGCGGGCAGCGGCCACGATCTCGTCGCGCGTTGCCTCGGGGCAGCCGTAGGCGATATTCTCGGCAATCGTTCCGTCGAACAGCCAGGCGTCCTGCAACACCATGCCAAACTGCTGGCGCAGCTCGCCACGATCCATGCGGCTCGTATCCACACCGTCGAGCGTAATACGCCCTCCGTCAATCTCGTAGAAGCGCATGAGCAGGTTGATGAGCGTGGTCTTGCCCGCACCCGTGGTTCCCACCACGGCGATCTTCTGGCCCGGCTCGGCGGTAAACGACACGTCGCGCATGAGCGGCTTTTCGGGTGCGTAGCCAAAGCGCACATGCTCAAAGGCGACGCGGCCCTCCACGCGACCCGGCAGCTTGGCAGCCTCGCCCGGCTGCGGATCGGCCTCCATCTCGGGCTCGTCGAGCAGGTCGAACACGCGCTCCGCGCTCGCCAGCGCACTCTGCAGCGAGTTGAAGGTAAACGACAGCTGCGTCATGGGCTCAGATGCCTCGTAGATAAACTGGAAGAACGCCTGGAACACACCGACGGTCATGTGGCCGGCAACCAACATGCTGCAGCCCACAATCGCAATCACGATCTGTGCCAGGCGGCCGATAAAGCGCACCGCGGGGCCAACGGCGTTAATCATAAAGTCGGCCTTGGCACTCACGCGCGCCAGCTCGCCCGAGGCCTGATGTACCTCGACAGAACTCTGACGCTCGCGGTTAAACGCGCGAATCACCAGACGGCCCGAGTAGCCTTCCTCGACCGCACTCGTAATCTTGGACACCCACTCCTGGCGCTCACCGGTTACGTCATGCGTGCGGCGCGAGACCACCTTGGTCACCAGCAGTGACAACGCCGTAAAGAACAAAAAGACCAGCGTAAGTGGCACACTGAACACAAACATAACGCCCACAGCGCCCACTACCGTACCAATCGAAACCAGCAGCTGCAGCAATCCGCGCTGCATGCTCTCGGACATCTTGTCCAGGTCGTTGGTCGCGCGGCTGACGACCTCGCCGGGACGATGCGCGTCAAAATAGGCGAGTGGCAGACGATTGAGCTTTTGAGCGATGCGGTTACGCAGACACAGGTTGAGGCGTTCGGCCACGCTCGACATCAAAAAGCTCTGGAGCGCGTAGAACGAGGCGGCGGCCGTCCAGATCATAAAGTAGATGAAGATGGTCCTGCCGCAGTTCTCCCAGGTGATGTTGAAGGGTGTGTCGTTGGCAAACGCCACCTGAATGTGGCTCCACAGCTCATCGATCACGCGGGCGCTGTAAGCCGGCGCAGCGGTGTTAAAGATGGCATAGAACACAATGCTCGCGAACACGATATAGAAGCGCCAGTGGTCGCCGGCAGCCTCGCTCCACAGGCGGCGCACCGTCGCCCAGGTATCCCGAGGCGTCTCGTCCTCGTCGCCATCGTCCACGTCGCGCATGCGTTCCGCCTCGGCTCGGGCGCGCTCATCCTCCGCGCGCTCGTTTTCCTCATAGAGCGCCTGGCGGCGAGCCTCGCGCGCGGCTGCGGCCTTGGCGGCATCGTCCAGACCGGGCGCTACGACAGCCTGGTCGACCGTTTTATCGGCAGCGTCCGCAGCGACGGCATCGACAAGGCCGCCTTGTTTCCTGAGCTCCTCGGTCATGCTACTCACCTCCCTTCATTTGCGATTCCGCGATGGCGCGGTACACCTCGCAGGTTTCCATAAGCTCGCCATGCGTGCCCAGGCCCACAACCTCGCCGTCCTTGAGCACGACGATCTGATCGGCGTGCAAGATCGTCGAGATGCGCTGCGCGATAATGAGCACCGCAGCGTCACGAGTCTCGTTTTGCAACGCATGGCGCAGGGCGGCATCGGTCTTAAAGTCCAGGGCCGAAAAGCTGTCGTCGAAGATATATAGATCGGCATGCTTCATGAGCGCACGGGCGATGGCCAGACGCTGGCGCTGGCCGCCCGAAAAGTTCGTGCCGCCCTGCGCCACCGGGGTATCGAGCCCCTGTGGCTGATCGAGCACAAAGGTGCTCTGGGCAACCTTGAGCGCATGAAGCATGTCGGCCTCAGTCGCGTCTTCGTTGCCAAAGCGCAGGTTGCTTGCCACGGTGCCCGAAAACAGCCACGCCTTCTGCGGCACGTAAGCGATATGCCCGCGAATCTCGTCTTGCGAAAGATCGCGCAGATCGGCGCCGTCCAGGCGAATGGCGCCCTTGGTGGCATCGTGGAAGCGCAGTAAGAGCTTGGCCACCGTCGATTTGCCCGAGCCCGTCGAGCCGACGATAGCGGTCGTCTGACCGCGGCGACAGGTAAAGTTCAGATCGCACAGCGTGTCCTCGTCGGCGTCGTCGAAACGAAACGACACATGATCGAACGCGGCGACCGCGTCGGCACTGTCAACAGGCTCCGCCGCGAACGTATCCAGCGTGCGCTTGCCGTCCACAATGCTCGGCTCAATCTCCAACACCTGTTGCGCGCGGTTGAGGCACGCCGCAGCGCGCGGAAGCGTCAGAATCACCATCTGCGCCATCATCACAAAGAAAAGGATCAGGATCGCGTATTCCAGTACGGCCGAGATGCTGCCGATTTGCATGGCATGGGCGCCCACGCGGTTGCCGCCCACCCACAGCACCGCCACCTCGGCGATGTTCATCAAAAAGAAGCTGGAGCTGTCGAGCCCCACAAACAGGTGGTTGACTTTGATGGCGTTGGCGGCGTAATCGCTAAACACCTCGTCCAGGCGCTGCTCCTCGTGGCGCTCCTTATTGAAAGCGCGAATGACGCGAACGCCCACGATGTTCTCGCGCAGCACCACGTTCATACGGTCGATAAAGCTCTGAAGGCGCATAAAAATCGGCGCGGCGTTAGCCACCGTAAAGACCGCCGCCACCAACACGATCGCAACCACCACGCCCAGCAGCGTTCCCATGGCGGGATCGATGAACCAAGCAAAAATGATGCCCGCGACGGCCAAGAACGGCACCGGCAGCACCAACTGAATCGTCTGCAGGATAGCCTGTTGAATCACGTTGATGTCGTTGAGCGAGCGCGTGATCATAGATCCGGTGCCAAAGCGCTCAAAATCGCTGGCGGACAACTCAAGCGATTTGTCGTACACGGCATTGCGGATATCGCAGGCCACGTTGGCGGCCAGGCGCGCCGAAAGATAGCAGCCCAGCACCGTGCCGCCGCTAGCCATGCTGGTCGCGATAAACATGTATAGGCCGTTGCGTAAAATGTAGTCGACATCGCCCGTGGTAATACCGGTATTGACCATGTTCGCCAGCATCGTGGGAACCAACAGCGTACCGACGTTATCCACCAGCAGCACCAGCAGCGTCACTGCGACAAGCCCTCGATAGGGCTTCAAAAACCTCATTAACAGTCGCACGACTCCCCCTCACGTCGATCTTGCATCTGGCTTGCGGCTGCCACCTGCTGCTTAAATGTCTCGCACTCCTCGCCAAGCACCTGAGAGAATTTGCCGATTAAGCGCATAATCTCGCGCTGCCCACATGGCTCAAGTGCGCCAAAGGCTCGCTGTTCGGCCTTGAGTGCCGGCAGCGCATAACGCTCGGCAAATCGCCTACCCTCTTCGGTCAGGCTCACAACCTTGTTCTTGCGACTGCCTTCGGCAAACTCAAGCGTGGCGAAACCCCGCGCCGTCAAGGTTTTAATGGCCGAATTGATGGTCTGTTTGCTATAGAACCATTCGCTTGTCAGACGACTCACAGCGATGCTACCGCCCGCCGTGCTGGTGTCGACGAGCATCCAATAGGCGCAGTCCGAAAGGCCGCAGGTGCGCGAGAACTCCGAATAGATATGGTCGAGTCCATTGAGCATCCGATCGAAATCGACCAGGCTAACTGCACTATTCATCTCTCCCGCCATTCGATTGTCCGAGTTTTGACCAATTTGTATTTCTAGATTAGTCCGAGTTTTGACTATCGTCAATAAGCTCGTTATATATACGGGCGACCCTATATAGCATATCGACAGAAAAAGACCGCCGGCGCGGGGGCGGCGCCGGCGGTCACGCGAGAATAGCGATGTATTTGCCCGTTAGGCAGCGACGGCCTCGTAGACCGTAGCGCTCGCAAAGCTGTCGTGCAGGCTCTTGCCGCAGATCCAAGGCAGCTCAACGACCTCGCAGACCGTATTGACCAGCTCGGAGCAGTCAGTAAAATGGCCCTTATCGTTGAGGGTCTCGCAATCCTGAACACGCCAATAGCCATCGGTGTGCGTGATGTAGTACTCGTGATCGTTGATCGACACAAAAGCGCGCGTCTTGGAACGCAGCAGCTTCAGAAATCCTTCGAAGTCAGTCTCGACGACGTCTCCAGCCTGGAACATGATAATTACCTCCTGGCCCAGCGCCACCACAGCGCATTGATAAACGTTGGTACCCCTTTAGTAAAACCTTTATCAATGGATATACGCCCATGATTTAGGCAAGTGGTAAAAAACCGCAGGGTAGACGGGATAAAACGTTTAACCATCTCATCAGCTTCTCACATTCTTGCCGCAGTTTTATGCAAGCCGTCTTCTCCGATTGGTGGCCATTGCTGTTTGGGACCCTCTGCGCGATTACGACTACGGCACGACGGGTAAGAACGGAGCATCTGCAACGTCATCGCTAGGAGAACCCATGGAGACCATCGAAGCGCTCATCCATCGCCGTAGCTGCCGCAACTACAGCGATCGCCCCGTCGAGGCAGAAAAACTCGCACGCATTATCGAGGCAGGCCAGTATGCGCCCAGCGGCATGGGGCGCCAGCCGGTGACGTTCGTCGCCGTCACCGACCCCGCGACCGTCGAGCGCCTCTCGCAGCTCAATGCGCAAGTCATGGGCAGCAACGGCGACCCCTTCTACGGTGCCAAAACCGTTGTGGTGGTACTGGTCGACCGCAGCGTGCCGACGCACCTGGAAGACGGTTCGCTTGCCATGGGCAACCTACTCAATGCTGCCTATGCGCTGGGCGTTGATTCGTGCTGGATTCATCGCGCCCACGAGGTTTTCGATTCGCCCGAGGGTCTGGAGCTGCTGGCCAAGTGGGGTCTGCCCGCCGACGGAAGCCTGCGCGGTGTGGGCAACTGCATTCTGGGCTACGCCGAGGACGTGCTTCCCGAGGCCAAGCCTCGCCGCGACAACGTGGTGTATGTTCCGCCGTTCTAACGAACGGCGGACCCGTTGACGCTGCGCGGGCCGCATTCACGCCAATCTGACGTTCAATTTCGAGGGCGCGACCAAAAGGTCAGCGCCCTCTCATTTCACGTCACCTTGGCGCAAATGCGGCCCGCTCGCTGTTGGTGCCTGACATCGAGTGAACCACTGTTGGCATCCGGCACCTGGGCAGCTAATTAACAGGATGATAGAAGGTGTCCACAACGGTTTGTTTTACATTGTCTTGGTCTAGGTAAAACTCGGCAAAGGTGTCGCCCTGCTGCATGGTTCCCTGCAGCGTCACAACATCAAAAGAAGTCAGGCCGTGCTCGAGCATCGTGGTCGCCAGATAGCTGAACTCATCGAGACCCAAATTGGTCCACGTATAGTCGCCCATAGCCTGATACAGGCTGATGAGCATGGCGGGGTTGCTCTTGGCACTGCTGAGCACCTTCGATGCAAACGCCTGCACGTAACTCACCTGGCGCGCTGTACGATCCAGCGAAGACGTCAGATTCGTCGTGTCGCGCCACTGCACGTACTTTTCTGCCGTTGTACCAAACAGCGTGGTCTCCTGACCCTCGACAACCGACGTGCCCGGCACAGTCTGCGTAGGTACCAGCGTCACGCCGCCGATGGAGTCATTAATGGGAGCCACGCCCTCGATATTGAGCGTGTAGTAATAGTCGACCGGAATGTTATCGAGCACGCGCGAGGCAGCGGCGGCCGTCAGTGCCGATGAGTTGTCGCCATCGGTGCCATAAGCAAACTGCAAGCACAGCTGCTCGGTCACCTGGCCGGCAAACGAACCATTGGAATACGTATCTACGGCAACCATGCTGTCGCGCGGGATGATAATGCCGCGGGCCTCGCCCGTGTCGGTATTAAGCGCGACGACCATCACGGTATCGGACTGGCCCTTCTGGGTACCGTCATCGTTATTGCGGCCATCAAAGCCGATAAACGCCACCGTGGCCATATGCTTGTTGAGCGCATACTTCTTGCCGTTATAGGTAATGGTGTCGCCCTTGGCCTTAATGACCTTCTGGGTCTTTTCCTCAATCTTCTTTTTGCCTTGGTTCACGCTGTGATTCACAAAGCCCCAGCCGGCAGCAGCAACCGCACCAATCACGAGCAGCACGATCAGCAGCGTGCGGATACGGCGGCGGCGCTTGATGCGCCTAATCGACTCTTTAGAGCGTCGACGACGCTGAGGTCCCGCCTCATCAAGCGAAGGCCACTCTGCCTCATCAACAGGCTGCGCCGCAGCTTCATCGGTCTTTGCCGATGCGTCGGACGGAACCTCAGCCTTGCTCTGGGATTTTTCGTCAGGTTGAGGCGTCGAGGTGCCTTTGGTCTTCCATTGAGGCTCGACAGGCCCCGCCACATCCTGAACCTGCTGCTCGGGATTGTTTACTTGATTTTCGTCGGGATCCACCGCATCGATAAAGTGCTTGCCACGGGGGTTCATGACTATTTTGTCTCCTGGTCGCTTGTTAACACACCGCTGACAATATAGCGCGAGTTGCCCTGCGAGCTATCGAGCATGCAGGTGCTCAACTGCACAATCTTACTATCTGCATCAAGTGTCACGCCGTCACGTACATTTTTGAGCAATGCGTCCGGATTACAGACCGAATCAAAGTAGTCCTGGCGCACGGCAGGGTTGGCAAAGTTAAACGAGTTGAGAATGTGGCGGTCGTCATATTGATAGGCCGAGACAATCTTGTACGTCAGAATATGGCCCGGCGTGTAGATATAGAACTCGCCGTTCTCGTTAAAGAAGTCCACGTCCTCAAAGTTATGCAAGTTGTGGAACACGCCGCCGTTCACATGACCGTAGATCACCGTGACAGGATCGCTGAAGTCGCGCGCGTTTGCCATCTGGCTAAACGCGGTGCCGTAGGGGTCGTACTTGCCATCCTTGTCGTGGTCCAGATAAAACAGGTCGTCCGTCGTGCTCTGCAGCAAGGGCGTGTTGATATCCGCACCCGGAATGTAGAGCCACGCGTAGATGTCGGGGTTTTCTTGAAAAAGTGGGGCAAAGTCGATGGGGTTGTCCGGTAGCTCCTTGCCCTTTGATTCGACCTTCGTGGCGGGCTTGCCTGTTGCACCCATCTCCTCGGCGCGCTGCTGCTCTAGATGATTCATATAGAGCACGTAGCCGCCGCAGCCGACTGCGACCAGCAACAACACTGCGATAACGCCCTTGAGTATCGTGGCGCGACGCTTTTTGTCCGAGTCGTCCACATGCTTAACGTCCATATGCTTACCCTGCGGCTGCTGTGCCATGGTGTTCCCTTACCCTGTAAATCGGTCAAAAAAAGGACCCGCACAAGTACGGGTCCTCAAATCTTACGGTTGAAACCGTGTGTGTGCTAGTTGTTCCTGCGAAGAGCAACAAAAGCGCAGGCAGCGCCAGCAGCGGCAACAGCAGCCACAGCGGCAACAGCGGTGGTGTTCACACCGGTAGCCGGGGACTTAGCACCGTTGTCGGTAGTAGCAGCGCCAGCAGCGGTCTTCTCAGCCACGATGGTGTAGGTGGAGAGCTTGGTGACCTTAAACTCGACCGTGCCCATGTTGTTGGCAGTCAGGTTCAGGGTCTCCTTGGAGCCGTCGTTGTGCTGGACGTAGACGGTAACCTTAGCGTTGGCGTAAGCCTTACCAAGGTTGAAAGTAATGGTCAGCGGGTTGGACTCAGAAACAGTGCCCTCGACGGTCTCGGTGATCTCGAAGGAAGCGACCACGTTGGCGCCGGCAGGGGTGCCCTCGGCGTTCTTGGTGGTGGAAACAACCTTGACGTTAGCGTTGTTAACGCTGGCGGTCACGTTGTTGGCGCCGGTGGCGGTGGTGTTGGCCGGGCTCGGGGCGGCGAAAGCAGCCACGGGCAGAGCCAGGGCAAGAGCGAGAACGCTCAGTGCTGCCATGAATCTCTTCTTCATGTTAGGTACTCCTCAACTTGCAGCTTGCAGATTTTTAAGTGCTTAGTTGTATATCCCTTTTCTGCAAATTGTGACCAAAGAGCTCTACAAGAAACGATTTTTTAGATTTTTGTTCGCTTATAGCCCCAAACGGCACCTCGCTGTGACGATTTTATGTTCCGACAGGCCTATGCCGTTTGATTTGGAGCCGAATTCGTCCCGCCATCACTCACCTGCGCCGCCCCCTCTGCTATTTGCTCGCCTTCGTCCTTTTGAGCATCGGCAATGGTGGCAGCAGCTGCGACCATGCCGCGCTGGGGCGCCACACTCGTCTGGTCTCGTGCGCCTTCAACAAGCTCCGTGCCAACATGTGCTAGTTCGGGCGATTTGAACATCGCGCCCAGACTCGCGCCGCCGCCGGCATATCCGAGTGCCGCGAGCGCAATGACGATTATCGCGGCAACGACCACGATCGGCACGTAACGATGCCAGCCTGCAGGATTGAGGCCGCTTCGGCGGGCGGCACCGCGGCTAATGTAGCCAAGCGTGCCATTGTGCGTGAGCTTTGAACCCACCACGCGTCTTCGTCCCCACAACGAGGACTCGGCCTGCATGGCCAAGCGAGCGCTTGCCGAAGGATAGCCATATTTTGTGCGCTTGAACGAGCCGTCGAACCCCGAGGCGCTTTTGCCCCACGTCCGCGAAGTCGTACGCCGGCTGACCGGCGCCGCACTTCGTTTTGTTCGGTTCGGTTTTGAAGTCTCCGCCATACTCCCCCGCACGCCGTAACACAATCGAAACAATACTGCTTTGGACTGTAGCACACGAGCCGCGCGCGGTCACGGCGCCTCGCTCAGCGGTCGCTGTCCTTCAGCAGGCGCCATAAGGTCGTACGGCTTATACCGAGCACCTCTGCCGCACGAGTCCTGTTGCCATGAAGGTGCCGCAGAACCAACCGCGCGATATCGCGCTCGGTATCGGCCAAGGGTCGCAAGATATACAAATCGCTTTCGAGCATCGGGGCGCCAAAGGTCGCGGTCTTGATAACGTCCTCCTGAGCAAGCACCTCTTCCGCCACGGCACGCTCCACCGTTCCAGCCCCCACTAATATATAAAGTCGTTCCGATACTTCGCGCAGCTGCAGGTAATTGCGGGGCCAGCGGTATGCATCGAGCGTCTCTGCCGCAGCGGCGGACAGCCATGGGGCATCCGTTTCAAACATATCTGCCAGATACTTCAAATAGCCCGTAATTTTATGCGACGCGCCGCCCTGCTCGGCAAGCGCCGGCGCCACACTCACGGCGCAGGCCAGACGTTCGGTCACAAAGGCAGCCTGGTCGCTTTCGCCGCCGCCCGGCATATCGTTTGCCGTCAACACCACATGGCAACGAGTTGCGAGCGCCGTGTCGATCATTGCGGACACGAGCTCGCGCAGGCGCTGGGGCCCAACGGCATGCCAGCCGCCCATGCAAAGCGTCAGCCCCGTTTGGAATAGCGGCGATTCGGAACTTTTGAGCAGATGGCGCCAGCCGCGATCCGTAAGCTCATCGAGCGCAACGAGCACAAAGGGCTGATCGGCATAGGGTCCATCCAGGTACAAGCGTTTTGCAATCTGGTCCTGTCCCGCGCCCAGTTCACCCTCGAGCATAAGGGGCACCCCGCGTGCGTAACTCTCCCGTACGGGGGCAGCGACCGCCACCGCGTCTTCGACGATGCCGTACGTGCTCGACTCGTAACGAGCCTCGACTTCGTCGGCATTGAGCCACTCGATGCCCGCGTGCGCCGCGGCGGCGCGCACTTCGTGTGCCACGACTACCCAAAGCGCCCCGTGCTCCTTGGCCGTCGGTCGCACCGTCAAGCTCAACCGCATACCCTCGCGTCCCATCACCAGGCGCGCTCCATCGCCCACGCGAGCAAGACGCTCGGAAACAAAAGCGGCGATATCCTGCTCGAGCGCACCGTCACTCATAGTCGAGATCACAACGCCACCGCGCTCGTCGATTGCCAGCGCCGATACTCCGGCTGCGGACAATGCCTCGATCAGAATCTGCAGCTTGGCATCGCTGTCCATGGTTCGCCCCGTCTCTAGCCACAGCCCCTATCTGCGACCTGGCATCTCAAGTGTTTCAAAATTGAACGATAATGTTCATCAAACACTATAGGGCCTGCGGCGCCTTCTTGCGAATATATGAATTGCCCCGCATCGCCATCCTGGCGGGGCGATAAGAGCTCTTCGGGACCTATCAACCTGCGGACAAGCCATACCCGCAAGAGCTCCTATCGCTCCACCGCGAGGATGCGCTCACCAGCAGCCAGCACGCAAATAAGCTACTTCTCTACCAGATTCCCAGCACGTGCTGCATTCCCAAACTCATGCACGCAATGCCAATCCAGCAGCAAAAGCCCAATGCGATGGGCTTGCCGCCCTTTTTGACCAGCTCGACGATATCGGTATTAAAACCAATAGCCGCCATGGCCATCACAATAAAGAACTTCGACAGCTCCTTGATGGGCGCCGTAACGGACGCGGGAAGCTGAAGCACCGTGGTGATCACGCTCGCCAGCACAAAGAACAGCACAAACATGGGAAACGCGCGTTTAAGCGAGAACGTGCTTTTGGCGTCGCCGCCGGCCTTGCGCGCCAGATGCATCTGCCAGCATGCGAGGACCAACGTGATGGGAATAATGGCCAGCGTCCTGGTGAGCTTGACCACCGTGGCGCTCTCGAGCACATTGGCGCCGGGATGCATGCTGTCCCAAGCGCTCGCCGCAGCCGTTACGGACGAGGTGTCGTTGATGGCGGTGCCGGCAAATAGGCCAAAGCCCTCGTTGGTCAGCCCGAGCATACCGCCGAGCGTCGGAAACACGAGCGCCGCGATAACGTTAAACAGGAAGATGACCGAAATAGCCTGGGCAATCTCGCGATCGTCGGCATCGATGACGGGCGCGGTCGCAGCAATGGCCGAACCGCCGCAAATCGACGAGCCCACACCCACAAGCGTCGCGATCTTGCCCGGCACGTTCATAACGCGGCAGAGCACAAAGGCGATGACAAGCGAGGTCGAGATCGTCGCTACAATAATCGGCAGCGACTGGGCGCCCTTGGACAGAATCTGCGAGAGGTTCATGCCAAAGCCAAGTAGGATTACCGCGTACTGCAAGACTTTTTTAGACGTATGGGTGACACCGGCGGCGAGCTGTTCGCGACGATTCTTGGGAAAGACGAGTGCCAGGACCATGCCAAAGAGAATGGCAAACACCGGCCCGCCGACCACCTCAATCTGTTTGCCGAGTAACGTCGCGGGGATGGCGACGATCAGGCAGAATAAGACGCCCTTCCAGCGCTCGCGTACGATATTCGCCAGTTGCATATGGGATTCCTTCTTTCTATTGCACGTTTGCGACGGCTTATGATACGGCAACATTGAGCACAAGCAAATCCGCCGCGCCATCGCCGGTCGCGACCCCATCGAGGCGAGCTTTTTGGTCAGCAAGCACCTACACATGATGTTCCGCAACCAGACCGAGGTCCTGGACCAATATCCCAAGTACTTCGAGACCAGCAAGCTCCGCTAACCTGCCCAAAAGGGACAGGTTTATTTTGGTAGGTTTTATCTGGGCAAATGCAACAAGGCCCGACTCCGTCACAACGGAGCCGGGCCTTGGCTGTTAGAACAACGAACCTCGATTACTCAACCGTGACGCTCTTGGCGAGGTTACGAGGCTGGTCAACGTCGCAGCCGCGCAGAATAGCAACCTCGCGGGCGAGTAGCTGCAGCGGAACGCTCGCCGTGATGGGGCTGAACACGTCGCGGACGGCCGGCACGCGAATGATGCAGTCGGCAATCTTATTGATTTCCTCGTCGCCCTCGGTGGCAACGACGATCACCTTGGCACCGCGCGCCTTGCACTCCATGAGGTTCGACACTGTCTTATCGTACGTCGCGCTCTTGGTTGCCACCGCGATGACAGGGAAGCCCGGGTCGATCAGCGCGATGGGGCCGTGCTTCATCTCGCCGGCAGCATATGCCTCGGCATGCAGGTAGCTGACCTCCTTGAGCTTGAGCGCGCCCTCGTAGGAAATGGCGGCGCCCATGCCACGACCCACGAACAGCGCGGACTGCGCGTCCTTGCAGACAAGCGCGGCCTCGTGCACAGCCTCGGTCTGCGTATCCAGGATCCACTGAATCTGCTCGGCCGTATCGGAAAGCTCGCGGAACAGCATGCGCGTCTGCTTGGTGGTCAAGCGGTACTTGACCTGCGCCAGCAGCAGGGCCAAAAGCGTGAGGCTCACGACCTGACCGATGAAGCTCTTGGTCGAAGCGACGGCGATCTCCTTGTTGGCCTTGGTGTAGATAACGCCGTCGCTCTCGCGCGCCACCGGGCTGCCCACCACGTTGGTGATACCAAAGACCTTGGCACCCTTGATGCGCGCATCGCGAATGGCGGCAAGGGTGTCGGCCGTCTCGCCCGACTGGGACACGGCAACGACAAGCGTCGTCGGCGTAATGATGGGGTTGCGATAGCGGAACTCGCTAGCCGCCTCAACCTCGGTAGGAATGCGAGCCCAGCCTTCAATAAGGTTCTTGGCGATGAGTCCGGCATGGTAGCTGGTGCCGCAGGCAATCACATATACGCGGTCGATATCGTTGAGTTCCTCGAGTGAAAGGCCCAGCTCGTCGATATCGAGCTCACCAGCAGGGGTCATGCGACCCACCAGCGTGTCGCGCACCACGCGCGGCTGCTCGTGGATCTCCTTGAGCATAAAGTCGGGATAACCGCCCTTTTCGGCCATGTCCAGGTCCCAGTCGATATGGGTGATCTTGGGCTCAATCACGTTGCCGGCCTCGTCGGTATACTCGACGCCTGCGGACGTGAGCTTGGCAAACTGGCCGTCTTCGAGCACCACGACATCGCGGGTGGCATCGATAAGCGCAATCACGTCGGAGGCAACGTAGGAACCGGTCTCGCCCACACCGACCACAATCGGGGAGTCCTTGCGGGCAACGGCAATCACGCCAGGCTCGTCGGCACACACGGCGGCCAAGCCATAGGCGCCCACCACGTGGGTGCAGGCCTCGCGCACGGACGCCATCAAGTCGTGCATCTCGGCATAGGCCTCTTCGATCAAGTGCGCGAAGACTTCGGTATCGGTCTCGCTCTTAAAGTGATGGCCGCGGCCCTCCAGCTCTTCGCGCAGCTCGGCGAAGTTCTCGATGATGCCGTTGTGGACGATGGCGATACGACCGTCGCAGCTGGTGTGGGGATGGGCGTTGACAACGGAAGGCTTGCCGTGAGTGGCCCAACGGGTATGGCCGATACCGCAGGTAGCATCGCTGTCGATGTTGGAAAGCTCGCTCTCCAGGCCCGCAACCTTGCCCACGCGGCGGATGACGTCGAGGTGAGCCGCGGCACCCTCGCCCACCTCGAGCGCGACGCCCGAGGAGTCATAGCCGCGATATTCCATACGCTTAAGGCCCGTGACCAGAATGTTCTTTGCAATATCAGAGCCGGTGTAGCCGACAATTCCGCACATAGGATAAATCCCTTCGCTCGCGTGACTGCAAAACGCCCACGCACGACGGGCGCTGAGACGTATAACGTTCGAGTATTGTACTCACGCAGGCGCAAGCTGATATACCAGAAGTGGTATCTCAACTTAGATACCACCCGATGCACACATGCCCAAACCACCGCGATTGGGACAGGCGCCTTTATGGTGGCTTGGACCGGGGCGGCAGCCTGTCTCGGCGAAAGATCTCGATCTGTAACATCTAGGGCTCCGGAAGCCGGCTTAGTGTTACAGATCGAGACAATTGAAGGCCCGGGCAGCTCAAACCACCACAAAGGTACCTGTCCCCTTCGTGGTGGTCGCGTTGGCAGCATCGTTTTCCCAGATAAAACCTGCCAAAATAAACCTGTCCCTAATTGGTAGGTTTTGACACCCTGGAAACGGGCGATGCTACAATCTGGCTTGTACTTGAAACGCATCAAAGGGGCCGCTATGGCAAAGGTAAAAATCAGCGATGTCGCGCGCGAGGCAGGAGTCTCGCTGGGCACGGTTTCCAACGCGCTCAACCATCCCGAAAAGCTGCGCCCCGAGACTCTTAAACTCATCAACGAGACCATCAATCGCCTTGGCTACCTGCCCAACCAAAGCGCCCGCCAGCTCGCAGGCGGCACCACCAAGTCCTTTGGCCTGGTCCTCCCCCGTCTCGACCACGGCTTCTCGCTCCAAATTGCCAGCGGCGCCCATAACGAGGCCCGCAAGCACGGTTACGACTTGCTCATCGCCAACGCCGATAACGATGGCATTCTCGAGGACCATTACCTGCGCTATTTTATGGGCACGCAGATGTCCGGCGTCATGGTTCAGCCCATGGCGTCCCCCGACTGGCACCCCGCTATGACCAAGATGCCCGTGCCGATCGTCCATCTGGACATCCACTGCTCCGAGCCAGGTTACTACGTGGCCGCCGACAACGAGGCACAGGGGCGCATTATCGCCGAGCTCGCCATCGCCCGCGGCGCACACCATATCACCGTTGTGGGCAGAGCGGCATTCATGCAGCTCACCCTGCGCGTGCTTGGCATTCACAAGGCCCTCGCCCTGCATCCCGATATCAAAATTGAGGTCATCGATGCCGGGGAATGGAATACCGCTGCCGACGGTTACAGCATCGGCGCTCAGATTGCCGAGCGTTCTTCCGATGAGCGCCCCGATTTTGTCATCGGCCTTTCCGATGTATTGGCCTCGGGCATTATCTCGGCGTTGATCGACAAAGGCATCTCCGTCCCCGAGCAGGTCCGCGTGGCCGGCTGCGACGGCAACCCGCTTGCATGGAGCGGGTCGGTCCCGCTTACCACGGTAGCACCGCCTGGCTACGAAATCGGTCGTAAGGGCGTACAGCTCCTCATGGAGCAGATCGAGAACAAGCCCATCGCCAAGGCCAAACGCGTCCGCATCGGCTCCGCTGCGCGAACCGTTACTGCGGTCACAGCCGCCGAGGACATCAACCGTCAGGAACTCGTGCGGCCGTTCCTCTTGGAGCGCGCCAGTACCCAGGCGAGCAGCCAAGCCGAAGCCACCGCCATCAACCTAGGCGCGTATCTATAGCACGTCGGCCAGTATGCCAAAACGCCGCTTAAGCAAAAGAGGCTCGACCATTGCCGGACCTCTCTTGTTTAAGCGCAAAGGCGACCAATTGGTCGCCTCAATGCCGCAATTGTCTAGCGCACGGCCTTGACCGCCGCCGCCAGATCGAACAGCGTGTCGAGCACGGCCTCGCAGCCGTCCACCACGTCCTGCGGCAGCGGCACGATGTCGGGAACGGCAAAGACATGGCAGCCGGCCGTAATGCCCGAAACGCAGCCGTTACGCGAATCCTCGACCACGGCGCACTCCTCGGGGGCAAAGCCCGCGCGCTCGCAGGCAAGCAGATACATCTCGGGGTCGGGCTTGCCGTGCACGACGTCCTCGCCGCAGGTCACCGTTTCAAACTTGTCATAGAGGCCGACCATCTTAAGGTTGCGCTCGGCCGTAACGTGGCGCGACGACGTCGCAAGACCTACGTGATAGCCCGCAGCCAACAGCTCGTCTAGGCACTCAGCAGCGCCGGCCTTAAGTTCCAGTTCGGTCTTGACCATCTCATCGCGAATCTCCTTGTGGCGACGATAGATTGCATCGGCAGTCTCGCGGCTGCCGTAATGATCCTCAAGAAGATCCATGACATCGACCAGCGTACGGCCGATAAACTGATGGATGAACGCGTCATCAATCGCAAGTCCCAGCTCGGCGGCACCGGCATTCCACGCCTTAATGCCCAGGCGCTCGGTGTCCACCAGCGTTCCATCCATATCAAAAATGACTGCCTTGATCATATCGGCCCCCTCACCGGATTGCATTACTGCCACTCTACCGCACTTTACAAACTTGTATATAACGTATATAGCATATTGCACTTTCGTTACATAGATAGAAGTCTTATGACAAGCGCTCGGTAGGATTATAGTTTTCGACCGAGTACTCAATGGTAAGGATCGTTTCATGCTTTCAGACACCGCCGCACCCGCAGAGGAGCTTCAGGACAAACTCGCAGCGCTTGAGCGGCTGCTTTTGGCATACGGACGTGTCGCCATCGGCTTTTCCGGTGGCGTCGACAGCAGCTTTTTGGCCGCGGTCTGCGCCCGTATCATGCCTACCAGCACTCTTCTCGTTCACCTCACCACGCCGCTTATCGGCACGCCCGAGCAGGCTTCATTTGAGCGATCCGTTGACGGACAAGCCAGTGAGGAGCCGCATTTTAAGCTCCCCGTACTCAATCTTTCGGTCGATCAGTTGCAGCTCCCCCAGGTTGCCTGCAACGACGCCAATCGCTGCTACCACTGCAAGCGCGCCGGCTTTACCGCTATCGTCAACCACGCCAAGTCGCTGGGCTTCCCCATCGTCATCGACGGCAGCAATGCGAGCGATCGCGGTGACTATCGCCCCGGTATGCGCGCCGCCAAAGAGCTCGGGGTGCGCTCCCCGCTCATGGAAGTCGGCTTCACTAAGGACGAGGAGCGCGAGCTGCTGCGCGCATGGGGCCATCCCGTCTGGAACCTGCCGGCGGGAGCCTGTCTTGCCACGCGCGTCCCCACAGGCGAGGAGCTTACGCGCGAGAAGGTCGATTTGGTCCGCGCTTGCGAGGACTACCTGCACGATTTTGGTTTGGCTCAGGTCCGCGCACGCCTGGTCGGCGGCTGCATGCATATCGAAGCCGCTCCCGCAGATGTCGCTAAGATTGCCGCCCTCGGCGGAACCCCAGTCGACGACAAGGGCAAAACCCCGCTGCCCGCCGCCATCGAGTCTGCGCTGCGCGAGCTGGGCTGCAGCCATATCTCCCCCGAAGTCACCCCCTACATTCACGGCAACATGAATCTTTAGGTTACGCCGTTTTACAAACGGCGTACCTGCTTGGCGCTGCGCGGGCTCCGGGCACGGCAATCTGACGTTCAACTTCACGGGCGCGACCAAAAGGTCAGCGCCCGCTTGTTTCACGTCACCTTACCGCACCCGGAGCCCGCTCGCTCGCATATGCTCAACCTGCACTGCGTTAACTGACCTGCCAAAAAGGGACAGGTTTATTTTGGCAGGTTTTATCTGAGAAAACGCCGAATAGCTCCACATGCACAACCACCGCAGCTCCATATGAGGCAAATGAATCAACAGCGTCTATCCCAAATCTTGAGTATTTGTTCGACAGAACGGCCCCTGCCGGCTCCTGCTAGACTGGTAGATTCCCAACTGTCCATCCGGGAGCCTCAATGTCGCGCAAGTCTACCTACAAGCAAGTACTTTCCATCGGCACCGCCGTGGTGCTGGGGTTTGCGCTGTTCACAGGGTCGCTCGACGGAGCGCCCAAGTTGTTGTCGCCGCAAAGCGATGAGCAGGCGGCGGCTCTGGCCGAAAAACAAAACGAGAGTCCCAGCCGCACCGACGACGAGGCAGACCTGGTTGCCCGACTCGAATCGGGAACAGCAGGCTCCTCGGACTCTCAAAATAGCCAAGACTCTGGCGGTAGCTCCGATTCCGCCGCAACCGACACCGGTGACGACGCTTCCGCAAGCAGCGCCGCCACCCCCATCGACGAGGTCGAAAACCCCGATCTCGACCGCGCCCGCGGCGTATACCTCAGCAGCATTCCCGACTACGCCGGCAATCCTTACGTTGCTCTTCGCGCCGACAGCACGCACCCGCTCGGCACGCCATCATTCACGCTCGATGAATACGAGCGCGCCACAGAAGAGGGTTGCTTTAAGAAGTTCTCCAAGCTCGACAGCTTGGGTCGCACTCGCAAAGCGCTCGCCTGCGTGGGCCCCGAATCACTCGGTCAAGGCAAGCGCGGCGATATCTCGCGTATCCACCCCGCCGGATGGCATCAGCAGCGCTATGACTTTATTCCGGGCCAGAGCCTCTACAACCGCTGCCACCTTATCGCCTGGTCGCTCTGCGGCGAAAACGCCAACCGCAAGAATCTCCTCACCGGCACGCGCTATCTCAACGAGACGGGCATGCTACCGTTTGAAGAGCAGATCCTCGACTACATCCGCGATACGGGCAACCATGTTCTCTATCGCGTCACACCCATGTATAACGAAGAGGAGCTTGTCTGCCGTGGCGTGCGCCTTGAGACGCAATCGGTCGAGGACCACGGCAAGGCCCTCTGCTTCCACGTGTACTGCTACAACCTGCAGCCGCACGTGCAGATCGACTACGCCACCGGCCGCAACCAGGCCTCGGGGGACTAGTGCCGACCGCGCCGCCCATAACAGAAAAATGATCCGTTTTCCTCCGTCCCCAAGGGATCAAATAAGGCCGCCCCGGTTACCCAGGGCGGCCTTTTCGTCAGCACCTACATTGCAGGCAAAGTCACGCGTTACTTGGCGCGGCCCTCCTCATAGCGCTCGACCAGTTTGGCCTGAACGTCATAAGGCACCTGCTCATAGCCCGCAGGCTTCATGGTAAAGTCGCCCGTGCCGCGCGTGATGGAGCGCAGACGCGTCGAATAATCCGTCAGCTCGGCCAGCGGCGCCTGGGCAATAACCACAGTGTCGCCGCGCTCATCGGTCTCCATGCCCGTCACGCGACCACGCGAGGCCGAGATGTCGCCCATCACGGCGCCGGCGTAGCTCTCGGGGATAGTCACCGTGATTTCCTCGATGGGCTCCAGCACCACCGGGTCGGCATCGGCGCATGCCTTGCGCAGGCCGATGCGAGCCGCCGCACGGAACGCCATCTCGTTGGAGTCAACGCTGTGATACGAGCCGTCGTACACAGCCACGCGAATGCCCGTGAGCGGGTAGCCGGCAATGATGCCGTCCTTCATAGTCTCCTGAACGCCCTTGTCCACGGCGGGGATCAGCGAGCGCGGAATGCGGCCGCCTACGACCTCGTCCACAAACTCATAGCCGTCGCTCGTACCGTCGGGCCCAATAAGCGGCTCAACGCGCAGCCAGCAGTCACCATACTGGCCGGCGCCGCCGGTCTGCTTCTTATGGCGACCCTGAGCACTTGCCGTGCGGCGAATGGTCTCGCGATACGGGATACGAATCGGCACGCTCTTGGCCGCGACCTTGGTGCGATCCTCAAGACGATTGAGCAGGACCGAAACCTGCGCCTCGCCCACCGCCGAAATGATGGTCTGGCCGGTCTCCTCGTCGCGGTCGATGCTCATAGTCGGATCGGCCTTGCAGGCCTTCTCGATAAACGTGTAGAGCTTCTCTTCGTCGCCGCGATTCTCGGCCTCGATGGCGATGCGGTACTGCGAGTTGGGGAACTTAAACGCCGCAGCCTCGACCTTGCCGGTAATCGAGAGCGTGTCACCCGTCTCTGCCGCCAGCTTGGGCGCCACGATGATGTCGCCGGCATAAGCGTGGCCGACCTCGGTCATGTCACGGCCGCACATCACATACAGGTGGGCCAAACGCTCACCCTTGCGCGTGCGCGCATTAACCAGTTCAAGGCCCGGCTCAAGCGTACCCGTCAGCACCTTGATAAAGCTGATGCGACCCTGCTGCGGATCGGCCAGGGTCTTAAACACAAACGCCACCGGGCGGTCATCGTCACTCGAGATCTTAAGCGAATCGCCGTCGATGAGCGGCATCTCGCCGTAGTCCGTCGGCGCCGGGAAGTACGTAGCGATGTCGTCCATCAGCGAGTTGACGCCCTGCTCCTTAATGCAATCGCCCGCAAAGACCGGCACAAAGATGCGCTCGGCGATCGCCTTCGACAGCAGGCCTTCAAGCTCCTCCTGTGTCAGCGTCTCCTCGCCTTCCAAGTACTTCATCATCAGCTCGTCGTCAGCCTCGGCCACCAGCTCGCACAGATGGTCATGGGCTTCCTCGGCCTGGGCACGATACTCCTCGGGAATCTCCGACTCAACGGCTTCGGTGCCGTTGCAATGACGCGCCTTCATGCGCACCAGGTCGATGATGCCGTCGAAGTCCTCGCCCTCGCCCCAGGGAAGGGTCACGGCGCCTAGGCGCGTACCAAAGCGCTCCTGCAGCAGTTCCATCGTGGTCGCAAAGCTGGCCTCGGAGCGCGACAGGCGGTTTACGAACACTGCGCGTGCCAGGCGTAGGTCCTCGGCGGCGTACCAGAGCTTGACGGTCGTAGGCTGCGGGCCGGCCTCGGCGTCGACCACAAACAGCGCCGTCTCGCAGACGCTCATCGCGGCAAAGGCGTCGCCGATAAAATCGGGGTAGCACGGGGCATCGAGCACGTTGATGCGGGCGCCCTTCCAGTCGATCGGCGCGATGGTCGTCGAGATGGAGAATGAACGCTTGACCTCTTCGGGGTCATAGTCGAGCGTGGGCTTGGTGCCGTCGTGGCCGCCCAGGCGGGCGGTCTTGCCGGAAAGGTGGAGCATGGCCTCGGCGAGTGAAGTCTTGCCCACCCCGCCTTGGCCTACGAGCACCACGTTCCTTACATTGCCGGTCTTGGGAGCACCCATGATGACCTCCTTGCAGGGCCGCGCGCAATGCGCGACGCCAACGGGGAGAGTTCGCGGTCGGTGCCGTCCCGGGAGCAGCATGGTCGGCAGCCGAGCCGACTCACCCTCCAAATGTCCTATGCCACCACCCTACCCTCACGGACGACTGTCCATGCACACCTTTCGGCGCGCGTATGAATACAGGCGGCGAGAGGAAGGAGAACGTACGCGAGGCGATTGTTGGACCCCGCCGATGCAAATAAAATGCCGCCGCAGGCCATAAGACCTGCGGCGACTTCACCTCAATTAATAGTTGAGTAAATAGCTGAGCCTACCCCTCGATACGGCTCAAGAACTCGCGGGTACGCTGCTCGCGTGGATGGTCGATGACCTGCTTGGCAGGACCCTCCTCGACAATGCGACCACCATCCATAAAGACCACGCGGTCGGCAACGTCGCGGGCAAACTGCATCGCGTGCGTCACGATCACCATAGTCATATTCTGCGCGGCAAGGTCTTTAATGACACGCAGCACCTCGGCCGTTAGCTCGGGATCGAGCGCCGAGGTCGGCTCGTCAAAGAACAAGATCTCCGGGTCGAGCGCCAAGGCGCGGGCGATACTCACACGCTGTTGCTGGCCGCCCGAAAGCTCACACGGAACCTTGTTCTCGTTGCCCGTAAGCCCCATTTGTGCAATCAGCTCGTGAGCGCGGGCTTCCGCCTGCTCGCGCGGGCGCTTGAGCACGCGAATCGGCGCATCGGTGATGTTTTTCATCACCGTATAGTGCGGAAACAGATTGTAGTTCTGAAACACCAGGCCAAATCGCGAGCGTGCCCGCTTGGGCACGTCACCTTTCGCATATACCGCACCCGACCCCGCATCCGTCGCAACCGCAAGGTCGCCAAACGAAAGCGAGCCGCCGTCGAGCGTCTCGAGCAGCGTGGCGCAGCGCAGCAGCGTGGACTTACCGCCACCCGAAGGCCCGATAATCGCTACGACCTCGCCACGCTTTACCTCGAGTGAGATATCCTTGAGCACCTCATTGCCGCCAAACGCCTTGCGTGCGTTCGATATATTCATTACCGTTCCGGACACGGGAACCTCCATGTGTTTAAAAAGTCAGCGAGCGTGTGACTGACGAGACAATGTGCTCCGAAAGAGGAGCGCCGCGTACTTCTGTACGCAAGCGACGGTTTGAGGAGCAGATTGGCCGTCAGGCACGCGCGCAGCGTCGGGCAGTCCGCCGTTCGTTAGAACGGCGGAACGATCTAGTCATGGTAGTAATCCAATTTTTTCTCGGCGGCGCCCAGCAGCATCTCGACCACAAAGTTAAAGACCCAGTAGATCAGCGCCGCGATCGCAAACGGCACCATGCTCACCTGCGAGGCGACCAGCGCCTTGGCCGTCGAGAACATCTCCCCCACGCCGATGGCAAACGCCAGCGACGTGTCTTTGACCAGCGTGATGATCTCGTTGCCCATCGCCGGCAGAATGCGCTTAGCGACCTGCGGCATCACGATGTACGAAAACGTCTGCAGGCGCGAATAGCCCAACACCTCGGCGGCCTCATATTGACCACGCGGAATCGACTGTAGGCCCGAGCGATAGATCTCGGCAAAGTAGCCGGCGTAGTTGATGATGAACGCCACAACACACGCCGTCCACTTGGAATCGGGCGTAAGCGAAATACCAAACACGTAGTACGGGGCAAAGTAGATGGCAAACATCTGCAGCATGAGCGGCGTACCGCGCATGACCGAAATGTAGATGCGCGCAATCCAACGCAGCGGCGCGATTTTACTCATGCGCATAAACGCCACGGGGATTCCCAGGGGGATCGACCCGAGCAGCGTCAGCACAAACAGCTGCAAACTGACCAAGAATCCCTGGCCAAGCATCTGTATCATGACCTGAATAGACATTACTTGAGCACCCAATTATCGAAAGATAGACCATAGCTTGAATACTTATCGCACAGGTCCTTGACCGTGCCGTCCTCGTAGAGCGCCTTGAGCGACTCGGTCACGGCGTCGGCCGACTTGGTGTCGCCCTTCTTAAAGCCGACGGCGTAGTGCTCGCTGGACAGCGGCTTATCAAGCTGCGTATAGGCATCGGGCTTGGCGGCAAGCTGATACTGGGCAATCGAAAGGTCGCAAGCCACGGCATCGACCGCGCCGCTCTCGAGCTGCATAAAGGCCGTGTTGTACTCGCCGATGGTGTCGAGCGTGGCAAACGTCGCCGCCAGATCCTTCTGGTCACCCTCGAGCACATCCTGCGCAGCGGAATCGGTCTGGGTAATCACGGTCTTGCCGGCAAGATCGTCCCAGCTCTTGATGCCCGCATCCTTCTTGACCACCAGCACCTGCTCGTTAAGCATGTAAGGCTCGGAGAACGTGTAGTCGTCCTCGCGACCCTCCATGGTAAAGCCGTTCCAGATGCAGTTGATGGCGCCCGAGTTGAGCAGCGTATCCTTGGCGTCCCAGTCGATAGCCTCGTATTTGACCTCCCAGCCCTGCTTATCGGCAACGGCCTTGGCCAAATCGAGATCAAAGCCGGTGTACTCGCCATCATCGCCCACAAAGCCGTACGGAGGGTAGGACTTGTCAAAGCCCACCACGAGCTTCTTGGACTCCGCAGCGCCCTTCACATCCTTGGCCGCGGTGGATCCGGCAGCAGAGCCCTTGCCGGCACCACCGCCGCAGCCGACAAGACCAAGGCCGAGCACCGTGGCAAACGAGCCGGCTAGACCAACAAACTGACGACGAGACATATCGGCATTCATGGTATTCCCCCTTGATGGCACTTTAGTTAAGTAAAGTGAGTCATGTAACGTTCAGAATCATACACTTTAGTGAGATGGAGTACAAGGCGAGTTTGCCCGCCGCGTGAGGGGTGTGGGGGTTAAGTTTCCTGCTCTACAGTCCTGCTCACGACGGAGGCCACATTAAGTGGCCTCCTGTTCGTGCGGAACTCGCGATAAACTTAACCCCACACCCCTCACGCGGCGGTCAACCGTCGTTGGGCTTATCACTGACACGAATAAACCGCTTGCATATCGTCTGCTGGCTTGGCACGGTACAATACTTGCAGCTTTAATTCATGAATTAGTGGAGTTATTGATGGCAGAATCTCGTGCGGAGCGTAAGGCTCGTCGTGCTTTGATCGAGGCGGCTGAGGGGTCGGGGGAGAAAAAATCTTCTAAGAAATCCAAGTCGTCTCTGAATGCGAAGGGTAAGTCGGCTAAGGGCAAGGCTAAGGCCAAGCGTCCCGGCTCTCGTCGGAACGAGGATAAGGCATCTCAGACTCGCTCCAAGCGCTCGCATAAAGATCGGGTTTCGTCTGCGCGTAAGGCTGTGGACCCCAAGTCTCCCTGTTCGATCATGAAAGCCTGCGGTGGGTGCACGGCGCTCAATCGTCCCTATAAGAAGCAGCTCGCCGCCAAGCAGGCTGCTATGGAGGAGCTTTTTGCTGCTCTATGCGAGCGCGAGGGCATTAGTGTCGACCCCATTCGCGGTATGGGCGTCACCCTGGGCGACCCGGGCAAATATCCTGCGCCGCGCGGGTTTCGCCATAAGGCCGCTACTCCCTTTGCCCCCGGTAGAGAGGGCGCTATCCGCTGCGGCTTTTTTGAACGTGGCACGCACAGAATCGTTGCTGTTCCCGAATGTCCCGTCGAGGCGCCGGGTGCCCGTCAGATTCTCAACGGCATCGCGCGTGAGGCTGAGCGCCTGCGCATTCCCGCCTTTAACGAGGACAAGCATCTGGGCTTGCTTCGCTATGCCGTCGTTCGCTGCGGCTGGCGCACCGACCAGATCATGGTCACCCTCGTGACCGCCCAGCGCGACCTGCCGCATGCACAGGATTTCTTTGAGGCCGTCGCCGCACTCGATCCGCGCATCGTCGCCGTCGCCCAAAACATCAACGGACGCACCGGCAACGCCATCCTCGGCGAGGAAACTCGCATTGTATATGGCGCCGAGTGCATGCGCGACCAGCTGCTCGGCTGCGAGTTCGATATCTCCCCCACCGCGTTCTACCAGACCAACCCGCAGCAGACCGAGCTGCTCTATCAGCTCGCTATCGACGGCATGGATCTGCACCAGGGCGATGTGCTCATGGATGCTTACTGCGGCAGCGGCACCATCGGTCTTTGCGCAGCTAAAGATGCCCAGAACAAGGGTATCGGCATCATGCTGCTCGGCGTGGAGCGCAACCCGGCAGGCATTGCCGATGCACGCCGCAATGCCGAGCTCAACGGTCTTACCCGCAGCGCCTGGTTTATGGCCGACGATGCCACCGACTACATCCTGGATGCCGCCGACAACAACGAGCGCGTCGACGTCCTTTCCATCGATCCGCCGCGTGCCGGCTCCACCCCCGAGTTCCTCGAAGCCGCCTGCGCGCTTAAGCCACGCCGCATCACCTATATCAGCTGCAACCCCGTGACCCAAGAGCGCGACCTGCACCAGCTCCTCGGCGGAGGCTATCGCCTGCTCAAGATCACGCCCGTCGACATGTTCCCCCATACCGACCACACCGAGACGGTTGCAGTTCTATCTCGGAAATCTGCATCGAAGTCTTTCATACCGGTTTCCATCAGTCCGAAGGACATGGGGCTGTCCGAGGAGAAGGACCAGCCGACGTACGCGAACATCCGCGATTACGTACAGAAAACGCACGGCATGAAGGTCAGCTCCCTGTACGTCGCGCAGATGAAGGCCGAGTGCGGACTGGAAACGCAGGCCGACAGGTCAGGCGACAAGAAGCAACCGAAGTGCCCGCCTGAAAAGCGCGAGGCGATTCTGGATGCGTTCCGTCACTTCGGACTCATAGGAGAAGACGAGACGGAGAAATAGGACGCCGTATTTTGCGTTTTAAGACGTTTTAAGCCCGCTGGGGTACTCGTGTACCCCTCGGGCTTTTTTCGTGCCTTAAAACGCCTCTGAAGCGGTCTGAGGACGTTCGAGCGCCCTTGCGCATCTCGCGTTCGCTCGATGCAAGGGTGGCCGCCCTGCGGGCGGCGGTCGGATGCGGGTGGACGTACAGAAGGGGTGCGGCATGGGCTTGGCACGCTATGCCTATTTGTGCATCCCGTCGTTCGTGCGCCCCCGTCTGGCCGGCAACTACGGCGCTTCGCGCCTCCGTTGCCTCCGAGGAAGTACGCATGAGGCATGCGAAACCGTATTGGATGGTTCTCATGCTTTTCTGCGTACCCAATATGCGATGAGGCAAGCCGAGGGCGCAGCCCGAGGCGTAACTAGCCTGCATTGAGGACGCGAAGCGTCCGAAATGCGCACCTGCTTAGGACAGAAGAATCACCCGTCCCCTCGTTTATGAGCGTTTTGCCTGACCACATGCTGACCACATGACCACAAGAAAAAATGTCGTGGTCACCATCTGGTCAGGCAAATCACTAGGTGCCATCAGGCTTTTTGCAATTCCTGACCAGATGACCACATAATTTAGGACTTATTTTTAAAAATTGAAAAGGACTACGTAATACGTATAGATAAATAAAGTTTGTCGGATTTTATCTGGTCATCTGGTCATGTGGTCAGAACGAAAAAAATCCATTGGTAAAAGAGGGGATTTTCATTTCAAGAGCTGACCAGATGCCATTTTGATGTGGTCACACATGTGGTCAGCCCTCACGTGTACCTCTTGTTGCAGTCGCTGCTTTCCGGGCGGTGCGGAGGATTGCTTTTTCGAGCCTTTTCTATTCGTTTATGAGTGGAAATAGGCTCTGGCCTGCGGCGATGGGAAAATTGATATTGCTTCAATTGTCTCAATGATGTACAATGAAATATATATAGATGAATGGCTCAGCACCCGTCCCGTCTTTGATGCGGGGTTGCTATCGGGAATAGGAGCCGAGCGCTCGGTCGAATAGGCCGTGCGTCACGGGCGAAACAACGAACACGAAGCTCCCGTGGAAACCGAGATAGACAAAGGCTTTGCGCCTCTGTCCTTCTTTGGTTTCCACGGGAGCTTTTTTTGTTTCGCGAAAAGGACTTTGAACATGGAGGTGGCTGGTTATGGCTAAAGGAAAGAAGCAGGTAAAAGAGGTTAATCCTCTGTATATGACGACGCGCGAGGCGGCGGCGTTCCTCGGTTTGAGCGCGGGGACGCTTTGCACCTGGCGCTATCAGGGCAAGGGTCCGAGTTACTACAAGGTCGGAAATGCGGTCCGCTACAAGATTGATGACGTCGAGGCGTGGAAGAACGCGAACGTGAAGCACGTCGAGCTGACGAATTAAGGAGGTGAGTTTATGGCTGATAAAGAAAAGAGCAGTTCCCCCGCCGCCACAGCAAAGGGAACCGCTCCGTCTAACTATAAATATTTTAGCTCATTACCGCCCATTTTTCAAGTATCTGACCCGCAGGCAAAAGATGAGATGAAGAGGGGGCGTGCGTATGACGAGGGGAATCAGGGCGAGGCGTACAACCCTGACTACCTGTACGGCGGGGAGAACTATCACAAGGCGCTCAGCGATGTGGTGAGCTATGTGCTGCGCGACTGCGCGGGTGATGGCCTGTCCGCTCTCTCGGATGTCGTGGTCAAGGTGACGAACGCCCTCGTGGCGTGGGCCAACCTGTCCGAGCCGCCATCTAATCCGGAGGCGGGCAAGATTTACGGCAGGGGCTTTCGCTGGCCGAAGCTCAAGAGCATCGACCCCGTGCAGGCCGCCGAGCTGGTGTTCTCGCAGGAGGTCATCCGCATGGTCTGCGTCAAGGAGACCGTGGACAAGCCGACCTCGGAGGGCGTGCTCGCTATGTACGACCCCGACGAGGGGATTTACCGTGAGATTGGCGACGGGCAGATTGACCTGTGGTGCCAGGAGGTCGTGGGCGCCGTGAACGGCAACTGGAAGAAGAACTTCGTCCAGAAGCTGCACGACATGGCATCGCGTCGGGAGAACCGCGTGTGCGAGTGCGATAACCCGTCTCTGGTCTTCATGGCCAACGGAATCTGGGATTACGAGGAGCGCGTCCTGCGCGAGTTCTCCCCCGGGGTCGTTGCACTCAGGAAGAGCGCCACGCGCCTCCCCGACAAGGAGCCACCCGTCCCCGAGCACACGATGCCGGATGGCTCGAAGATTGACTTCTGGCAGCTGTTGGACTCCTACGTCCCCTACGACGGCGGGCGCGACCTGCTTGTCAAGGTGGCGGGGGCGTCCCTGCGCAGCTACCACAACTGGCGCGTCATGGTGACCCTCTACAACCAGACGGGTCACAACGGGAAGAGCACCTTCCTCGACTGCCTCAAGTCGCTCGTCGGCTACGACGGGTGCATGACCTCAAGCCTCGCGCTGCTTGCCGGCGGTACGGATGGCGGGCGGTTCGGCGTGTCGAACATCGTGGGGGTCTCCCTCATCACGTGCGAGGACTCCGACTCGGGTGCGTACCTGAAGGACAACTCGCGCCTGAAGTCAATCATCTCGCATGACGCGATAGGCGTGGAGCGCAAGAACAAGGGCATGTTCGACTACACGCCCCATGCGCTGATTGTCTGCGCCGCCAACGACATCCCGAAGACCCGCGACAAGGGGGACGCTTGGCTGGCCCGCAACATCTACGTCCCGTTCACGGGGCAGTTCGTCGGCAAGGCCGACGACAAGACCATCCGTTCCGAGTGGGTCGTGTCCCCCGAGTTCTGCGAATACCTGGCCTATCAGGCTCTGGTGAAGTGGGACCGGTATTACGAGCTGCCCGAGCCTGAGGAGGCCGCGCAGTTGAAGCGCGAGTGGGTTCTCGGCAATGACACGGTGGCTGAGTTCTGGGAGGACGTCAAGGATTCGATTAGGGCCGACTTCGTGCCGAATGAGTACCTGTCCATGCGCTACGACGAATGGCTGGCCGCGGAGCACAAGGGCATGCGGATGCAGATGAGCCGCAAGGCGTTCATGGCCCGAGTCGTCGAGCTTGCGTGCTCCGACGGCGAATGGACGCAGAGCAAGGATGCGAGCGGGTCCGTCCTCAAGACGAGCTGCGAGAAGTGGTGCCCCGGCTTGACGGTCTACCGCAATGGTTTTGGCAGCGCGGGCGGATTGGTCTACTTCTTGGGCAGACGTCGCGGGATTTTCCGCACGGTCGTCCTCGATTACTGCACCGCCCATGGCACGACTCCCGCAGACCTCGGTGCCGATTACGCGGCGGTGAGGGAGCAGCTTGGTCTTGCGACGGATACAGAAGACAACGATTAAGGAGGAATAGATTATGGCAACGAAGAGGTTTGATGACGTGGCCGAGAAGGCACGTGCGTTAGAGGCTCAGGCGAAGAAGCTGCGCCGCGAGGCGCAGGCCGCGAGGACGAAGGCTTACGCCGACGCGCTCGTGACGGTTTTCCCTGAAGTGAAGGACATGGGTTCGGCGGAAGAGGTCCTTGACTTCGTCAAGGAACTGAAGCCGGGCACCGGACACGGAACGCCGGATGCGCGCGCCGCTGGCGCTGCGGATTCCGGTCATGTTCCTACCGCAGAAGCTGGAGAGTCGTCGGAAGCGCACGGCGGTTTTTCCGGCGCGGCCTACCAAGGGTAGCCGTGCCGGGTTCCACCGAGGGATTCGGGTTCCATGTCGGACAGGGGAAGTCGTTCCCGTGTCCGACATGGACGGGCGAGGCTCGGTGGACAAAAGGCGGGGGTTCGAGGGGGACGGCGCAGCCGCCCCCCTCGCAAGCTGACGGAGTAGGGCAAATTGCGAGAATCGCAATTTGTACGTACGAAGTCAATGCTTGCTCTTTTCCCCTTTGCGCAGAGACGTTGTGAGATTAGCCGAAAACGGCATTTCGGATTGTCCGCCGCAGGCGGGCGTTTCGGATAGCGGCAAAGGAGGTGTTCCGCATGGCGGAAACGTATGAAAAAAGAAGCGGGAAGGCGACGCGCCAGAAGTACGTGAAAGACCGCCGTGACAAGGTGGTTCAGGTGCGTATGAACGACGCGGAGCTTTCCCTGCTGGACGAGCAGCGCAAGACGCGCTCGCGTTCCAATTTTCTTCGCGGTGAGCTGTACGCGAGTCGGTACGCGCCGCCCAGCCGCGAGGTGGTTCTGGACGTCCCGGCCCTGGACCGTGTCCGTGTCGAGCTGAACCGCATCGGCGTCAACATGAATCAGATTGCCCGCGCGCGCAACCGGCGCTTGAGCGGCATGGGAATGCTCGACGCGGCGCGTGAGGAAATGAGGACGAAGGACGAGGCGGAAGCGTTCCGCGAGTTCCGCGATTCGGTGGACAAGCTCCGGGCGCAAGTCGATGGACTGCGTGCGGATTTGCAGGCGTACGTGGAGACGGGAGGTGATGTCTGATGTCAACGACGCATGTGCAGTCGCTTCCGAACGTGCGCGGGCGCATGTCGTACACCGAGTTCGGCGAGGGAAAGCGCAGACGCGCTCATCTGGAAAACGGCACGGACCGCATCGCCGCGCAGATGGGTGACGCCGCCTCAAGAGGGGACTTCATTGTCTACTGCGAGGGGCAGAAGCATCGCCACCCGAACGCGGTCAACGAGGGCTACGAGCTGCGCATCTCATGGGCGACCGACGAGCTTGACCCAAGCAAGGCCGACGACATCCAGCGTGGCATGGAGTACGCGTACACGCTGTGCCACGAGCTTGCCCCCGACTCCATGTGCTGGGTCACCATGCACGTGGACGGCGAGGGAGGCTGCGTGCATGCGCACGCGACCATTGCGAACCACGACGCCCGTACCGGTCAGGTCATCAACAAGGGGGACACGAGCCTCTACGCTCCGCGTGTGAAGGCGGTCAATGATGAGCTGAGCCGTGAGAATGGTTTCTCGGTGCTTGGGGCGGACAAGGAGATGTCCCTCTGGGAGCAGAAGCGCGAGACGTTCCAGCCCGGTTCTTTCGACTGGCGTCTCGGCGACAGGGTGGCGGGTGCCCGCGACCGCTCCAGCACGCTGGACGAGTTCAGGCGCAATCTTGAGTTGAGAGGCGTGACGCTGAAGGAGACCGCGAAGACCGACGGGAAGACCGGCGAGGTCACGACGGGATGGTCCTACAAGGCTGTGGACGAGTGGGGAACGAAGCGCCGCACCCGCAAGCGCCGCGCCTCCAACCTCGCCGACGACCTGACCCGCGAGGGCATCGAGGCGTACTTCGAGGCGAAGCAGCGCGAGCTTGAGGTACCGCAGCAGGACGCCCCGGCACCGGAAGTCCTTCCCGACGTGCCCGAGACAGAGACGGCAGAGCCGGCAGAACAGCCCTCTGCAGATTCCGCTCTCGACGTGTACGACCTCGACCGGGCGTACGTGTCGGAGATGGCGTCCGACCTCCAGAAGGCGCACATCCACCGCTCACGCGAGGAGGGCGAGTCCTTCATGGACGAGCGCTATCAGCAGATTGTCGAGGCGCGGAACCACCCGGACGAGCAGCTGGCGAAGCTGCGCGAGGACGTGGACGCCGCAAGGCGCGAGTTCTATGCCTCCAAGGAGGCGCGCGACACCCTGCAGCACCCGTGTCCGGGGCTTCTGGCCGGCATGCACGTGTTCGCTAAGGCGGGGCGCGACGCCAAGGACCCCGTGTCCCGTATGATGGCCGACATGACCGCCCTGATGCTGCGCATGATGATTCAGGAGGTGCTCGCGGAGGAGCGCCGCAGGCAGCGCGAGGAGGCGGAGAGGCGCGTGTACGAGTCCCGCAAGGACATGTGGGACGCCGAGAAGCGCCTCAAGGCGGCGGAGAAGGCGCTGTCCGACGAGGACGAGCGCGAGTCCAAGGCGCATGCCAAGACCATGCGGGCGCGCTATGCCAGGGCGCGAAGTGTCAGCCCAAGCGCGCCGAGGTCGGCGGACAAGGACACGCAGTTCGGCGAGTAGCCGAAAAGATGAGGGAGCAGCGTCAGGCTGCTCCCTTTCTCAATGGATTTCAGGTGCCGGCACGTAGTCCCAGCTGGTCCCGAAGTGCGTGATTCCCCACACGTACAGGTCAAGCTCCTCGTCGTGGAACACCGGCTCGTCGGTGTGCTCCATGATAAACGACGGGTCCTGCACGATGTACCACTGGAAAATCTCCTCCCACGGTGCCCAGTCCCCGCTCACGGGTTCGAGCGGGCGGCTGGCAATCTCGTTCGCGAGCACCATCCCGCCGCACGTCTCGGCGAGGTCGGCGTAGGTCTTGATGCCGTAGTCACTCATCGCCTTTCCCCTCCGCTTCCCGCTCCTCGGTTCGCTTGAGGCATTCCGCCACGCAGTAGCGCATGGTGCGCAGGGCCTCGCAGTCGATGCTCTCCGCGAGGATGTCCCCGTCGAGGACGACCTCGCCCAGAGCGTTCACGAACCGCCACTCCATCACGTTGTCGATGCGCTTGAGCACGTCCTTCAGGGTGCCGCTGTCGCGCATGGGGGCGTTCCCGTCCACCTTCGCCATGCGCTCAAGCTCCTTGGCCTTCGCCGAGCAGATGCGGGCGGTGTGCCTGAGCACCTGCGCCCTCCACATGGCCTCCTCCTGGGGGCTGTTGGGTTCAAGACGCTCCTTGTCCATCGTGTACCTCCTTGTCTTCGTTTCAGAGGCACCCGACGCCGCAGGCGTCTTTCACGCATGCCCATCCAAAGCCCAGCGAAAGACCCTCGAAAGACCTCCACGGGGGCTCTGTTCGGGCAGGGGCGCGAAAAGGTCTCAGGACAGCCCGCCGAAAGACCTCGAAAAGCCCTTCAAAGCCGGGCGGAGGCGCCATGCGTCGAGTCCGATGTTGACGCTCGTCCCGTCATGGAACTCGTTGGGCGATTTCCCGTGGGTGTGCCCGTAGAGGTGGACGATGCCGTCCGGCACGTCGGGGGCGTATCTCAACAACGCCTTGTCCAGCGAGTTCGGCGCGGTGTCCTCCAGCTCGACTTCCTGCTCGATATACGTCTTGCGCGGCGTGTGCGAGATGATGGCGGGCATGCCGTTCGCAAGCGTCAGGAACAGGTTGTCCGATATGGAGCCGATGCAGACGGACGCGAAGTCGTACGCGTTGGTGTTTCGGATGTGGAACCCGTCGTGGTTTCCCAGTATCAGGTGGATGCGCGAATGAGGTACGTTCAGGTCGTCGAGCAGGTACAGGGCACGGCGGAGGCTCTTGTGGCCGCCGGCGGACAGGTCGCCCGCGATGTAGAGGTCGTCGTTCTTTCCGCACACCGCGTTGATGCGTCTGATGATGAGCCTGTCATGGGCCTCCGTGTCGACCATCTCGTTGAATCGGTATTCCGACAGCTCGCGTCGCAGTTGGTTGATGCCGTCTGGCGCCTCGATGATGTCGCGGTCGGGCTTCTGCCCGGGTTTCCAGAAGCCGCGCGTCGCGGCGACGAACGGGTGGGCCAGGTGCAGGTCAGATGTGAAGTAGCGCATGAGGCGTGTTCCTCCTTTCGTTATATGGTTTTGCGTTTTCGGCTCTCGCCGACGTGAGTCGGTTATATGGGATAGAGGCTTTTATTTATGCCTAGAAGCGATTTGATTTGGTTGTTGGTACAAGGATGCCAACGCGTCCGTTTCGTGGCCTTAAATCGCCTCTCAGGTCGTTTGGGAACCGTTGGCTTGCGTTCATTAAGTCGAATTTACGATGGCAAGCCTCGTTTATGATTCCCTTGATGGTTCGCGGCAGCGCCGCGACATGCTATTGCCCTTCGCGTAAAAAATAAAGGGGAGCGCCCGTATAACGGATGCTCCCCTTGTTCAGGAAACGGACACGTGCCGTGATGGTCTCGTCGTTATTAACAGGCATGTCACCCGTTACTGGCGAGCACCACACGAACTGCAATACACGTAGTCCACGTAGGTTTCGGTTGTGTAGGAACCGTGGTCCTCCTTGTGGGAACCAGTCTGGACAGTCTGGTTTTCGTAGACAGCCTCGGTGTGATAGTTACCCACATAACCCTGCTTAACTAGTGCTACAGCGTGTGCCTTGGCATCGCTAAGGCTGGTTGTGGTGTAACCGTCCTCGGAGAATACGAAGCGAGTTCCAGTCTGAACCTGCTGAGTACCGTAGTCGGGCACGTCGACCCAGTTGCTCACCCAGACCTGACGTGTAGCCGTGTGGTTCACCCAAGTGTGCGTATGAGCGGGCTTGGAAGGCTGGCTTGGCTGAGAAGGCTTGCTGGAAGCAGAACCAGAGTTACCAGTGCTGGTAGAACCAGAGTTCGAAGAACCAGTGCTGGTAGACTGGTTGCCAGTGTTGGAAGACTGAGAACCAGTGTTGCTGTTGTCAGTCGTAGCAGGCGGAGTCGTCTGAGCAGGCTCCTTGTTGACATCGACTTCCTTGTCGGCGTCAGTTGCCTCCTGCTTAGTCTCATCGCTCGCGTTCGGGTTCTGGGCGACATTGCCCTCAAGTTTATCAAGAATGTCAGTGCCAGCATCGCCCTTCAAGGTCTCGTCGCCGTTCTCAACGGCGTCCTTGGTCTGGTCGATGATGTCCTGAAGCATCTCGTCCGTAACTTGGTCAGCAGGAATCTGCGTCATAGGGCAGTCGACTGCAGGTGCGGTCTTAGCGTCAGCATCAACGGTGATGTCGACAGGAGCACCTGTATCGTAGATGTCGAATGCAGAACCGTCAGAGTTGACAGGGCTGACGAAGCTCACGGTGTAGTCGCCCTCGGCAAGTGCGACCGTGGAAGTGCCCTTGTTGCCCTCGGCATCAGGGGTCACCGCGTGGTAGAAGTCCACATCGTTGCCCTCGCTCTCGATATGGGCGATAGCGGGTGTGGAGTTCTCGTCCCAGCCGTTGTCGGCCGTGACGCTGAGGGTCACATCGACGGTCTTTTGTTCGTCGGCAGTGGGCTTGTCTTGCTGTGTGAAAGCGCCTGATGCTGCGGCAATCGACACGGCTATGACGGCAACGACTACGATTGCGATGGCCACTGTATGTGGCTTGTGGTTTTTAACCCATTCGATTGCCTTTTCCATTTAGTCCACCTCTATCCCTTTTGTGTCAGGGGTGTCCAACACGAAGCCGGCGTGGTTTTCGTTGACTATTGTGGCAAGCCCGCTGAAGCCGGCGAATGTCGTGTCGTAGACGGTCTGCTTATTGACAGGAGAAAAAAGCTCGATGCGCTCGTTGCGAATTGCCTTTCCGGCTTCGGCATAGCTTACGTTTATACCCCAATTGAGTACATCGGCAGGGGTTTGCTCTTCGTAGTCTGACTGCCCCATGCGGCCTAACTGAGCTTTGTAGAAGGAATACGAAGGGGCGTCGAAGGATATCGTCTCGCTCTGCGTGTTGTTTCCTGTGCCGTCTGTCTCAATGCGAAGCGTGTACGGCTGAGCCTTCGGTTCCTGATACGTAGCCGACTTAGTTGCGGCCTGACCGTCTTTTGCTGCGTTCAGTTGCGCTTCCAAATCGGTGAGCGTTTGGTCGTAAAGAGACTTCAAATCTTCTAAATCAGCGTCGGTTAGGTCTGACAGTGCGCTTCCGCCAAGCCCGGACGTGTACGTGCCGCTGTCGTACTCATCTTTCAGAGTATCGTAGGCGCTTTGAATGCTATCAATGGCCGGAGCTGTACTGTCGAGGGCGTCCTTACGTTCTGTGTCGAACGCCTTCTTGTCTTGCTCCTTTGCCATCTCAACGATTTCATCGTCAGACTTACCGTTCAAGTCTGCGAATGTCGCTCCATCGCATTGGTATGCGGTGACGTTGCCGTTTCCGTCAAAGACAAGAATGCGGTCAATTTCTCCGTCTTTATCTATTGCGTCATTCTTGTTGTACTGCACCCATACGCTTTTCTGTCCGAAAGCCTGAGATACGGCAACCGGCTCACTCGCACTCTTTACATCGTTTGCACCCCCACAGCCTGCGAGTGTGAGTGTGAGCAGGCATGCAGTGGCTACCGCAGCTGCGGTAAGTCTTCTCTTCTTCATCCTATGTACCTCCAAATGATTAAGATTTTTAGCCTCACCCGCCGCATCGAAGCGGATGCGGGTCTAATGATATGTCGGGGCCAGAAGAATATGAAGTGTATGGGCTGAAAAAGGCCTATACAGATTATTAAACTATACACACATTCTCCATACGATTCAAAAGTAGATGAATTGTATGGGCGGTTAGAGGATGAAATACTACGAAATAGGACAGCGCATACGCCGCTATCGCAAGGCATGCGGTCTGTCGCAGGAGGCTCTTGCCGAGAAGGTGGGCATTTCTGCAACGCATATGAGCCACATCGAGACCGGGAACACCAAGCTGAGCCTTCCGGTTCTCGTAAACATTGCGGAGGCTCTTTCGGTGCAGACGGATGCTCTGCTTTACGACACCCCGCGATTTTCCAAGACGGTTGCTTCGGAACACATACAGAATCTGCTTGATTCATGCACGACGAAACAGCTCTATGTGATTATTGACATCCTCGAAGCTCTCAAGGTTTCACTGGACAAGCACGTGGGCGATTGAATTGATTTACGGCCTCGACTTGTGAAAGCCCGGTACGAATAGGTGCCGGGCTTTTTTAGTGCGCCCAGAGGTCGCTGTTATTGCCTATATACACCCACTGGCTATTGACAAAATACACGTTTGGGCGCATAATATATACATAAATGGAGGTGATTTCAATGGATAAGAACACAGACAGCATGACTCCAGCCGAGGAGCTTAAACACATGCGCGAGCTGTACGGTATGAAGCGCTCCGAGTTTTGCGAGCATTTTGGAATCCCTCTACGCTCGCTGCAACATTGGGAGATTGGAGACCGCAAGCCGGCTCCGTTTCTGATTTTCCTTATTCGCAAGGTGCACGACCTCGAACAGGAGAATAAATACTTGCAAGAGTGCATCGACACGCTCGACCGTCAAAACGATGAGCTGAAAGCACTTATCAAAGCTTTGCCAGAGACGTAGAGGTAGCGTTTGACGTGTTCAGTAAATAACCATGATATGGAGGAAACAACAATGAGCAAGACGAAAATCGCGTATTTGCCGGTTCTGAATTTCAATGACCCCGCCGATTTGTGCTCACGCTTACTCGCTGCTGAGTTTGACATGATGGAAGAGGGGCTTACGATTTTTCACCAAGAGGATTATTCGCTCTGTCCTCAAGCGGACCGCGAGAATGAAGTCGGATTGCTGCCTTGGCCGAACGACGAGGACTTGGTGAACGTCCTTGGTCGAAGGGAGCTTGAGGATATACGCACGTTCGATATCGAAGGCGAAGCGCTTGAGCTTTTCTTCAAAAAGGGCGGGGATTACAAACTCATCGAGAGCTATTGGAACGAGCTGTTCGAGCGGGCCAACAGAACGGGCTTCAAGGTCGTGGTGCGCGATTTCGAAAAAGAGAACAGCATGAAAGAGGCATTGAAAGCAGAAAGGCAACGTTGGCTAGACAACGTTGAGTAGGTGACGCGAAATGCTGCCATGTAGAGAATTACGGGAGGGGGTGAACCTATGGCACGAAAAAATCCCAAAACGCTAGATGCCGCCCGCCCACTCTCCTGCGTTCTGTACATCCGTGTCTCGACCAAGCTGCAAGTCGAGAAGGGCGAGTCGATAGACGCTCAGCGCTTCGAGCTGACAAGATACGCCGAAAATCACGACATGCGTGTGCTCGGAGAGTACGTTGACGCCGGCTTTTCAGGAAAGAACGTGCAGGGCAGGCCGCAGTTCCGTCAGATGATGGATGACATCATCAAGGCGCAGCCGAGCAAGCGTCCGGCCTACGTCCTCGTGTTCAAGCTGTCACGATTCGGGCGCAACGCCGCCGACACTTGGAACTCCCTTCAGACGCTCCAAGACTACGGTGTGGAACTGTGTTGCGTGAAGGACGGCATCGACTCTGGTACTTCCATGGGTAAGGCGATGCTGTCCATCGCCGCCGTGTTCGCCGAGATGGAGCGCGACAACATCCGCACCCAGACTATGAGCGGACGCGAGGAGAAGGCACGCAAAGGCTACTGGAACGGAGGGCAAGCGCCCTTCGGGTATCGCCTTGTCGATAAGGGCAACAAGTTCAAGGAGCTTGAGGTCGATGAAGATGAGGCGAAGGTCGTGCGCCGCATCTTCGAGATGTACGCGTACGAGAACAAAGGGTCGACGGCGATAGCCACATGGTTGAACAACCATGGAATCAAGAAGAAGCCACGCGGTAACGCATGCATGGACACGTTCTCCAGCGGAACGGTACAGCGCATGATTACCAACCCGGTGTACATCGGAAAGATTGCCTATGGCCGCAGGCGTACCGAGACGATAGAGGGCACGCGTGGAGAGACGCACGTGGTCAAGAGCGACGGCTACGAGATGCACGACGGCCAGCACGATGCGATAATCGACGACGCCACATGGGCGGCGGCTCAGGCCCTTGTCGGTACGCGCAAGCCGAACATGAAGACACACGACGACGGTCACGTGAACATGCTCAACGGGCTTCTCGTCTGCCCGGTCTGCGGTCGCAAGATGTCGTCCAAGCCCAACCGCGGGAAGCTCAAGAAGGACGGCACGCGGGGAAAGACAACGTGGGCGTATTATTGCCCGCACACCACAAAAGCGCGTGGTGCCAGCTGCACGTTCAAAAGCCAGTACCCGCAAGAGTGCGTGGACGCTGAGGTCGTACAGCTCGTGAGCCTTGCATCCCGTTCAGATGCGTTCGTGGATGCCCTGCGCCGTCGCATCGACGACGCGACGGACATCGAGCAGCTGAAGGAAGATATTGAGCGCATAGAGGGCGAGAAGGCCGCTAACGACAAGCGTATGCGCATGCTCATGACGCAGATTGACTCGCTCGACCCCGCCGACAGGAGCTACGAGCGCAAGTTCAACGACCTGCAAAGGCGTCTGGACGACCTATATGACCGCGACGCTGGATTAAGCGACGCGCTGGAGGAAGCGCAAGCTAAGATGACTACTGTCGAGAAGCGCATGGACGGAGAGCGCAGGCTTCTGGAAGAGCTTGACCGCATCCCCGAGCTGTTGGAAGGTGCGGACGAGCAGACGCGCTTCGACCTCATTCATGAGGCCGTGAGCGAGGTGCACATCCTGCCGGACAAGAACCCGCACAAAGAGCGCGTGGTTGCCAACGTGACGTTCAAGTGCCCGGTGCGCTTCTTCTGGGAAGAGATTCCCGGCGTAGCGCATGCGTATACGCCGATGACGCCTGATTCTCTGGGTGAGAATAATTTCCGAGATGACGAGGCACACGTTGAAACCGTAGCGGTCCTCGAGCGCCGCTAACCAACCCAGGTAGATTTTTGGAACATGAAAGGGGGCGGCCCGTCTGGACCGCCCCCTTTCATTGGGCATATGAGTCTCGTTACATCCTCTTGCGCAGGTCGCACACGCCGGCTGCCGCCATCTCGCGCAGCAGCGTCTCGCGGTCGCGTGTCACGATCAGGTCCAGCGGGAAGTGAATCTCGTCGAGCAACTTGCGGGCGTGATCGAGCTTGCCAATGGCCATACCAATGTGGGCATCGGTCGACACACCAATACCCACGCCCAGCTCGGCGCAACGCTCGGCAATCTTGCGGCATACGGCCCAATGCTCAGTGTCGACACCGTGTTCAAGACTATGGTTGTTGATCTCGATAATCTTGTGCTTGGCCTTAGCCGCCAGCAGCACCTCGTCGATATCGAACGGCACGCCCGAGCGCCCCGTGTGACCCAACATGAACACCTTGGGGTGCTCCAGGGCATTGATATACATCTCGGTCGTCTGGGCCAGTGCCGCGCCTTCAGCAATCTGCGGATTATGCACGCTCGCAACCAAATAATCCAAATTACGCGTAACCAAATCGAACAGCGAATGCTGACGGCCATACGAATCGCCGGCAATATCGAGTGTGACAGGAGTGTCCTCGCCAAACAGGCTTCCGTCCAGCGAAACGATATCGGCCTCGGCGCCACGCAGCACCAGCACGCCGCTCCAAATGCGCGGCCAGATATCCTGGTTGATAAAGAACTGGTAACTGCGCAGGTCATTAGGGCAAGCCGTAACCATAGAGCTCAGATGGTCGGCAGATCCAAGCACCTGCAGGCCACGCTCTGCCGCCCAGTACACATTCTCCTCAATGGTCGAATATGCATGCGCAGAGAACATCGTATGGGTATGAATGTCACAAGAAAGCAGGTAGGGCATCGGGTCTCCTTATCTGGCATGGCCGTCGCTTATATTCATTGTACGCATAGCCTTCAATAGTCGTAAAACCACTCCATCCCAAAGACACAACGTCCATGACAACGGGGTCCGGCTTAACACCAAACCCCGTTTCACGTAAAACATTGTAAGCAGAGCGCTTTACTTTTGACGATACTCGTCAGCCAGCTGCTTCCAGGCGGGCAGTGAGTTGACGATAGTCTCGTAGCTCACACAGTAGCCAAGGCGGAACCAGCCCGGCATGCCAAAGCTATCCGAAGGCACCGCGAGCAGTTCGTACTTCTTCGCGCGCTCGCAGAAGGCGTTCGCATCGGGCTCCAGCGCTTTCACCCATAGGTAGAACGCGCCATCCGGCTCAACATACGTGTAGCCGTACTCCGCCAATGCACCGGTAAGCGCCGTGCGGTTGCGTGCATAGGCCTCAACGTCACTCGGCTCATCGATGCAGTCGATAATTACGCGCTGGAAGAGCGCCGGCGCGCACACGAAGCCCAGCGTACGGGCAGCACCCGCAACAGCCGGCATCAGACGCGCAGCCTGCGGATTGGTATCGGGAACCAGGATCCACCCCACGCGCTCGCCCGGCAGCGAAAGCGACTTGGAATACGAGTAGCACACGATGGTGTGCTCGTAGATCGAAGGCACCCAAGGCACCTCGGCGCCATAGACAATCTCGCGATACGGCTCATCCGAGATAAGCGTGATTGGGTTCTCGGGATCGCGCTTGGCGTTGACCTCGCACAAAACATTGGCCAGTCGCGTCAGGGTATCGCGCGTATATACGGCGCCGGTCGGGTTATTCGGCGAGTCGATGATGACGGCAGCCGTCTTATCGGTAATCGCCTTGAGCACGTTATCTACGCTCAGCTGGAACGTATCTTCATCGGCGAGCGCCTCGACACACGTACAGCCGGCCTTCTCAATCCACACACGATACTCCGGGAAGTACGGGGCGATAACAATGACCTCGTCACCCGGGTTCGTAACGGCATTGAGCGTGCAGGTGAGCGAAGCCGCCGCGCCCACCGTCATAAAGACGTCCTTGCCCTCATAGCTCGTACCGAAGCGACGGTTGAGCGACTCAGCAACGGCGGTACGGCACTGCGGTAGGCCCGGTGCGGGAGTGTAGCCGTGCAGCTGGTCACTGGGCAGTTCAAGCGCCTTTTTGATGGACTCCGCGACGGCAGCGGGTGCCGGAACGCTCGGGTTGCCCAGCGAGAAATCGAACACGTTTTCCGCGCCGATTTGCGCCTTGCGCTCAAGGCCATAGCTAAAAATCTCGCGGATGATGGAGCTCTCTGCACCGCGAGCATACATAGTTTCGTTGATCATCTGTTCCCCTTTCGCATAGGCGGTATTGTACGCTTTAGTCAAGCAAAGCGCCGCAGCAATGTTAATTGGGGACAGACTTAAATGCGTGAAAACGCTCATTTAAGTCTGTCCCCAATCAACAGATGGCCCCATATCGCTCAAAAGAAAAGCCTCCGCAGGTTTCCCCACGGAGGCTTTCACCACAAAGACTATTTGTCGTCGTCGGTGTCGGCACCGGCATTGACGGCACAGTCATCATCGGCAGTCTCGGATGCGGCTTCGGCATCCTCCTGCATAGCCGCCTGCGCAAATGCCGCGGCATCAGCCGCCAGCTCCTCCTCGCTCATGCGAGGCGCACGCTTCTTGGTCGGCATGCCGGCCGCCTTAGCGTTGCGCTCCTCCTTGGCCGCCAGGATATCGCCCTCGCGCTCAAGGTAGGCGTCCCACTCGTTGTCGAGCAGGGCGCTCACGGCGTCGCCCTCGACGGTCTCACGCTCAAGCAGTACCTTGGCCATCAGGTCGAGCTGATCGCGACGGGCATCCAGGATCTCGACCGCACGACGATGGGCCTCACGCATAATGCGCTGGACCTCAATGTCGATGCGACGCGCCGTCTCCTCAGAGTAGTCCTGATGATCGGCATAGTCGCGGCCCAGGAATACCTGATGCTGCGCCTCACCAAACACCTGCGTTCCAAGCTCCTCGCTCATGCCCAGGCGTGTGACCATCTCGCGCGCCATCTTGGTCGCGCGCTCTAGATCGTTGCTCGCGCCCGACGTGATGTCGTCGCACATGAGTTCCTCGGCAACGCGACCGCCCAAGAACACGGCGAGCTCGTCGAGCATCTCGTTCTTGGTCTTGAGGAAGTGATCCTCCTGCGGAAGCTGCAGTGTGTAGCCCAGAGCCTGGCCGCGGCTGACAATCGAAATCTTATGAACCGGATCGGAGTGCTCCAAGATGTGACCCACCAGGGCATGGCCGCTCTCATGGTAGGCAATCGTGGTGCGCTCGGCTTCGGTCATCACACGACCCTTGCGTTGCGGTCCGGCAATCACGCGCTCCATCGATTCCTCGACCTCGTCCATCGAAATCACGGAACGATGGCGGCGGGCAGCCAGCAGCGCAGACTCATTGAGCAGATTTGCCAGATCGGCGCCGGTGAAGCCAACGGTCATCTGGGCGAGCTTCTCAAACTTCACGTCCTCGTCCATCGGCTTGTTCTCGGCATGCACGCGCAAGATCTGCTCGCGGCCCTTCACATCCGGACGGTCGACCGTGACCTGACGGTCAAAACGACCGGGACGCAGCAATGCCGGATCCAAGATGTCAGGACGGTTGGTCGCAGCGATCAGGATGACCGACTCGCTCTCCTCAAAACCGTCCATCTCGACCAGCAGCTGGTTGAGCGTCTGCTCGCGCTCGTCGTGACCGCCGCCCAAGCCAGCTCCGCGCTGACGTCCCACAGCATCGATCTCATCGATGAAGATGATCGACGGGGCCTGGGACTTGGCCTCCTTAAAGAGGTCACGCACACGGCTGGCGCCGACACCCACGAACATCTCGACAAAGTCGGAACCCGAGATGCTAAAGAACGGCACGCCCGCCTCGCCGGCAACGGCCTTGGCCAGCAGCGTTTTACCGGTGCCCGGAGGGCCCACCAGCAACACGCCACGCGGGATCTTGGCGCCCAGCTTGCGATAGCGATCCGGATCGCTCAAAAAGTCACGGATCTCCTCGAGCTCCTCGACCGCCTCGTCCACGCCGGCAACGTCTTCAAACTTGACCTTGGGGCGCGTGGCCTCGTTGGTCTTGGCATTGGTCTTGCCAAACTGCATGTTCCTGTTGTTGGCGCCCATCATCTGGCGCATAAAGTAGAACATGATGGCGATCAGGGCGATCGTCGGAAGCACGCTCATCGCCAGGTCGCCCCAAAAATCGGGATCATTGGTGTTGACGATGTACTTGGTATCGGGGTGCTCCGCCATAAGCTCGGCAAGCGAATCGGAGCCGACATAGGTCGAGGAGAAGCTCTTGAGCTCGCTCGTATCGCCCTTGTCCTTCTTCGTCTTCCAGTAATGACCCGTCACGCTTCCGTCTTGAACCGTATAGGTCAGATCTTCGACGCGATCCTGCTTGATGGCGTTGACCATCTCGCTCGTCGCGAGCTTTACGGTATTGCTGGAATTGGCAAAGCCGGAGCCCATGTTAAAGAAGGCGTAGCCCAGAAGCGCGCAAGCCAAAATAAAATACAGCCAGCCCGTACGCGTGGGCTTCTTGCCTCCGGGCATCCCCGGGATCTTAGGCTCCCGGGGAGTCTGGGAATTGTTATCGTTACGGTCGTCGGGCATCTTACGAATAAACCTCTGGTTTCAAAATGCCCAGATACGGAAGGTTACGATAGCGCTCGGCATAGTCGAGGCCGTAGCCCACCACAAAGGCATCGGGGCAATGGGTTCCAACATACTTGGGCGTGATGGCCGAGGTACGGTCCTCAACGTCCTTCCACAGGAAGGCGGCGACCTCCAGAGAAGCGGGCTTGCGGCTCTCGAGGTTCTTCATCAGATACTTGAGCGTCAGGCCCGAGTCCAGAATGTCCTCGACGATCAGCACGTCGCGACCGCGGATGTCGATATCCAGGTCCTTAATGATACGCACGATACCCGAGGACTTCACACCGTCGCCATAGCTCGAAACAGCCATGAAATCGATGTTGGTCGGCAGCTCGATCTTGCGCATCAGGTCGCCCATAAAGACCACGGCGCCGCGCAGGACCGCAATCAGCACCAGATCCTTACCCGCGTAGTCGCGAGTAATCTGCTCGCCCAGGCGAGAGACGATACCGTCGATATCCTCCTGCGTAAACAGAACCTTCTCGATATCCGGATGTTGAGAAGCCATGACAACCCTTTCTTGTGCTTATCGCCCATACACCGCCGTATGGACGCGTACTTCACATTCTAGCAGCGCACGGGGTATATTTTCCAGCCCGTACGCCATCAGCGCGGGAATACCGTCAACGTCGCACAGAATAGCTGGCGTGGGACGCTATTCCGCATCGACCACACGAAGCAGATACGCCACGCGCGTTGCGGCCGTGCATTTAAAACGTTCGTCCGTGCGAACGCCTGCGACCCATACCACGGCACCTCCCGGAGCCGTTCTCACCACGGGAACGCCTGCGCGCTCAGAAACGGGAATACGAGCCTCTCCTAGCAAGTCGGATACCTTCTTGCTTCGGCCACTCATTCCTAACGGGCACATCACATCTCCCGGTGCGGGACCGTCCACCCACAGGCGCGCCAATCGCGCCTCGGCAGGGATCTCGCCACGCGAGCCCGCCAGGATCCGCTCACTATCGCTGTCGGCAAAACCCAGTGCAGCCGCGTCTACCAAAGCTGCCACTTCCCCGGCAGCCGCAAGCTCACGGGCGCGGCGCACGATATCGCATCCCGGTTCAACGGCCATCGGCTCTGCAACCAGCATACGCCCCCCGCCCAACGGCAAACGACCGGGTACGGTAACCCAGTCCGCGACCAGGCCCTCGCGAGCCACCGGCGCCTTAAACGCCAGCATGCCAAATTCGACGCGTGCGTCAATCCCCGCCGGAAGCGTGACCGAGCCTGCGCCCTCAGCAACGCAGGAAAGAACTCGCTCCACATGTCGCATCTCTGGACGAGCATCCGGATCGATGCGTTTAATCGCCAGTCGCACGATGCGCCGCGCAATCACCACCTCGGCCGCAGCAAGGCGCCTGGCATCGAGCACCAGCGCGCCCGCCACCTCTTTGCGCAGGCAGCTTCGAAACGCCTGTGCCGACAGCTGGGATAGAAATGCATCTTCGTCACCAAGGATCTCGCAGGCGGCGCCAATCGTCTTGCACACACTCGCATTACGCTGCGCCACCACTGGCATCACCCGATGGCGCACATAGTTTCGCAGATACGAGACATCCTCATTGCTCTCGTCTTCACGCCACGGCTGACCATGTACCTGCAGATAGCTCACAAGCTCGCCATGAGTTAGGTCGAGCAAGGGGCGCACCACAATATTCCTTCGACGGGGAATGCTCGAAAGCCCAGCTGGACCCGACCCCTTAATGGCGTTCATCAAAAATGTTTCCGCGCGGTCCGAAGAGGTATGGGCAGTACAGATACGCGCCGCCGTTCTCGGCGCCCCCGTCTTGGCGCACAGCTCGCGTACATACCTTCGCGCCGCGGCATAGCGCACCTCGCGCGCCGCTGCCTCGATATTTCCCGACTCCCCATCAAAATAAGCGTGCTCCACACACAACGGTAAACCATATTGCGCGCAGAGCTCACGCACAAAGGCCTCGTCGCCATCGGACGCCTCGCCCCGCAGATGGTGATTTACATGAAGCACATGCAGGCGCTCGCGAGCAATGGGGGCAACGCCGCGTCCATCTTGGATATCCAGCTTTGATGTACACGCCATAAGAAGCAGCGCCGTCGAGTCCGCACCGCCTGATACCATGAGTACCACAGGAGCTGCCTGCTGCCTCGTCCGGGTTTCATCGACTGCCCCAGGCGCGGCATGGTGTCCGTAATGCTGTGATACCGTTGGCATTCGCTTCCTCCTCTATTCGTCCGCACCCATTGTATCCTTTGGAATCTTATGTCTCGCCTGCACCTTCATATCCTCGGCAGTGGCTCTAAAGGCAACTGTGCATTCATCGAGGGCCCGCAAGGGCTCATTATGGTCGATGATGGACTGTCTCGCCGCGAGACGCTCAAACGCATGGCGGAGCTCGGCCTTTCGGCAGACGACGTGTCGGCCCTTGTGGTCACCCATGAGCACAGCGACCACATTAAGGGGCTTGAGGTGTGGTGTAAGCATTGGAATGGCCCGGTCTTTTCCAGCAGAGGAACGCTCGCGTCCAAAAAAGAAAGCCTCGCACATCTGCCTGTTGAAGAATTCGACCCAGGCGACACCCTCTCTATTGCCGGAGTCCACATTCAAACGTATTCGACATCCCACGACGTCGTCAATCCCGTCGGCTACCGGTTTGACGCTCAGGGCGATTCGATTGGCTTTGCCACCGACACCGGCGAGTTGTCAAAGCATGCCATCAATACGCTCAAGGACTGTCGCATTCTCGCACTCGAAAGCAACCACGATGTAGCCATGCTACGTCAAGGAGACTATCCTCGCTTTCTTCAGGAACGCATCCTGTCTGCAAAAGGGCATCTCTCCAACGATCAGGCCGCCGATGCCGCACGCGCGCTGGTAACTGATCGCACCGAGCAACTTATCGCGATGCACATTAGCCAAGACAACAATCGCCCAAGCCTGACCGTCAAAAGCTACGCAAGCTCCCTCGGCGCAACACTCGACAACGAGCTTGGCAGCACCGCCACCCGCGTTGAGGGGCTGCGTAAACTTACGATACGTCCCGCCGGGCAATATCGGCCCATGTCCATTCAGTAAGCCAGCTCAAATAGAAAAGGGGGCCGGGAATCACTTCCCAGCCCCCTTAACGTAGGCACCGATTTTAAAAGCCGATAGCCTTAGTCGATGGAAATCTTTGTAACGTTCTTCTTCTCGACAATCTTAGGAACCGTAACGGTAAGGATGCCGTCAGCGTACTTTGCAGAAAGGCCCTCGCTCGAAGCATCCTTCAGGTACACACCGCGCGTCGCGCTGTACGAGTTAAACTCCTTCTGCAGGAAGTTCTTGCCCTCGTTCTCATCGCTCTCCTCGACATTCACGCTAATGGAAAGACGACCCTCATTGAGCTCAACATCGATGTCATCCTTGGCGACGCCAGTTAAATAAGCCTTGACCTCGTACCCGTCGCCCTTGTCCTCAACATCAACGGGAAAAGCCTTAGAGGCGATCGAGTTATTTGCCAGATCAGTCATATCATCAAAGAGATCAAACAACGAGCTAGCAGAGGGACGAACACCAAAAACCGAACGATAAGGAACCATGCTTGCCATGACTACCACTCCTTTTAGGGACTGCCGAGCCATCTTCCAGGTGGCAGGGACTTCGTTTGACGCTCTAATATATGCCCAACGATTACGTATATATACATTTTACTATAAAGTTTTTTAAGTCTCTTTCTATAAGCATATCTAAGTCTGTTTGACTAAGGTTCTAGTGAGGTAAAGGTTCTTTGAACCATGTCTTGAATACCATATACGCACCTGTCAAAACGAAGCGAGGGGCTTACAATAAGCGCATACACGTTGTTAATGACAACCTAAGGGCATCATGGACGATCAGACCTCCGACAATTCGTATGAGCCGCTGCAGAACGATAGTTCTGCCTATTCACAGCCCAGACGCTACCATCGTCCCCATATTTCCCAAGAGCCCATTAACGATGCAGAGCCTGAGTATGTAACTCGTAATCGATATCAAACTCTTGAAGAATCTCAATCAGCGCGCAGACACATGGGTGTCGCCTCGAGCGATCCGGTGTATCTCAAAGATGCCCCCTTATCCAAAAACAGCGCATGCAGCCAGGAGCAGACACAAACACCAACCAAGCAACATCGTAGAGGGCCCCGTCCCAAGCAAACTCTAACGCATTCCGCCCGCTATCTTGAGACGCCTAAGCAGGGGAAATCGATATTTACATCGTCAAACAGACGACGCAAACAGCACCGTCTCCAAATGGCACTCTTGATCATTGCCATCGTGGCAATCGTGCTGGTCATTCATTTTGTTTTCTTCAAATAGAAAAGGCTATTAAGCCATAGAGGCGTTTAGCCCATATCGACCAAACGCAAAAAAGGGGGAGGCCGCGAGGCCTCCCCCTTCTTCAAGTCGATGCGACGGCTCGGTGCCGTCCACCGGTCAGCGGCGCCCTGGCCTCCCACGGGCTGACCCCGCAGTACTCTCGGCGCGATGGGGCTTAGCTTC
>DBGCAP010000022.1:0-31205 GCA_048367555.1 Collinsella sp.
CGCCGACGGGCCGTGGGAGAAGATGGGCACCGACGTCACCGAGTTCAAGCAGCCCTGGGGCAAGGCCTACTTCGCGCCGGTCTACGACTTCGGCAGCAAGGAGATCGTCGCCTGGTCCACGTCGCTGCACCCCAACATGGCTCAGCAGCACGAGCTGCTCGACCAGCTCGTGTCCAAGAAGCCCGAGGGCTCCAGGCCGATCCTGCACTCGGACATGGGCTGGCAGTACCAGCAGGCCGGTTGGTGCAGGCGGCTGGAGGAGGCCGGCGTGGCGCAGAGCATGTCCCGGAAGGGCAACTGCATCGACAACGGCGCGACGGAGCAGGTGTTCGGCCACATCAAGGACGAGTTCTTCCGCGGAAGGACGTGGCCGGACTTCGAGTCCTTCAAGGCGGACCTCGACGACTTCGTGGCCCATTGGAACACGAGGAGGCGCCAGGTTAAACTGAAGGGACTGACCCCGGAGGAGTTCCGGAGACAGTCCCTTGCGGCGTAGTTCTTATTTAAGCCGTCCAAGTTTTGGGGTGCAGTTCAGTGCGCAGCGGGGGTTCTTTCATGTCCGAGGACGTCCGCGAAGGTCAGCCCTCAGATCCTGCGGTGGGAGACCTAGGCCTCGTTGTACACCGTCTTGAGCTTCAGCAGGTGAGCGTAGCGGTCCATGGCGGCCTGCTCGTTCTCCTTGAAGAGCTCCTCGGCGCGCTCGGGGAAGGAACGCGTCAGCGAAGCGTAACGGGCCTCGTTCATCAGGAACTCCTGATAACCGCCCGCGGGCTCCTTGGAATCGAGCGAGAACTTCTTGCCGGCAGCAGCCTCGGGGTTGAAGCGGAAGAGGTTCCAGTAACCGCACTCGACAGCCTTCTTCATCTCGGCCTGGCAGTTCTGCATGCCGCCCTTCTTGATGGAGTGCATCTCGCAGGGGCTGTAGCCGATGATGAGGGACGGGCCGTCGTAGGCCTCGGCCTCGTGAATGGCCTTGAGGGTCTGAGCCGGGTTGGCGCCCATGGCGACCTGCGCCACGTAGACGTAGCCGTAGCTCATGGCAATCTCGGCCAGGGACTTCTTCTTGGTCACCTTACCGGCAGCGGCGAACTGAGCAACCTGGCCCAGGTTCGAGGCCTTGGAGGCCTGACCGCCGGTGTTGGAGTAGACCTCAGTGTCGAAGACGAAGACGTTGACGTTGTGGCCGGAAGCCAGGACGTGGTCCAGGCCACCGAAGCCGATGTCGTAGGCCCAACCGTCGCCGCCGAAGATCCAGAAGGACTTCTTGGTGAGGTAAGCCTTGTCGGCGAGGATCGCCTTGGAAGCGTCGCAGCCGCACTTCTCGAGCTCGGCAACGTAGGCAGCGGCAGCGGTCTTGGAGGCCTCGGCGTCGTTGACGGAGTCGATCCAAGCCTGGCCGGCAGCCTTGAGCTCATCGGACGGACCATCGGCAGCGATGATGTCCTGGGTAGCGGCGATCAGCTTGTGCTGAACGGCCTCATAGCCAACGGCCATGCCCAGACCGTGCTCGGCATTGTCCTCGAACAAGGAGTTGTTCCACGCCGGGCCGTGACCGTCTTTGTCCTTGCAGTAAGGAGCGGTGGCAGCGGGGTTGCCCCAAATGGAGGAGCAGCCGGTGGCGTTGGAGATGAACATGCGGTCGCCGGCGACCTGGGTCACCAGACGTGCATAGGCGGTCTCGGCGCAGCCGGCGCAGGAGCCGGAGAACTCCAGGTAGGGCTGCTTAAACTGGCTGCCCTTGACGTTGGCCGCGATGAGCTCCTTCTTCTCGGAGACGTTCTCGACCATGTAGTCCCAAACGGGCTGCTGGTCCATCTCCTGCTCGGTGGGAACCATCTCGAGGGCGCCCTTGGGGCAGACCTTGACGCAGTTGGTGCAGCCCATGCAGTCGAGCGGGGACACGGCCATGGTGAACTTCATGCCCTTGGCCTTGGGGCCCATAGCGTCGAGCGTGCGGGTAGCCTCGGGTGCGGCGGCAGCCTCGTCCTCGGTCATCGCGAACGGACGGATGGTGGCATGCGGGCACACATAGGCGCACTGGTTGCACTGGATGCACTTGGTCTCGTCCCAGTGGGGAACGACGACGGCGACGCCGCGCTTCTCGTATGCGGAGGCGCCCAGCTCAAACTGGCCGTCGGCGCAACCGACGAAGGCGGAAACGGGCAGGCTGTCGCCATCCATGCGATCGATGGGCTCGAGCAGGTTCTTGACCTGCTGGGCGATGGCGGACTTGGTCTCCTCGGAGAGCTCGACGGGAGCGGCATCCTCGGCAGTTGCCCAGTCGGCCGGAACCTCGAACTTACGGAAGGCGGTAGCGCCGGCATCGATGGCCTTGTGGTTGGCGTCGACGATGGCCTGGCCCTTCTTCATGTAGGACTTGGTGGCCGCGTCCTTCATGTACTGCAGGGCGTCCTCGGCGGGCAGGACCTTGGCCAGCGCGAAGAAGGCGGACTGGAGCACCGTGTTGGTGCGCTTGCCCATGCCGACCTTGGCGGCCAGGTCGATAGCGTCGATCAGGTAGACGTTGACGTTGTTGTTCGCGATGTAGCGCTTGGCCACGGCGGGCATGTGCTCGGCGAACTCCTCGTCGCTCCACTGGCAGTTGACCAGGAAGGTGCCGCCCGGCTTGACGTCGCGGACCATCTTGAAGCCCTTGACGATGTAGCTGGGGTTGTGGCAGGCGACAAAGTCGGCCTTGGTCACGTAGTACGGCGAGCGGATCGGGGAATCACCAAAGCGCAGGTGCGAGACGGTGACTCCGCCGGTCTTCTTGGAGTCGTACTGGAAGTAGGCCTGGACGTACTTGTCGGTGTGGTCGCCGATGATCTTAATCGAGTTCTTGTTGGCGCCGACGGTACCGTCGCCACCCAGACCCCAGAACTTGCACTCAATGGTGCCGGGGGCTGCGGTGTTGGGCGCATCCTCGGCCTCGGGCAGGCTCAGGTTGGTCACGTCGTCGACAATGCCGATGGTGAACTCGCGCTTGGGCTCGTCCTTCTTGAGCTCCTCGAAGACAGCGAACGCGGACGCGGGAGGCGTGTCCTTGCTGCCCAGGCCGTAACGGCCGCCGACGACCTTGATGCCCGTCTTGCCGGCCTCGTAGAGAGCGGAGACAACGTCCTGGTAGAGCGGCTCGCCGATGGAACCCGGCTCCTTGGTGCGGTCCATGACGGCAATCTTCTTGACGGTCTCGGGGAGAACGTCGACAAAGTGCTTGATGGAGAACGGACGGAACAGGCGAACCTTGACCAGGCCGACCTTCTCGCCGTGAGCGTTGAGGTAGTCGATGACTTCCTCGAGCACGTCGCAGAAGGAGCCCATGCACACGACGACGCGATCAGCATCGGGAGCGCCGTAGTAGTTGAACAGGCCGTAATCGGTGCCGAGCTTCTCGTTGATCTTCTTCATGTAGCCCTCGACGACGGCGGGAAGCTCGTCGTAGACCTTGTTGCAGGCCTCGCGGTTCTGGAAGAAGATGTCGCCGTTCTCGTGGCTACCGCGGGTATGCGGGTGCTCAGGGTTGAGCGCGTGATCGCGGAAAGCCTGGACAGCGTCCATGTCGCACATCTCGGCCAGATCCTTGTAGTCCCACATGGCGACCTTCTGGATCTCGTGGCTGGTGCGGAAACCGTCGAAGAAGTTAAGGAACGGGGTCTTACCCTCGATGGCGGCAAGGTGAGCCACCGGCGAGAGGTCCATGACCTCCTGGACGTTGCCCTCGGCGAGCATGGCGAAACCGGTCTGGCGACAGGCCATGACGTCGGAGTGATCGCCAAAGATGTTCAGGGCGTGCGAAGCGACGCAACGCGCGGAGACGTGGAAAACGCCCGGGAGCTGCTCGCCTGCGATCTTGTACATGTTCGGGATCATCAGGAGCAGACCCTGAGAAGCCGTGTAGGTGGTGGTCAGAGCACCGGCACCCAGCGAACCGTGAACGGTACCGGCTGCACCTGCCTCGGACTCCATCTCGACGACCTTGACCGGGGTGCCGAAGATGTTCTTGCGACCCTGGGCCGCCCACTGGTCGACATGGTCGGCCATCGGGCTGGACGGCGTAATGGGATAAATTCCCGCTACCTCGGTGTACGCATACGAAACATATGCGGCCGCCTCGTTGCCGTCCATAGACTTAAACTTACGCGCCATATACCCCTCTCCTCTCATATAGGTATACAGGCCCCGGCGATCGCCGGGATATTGGCGTGATGGGATTTTCGCTGTTGCTTCCGATCATCTGGCAGGCAGACTGAGCAGCAGGTACATGGCGTGGAGAGAAAGCATGCCGAGGTGCGGGGCGGTAAATGCGCTCCACAGGCCCAGCTACCCGTCTTGCACATGGCCGAGCGCCGCAAAGGCCGCATGCCGGATGCTCCCGGGCACGCCCCGGCGATGGGAAGCGCCCGCAACGGAAATCCGCATGCGGGCTTATTGTACCCCGCCGCCAAGTGTAATTTCGGCAAATATAGGCGGGCGGTAAAGGTTTGCCTCGGGTGACCGCCAAGGGCCAAAATGGCCCCTCCATCCCCGGGCGACCGGCTCTGGAGCGCCAAGGAATGTCCCCAGCCGGCAGAAAAGGAACGTCCCTATCTGCCGGCCAGAGAGCACCGAAGAGGATGGCGTAGGTAGTGGATTCGCCGAGCTTGAGCTCGTCGCCGGGATTGAGTTGGGCGGAACGGCCGGGCTCGACCTGAATGCAGACGCGCGTGGCCCCGTTTACCACCACGGTTCCGTTGGTGGACGACAAGTCCTCGACGTGCCAGATATTTTGAGCATCGCACCAGATATGGGCATGGCGGGCCGAGACATCGTCGCCGACGTCGGTGATATCGCCCTCCCCCGTCGCCAGCGCGCCGATCTCGACGCCCTGCTCGCTCGGCTGAATCCAGCGCGGGGCGCTCACCACGTAGCCGTTTTGCACGCGCAGCAGTCCCAGCGGATGCGCAGGCGCCGCCTCGTGCTCACCTGCAACCGAAGATGTGCTCAGCGAGCGTGGCGTCGACGTGGCGCCGCCACAGGTCGCATGAGCGTAGTCGATGGCATAGGTCACCGACGAGCGGACATCTGCCGAGCAGCCCACGGCGACAAACAGCACCAGGATGGCCTCGGCGCGCTCGGCGGGCATGAGTTCAGCCGCCTGCGACAGGCGCTCGAGCGCATTGCGATAGAGATTCGTGTCCTGATGGCATTCCTCGAGTGCCCGCACCATGGGCTCGCCAGCGGGGCCGCACACCATGTTGGTCACGGCCGCGGCGTCCATGGGATTGCGACGGCGCAGGGCCAGCTGCGACATAATGCGCGCGGCCGAGGTGCCGTAATCGGCAAAATAGCGCTCCTGCAGCGTGCCGACCGGCGCGCGCACGATAAAGCGCGAAACCCAAGAGCGATCGGCGGCACGGCTCTGTGGACTACGGCCGTCGGCGAGCGGGCGGCTCGAGAGCACCAGGCCGCACAGCTCGATATGGCTCAGGTGCGCCGCGCGCTTAAAGATGTCAAACATTGCCCCGCACGGGGTGAGCTCAGCTTGAGAAGCCATGGCTTAGCCCTCCTTGGTCGCAGAGATAGTGTCGGATACTTCGGCCGGCCCGCCAAAGGCGCGAGCAGCCGCGGCTCCGCCGGCAAGCGGCGTCGCCATAGGAATTTTCGCACGTCGTGCTGACACGGCGGGAAGCTCAAAGGCAAACCCCATCGCCAGCAAAAACCACGTGAGCGCATAGGTTGCAATTAAGGCGGCAACGAAGCCACTCGCTACGGCGCGCTGAGAAAACACGATGCATGCAACCGCGATCAGCACCGGAACCTCGCAGGCAGAAAGCGCCAGCACGCCATGCAGGAACCCCGTGCGACGATCGTGCGCCATGGCACCGACGGCAATACCCGCCATGCCCGGCAGTGCCAGCGCGAGCGCGGCGACGATACCCGGCAGCGTGCCGGACCACGAAATGTGCCCCACGGCAACCGTCATACGAGCACCCGACGCCAGCAGCGCCGCCGAAACCACCACAACGGCCCACACGAGGCCACAAACAGCCGCAGCGCCGATCATCGCAGCGCGACGGGCCACGCGACCGGACGCATCCATGGGACAGGGCGTGAGCGGCTCGCCGCGAAGCGAGCGGCCGACGTTTTGCGCGTAGTGGTCGCAAAACGTCGTAAGCGCCGCCTCCACCGCGGCGGGCTCGGGACGATCGCCCTGATTACACGACAGGCAGGCCATGACCACGTCGAACAACTGGGCATCGACAAATGCCAGCGCGTCGCGCAGCTCCTCGGAGTCCGGCTCGAGCCCCATCTGCTGTGCCTGCTCGGCGGCGGCGAGCGCCACATCGGGCTCACGCCGGAGCAGTTGGGTTAGGTCGCAACCGGGCGCATGGGCGCCAGCGGGATAGTCGGGGCGCGTATCCATCTTGAGACGATAGGGGCTGGCAATATCGCGCGTCTTTTTGCGCGAACCCGAGGTGCCCGATGCGCTCGGCGCCACCTCGTACGGTGCGACGCCGGCGATGAGCTCGTAGACCGTACTCGCCGCGGCATAGACATCGATCGCCGGCGACATACGAAGCACGCGCAGGTCGGGGATATCGTCGGTGAGCATCTCGGGCGGGGCGTAGGCCACCGTCGCGCGGCGCAACGTGGCATAGCGCTCGGTAAACGACGCCTTGCCGCCGGTGCCGGCCACCGCAGAGGCGGGCTCGAGCGCCAGCGACGAGCCAAAGTCGATCAAGCACAGGTCGAAGGTGCCTTCGGCAAGCTGTCGGTCGAGCGGCAGGCGCGCCGTGCGCACCATAATATTAGCGGGCGAGATATCGCGATGGACGAACCCCTCGCCTACCAAGCTCATGCGGCAGAGCAGATCGAACAGGTCGCGACCCAGGCGCGCCGCCACGAGCGGCGACAGACGCCCGGCATCGTCCACGGCAAAGCGCGGGCGCAGGCGGGCGAGCGTCTCGCCCTCGACCCATTCCATGACAATCGCGGGCACGCCGTCGACCTCGCCCCACCCGTATAAGCGGGGAAAGCCCTTAAGGCCCGAAAGGGCACGATGGCATTCATATTCCTCGCGAAACGCCGCCTTGAACTTGGCGACCAGCGCCTCGTGGGCGACATCGTCATCAAATTCGTCGCGCGTTGGCAAGATGAGCTGCTTGAGCGCCACGGCCTCGCCCTGCGCGTTGACGGCACGCGTCACACGGCCGATACCACCGCGGCGCATGGTGGCGTCATCGGCAAACAGCATCGTAAAACGGCGCAGGTAGGCGGGAAGCTCGTCCGTGCCCAGGGCGACGGCCGGCTCAAACCCGTCGACGCGCGCCAGGCGTAGGCCCACCATGGGATCACGGTTGAGCGACTGGGCCGCCGCAGAAGTGAGATCGTTCGTCATAGGGTGATCGCCGCCACATTGGTGTTGAAGTTGTTGAGCGCGACGTCGTCGTCGCCATAGTGCCCAACCCATTGACACAGGTTGGTATAGCAGCCCCACAGATTGGCATACTGCCGATACCACTTAGATTTGGTCGAGAACCTTTGCCGACCGAACTCGGCACGGATGACAAACATGTCATTCGCCAGGGTGTCGCACGGTCCGGTATCGCCCGTAACGTTATAGGTCGAAACCACGCTGTTGGCGCGGGCGACATAGCCATCGAGCATGTTGTATTTGGTCACGAGCCAACTGTGAATACTCTCCTCCTCGGCAGCCGAGAGGCCACCCGAGCCCGCGTCCCCGCCGGTACCGCCGTCCGTCGAGCCACCACTCGAAGATCCACCGCCAGAGGCGGAGCCCGAACCGGAACCGCCGTCCGAGCCCGCCGAACCGCTGCCAGAACCGGACCCGTCCGAGCCGCCGGGCTTGCCCGTCTGCTGCGTATCCTGCTCCTTCTGCTGCTCCACCTTGTTAACGACAGAAGCCACGCTGTTATTGGAAAGCTTCGTAATGACCTTGGTGTTGGTGAGCACGATGGTCTTGCCGTTTGCCAGCGTGATCTCGTTGGACGCCTGCTCACCCTCGTCCGCGGGATCGACGCCAAACACGGTGCGCCCGACCACGCTCGCCCACGTATATCCGGTTGTCGTTCCCAAGTCGCTTTTGGCCTTGCGCCCTATATGCAGCTCGCGCGCAGCATGCGCCTGCACCATGGACGGCACCGTCATGCCATAAGCCGAAACACCGGCTACGACCAGCACGAGCGAGCAAGACAGCAGCACATACGCCCGAGGCGCCAGGCCCAGCCGGCGTCGCATGCGCACCGCGGCGCCATGCTTTGTCTGAGTGCCCCCGGGCCGCATGCGTTCTCCTCCAACAAAAACACGCCGCTTAAAAGCGGCGCATTCTTTCATATCCACATTTGAGTGTATCAGCGAACCCAAAAGGTTGCGCAACGAATGGGCAAATACGAGGCGCAGACGGACCCATCCACGCGATAAGCGGACGAAAAGCAGGTTTGTTGCACAACAAATGTATGAACGCGCGCCCAATTATGAGCGCCCCATGCGGCAGGCCGACGGGACATGCCGCGGAGCTGGCGCCGCCTAGATCGCGCGGCGGGCCTCGATAGCGCGGCCAAGCGTAAGCTCGTCGGCATACTCCAAGTCGCCGCCCACGGGAAGGCCGCTCGCAAGACGCGATACCTCAACGCCCAATGGCTTGATGGTGCGAGCAAGGTAGCTCGCCGTAGTCTCGCCCTCGATGTTGGGGTTGGTGGCGATAATGACCTCGTGGATGTCCTCGTGGCCCAGGCGCGCCAGCAGCTCGCGGATATGCAGCTGCTCGGGACCGATCTTGTCCATGGGGCTGATCACGCCGCCCAGCACATGGTACAGGCCATGGTAGCTGCCCGTGCGCTCAATCGCCTGGACATCGCGCGGCTCGCCCACCACGCAAATGCGGGTGGTGTCGCGCATCGGGTCCTGGCAGATGGAGCACTCGTCGGCCGTGGCGTAGTTAAAGCAACGGCTGCAAAAGTGGACCTCCTGCTTGACCTCCAGGATGGCCTCGGCCAGGCGGCGGGCCTCCTCGGCATCGGCCTCGAGCAGGTAATAGGCGATGCGCTGGGCCGACTTGGGACCAATGCCCGGCAGACGGCCCAGCTCATCGAGCAGTTTTTGCAGACTGTGATTCGCACTCATATATATGCGTGTCTTAGAACGGCATGCCCGGGATGTTGAGGCCGCCGGTGATGGCGCCCATCTGCTTGTTGGCGAGCTCGTTGACGCCGCGGACGGCCTCGTTGACGGCAGCCATGATCATGTCCTGCAGCATATCGACGTCCTCGGGATCGAGCGCATCGGGGTCAATAGTGAGGTTGACGAGCTCCATCTCGCCGTTAACGGTCACCTTGACCATGCCGCCGCCGGCAGAGGCGTCGACGGTCTGGGACTTAAGATTCTCCTGTGCGGCGGCAAGCTGCTCCTGCATCTTGCGGGCCTGCTTCATCATCTGCTGCATGTTCATACCGGCCATGATGGCTCCTTTACGTGCGGCCGCACGCCGAGCTGCAAGGGCAGCCGGAGCGCGGCGGGACTTTCAAACTCAAAAATCGTACCACGGCGCGGGGCAAGCAAGCGGGGCGGACACGCTACCTCAGTCGATATACATGTCCTGGAGTGCAAACCGCACCCAAAGATTATGCGAAGTTGAATAATTCGCATCTGCATAATATTGAAAGCTAAATCTTGTAGAGCCGGAATCCGACATTTTCTGCATCCAGCTAGATAACAAAATGCCGAACCGCTGCTCGAGGCGGCGCTCATGATGGCAGGGTATAATTTGATTGTCACAGACAGCAATTTGGAGGTGCCCCCATGAATGCCCCCGACGCGCTCCAAAACATCCGCTCAAAACACCCCGTTGCATATGTGGTTCTCTATCTCTTTGTCGGCTGGGCATTACTGGTTGTCATCACCCATGCTATAGCCTTTGGAGCAGAACTGCTGATAGCCAGCTCGGACCAGCCCGTCGTCAAATGGGAAGCGACCGATGAGTGCACCGACGGAACTCGAACCATTTACTACAACAGCCCGTCCCTCTACCAAGAGTTCAAGGTCAAGATAAAGGACTCCAAGATTGTCGATGCCGAACTAGGCGCTTTCTTGACAATCGGAGCAACCGTCAACGCCGAGCAAGTCGAGCACACGGACAGCCATGCGACGTATCGTATCGACCTCAGCATCCTAGGCCGACCGTCACGTACCTGTCTGCTCGAATGCGAGATACGCGGCACCGCGTTGCACATGTCCGAAATACAGATGCGCCCGGGCAAAGAGATCTCTTCTTGAGCAGCATACCCGCCCGCACGGTTACTCCACCGGTTTGAAGATGGTGGACTGGCCGAAGACGCTGCGGATGAGGGCTTTGGCCTCGTCCTCGGTCTGCGGGATGCTCGGGGCTGCACCCTGATGGCCGAAGGGGCTGCCCGCACCGGGGTTGGACTCCCAGGGAGCTGCAGGAGCGCCCTCCTCTTTGGGGGCAGTTGCAGCGGACTTGGGCGCGGACGCCGCACCCGGCACGTCGAACGGAGGCAGATCGTCCCCGCTCGCATCGACAGCGAAGCCGCCGACCATAGCGTCGTCGTAGGGCACCTGCTCGGATTCCCACGGCGCGGACTGCGCGACAGGCTGAGCCTTGGGGGCAGCCGAGCGCTCGGGCGCACGAGGTGCGGGCTCAGTCGGGAGCTTACCCGTGGCAGGAGCGCCGGCGGGGTTGTCGGAGCGTAGCCAGGGGGCTTTGCCCAGGTCAGACGACTTGGGCGCGGGCGAGACGGGCTTGGGCGCGGGTGTCGGAGCAGCCGGTTTGGGCGCCGCGGGCTTAGGCGCCGACGGGGTCGATGCCGCTACCGGCGCCGCTTGCTGCTGCGACGCGCTGGCGCTCGAGGATACAGGGGCCGCCGAGGACACGGGTTGCGGGTCCGCAGATGCCGCAGCCCGTGCAGATGGAGAATGCTCCTCATGTTGAGGAGCCGGCGTGCCACCCCCATCCAGGACATAGTCGACGGTACGACGACCGAAGACCGCGCAGACCGTCGGCAGGACCACCGACTGCGTATCGGCGCGACCGAGCATCTTAATGGCAAAAGTCGAACCCGCGGGGAACGAGACCGTGAGCTTGGAGCCGTCGTCGGCCGTGGCGCGGGCGTTGAGCAAAAGCCCTGCGTAGGAAGCCTGACGTGCCTTGACACGCTCGACAACCTCGGCCCATTTGCGCTGCAGCTCTCCGGCATCCTCGACCGCGGGCGTCTCGGCAGCACCGGCGGCGGCAACCTGGGCGGCATTGTTGGACTGGGGCTTAGGTGCCGGAGCGGTGGCAGACGCGGGGGCCGCAACGGGCTGAGGCGCAGGCGCTGCAGGCTTGGAAGCTGACACGGACGCAGAACGGGGCGCAGGCTGGGCAGCCGGAACAGCAGCACCACGGTCCCAAGGCATACCGCCCTGGCGCGCGGACGTAGCAGCGGGGGCAACGGATGCCGCCGGGGCGGCAGCGCGGGCGCCCGAAATGAGCGTCGGCTGTTGGGCAGCAGCGGGTACGGATGCTGCAGGCGCGGCGGCCTGAACAGCAGCCACGCTCGCCGGCACGGCGGCGTTGGCAACCATGGCCTCCAGGCGTGCCACGCGCTCGGCCAATGCCTCAATCGTTAAATCAGCCTCGGGACGCGCCAGACGCGTGCAGGCAATCTCGAGCACCAGGCGCACGTCGCTCGCGCCCCTCATCTCCAGTGCGGCATCGTCGAGCACTGTCAGCACACGAGCCAGGCGGTCGGCAGGATGCTCGCCAAAGGCAGCGGCCTCGGCAGCAAGCGCCTTGGCCTGCTCAGCACCGCCCTCAAACAACTCGGCACGGGCACCGGCAACGCAGGCAACGTACACGTCACGCACATGCGCCACCAGGTCGCGCGTCAGCTCCAGCAGGTCGTTTCCTTCCTCGACCTGCGCACGGATCAGTCCATATAGCTCGGCAACATCGCGATCGGCAATGGCGCGGGCAAACTCGCCCAAAATCTGGTCCGAAACCTCGCCCAAAAGCGAGCGGGCATCGTCCGCATGCACGGCGCCGTTGCCAAAGACGCTCAGCTGCTCCAGCGTGGAGAGCGCGTCGCGCATGCCGCCCTTGGCATGGCGCGCCACGATGGCGAGCGCCTCGTCGTCGTAATCGAAGCCCTCCTGCTCGCACACGTAGGACAGGCGATGCTCGATATCCTCGTTGCCGATGCGGTGGAAATCGAAGCGCTGGCAGCGCGAGAGGATGGTCTCCAGAATCTTTTGCGGGTCGGTGGTGCACAGCACAAAGATCACGTGCGCCGGCGGCTCCTCAAGCGTCTTGAGCAGCGCGTTGAACGCCGCCGTCGTGAGCATGTGGACCTCGTCGATGATATAAATCTTGTACTTGCCGCGCACCGGGGCAAAGTTGACGGAGTTGATGATTTCCTCGCGCACGTTGTCCACGCCGGTACGGCTTGCGGCATCGAGCTCGTAAACATCGGGGTGGTTGCCCTCGGCGATGAGCTCGCATTCCTCACAGGTGCCGTCGGGCATGCAGCCGCTCGCACCCTCGGCGCGCGCCGCCTCGGCATTGCGGCAGAGCAGCGCCTTGGCAAGAATACGCGCCATGGTGGTCTTGCCCGTGCCGCGCGGTCCGCAGAACAGGTAGGCGTGGGACAGGCGCCCCTCGGTGATGGCGTGCTCGAGCGTCGAGACGATATGCTGCTGGCCCACCACGGAGTCGAAGGTGAGCGGGCGATACTTTCGGTACAACGATTCCATGGGTGCTCCCCCGGGTATACTGAGTCTTGTTGCCGCGGCGGCCATGCGGTCGCACGGCATACTGCATTCCATAATAACCCGTACGGCGAGCCCGCCGCGATAGGAGTCCAAAGAGCATGGCAGACGCAGAGAGCAACCTCATTCCCTCCGAAGCAGCCGACCAGGTCGAGGTCGCGCTCGAGGCGCAGGCCGCGGCCGATGACGGCATTCTGTACCTCAACGAGTATCAGTACGAAAACGATCTCGTCACCGACTTCGCCCGCCTGGTCGCCTCGCCCAGGCGCCGTGGCTCCCTGTACGTCGCCGCCGCGATTGCCGTGCTCATCGGCATCGGCATGCTGGTGGCCGGCGGCAGCTGGATCAAGTTCGGCGTCGTGCTGATCGTGTTCGGCGCCTTTTTGGCCTGGTGGAGCAAGAACCTCCACCACACGCTCGCCCGCGACTTTATCGATGCCGTCGAGGCCGACGAGTCCATGGGCGGCCGCTACCGCCGCGTCGCCGCCAACGAGGACGGCCTGATGGTCTGGGGCAAGAGCGGCAAGTCGCAGTTCTTCCCGTTTGAGAAGCTCGACCACGTACTCGACGGCGAGCGCATCTTTGTGGCTATGTTCGCCGACCAGGGCGTGACGATTCCTAAGGACACCTTTGTCCGCGGCGATGCCGAGCAGTTTGGTCCCTTCCTTAAGGCGCGCATCAACAAAAAACTCCGCATCGAGACCAAGAAGAAGAAAATGAAGGCCGAGAAGGCTGCCGCCGAAGCCAAGCAGCGCGACAAGGCCGACAAGCCTCAGGACAACAAGGGCAACCAGCGCAAGCAGAAGAAGAGCAAGAAGAGGCGCTAAGGCCAAGCCAGACAGGCAGCCTCGCATCCCGCCATCCTCCCCATGCACCCGAGCGTGCTACACTAGCAGCATCTATGCCACCGCGAATGGCTCGGTCCCGCGCCCGCCGCTCGCAAACGAACTTTAAACGCACGAGGGTTGGCCATGCCGCTTTTCTCGCAACATACCGCCCGGTTTTCGCCGGACGTTCCCTTGGAGGGCACTAGCTCTCGCGAGCTGCTCAAGCGGTACCAGCCGCTCGAGACGCTTGCGACCGGCGGTTTTGGCTCCATCGAGATCTGCCGCGACACGCACCTGCGCCGTCGCGTGGCCATTAAGCGCATCCCCCTCACAGACGGCGCTGGCATGCCCGCCAGCGACATCATGGACGTGCTGCGCGAGGCGCATACCGCCGCTATGCTTCAACATCCCAATATCGTGCAGGTTATCGACTTTACGCACGACACCGCCTATGCCTACCTGGTCATGGAGTATGTCGACGGTATGTCGTTGGCCGAGTTTTTGCATCGCGTAGATGGCCACTCGCTCACCTTTGACGAGGCTGCTGCCATTGCTGACGCGCTGGGTCAGGCACTCACCTTTGCCCATGCAAACGGCGTGCTTCATCTGGACATAAAGCCCGCCAATGTGCTTATCGACCATTCGGGCAATGTAAAGCTCACCGACTTTGGCATGGCGCGGCTGTCGTCTGCCGGCGGCTTTGGCGGATCGCGCGGCGGCACCATCGGCTACATGCCGCCCGAGCAGCTTGATATCGAGACCGGCACGGTCGACGAGCGCGCCGATGTCTTTGCCCTTGCCTGCGTGATCTACGAGGGCCTGTGCGGCAGTGCCCCCTTTATGGCGGCCACGCCTGCCGACTCGCTCGACCGCATCATCGGCGGCGCCACCTATCCCAGCGAGCTGATCCCGCACTTTCCCCCAGGGGCCGAGGCGGCGCTCATGAGCGCCCTCTCCCCCATGCCGCAAGACCGCCCCGATAGCATCGAGGCATTCTGCGACCGACTCCTCGCCGGCTTGGGGAGCGTACGCGAAGGCCGTCGCAGCTTGGAACAGATGGTAAGCGAGCTTTCAGATGACGAGTGCGCGGCAGATGATATCGAGTCGTCGAGCTACGAGGATGACACCGTCGAGGTCGACCCCGCACTTGGCTGGGCGGGCACGCGCTGGGGTCGCGCACGTAATTACACCATGCGCGGCATCTCGGCGCTCTCATGCGGAGCCTTCAGCTTTTTGCTTATGCAGACAGCGGGCGTCGCGGCGCTTCCCGGGCTGGTCGTTGCGGCCATCGCGATCGGTGCGGCAGCCGGCCTGGCCCCGCAGATCGGCTCGGCCATCTCGACCGTGGGCTTTTTGGTGCTCATGGCCAACGCCACCATGCAGGCGCAGGGCATCCTGTCGATGCTGCCGGTCGCGGTCGTTTTTGCCGCCGCCATGTCCGGTTGGTGGATTGCCTGGGGACGAACCGAGGCGGCCGCGAGCGCGGCGCTCACCTGCGCGCTTGCGCTGGGTTGCCTAACCGGCGACGCACTGTTGGCATCCGGGGCAGCTGCGAGCATCGCGGCGTTTTGGCTCGGCCCGGCAAGCGCCGCGGCGGCTACGGGCATGGGCGCACTCTTTGCCCGCCTTGCTGCAGCGGCCCTCTCTGCGGGAGGCGTACTGGGACTTAGCAACGTCGCCGCAGCGCTGGGAGACGCGCTCCTTCTCGCTGCAATCGTGCTGGTTGCAGCAGCAGCCGCGGCAACATCGCTGCTGCTCAATGCTCATGCCAAGCGCGCCGAGCAGGGATCGAGCCTTGCCGCCATCGTCGCAATTGCCGTCGCCGGCATCGGCTCGGCCCTATCGTTTTGTCTTGCACACCATATGGAAATTGCCAGCCTTGCGGGCCCGGTCGTCGCCAAGGCGGCGGTTGCGGGAATCCTATCCTCTATAATCGTTGGGATATGCCTTTATTTGCTCGGATACCAAAGAACCTATACGGAGAGTGATCTTTCGTGAACTTCCTGAACATCTTCGAGGACCACGTGGCCGGCATCTTCGGTGCCACCCGTGCCCCGTTCTCCTTTAAGAAGCTTGCCAAGCAGGCCGCTCGCGACATGGAGGATCAGACTCTGGTGATCAACGGCGTCAACACCGCGCCGGCGCTCTATACCATCCTGATTGCCGCCGACGACGATCCCATGCTCGCCCCGTTCTATCCCGAGCTTTCGCGCGAGGTCCGCGAGTTTGTGAAAGCGCAGGCCGAAAAGCGCCGCTACGTCTTTGTCGGCGAGCCCCTCGTTCGCTTTATGATCGACCCGCAGCTGCGCGGCGGCAAGTTCTCGGTCTTTGCCGAGAACGTCGATGCCCCCACGCTCGGTCGCCTGTACGAGGAAGAGCGCGCCTACCAAAACGGCCTGGGCCAGAACAACTCGGCCGCGAGCCGTGCCGCCAGCGCCCCGCGCGCCGGCCAGCAGCAGTTTGCCGCCCCGCAGCAGCACCCCGCTGCCATGCCGCAGCAGCAGCCGACACCCCGTGCCGCCACTCCCGACCCGCTTGCCGTGGCCGACCCCTTTGCGCCCAATGCGCCCGATCCCGCCGCCGCACCCATCCCCGTGCCCCAAACCGTCTCGCGCGACGCGCTTGCCGGCATGGGCGGAGCCGCCGCGACCGGCGCCGCCGTTGGCCTTGGCGCCGCAGCCAGCATCGCCTCCAACATGGCAAGCTCTCGCGCCCCGCAGCGTCCGCTCGCCCAACTCGTCGACGTCGTGAGCGGCGAGAGCCACGCCATCACCTCCGCACAGGTGACCATCGGTCGCGAGCGCTCGGTTTCCGACATCGCCCTGCGCGACCCCAACGTGTCGCGCCGTCATGCCCAGCTCACCTTTACCGGCTCGGACTGGTCGATCGAGGACCTCAACTCCACTAACGGCACGCTCGTCAACAACCGCCGCATCACGCGCTGCCCGCTGCGCAACGGCGACCTGCTGACGTTTGGCCTGAGCACGTTCGAATTTAGGGGATAGTCGCTTATGAACATCGATATCGTCCTGTTTGCAGGCCGCATCGTCCTGGTCGTCCTGCTCTATATCTTCCTGTTTGCCGTCATGAAGACCGGCGTGGGGCTCGTCCGCGGCCAGCGCCGCGACTCGGCCATCTGGACGATCGATGTGGACAAGGGCCCGCGCGGCATCCGCGGCATCCACGTGGATATGCTCGGCCCCGTCATCGTCGGCCGTTCGCCGTCGTCGGACATCTGCATCAACGAACCGTTTGTCTCGGCCTCGCATGCGCGTTTTTCGCTGCAGGGTCCGGCACTTATTATCGAGGACCTCAACTCGCTTAACGGCACGCTCGTCAACGGCCGCCAGCTGGTGGAGCCCGCAACGCTGCGCGAGGGCGACGAAGTCCAGATTGGCGACGTGGTCATGAAGGTGAACCGTCGATGATCGACGAGGAGAACAAGTCCGCAACCATACCCGAGACGCCGGCTGCCTCCGCGGCCGCGCCGGCTCATGCCGCCCCGGCGGGCCCTGCGCCCGTGGAGCCCGAGGACACCGTGTTCTCCCTGCCTCTTTCGCATGTAACGCAAGAATATCCGACGCTAACCGACGACGAGGATGCCGAGGACAACGCCGACGGCGGCAACGCCCCCATCGGCGTGCACGCCGCAGCCGAGCAGCCCGCGGTCCCGCAAGACATGCTCGCGCCGGCTCATCTTGCCGAACCCATCGCCACGGCGATTACCGAGAGCTCCGCGGTATTTGCGGCTCCCGAGCCCGCGGCACCGGTGTTTCCCGTAGCGCCGGCACCCGCCGCAGCGCCCGAGTCCGCATCTGCACCGGAACCCGCGGCGGCACCCTCCCTCGCGGACGCATCGGCGCCCGAAGCCATGCAGTTTGTGGCCGAAGACGCGCCCGCAGCAACGACGGAGGATGTCTCCCAGCCCCACAGCACGCCCGCGCCCGCTCACTTCGCGACGCCCGAGCCTGCAGCCGTCGCCCCGCAAGACGACGAGCCTGTCGACCGCACAACCGAAGAGCCCGCCACGCCTAACGCTGACGACCCGAGCAACGATGCCGACACCGTCTCGCCCGGCGATACGGCCGAGATTGACGTTGCCGCCGTGGAGGCCAAACTTAAGGACCCCGGCTCGACCATGAGTTTTGAGCCGCTGACCGACGAGCGCATCGAGACCGACTCGACCTACGACGCCGGCACGACCACGCAGCTCATGTGGGGCGCCCGATCCGATGTTGGCTGCGTGCGCCCGCATAACGAAGACTCCTATCTGGTACAATCGCCGCTCTTTTGCGTATGCGACGGCATGGGCGGCCACGCCGCCGGCGAGGTAGCCTCCTCCATCGCCGTCGAGACCATTGCCAAGACAGCGCCGCAGGCAGCCGACGCCGCACGACTGGCGGCCGCCGTCGAAGCGGCAAACGCCGCGGTCATCGAGGCTGCGCTCAATGGGCTCGGCAAGCCCGGCATGGGCTGCACGGCAACCTGCGCCTATATCGAAAACGACATGCTCGCTATCGCCCACGTGGGCGATTCGCGCGCCTATCTGCTCCACGAGGGCACGCTCATCCGCGTGACCCGCGACCACTCCTATGTGGAGGAGCTCGTGGACGCCGGCGAGATTACGGCAGACGAGGCTCGCGTCCACCCCAACCGCTCGGTCATCACCCGCGCGCTGGGCTCGGATCCCGCCATGTATGCCGACCACTTTACCCTGCATATCGAGGAAGGCGACCGCCTGATCCTGTGCTCGGACGGTCTGTCGAGCATGATTCCCGATAGCGATATCGAAAACATCGCCACACAGTCCTCGACCGCGCAGATTTGCGTCGACAACCTTGTTGACGCGGCACTGGTCGCCGGCGGGCACGACAACGTCACCGTGGTTGTCGTTGACCTGGTCGACGATGGCGTCATGCGCGAGGCAAAGCGCGTCCGCCGCCGCAACATCACCATTGCCACCGTACTGGGCATCGCTTTTGTGCTGGCGGCAGCCATCTGGGCCTACACAGGCATCACCGGCTCGTACTACCTGGGCACCTACAAGGACACCGTCGCGGTCTACCGGGGCATTCCCGGCAAGCCGCTCGGCCTTAAGCTGCACTGGCTCGACAGCACGACCACCATCAAACTGTCCGACCTGCCCGAAGACACGCAAAATCGCCTGAAGGCGGGTATTCAGCAGACGGGCATCGACGATGCGCAGGACACCATCTCCAAATACCGCCATCAGATCGACGAGGAGCAGACCCGTCAGGTGATCGACGCGCAAACGATCCGCAATAACACCGACCAGGGTTCGACCTCCGAATCGAATTCCGAGAAAACCGCCGAACAGTCCGCCGAGGCCGAAGCCTCCGATAAGAATTAGAAAGGGAGTGCCGCTTATGAGTCGCCGTAATACCGAACTGCTCTTACTCATCGCCTCGGCGTTCCCCGTCATCCTGCTGTATGCGATGTACGTGCTCACCGCAGGCGCCGCTATCTCGTTTGAGACACTTGCCGTTCCGATCGGTCTCTTTGCCGCCTTCGCCGCGGCGCATATCGCCGTACGCATTCTGGCACCCGGCGCCGACCCGGCCATCCTGCCCATCGTCTTTGTGCTTTCGGGCATTGGCATCACGTTTGTGACGCGCTTGGCGCCCACGCTCGCCATCTCGCAGCTCGTCATCCTGTTTATCTCGGTGGCGTTGATGGTAGGTACGCTTGCACTAGTCAAAAACCTCGACGTGGTCATGCGCTACAAGTACACCTTTGGCATCATCGGCATCATCTTGCTGATGCTGCCTATCTTTATCGGCACCACGATCTCGGGCTCCAAACTGTGGATTCGCATCGCCGGGTTCACCATTCAGCCCGGCGAGTTCGCCAAGGTCTTTATCGTGCTGTTCCTAGCCGGTTACCTGGCCGAAAACCGCGAGCTGCTCTCTATCTCCAACCGCAAGATCTTGGGTCTTAAGATTCCGCGTCTGCGCCTGCTGCTGCCGCTGTTCGCAGTCTGGGGCGTATGCCTGCTCGTCGTTGTCTTCGAACGTGACCTGGGCTCGGCCTTGCTGTTCTACACCATCTTCTTGCTGATGCTCTACGTTGCCACGGGTCGCTTCTCGTATGTCATCATCGGCCTTGCGCTCTTGGCCGTGGGGGCCGTGGGCGCCTACAAGTTCCTGTCGCACGTCCAGGTGCGTTTCCAGATCTGGGCCGATCCCTTTAAGGATGCACAGGGCCAGGGCTACCAGATTGTTCAGTCCCTCTTCTCGCTGGCCGACGGCGGCCTTGTTGGCGTCGGCATTGGCAACGGCATGGCCAATAACATCCCCGTCGTCGAGTCCGACTTTATCTTCTCGGCTATCGGCGAGGAGATGGGCCTTTTGGGCGGCGGCGCCGTTCTTATCCTGTTTATGCTCTTTGCCGTACGTGGCCTGACCACGGCAGCCCGTGCCAAGTCCGACCTTGCCGCCTTTAGCGCTACTGGTCTTACGGCCGCCATCAGCTTCCAGGCCTTCTTGATCGTCGGCGGCATTACTCGCCTGATCCCGCTGACCGGCGTCACCCTGCCCTTTATGAGCCAGGGTGGCTCCTCGCTGCTGGCAAGCTTTATCATCGTCGCGCTTTTGCTGCGCGCCGGTGACGAGGCAACCGGTCGCGAGGCCGAGCTCACCGGCACCGGCACCATGGCCGCCATCACCGACGACCAGGTCGCCTCGGCGGCCTCCCCGGCTGGCACGCGCTTCGTCACTTCGTCTTCGCACAACCGCGGCAGCCACTCCGCCGGCTCGCGCATGCGCCGTCGCCTGCTCGACACGCCCGAATCCGGTGTGCTCGGCCGCGTGGCGCTCGCCAATCGACTGACCCGCGCCGTGCTCGCCTTTACGGCACTATTCGCCATCCTTATCGGCAACCTCACCTATGTCCAGGTCATCAAGGCCAAGGACTATCAGGACATGCCGACCAACAACCACACCATCGCCCGCTCCAAGTACATCCAGCGCGGCTCCATCATCACGTCCGACGGCGTGACGCTGGCCGAGTCACTGCAACAGGAAGACGGCACCTACGCCCGCTCCTACCCCAACGGGAACATGGCCGCTCACGTGGTGGGCTATGTAAGCCAGCAGTACGGCACCGCTGGTGTCGAGAGCGTCATGAACGAAACGCTCACCGGCTCCAAGGATTACTCCAGTTGGAACAACGCCCTTGCGTCGCTCGCGGGCCAAAACCAGCCGGGCAACACCGCAAAACTCACCATCGACTCGCGCATCCAAACGGCTGCCGAGCAGGCACTCAAGGGCTTTAAGGGCGCCGTGGTGGTTATGGATCCGCGTACCGGCGCGGTCCTCGCATGCGCAAGCTCGCCCACCTATGACAACACCAACATCGATGCCCTGATGCAGTCGGGCGGTGGCGAGGACGGCTCCATGTACGACCGCGCCATGGACGCTCTCTATACCCCGGGCTCGACCTTTAAGGTCGTCACACTCTCCGCGGCGCTCGAAACCGGCACCGCCAGCCTTACCAGCACGTACCAGGCGCCCGGCTCCATGGATATCGGCAACGCGCCGGTCACCAATTACGCCAACGAGAGCTACGGTACCATCAGCCTGCAACAGGCCTTTGCCGTGTCGTCCAACGTCGTCTTTGGCCAGGTGGCCAACGAGATCGGCGCCAGCTCGCTCGTCCAGTTTGCCAACGCCTTTGGTTACGGCCAAAAGCTCGGTCAGGACCTGACCACCGCGGCTTCCATCATGGCCGATCCCTCGCTCATGACCGAGTGGGAGACCGCCTGGGCAGGCGCCGGCCAGCCTGTCGGCATGGACCACACGCCAGGTCCGCAGACTACCGTCATGCAAAACTGCGTCATAGCGGCGGCCATCGCCAACAGCGGCGTGGTCATGGACCCGTTCTTCGTGGCCCAGGTGCTCGCCCCCGACGGAACCGTGGTCAAGACCACGCAATCCCGCTCGCTCGGCCAGGCCGTCAGCGCCACCACGGCCGATCAGGTCAAGCAGGCCATGCTCGCGGTTGTCCAGTCCGGCACCGGCACCGATGCCCAGATTCCGGGCGTCAAGGTCGCCGGCAAGACCGGATCGGCCGAGACCGGCGGCACCAACGTCAACTCGATGTTCGTCGGCTTCGCACCTTACGATTCACCCACGGTTGCCATCTCGGTGGCCCTGGAGGATTACGACAAACACGACGTCAAGGCGGCCAAGATTGCCGGCATCGTCCTGACCGCGGCGCTCGCCGCCCAAGGAGCGTGATGCCCGTGATCGAAGCGGATACTTGGGGCGCGCCGCGGCCGATGAGCTAGCGGCAACGCGCCACACGGCCCCAGCGGCCACACATTCGGTACTACACACATCGTTGAGCGAATAGTTATGTTAGGAGCAAGAATGGAACAGAGGGTCCTCGGGGGAAGATACCTCCTCAAGGATAAGGTGGGAACGGGCGGTATGGCGACCGTCTTCCGTGCACAGGATCAGGTCCTCGACCGCACGGTTGCTGTCAAGATCATGCTGCCGCAGTACGCCGGCGACGCCACCTTTGCCGCGCGCTTTAAGCAGGAGGCCAAGGCAGCAGCAGGTCTCTCCTCCCCCTATATCGTGGGCGTCTACGATTGGGGCAAGGACGGCGATACCTACTACATCGTCATGGAGTACCTGCGCGGTACCGACCTTAAGAGCGGCATCAAGAGCCACGGCGCCCTCGATCCCAAGAAGGTCGCGCAGATCGGCTCGCAGATCAGCTCCGCGCTTTCGGTCGCCCACAAGCACGAGATCATCCACCGCGACATTAAGCCGCAAAACATCATGGTGCTGCCCGACGGCAACATCAAGGTCATGGACTTTGGCATCGCGCGCGCAAAGAACAGCCACCTCACGCAGGACAACAATGTACTGGGCACCGCCCACTACGTAAGCCCCGAGCAAACGCGCGGCCAGGACCTCGGTCCCACCTCGGATATCTACTCCCTGGGCGTCGTGATGTACGAGTGCGCCACCGGCCGCGTCCCCTTTGACGGCGACGACGCCATCTCGGTTGCGCTCAAGCAGGTAAACGAACTGCCGGTTCCGCCGAGCCAAGTCAACTCCGGCGTCGATGCCGATCTGGAGCGCATTATCCTCAAGTGCATGGAGAAGGACCCGGCGAACCGCTTCCAGACGGCCGACGAGCTGCGCCAGGTGCTCAACAACTACCTGTCTGGCCGCGCCGTCAACGTCTCCGAGCCCACGCGCATCATTGGCGCCGCCGGCGACCTGGGCGCCACCAAGACCCGTGAGCTTTCTGACTCCACGCGCGCTATGGTTCGCCCCGTATCGGGCGTAAGCGGACAGACCAACTCCCGCAGCGCCGTCTCGGGTTCCACCGGTTCCTACGAAGCCGAGAAGCCCAAGTCCAACAAGAACAAGATTATCGCCGCCGTCGTCGCCGCAATTGCCGTGATTGGCGTTGTGGTGGCCTTCGCCACCGGGCTCTTTGGCGGCGAGCAGGTCACGGTGCCCGATGTGCTGAACAAGGACCAGCAGACCGCTATTGAGCTGATCAAGGAGGCCGGCCTTGAGGTCGGCACCGTCGACCAAAGCTATAACGACGATGTCGACGAGGGCAAGGTTGCCGAGCAGACCCCTAACGGTAACACCAAGAAGCCCAAGGGCACCAAGGTGAACCTGGTGGTCTCCAAGGGCCCCAAGCCCGCCGAGAAAGTTGAGGTTCCGCAGCTCCTCGGCCTGACCAAGGACCAGGCCGAGGCCGCACTGGCAAGCGTGGGCCTGAAGGGCAACGCAACCGAGGAGGCCAACGAGGCTGACGAAGGCCAGGTCTTTGAGCAGGGCACTGAAGCCGGCAAGGAAGTCGAGAAAGGCACGACCATCTCGTATAAGGTCTCCAGCGGTCCTGACACCACTTCTGTCCCCGATCTAACCGACATGACCGAGGCCCAGGCACGCAACGCCCTCGACATGGCCGGTTTTGGCGTCAACGTGAGCTATCAGGAAAACGACTCCGTCACCGAGGGCACCGTCATTAGCTGGAACCCCAGCGGCAAGCAGAAGCCCGGCGCCACGATCACCGTCGTCATCGCCAAGAAGTCCGGCAAGGCCAGTGTTCCGGGCAACCTGTACGGCAAGAGCATCTCCGCCGCCGTCACCGCACTCAACAACGCCGGGTTCTACAACATCGCTTTCTGCGATCAGAACGGCAACCCCGTGAGCGGCAACGAAAACGCCACCGTTACGGGTGTCTCCCCCACCGGCAAGCAGTCTACCGACAGCACGATCACGCTGACGGTTTCGATTTCTGGCTCTGACTCCGGCGACGATTCCGGCACGACCAACTAGTCGTCAAGACGTTGCCAACAGCGGCTGATGCCGCAAACACATTCGCTCAACCGCGCCCGTTTGCTCCCCCGGCAAACGGGCGCTTTCTTTTGACTAAGGGAAATATGAGCAATGCACACAAGAATGCCCCCATCTCTCAAACTCAAGAAGAAGGGGACAAAACAGTATCGATAAATAGGTGCGGCCACAGACTCTGTGCCCAACATAGCGCGACTACAGCGTCATGTTGGGATCGGCGTCGACGTCAAACGTCGAGATTTCTCCCCGGTCGAATTTACGACGAGCGACCTCTGCGATCATGGCGGCATTGTCGGTACACGCCGAGAGAGGCGGTACCGTCACGCGAATCCCCTGACGCCCGAGCTTTTTGATCATCATCTCGCGCAGATGTGGATTGGCCGAGACACCGCCGCCGATGCAATACTCCTTGCACCCAGTGGCGTGCAGGGCGTTTTTGGCCTTCTTGTACTGCACGTCAAAGACCGCCGCCTCAAACGAGGCCGCTAGATCGGGCAGGTGAATCGTGCGCCCGGCCTTGGTCTCCTGCTCGATGTAGAGCGTCACCGCCGTCTTGAGGCCCGAAAGCGAGAAGCGATAATCGCCCCTGCTGTTAAGCGCGCGGGGAAAATCAATCGCCTTGGGGTTGCCCGTCTCGGCAAGCTTGGAGATGATGGGGCCGCCAGGATAGCCCAGGCCCAGTGCCTTTGCCACCTTGTCGAAGGCTTCGCCCACGGCGTCGTCAAGCGTCTCGCCAAGTACCTCGTAGTCGCCCCATGCCCTTACGTGCACGAGCATGGTATGCCCGCCCGAGACAAGCGTAAAGATAAACGGAGGCTTGAGGTCGGGTTGCGCCAACAGGTTGGCAAACAGGTGGCCCTCCAGATGATTGACGCACACCAGCGGTTTGCCGGCAGCATACGCAAAGCCCTTGGCGAAGGCGACGCCAACCACGAGCGCGCCCACCAGGCCCGGACCCTGTGTCACGCCCACAGCGGCAAGCTCACTTGGCGCAATGGCTCCGCCCGTAAGGCCCAGCGACGCTGCGGCGTCTTCAAGCGCCGCATCCACGACACTCACGATGACCTCAACGTGCTTGCGCGAGGCGATTTCGGGCACCACGCCACCAAAACGGGCATGGAAATCAATTTGCGTCGACACCTGGTTGGCCAGCATATTGCCGTCCGCATCGATAATCGCCACCGCCGTCTCGTCGCAGGAGCTCTCGATAGCGAGTACGAGGCGGCGACGCTCAATCTCGGCACGCTCCTCGGCAGAGCGCTTGGGCGCAGGCAGGGGCCATACGCGCTGCTCGGCTGCCGTCGGCTCGGGCGAGGCGTTATCGACCGGAAGCACGAGGGGAAGTGGGGCCGTCATGACGATGGCGTCCTTGCCGGCACCGTAGTAGCCGCGGCGACGGCCCGCCTCGGTAAAGCCCAGAGCGGCATAGAGCGCAATCGCGCCCTCGTTGCCGTCCTCAACCTCGAGCGAAGCCGTAGTGCAGCCGAGCATCTGCGCGTCATAGCTCACGTGCGACAGCAGCTTGCGAGCAATGCCCTCGCGGCGATGAGTCGGATCGACGGCAACGTCCATAATCTGCACGTCCCCGTCGACGACCATGCCGCCGGCAAGACCCAGCAGCTGACCGTCGTCGTGCGCCACCCACCAGCTACGCGGAGCGGCAACGTCCTCGCCCAGCTCGGACAGGAACATGCCCGGCGTCCATGCCTCGTGTCCGGCGCCTTCAAAGCAGGCGGTCTCCAGTGCGCTCGCGCCCTCGGCATCTGCCGCGCCCATGGGGCGGAATTGCAGATGACGTCCGGCGAGCTCGTCGGCAACACCTGTCACCTCACTCTGCGCGCTCTCGGCAAGACCCAGGCGCTTGCGCTCGTTTTCCTCGGCATCCGAAAGGCGCGTATAGATCGGCAAGACGCGAGCCGGATCGCCGTCGCCTGCGGCGTGCGCCATCAGCAGGCCCTCGCCCGAGGGCCACCACAGGTCTCGCCCCACGCAGCGTGCTGTCTCATCCTCGCCCAGCAGTTTGCCATAACGCACGAGACCGTCACCAGTTAACTGAACCTGATCCCAGTCCGCGGTCTGGCGCCACTCATCAAGCGCCACGGCGGCCTTGACCACGCGCTCGCGCTCAAACAGACGCTCGGGGCCCTCATCCCCCAGCACATAGAGCGCCGGGTACACCTCGCCGCGCATGGCATCGGCAAGAACACCAAGCTTGCCGCGTACGCCGGCCTTCCATGCTGTCCAGGCGCAAGCGTCAAGTGTCGACACGCCCAGCAACGGCACGTTGGCACCGCGTGCCAGACCCTTTGCGGTGGAGATGCCGATACGCACGCCCGTAAACGAACCCGGGCCGCGGCCGACCACATAACAGCCGACATCGCTGCGATCCAGGCCGGTCTGCTTCAGTAGGCCATCAACAGTATTCACGAGCTCAACGTTGGCATGACGGCGACACAGATGGTCCCCACTCACCAACTTTGCCTCGCCTGTCTGCACGTCAATCCAGCTTGCCGCGCAGGCAAGCATGTCGGTCGATGTGTCGAGCGCCACCACCAGCGCGTTGTCGTTATGCAAGCTCATCTTGTACAGCCTTATCTATCAAATGGGAAAGCTCATCCGCGCGCTCGCCGTGTGCCTCGAGCGTTATCGTTCGCACGTCGCTGTCGTCCTCATCGCGCTTAAGCGTCACCGAAAGATACTCATCTGTCAGTTCATCCTGAAACTGCTCGCCCCATTCCAGCAGGCAAACACCCTCATAGCCCAGCACGTCAAAAATGCCCGTATCCTCAAGCTCGTAGGCATGCTCCAGGCGGTACAGATCAAAATGGAACAGCGGAATACGCCCTTGGTCATGAACGGCCATGAGTGCGAACGTAGGGCTTGTGACCATATGCTCATCGCCCAGAGCGCGCGAAACGCCCTTGGTAAAGTGGGTTTTGCCCACCCCGAGGCCGCCGGTCAAGATCAGCACATCGCCATCTTCTAGACACGGTGCGACCAGCTCGCCAAAATGCTCCGTATCGGCAGTACGGGCCGTTCTATAGGTACCTACCCCCAGGCGCTCCAGGGACATATACGCTCCTTATTATTCCGAGGCGGTCTCCGGCGCGGGGTGCCGCTCCAGATAGTCGCCCAGCATCTTAAAGTCTTCCTCCAGCAACTCCTGCCACGCCGGATTGCGCAGCGCCGCCGCAGGATGAAACGTCGGCATCACCACAAAGTGGCCCATCTGATGGAACCTGCCGCGCAGCTTGGTAATGCCGATCTCGGTCTTGAGCACAAAGTGCGTTGCGGGGTTACCGAGCGTCACGATGATATCGGGCCAGATGCTTCGAATCTGCTCGCGCAAAAACGGTGAGCAAGCCAGCACTTCCTCGGGACGCGGATTGCGGTTTCCCGGCGGGCGACACTTAAGCACGTTGGCGATATAGACGTCCTCGCGCTTAAGACCTGCCAGGGACAAAATGCCGTTGAGGTCTTCACCCGCCGCCCCCACAAAGGGTTCGCCCTGCAAATCCTCGTTGCGACCCGGTGCTTCACCAATAAACATGACGCGAGCGTGGGGGTTTCCCACGCCAAACACGATGTTATGGCGCGACTGATAGAGCTGGCAGAGATGGCAGTCGCCTAAAACAGCCTCAATCTCCTCGAGTGCGACCTCACGTGGCGCCTGATGGGTATGGCCGGGGATGTGCATGACGCCCATAGCGGCTCCTACACGTAGACCTTGTCGAGACGCATGCCAAAGCCGCAGGCGACCTCGTAGTTAATCGTTCCGCGCAGTCGGGCCATCTCGTCCATAGTGATCTCGGCATCGCCATCGCGGCCGACAATAATCATCTCGTCACCATACTCGGCCTCGGGAATCTCGTGTGCCGGGTTGGACTGAATGGCGACCATAAACTGATCCATGCAGATATTGCCAACCTGACGCACGCGCTCGCCGCGATACAGCACATCCATACGATTGGAAAGCGTACGCGATAGGCCGTCGGCATAACCGATCGGCAGCGTGCAGATCTGAACGCGCGTACGCGGTACGCGGTAGGTAAAACCGTAGCCCACGCCCTCGCCCATCGCAGGGTGCGCCACGCGCGTCACGCGCGCATGAACGCTCATAACGGGATCGAGCTGCATCACACGGCTACTCAGCTCGCACGGCTGCATGCCATACAAGCCAACGCCGGCGCGAATCATATCAAAATGCATCGAGGGGTCGAGCATCGAGGACGGCGTGTTGGCGCAATGCACGATACCGCACTCAAAACCCGCATCCTTAATGGCTTGAACGGCCTCGGTAAAGCGCTGACACTGCAGCTTGTAGTCCCAGCCCGAAGGTTCATCGGCCGTGGCGAAGTGCGTAAATACGCCGTCGCACTGAATACCGCGATGGAAATCAATACCGCGGACAAAGTCGAGCACCTGCGTGTAATGTACGCCGATGCGGTTCATGCCCGTCTCGATGGCGAGATGATACTTGCCCACCTTGCCCGCCGCGACGGCACATTCGCCATACGCAAGAGCAAAGTCGGACGTATAGACCGAGGGCATGATATCGAACTCGAGCAACGTCGGAATGGCCTCGATAGGCGGCTCGCTTAGGATAAGGACGGGTTTCGTAATCCCGCCCTGTCGGAGCTCAACACCCTCGTTAACCGTCGCCACGGCAAACATGTCGGCGCCGGCCGAATACATGATCTTGGCGCACTCAACGGCTCCATGACCATAAGCGTCGGCTTTAACCACGCAGCACAGGCGCTGACGCGGATTCAGCAAATTCTTATAGGCCCTCGTGTTGCGGCGAAGCGCCCCGCGGTCGATCTCGACCCAGGACCAACGCGTCAAATCGGCTTTATTCATAATTAGTCATCCGACCCTTCGTCCGTGATTCCCAGATCATCGAGCGCATCCTTTGCCGCCAACTCCATGGCGGGACCGATCAAGTCGATAAGATCGGTCGCGATAACGCTCTTCTCGCCAAACTCCGTCGCCGCGGCAAAACCGGCATAGCTATGAAGCGCGACGGCATACGAGTACAGCAGCTCCCAGCGGTCCATCTCGTCGCGCATGGTGGCTAGCGTGCCGGCCAGAATACCCGCAAGGACGTCACCCGAGCCAGCGGTCGCCAACGACGCCGGGCCAGAGAGCGGCAGCAGCACGCGCTCAACACCGCAAATGGCCGTCGTCGGGCCCTTAGCGATAACAACGAGGTTATCGGAACCGGCGGCCCAGACAACCTTTTGCGCGGCGGCAATCGCGGTTCCAAGGTCATTGACCTCATCACCGGCGACGAGACGCGAAAGCTCACGATAATGCGGCGTCATAACGAGCGGCTGCTCACGACGATACATCTCGGGATTACTGTCGATGCCATCGATTGCAATCTTGGCAAGGCAGTTGAGAGCATCGGCATCCAAGATAAGCGGTACGTCGAGCTCAAGCAGACCCGAAACCACCTGCATGGCACCGGCAGATGTCGTCATGCCGGGACCACACAGCACGCAGCTATATTTCTTGGCAATCTCACATACCGTCATGCGCGCAGCGGCACCAAAAGAACCGCGGGAATCAGATGGAATAGCAAAGACCGGAATCGAGGGGAGCGCCATGCGGATAAGGTTGGCGCACGCATCCGGCGTCGCGACCGCTACATAGCCGGCGCCTGCGCGGGCAGCGGACTTGGCAGCCATAATGGCGGCGCCAGGATACTGTGCCGATCCGGCAACAATGAGCACCGAGCCGCGCGAGTACTTATCGATATTCGTGGGCAGCGGAGCAAAGTAGTCCACAAGGTCGCCGGGCTCCACGATCTCGGCAGCATGGTCGACATCATCAATAACCTCATCAAGGCGATCATACAGACCACCGCAGACCAGATCGCCTGCATATTCGGGACCGTCAGCGCTGTATAAGCCAATCTTGGGAGCAATCATCGTCACCGTACGCTCAGCACGAATGCAGTCATCATCAACCACACCCGTCTCGGCATTCAGGCCCGAGGGAACATCGATGGAAACAACGCAATCGGCATTTTCATTGACCGTGGGAATCCAGATTGAAAAAGGCGCACGGAGATCACCGTGAAAACCAGTACCAAAAATGGCATCGACTACAACATCAGCCTTATCGATCAGCACCTCCAGCTCATCACGAGAGGGGCCGACACACACGTGCACGTCGCGGCCAGCAGTGCGGCGAGCAACATGGCGAGCGAGAGCGGCAGGGATCTCATCCGGCTCAACCGGAGAGACGATATCAACATCAACGCCCTTATGCGTCAAAATGTCAGCGGCAACCCAGCCATCTCCGCCATTATTGCCAAAACCGACCAATACGAGAACGCGATCGGGGTTGAGCTTTAAAATCTCGTTGGCAGCAAATTCGCCCGCCAACTCCATGAGTTCGGCCTTCGAGGTGCCCTCACGCTCGATAATATCTTCGAGGCGAACGACTTCCTCGGTACTCAAAACCGGTTTCATCTATGCTCCTAGCGCATCTTGCGGATCATCATCCAGATGTTCCGACAAAGCAGATTGTTGCAGCTGTTCGAGCTCGTCCAAGACAGAGCGAGCCTCTTTAAATGTCTGAGCAACGCGCTCCTTCGTGGTCACTTTTTCTTCCTTGGGTTTAGGTCGAGCATCCTCGGTGATCGCAATGGCATTAGCGACAGCCAAGTCACCCGTCAGAGTAATAGAAAGAGCGACCTCGACAACACCCAATTCCTGGGCGATTTCGAGAGCACGGCCCGAAAGCAGCGCTTTTGGCTTGCCGAGCTTATCGCGCGTTACGGAAACGTCTTTACGGCCAACACCCTGGCTAAATCCCGTTCCCAGCGCCTTAAGCACCGCCTCGCGAGAAGCGAAACGACTAGCATAGTGCGCGGCGGGACGAGACGAGGCATCGCAATACGAACGCTCTTCATCGGTAAACACGCGCCGAGCAAACGCGGGCGTCTTCTCAAGGATTGATTTCATTCGGGAAATCTCGACGATATCAACGCCGATTCCGGCTTCGGCCATAATCACCTCCATGCTGCACAGACTAAGATATTGTAGCCCGTTCGCAGAAGATGCGACAAACGAGGGTCAAAAACACAGCGACAGTGGAGTGATAGCCCTATAAACGCAAAAAAGGGGGAGGCCGCGAGGCCTCCCCCTTCTTCAAGTCGATGCGACGGCTCGGTGCCGTCCACCGGTCAGCGGCGCCCTGGCCTCCCACGGGCTGACCCCGCAGTACTCTCGGCGCGATGGGGCTTAGCTTC
>DBGCAP010000023.1:0-4876 GCA_048367555.1 Collinsella sp.
CACCGCCGAGGTCGAGCTGCCGTTCAGCGACCCCGAGTTCCGCAAGATCGTCTCCCCGATGGTCACCTACACCATCACCGAGCGCCTGAGCTGCCATCTCGAGCACGTCCGCAACCACCCGCTCACCACGCGTCGCTACTATCACCAGATGAACTACTAATCCTTTCAAATTGCTGCTGTTGTCTGCAGGCGAGCCGTGCTGAACGTCTCGCCTGCAGGCTTATTTCTAGGGTTAATCAAAATAGTTGCCCAGTACCTTCTAGTTGCACTGGTCGCATTATGGCGTCCATGGACGAGCAGTTATTTGGCATTACAATGCCTGGCCGTCCGTTGTTTACGAGCTGTTCGTTGGCTTGATTCTTGGTGACGTTCAACAGGGCGTTATCGTTGGTGCTGCCTTGGAGTCCATGTTCATGGGTGCCATCATGGTCGGCGCGGCGGTTCCTCCCGAGGTCTATACCTCCGGCGTGCTTGGCTGCGCGTTTGCCGTCATTACGGGTACAGGCACGGCAACTGCCGTCGCGCTCGCCCTTCCCGTCTCCGTCTTCCTTCTCTACTCCGTGATTAACTTTGCAACGCGTATCGTCGCCGCCCATCTGGGTTACGACCTGGGAACCAAGTTTTTGCAGCAGTCCGAAGAGAACAACCTTATGTCTCGCATGACGCATGCTGCCGGTGTCCTCGGAATGACCGTTATCGGCGCCATGATTGCGGCACAGGTCTCACTGTCCACTGCTTTGACCTTTGACGTGGGTGGTTCGGAGATTGTCCTGCAGGATCTGTTCGATTCGATCTTCCCCGGTCTGCTGCCCTTGCTGGCAACCTTTGCCTGCGTCGCCCTGTACAAATAGGGCGTCAAGACCATTTGGATCATCTTGGGCATCTTTGCGATCTGCATCATCGGAACGGGCTTGGGAGTGTTCGCGGCGGCGTAATGTTGACTGCTATGCTCGCGCGTTGGATAACTAACTGACCGTTTGAAAACGGGGTTCGGCGTAAGGCCGGCCCCGTTTTTTGTTTGAGGGATTTTCCGATCGTCCAATAATCCACGCCGATGCATCACTCACGTATCTCTCATTCGTCACTAATACGAGAGATAGCAGAAAGACGAGAGATAATTACGAGAGATAACTGAGAGACGAGGGAAATCTATCCGCGGCATTCTCCGCAGGACCGAGCGAAAGGACGTGCAGATGAACGAAAACGAGCTGATCGGTCTGCTTGAGTCTTTAAGGCGTATGGGCTCGGATGATCTTAACGTCGAAGTGAAGGAGAGCGCCACGACGCTTTCCCGCGACGTGTGGGAAACGGTGAGCGCATTCGCGAACACTGCCGGCGGAATCATCGTGCTCGGAGTGAGTGAGCGCGCGGGTTTTGTCCCGGTTGAGAACTTCGAGACCGAGAAAGTGCTCAACCAATTTGTGGCAGGCATGGGTGATGCGGGAGGTCGAGGAAAGCTGGCCAATCCGCCCAAATACACGATCGAGCGAGTGGAGCTTCAGGGCGCCATCGTTCTCGTCATTACCATTGAGGAGCTCGATCCGTCGAGCAAGCCCTGCTATGTCATAGAGCGGGGCGCCCAGGGCGGCAGCTACAAGCGCATCGATGACAAAGATGTGCCGCTTTCATCGACCGAAGTCCTGTCCTTGTCGTCGTATGAACGAACGAGCCCCAGTGATCGCGATGCAGTGCCGGGCGCGGGCGTGGGCGACCTCGACGAGGCCCTGATTGGCCGCACGATAGAGCGTGCTTTCTCGCTGACGCCCCGAGCTATGCGCGGCGCGACGGACAAGAAAACAAAGCTGGAGCGCCTGAGTTTCCTCGACTCCCAGGGTAATGTGACTAAGGCCGGGCTCCTGGCTGCGGGCACCTACCCTCAGCAGTTTTATCCCAAGCTCTTTATCGATGTGGCGGTCCATGCCGGAACGCAGAAGGGCGCCGCGGGTTCGTTGAGGTTCATGGACCGCACAATCTGTGAGGGAACGTCGGGCGAGATGATCTCGGATGCTGTCGTGGCCGTCGCCAAGAATTTGCGGCGAACCTCGACCGTCCAAGGCGTCTCGCGTGTCGACTCGCTTGAGATTCCCGAGGAGGTTCTGCGCGAGGCAATCGCCAACGCCGTAATCCATCGAGAATACGGGGATCGGTTCTGTGGACAATCGATTGCCGTCGACGTCTTTGACGATCGTGTCGAGGTGACGAATCCTGGCGGCCTTTACGGGGGAAAGACTCGCGAGAACTTGTTTGACGGCAGCTCCCGATGCCGTAACGCGACGCTCGTGAAACTCATGTCGATTGTTCCACTGCCGGATGGCGCAGGCTCGCCGGCTGACGGAAATGGCTCGGGCATCCCGATGATGATTGATGGCATGCGCGCGCATGGTCTGGCCGAGCCCCTGTTCTGCCCGGGATTCGATCGGTTCAAGGTCGTACTTTACCGTTCAAAGATCGAGCCGGTCGATCATGGCGGGGGCTTAATTGTGACGGCACTCAAACACTACGGCGAGCTGGGGACGCGCGAGCTGGCAGAGCACACAGGGCTCACAATTTCCCAGGTTAGGTCGCGCGTCAACGCGCTCATTGCTCAAGGCGAGCTTGAGCCCACGGCGCCGGCGACGAGCCGCAACCGCAAGTATCGACTGTCGGAGCGCGTGGGATAGATGCGTTAGTGGACGAGGCGACCCAATAATCGACCCTCGATTGGCGTCCATTAAGGTAAAGCGGTTGTTGCCCAGTCGACGGTGATGCTAAAGACTCGGCTTACGCCGGCATGGCCCCGAACCCGTCTATCAAGAACAGCCTAAGAACCAGCTTGATGACATATCCCGGTTTGACTTCTGCCGCGTCAAAGACGTGGCGCTCGGCGAGCTCGCTGCAGTATGCATAGATGTTGCGGATAAGGTCCGCGCCCGAAAGCGTAAACATGTAGCCTGCGTCTGAAAGCGCATTGGGTGCGGCGGGCAACTTGGCTGTGCGGCAAAAGGTCAACAGGTCGGGCGTCATAACGTCCTGGTAGCCAAGATGGCTGCCGTCTTCTTGTGCGGCGAGTTCCAGCTGGTGTACTCGATCCAGCGCCGCTGCCAGCACAAAGCTCGGTGTGGGAGCATTGACGTCCTGAGTGGTCGCCACAAGCCTGCCCGCCGCCTGCGTGACAAGCCAAGCGACCTCGCGCTGGCAACGCACGGCCTTGCGCGTAACCGGCTTGATGGACGAAGAAGAAACGCTCCCCTTAGGCGGATTCGAAGCAGCCATAAGACCCTCCCATGAACAATTCGGCCCAACAAGCCCGGATGAAACACGTGCTACATCAGTATACAGGGGAGTGGGGTAGCGGGGTACGAGCGAGCCAGCGGCAAACCGAGAGCATCAACGATGTGCCGATCGCGGGATTCAGGGATCTTCTGGCCGGGCCAGGATCGGGTGAAGCAAGATCCCAATAAGACGTTTGCGCTTTCGGTCCATAACTCTAAAAAGAGCTTCTACACCGATGTGCCTCCGCTTTATTTGGACGATGGTACGTGGGTCATTAAGTACTCGGTTCAAGCGCCGGGTACCGTTGGTTTTCGAGACCAGAATTACAACCGTAAAATGCTCAACTGCATGGAATGTGGCGTCCCAGTCGGAGTCATATTTGCAACCGTGGTGGGCTATAAGGTGCTCGGCCTTGCGTTTGTTGAGCGGTTCGAGCCAGAAAACGAATGGTTTGGACCCAATACGGTGTTTCTTGAGGCCCATCGCATTGAGTCCGATCACTCGGAAAAGAAGCGTGAAAAGGCGGGGCTTCTGCCGTATTAGCGTATTTGGCTTTGGCGGTCTTTTAAGATCGTGTTGTTTGATCGGATCGCGTGGCGATGCAATCTCGTGCCCGCCCGCCGGTGCATGCTCTTCCTGATTTGTATAGCGAGAGGGGAGCGTGTATGAGCTGGCGAGGCGATATTGCGATGGGGAAGTACGGAAAACTGCCGTGTGCCCTTATAGACAACAATATGTTTCCGAACGTAGAGGTTGATTGCGGGTCGTTTGCTGTCGCCTGTCCTTGCTGCGGCTCGCAAATACCGTGTCTCGACATTGGGTTCATCGATGCACGTGACAGGTTCAGCGACGAAGTGAGGAAACGTACGGGCGTTCATATGCCGGTGTATCCGGAGAAATGCCCTGTTTGTGGCCTCGATATCGTGTGCGACGCCGGCGACGAGGGATAGGTGATGCAGAGGAGCTGGCTGTGAAGGTATCTCCGTCTCTACAAATAAATCCCCTCACCGAGTTGCTTGTGAAACTCGGCGTGATGGTCGCGTGCCCAGGTAAAGAGCGCCTGGTCAAAGTCGGTGCGCGTGGCCGGGACGCCAAAGACGCCGGCAACTTCGACGCGCACAAACTCCAGTGCCGGCAGCTTGTTGATGGCAGTGAGGGCAAACGGGGACGAGGGCTCCTCGAACAGATAGCGGCTGCCTTGCAGCGCGTCGCAACTGGTGCACGTGTTGCCGAGCGACGGGGCTTTGGAGGCTCGTGCGCCTACGGGCTTGTAGCCGCAGCGCTTATGAAGGTAGTCGCGGATCTCGCCCGGCACGCAGCCAAGAGCGGGCACGATGGCGAGTGCGTTGGCGTTGGCCGTGTCGATGGAAATGTGCCCGGCTTCGTTGGGCGCGTGCGCGATGGCGATGCTCTCGTCGTTATCGGTTCGATAGGGAATGCCGAAGGCCGCGACCGAGGTCTCTTTGTGACACTTCCAGCACTCGCGCTTGCCCAGTACTAGATATATATACGGCGCTGAGGGGTCGGATCGGTCAACACCGGGCAGCCACTCGGCAAAGGGCTCGGGGTTGACGCCGCTGGGTACATACCAGATCTTCTTGGTCCGGTCCCATTTGGCGCCCAG
>DBGCAP010000024.1:0-52910 GCA_048367555.1 Collinsella sp.
CAGCACCCAACGGGCCCTCTCGGGGGCAGGGACGTTCGGCCGTGCGCGGGCGCCCGGTCGGCGGCCCGTTCTGGGCGCGCCTCAATCGTAGCCCGAGACGGTCCCGGGCTGACAGTTTCGACTGTAATGGACGTTCTTAAATGACTAGCCAAAGGGACGCTCTTGCGGCACTTGGCACTTGGGGACGTTCCTTTTGTGCCGGCACTTTGGGGCACTCCTTGTCAGGAGAGTGATGCAAGGGGATCGTTCTATGCTTTACCGAGATAAAGTGAACGTGCAGATTCGTAACCCACTCGCAACCGTTCTATGGCACGATATTGAACGAATGTATGCTATGCGCCCAAATCTTTTGGGCAGAGTGGGAGACAGTATGGTCAAGCTGTACGAGGACGGCATCTACCTGCGCGGCGGCAGCGAGGTTGTGCCTGCGGCCGAGGCTGCCGAGCGCGGTATTACGCAGACGCCCGAAGATGCCAAGCGCGGCACCATCGCGTATTCGATTCTCCAGGCACACAATACGTCCGGCAACCCCGAGGCGCTCAAGATTCGCTTCGACGCCATGGCGAGCCACGACATTACCTTCGTTGGCATCATCCAGACGGCGCGCGCCTCGGGCATGGAGCAGTTCCCGCTGCCTTACGTACTCACTAACTGCCACAACTCGCTGTGCGCCGTGGGCGGCACCATCAACGAGGACGACCACGTCTTTGGCCTCTCGGCGGCCAAGAAGTACGGCGGCATCTTCGTCCCGCCGCACATCGCCGTCATCCACTCCTTTATGCGTGAGAACTTCGCCGGTTGCGGCAAGATGATCCTGGGTTCCGACTCGCATACCCGCTACGGCGCTCTGGGCACCATGGCCGTGGGCGAGGGCGGTGGCGAGCTGGCAAAGCAGCTGCTGCGTGACACCTACGATGTTGCCTATCCCGGCGTCGTTGCCATCTACCTCACGGGTGCCCCGCGTCCCGGTGTCGGCCCGCACGACGTTGCGCTTGCCATCATCCGCGCCGTCTTTGCCAAGGGTTACGTCAAGAACAAGGTCATGGAGTTTGTGGGCCCGGGCATCGCGAGCATGACGACCGACTACCGCAACGGCGTCGATGTCATGACCACCGAGACCACCTGCCTGTCGAGCATCTGGGCCACCGACGAGGACACGCACGCGTTTTTGACCATGCACGGCCGCGGCGACGACTACCGCGAGCTCAAGCCCGCTGATGTCGCCTATTACGACGGCTGCGTCGAGGTCGACCTGTCGAGCATCAAGCCCATGATCGCGCTGCCGTTCCATCCTTCCAATGGCTTTGAGATCGAGGAGCTCAACGAGAACCTCGAGGACATCCTGCATGAGGTCGAGCTCGAGGCCGCCAAGATCGGCGAGGGCAAGACGCACTTTAGCCTGCTCGACAAGATCGTCGACGGCAAGCTGCACGTGCAGCAGGGCGTTATCGCCGGCTGCTCGGGCGGCAACTACGACTCCGTGGTCCAGGCTGCCCGCGTGCTCAAAGGCGCCGACACCGGCTGCGGCGAGTTCTCGCTGTCGGTTTATCCCACAAGCCAGCCCGTGGCACTCGAGCTTACGCGCCGCGGCTATATCTACGACCTCATGGAGGCCGGTGCGATCGTGCGCACGGCGTTTTGCGGTCCGTGCTTTGGCGCCGGCGACACGCCCGCCAACAACGGCCTGTCCATCCGCCACACCACGCGCAACTTCCCCAACCGCGAGGGTTCCAAGCCGGGCAATGGCCAGCTGAGCGCCGTGGCCCTGATGGACGCCCGCTCCATTGCGGCGACGGCTGCCAACGGCGGCGTCCTGACGCCGGCGACCGACCTGCCCGAGGAGACTTGGGACGAGGTCTGCGAGTACACCTTTGACGACGCGCCGTACAAAAAGCGCGTGTACTGGGGTTTTGGCAAGGCGAAGCCTGCCGACGAGCTGGTCGAAGGCCCCAACATCAAGCCGTGGCCCGCGATGGAGCCCCTCGGCGACGACATCCTGCTCAGGGTGTGCTCCAAGATTATGGACCCGGTCACTACGACCGACGAGCTTATTCCCTCGGGCGAGACGAGCTCCTTCCGTTCCAACCCGCTGGGTCTGGCCGAGTTTACGCTCAGCCGCCGCGATCCGGCCTACGTGGGTCGTTCCAAGGAGGTTGACGCGGTGGAAAAGCGCCGCGTTGCCGGCGAAGCGGCAGGCGACCTGGCGGCACTCGATACCGAGCTTGCTGGCGTGTTTGAGGCGCTGGCCGGCGCGGGTGTCGCGGCCGACGCCAAGGCGACCGAGTATGGCTCCATGCTCTATGCTAAGAAGCCTGGTGACGGTTCTGCCCGCGAGCAGGCCGCGAGCTGCCAGCGCGTGATTGGCGGTCTGGCCAACATCGTCCACGAGTACGCCACCAAGCGCTATCGCTCCAACGTGATGAATTGGGGCATGGTGCCCTTCCAGATGGAGGCCGAGCCCAACTTTGAGGTGGGCGACTACGTCTTTGTGCCGGGTATCCGCGCCGCACTCGACGGCGACCTGAAGGACATCGCCGCCTACGTTGTGCGCGCCGACGGTGCGGTCGAGCAGATTGAGCTCTACATTGCCGATATGACGGCAGAGGAGCGTGCCATCGTCAAGGCCGGCTGCCTGATCAACTACAACAAGTTCAAGGCCGCTGCCGAGTAACGCACTTAATTGTCCGCCCGGGGCTTACCCTTTCCCGCCCGCTCACGCGCTTCGCGAGGGTCGCGTTCGGGAAAGGGTAAGCCCCGGGCTACATTTCTGCGTTCTCGTTGGGTCTTGAGGGACGCTAAAAAATAGACTTGCTTGATGCCGCCTCTTTTTATTGGGGCGGCTTCTTTTTGTCGAAAACCACCACAATGGGGACAGGCACCTTTGTGGCGGTTCACGGTTTGTCTCGTTCTGTAACAGGTAGACCTCTATTTGCCGAGTAGTTGTTACAGATTTAGATAAACGGGAACTGCTGAACATTTCGTCTCGATCTGTAACATCTGAGGTCCAAAACGGCAGCTAGATGTTACAGATCGAGACAGTTGAGTGCCAGAGTCGAAAACCACCACAAAGGGGCCTGTCCCTTTCGTGGTGGTGGGGGGCGAGCTCGATGTTGCCGTGCTCGTTGAACGACATTCTAATGAGCGTCCCTACAGGATTTCATCCGGGCTGGCGGGTTTGGTTGTTTTGGGGATGCCGAGTTTGGATGACGCGAAATCGTCAACATTGTCCTTAATTCCGTCTTTGGCGTAGACAGTGACCATATAGGTGCTGTGTCCGAATTCGCCCTTGTCGCGTGTTGCCCAGGCATCCCAGTAGGCGGCCCCGTTTCGCCCTTTGATTTTTCCGACACGGCGGAGTTCTGTTCGCTTTAATTTCTGGTTGCTATAGATGGTTCGACCGGCCTCCTCGGTGAGCCCGCACTGTCCAAGCATCTTGTCGAGGACTTGGTTCATGTGGCGCTCATCGGTGTTTGGTGCGTAGTCGTAGGCGAGGGTGATGGAGTCGAGTGGCTGGTCGTCGATTAGATAGTTTAGCGCCTGAGGTCCAAGGCAGAAATAGGGGGAGCATCCGTCGATCTGACCGAGCAATGGCAACTTTGACCGCCAAATTCCGGTGGGAATTCCATCTTCGTAAAACACGCCGCGACAGATAAAGGAAAGCGAGGTGGCACGCGAGCCGGCGTCGATCATCCCGCAAAGATCGAAGGGCGTGGCGATGCCAAAAGAAAAGGGCGTGATGACGATAAGGAAGAGCATCACGATGGGTATGGCGAGAATGGCGATGACGTTGCGACCGGTGGAATGAGACGGCTTCATATGCGCTCCTCGAGACAAAGAGCTGTTGAGGATAGGCAGAAATGGATATGTTCAGAGAACAATTCAAGTTTAATCTCATGGCGTGAGATGGTCGACCGTTAGCGTCGAAAACCACCACAAAGGTGCCTGTCCCCTTTGTGGCGGTGGGGTGCGAGCAGCTTCTTTTGGTAATAGTGCTAGCTGGCGGTATCATTAGTGCAGGTGGCGAAGGTTTGCATTGTGAGGTGTTTTGCCGTGAGCCGTTCTGCCCGTATTGGATTGATTGTCTTGGCGCTTGCGATCGCCGTGGTTGGCGCGGGCGTTGTCGGCATGGCATTTCTACCTGCTGCGGTGACGGAGCCGGTGGTCAAGCCTGTGACTCAATCTGTCGAACTTCTGACCGGCGACGACAAGCCCGAGACCATTACCGTTGATTTTGATGAGCAGCCGGCTGTGCTGGGTATTAGCAATTATCCGCACATTCAGCTTGGGGCTATGCGCTATACCACGGATTCTAGTCTGATCGACAGGGCGTCCGAGCTGCTCAAGGGCAAAACCTTTAAGCGCTGGTATGGATATGCATCCTATCGGGCAAAAGCGAACGACATGGTTGGCGGATGCCGCTCGTCCATCGAGTTGGACACCGCGAATGGCACTAAGTTATGTGATGTTTCGTACGATCCTGGCTACGAGGGCAATGAGGGGCCGGGTATCTACATCTTGGACGGCGATGTCGCCTATGTCATGGAGGGCAACCAGACCGAGCTCAACGATTTTATGGGTCAGTGCATTCAGGATGCCTATGAACAGACCTGCTTGCCCGACCCGCAGGCTGCACGCGATAGCGGGTCTGCCCGTACATGGTTGTTCGAGGATGAGATGTCCTGGAACGCCGAATCGGGAAGCACGGGCTCGGCAAGTAAATAGAGGCTGCAACCATCACAAAGGTGCCTGTCCTCTTTGTGGTGGTTTTCGGTCTGTCTCGATCTGTAACATCTTGGCCGCTAAAAGTGGGCCTGGTGTTACAGATTTAGATTTTTGATCCGGGTGTTTTCTGTTCGTCTCGATTTGTAACAGATAGAGCTCTATTTGCTGGCTAGATGTTACAGATTTAGATAAACGGGTGCCGCTGGTCATTTCATCTCGATCTGTAACATCTAGAGCCATAAACAGGCGCTAGATGTTACAGATCGAGATAGTAAGGGGACGAGGCCGTAGCGGGTGAGCGCACCTGCTCCCTATCTTTCAATCACTCAGAAAATCTTATATATAGAGACTTAGATTTGTGTATAAGATCGCGCAAAGCTGGCAACAATACTTCTCGAACAACGTGAAGCCGCCCCGTAGGGCGGCCGCCCCAAGAGAGGTGATTCCATGAGAATCGATAAGCTAGCAATGACGTCGCGCGAGGCGTTGCAGACCGCCATGAGCACGGCTGCTGACGCGCAGGCCGGTGCGGTGGAGCCGATTCACCTGCTGTCCGCCCTGCTCGGTGCCGGCGAGCGCAATATCTCCGTGATCATCGAGCGCATCGGTGCCGACCCGGCTCAGCTCGCACGCTCCACGCAGGATGTCATCGACCACGCGCCCAAGGTTTCGGGCGAGGGCCAGCAGATGGGTCTGTCCAACGAGCTTGTCCGCGTCATCGAGAAGGCCGAGAAAAAGGCCACCAAGATGGGCGACAGCTTTGTGGTGACCGAGCATCTGCTGATGGCGCTTGCCGAGGACAAGGGCGAGGCCGGTCGTGTGCTGCGCGATGCCGGCGTCACCAAGGAGCGCATCGAGCAGGTCTACGAGGAGCTGCGCGGCGATGACCGCGTGACGTCTGCCGAGGACAAGACCCAGTTTGAGGCGCTGGAACAGTACGGACGCAATATCTGCGACCTTGCCCGCGCCGGCAAGCTCGACCCGGTCATCGGCCGTACCGACGAGATCCGTCGTACCATCCAGGTCCTGTCCCGTCGCACCAAGAACAACCCGGTGCTCATCGGCGAGCCGGGCGTCGGCAAGACGGCTATCGTCGAGGGCATCGCCCAGCGTATCGTGGCCGGCGACGTGCCGAGCACCCTGCGCGACCGCGACCTCATCGAGCTCGACATGAGCGCGCTGGTCGCCGGCGCCAAGTACCGCGGCGAGTTCGAGGACCGTTTGAAGGCCGTGCTCAAGGAAGTGCAAAAGTCCGAAGGCAAGGTCATCCTGTTCATCGATGAGCTCCACACCATCGTGGGCGCGGGTGCCACCGAGGGCTCCATGGATGCCGGCAACATCCTCAAGCCGGCGCTCGCCCGTGGTGACCTGCACGCGATTGGCGCGACCACGCTCGATGAATATCGCAAGTACATCGAGAAGGACGCGGCGCTCGCTCGTCGTTTCCAGACCGTTATGGTGAGCGAGCCTACCGTCGAGGACACCATCTCGATCCTGCGTGGCCTCAAGGAGAAGTACGAGATCTTCCACGGCGTGCACATCACCGATAGCGCGCTCGTGGCCGCCGCCGACCTCTCCGATCGCTATATCGCCGACCGCTTCCTGCCCGACAAGGCCATCGACCTGGTCGACGAGGCCGCAAGCCGCCTGCGCATGGAGCTCGACAGCATGCCGGTCGAGATTGACGCCACCACGCGTCAGCTTACCCAGCTGCAGATCGAGGAGCAGGCGCTCATGAAGGAGACCGACGACGCCTCCAAGGAGCGTTTGGAGGCTCTGCGCCAAGAGATTGCCGAGGTCCAAGAAAAGCTCAACGTGCAAAAGGCCGGCTGGCTCAACCAAAAGAACGCCATCGACCACGTGCAGGAGCTCAAGGGGCAACTCGACGAGGCCAAGAGTGAAGAGGAGCGCGCGACGCGCAACGGCGATCTGGGCCGTGCGTCCGAGCTGCGCTACTCCGTGATTCCGGGCCTGCAGCAGCAGATTCAGGATTCCGAGGCTGCGCTCGAGGCGCAAAAGCAGCAGGACGGCGAGGGCCTCAACGAGCAGGTGACCTCCGATGAGATCGCCGAGGTCGTGAGCGCTTGGACCGGCGTGCCCGTCTCCAAGATGATGCAGGGCGAGCTCGACAAGCTGAAGGGCTTGGAGGGCGAGCTGCATAAGCGTGTCATCGGCCAGGACGAGGCCGTCTCCGCCGTCGCCGCAGCTGTGCGTCGCAGCCGTGCGGGCCTCTCCGATCCGGACAAGCCCATCGGCAGCTTCTTCTTCCTGGGCCCCACCGGCGTGGGCAAGACAGAGCTCGCCAAGGCGCTTGCCGAGTGCCTGTTCGATGACGAGCGCGCGCTCGTGCGTATCGACATGTCCGAGTACATGGAGAAGTTCAGCGTCCAGCGTCTGATCGGTGCGCCCCCGGGATACGTGGGTTACGACGAGGGCGGCCAGCTCACCGAGGCCGTGCGCCGTCGTCCGTACTCCGTGATCTTGCTCGACGAGATGGAGAAGGCCCATCCGGATGTCTTCAACGTGCTGCTGCAGGTGCTCGACGACGGCCGCCTGACCGACGGTCAGGGTCGCCAGGTGTCTTTCAAGAACACGATTATCATCATGACGTCCAACGTGGGCTCCAAGGCTATCGCCGAGCTTTCCGGCAAGGACGAGGAGGAGATGCGCCATCAGGTCAACGCAGCCATGGCTCAGACCTTCCGTCCCGAGTTCCTCAACCGTATCGACGATATCGTGGTGTTCCATCCGCTCGGCATGGCGCAGATCGAGAAGATCGTCGACATCCAGCTCGCCGACGTCCGCGCACGCCTGGCCAAGGAGCGCATGACGCTTGCCATCACCCCGGCGGCCAAGCAGATGCTCGCCGTGGGCGGCCTGGACCCGGTCTTTGGTGCCCGTCCGCTCAAGCGTCTGGTTCAGCGCGAGGTCGTGGACGCCATTGCCGCCGCCATCATCGACGGCGCGGTGCGCGAGGGCGATCAGGTGACGGTCGATGTCGACAAGGACGGCGGTTTTACCGTCGTGTGCGATAACACGCCGGCGGCCACCTACGAGGTCCCCGGCGCCGAGTAGATTTTTGGGGCATGCCTTAAAATCTACCAGCCGCCTCTAAACGCCAAGGGCGGCGGATCCAATTGGGTCCGCCGCCCTTTTTCGTGCGACAATCGATGATGTTGAACGGATGCGATGCAAGGAGCTATGCAGATGAAAGACGAGATCAAGACAAGCGCGCCGGCGCCCAGGCCCACGTCCAAACCGGCGCCCAAGCCGCGCGACCCCTATATCCGTGCCGAGAACGAGGACGATGACGGTTACGATCCCTACAGCGATCGCCGACCCGAGCGCGAGCCAATGTTCGAAGCCGACCCGTGGCGCTGAGTGCCACCCAAAAGGCCACCAATAAGTTGCGGTGAAATAGGGACTGTTTTGCGGTTTGACCAGCAAAAACAATCCCTATTTCACCGCAACTGCGTTGGGTGGCTGTCTTCGGGCCGGCTAGTCCTGGGCTTTGATACTCGGCAGGAGAATCTGGGCGAGGTAGTCGGTCTCGAGTTTGGTCGCGGCGTCGGCTTTGCCGTCTTTGCCGACCAGTACGTTCTTGATCTGGCTATAGGTGTAGTGGTTGCCGGTCGTAAGCTCGACAAGCTCAATGGCCGTGTCCATGGGGTAGGTTGACACGGGGTTCTGCGTCCGTCCGTTGATGGTCTGGGGCACCACGTACGGATAGACGGGGCCGCTGGCGTAGACGGTATAACCGTTGCCTAGATTGGCCGCACCCAAAACCGTATCGCCTTCATCGGGCGTAAAGCTCTCGCCCTCGCGCACCGCGACGAGCGTCACAATCGGCGTATCGCTGTCGCCGGCAAGATAGATGCATAGCGTGCTGCCATTTTGCCAAGTCTCGACCTTGCCGTACCACTCGACGGGGATATCGAGCTGGTAGAGGTCGGTTGCCTTGTGACGGGCGTCGGCATCATGGGCCGCCTGTGCCTTTTGCGCGCTCACGGCGTTGGCGGCGGCATCACGGCGAGCGGTTGCCGCCTGCTGAAGTATCTTGGCGGCCGCGGCAGAGCTACAACCGCCCTCCTCGGCATATTTGGCCGCGGCATCGATCTGGTCGTCGGTCACCGTGTCTGCCGAAGGTACCTTAAGCTTAAAGGATGCCTGAGCGCTCAGGTCCTGCCCGTCGCTCTTTATGCTGACCTGCGCTTTGGTGGTCGGCACGGTGTAAATGGTACCGTCGACTGCGATGGGGGACCCAGCGATGGAGAGCGTATAGTCACCGGGCAGTAGCTTGATGCCGCGACCGTGCTCGTCAACGTAGAGCGTTTCGCTCACAGAAGAGCCGTCGGAGTCCTGGCCACTCACCTGCACGGGGATCTTTGAACCGGTGGAGCAGTCGAGCCCCGCGGCATGTACGCCAATTTGCACCGACATCATGGTATGGGCATTTGCGGCAAGCACGGCGGCCTGCTCTTGCCGGTATCCGTTCCAGGCAGCATAGCCTGCACCGCCGGCGACGAGCGCGACGGCCACGACACCGGCGACCATCAGATTACGGCGCTTGGGCGACATCTTGCGGTGACGAGCCTCGGCCTCATGTGCCGAGGGAACGGACGGCAGGGGAATATCGCCCATGGCGATGGTCTCGTCCACGGCAGGCGCGGAGCCCAGGCCGGGAAGCTCGCGGGTGAGCGAGTCGTCGGCAGGCAAGCTGCCGAGCAAGATGGTTTCTTCGCTCGTGTCGGATTCGGGCTGGTCGTCGGCCTCGCAGTCGGATTCCTCGTGCCCCGCCTCGTCTTCGGCGGGCGCGGCGCCATCGTCTTTTGCATCCTGATCATCGGGCTGCGCCTCGATTTCCGGCTCATCCCGCACATCAACGCTCGAATCGTCAAACGCAATCTCGGCCAGTGCGATCTGGTCTAGGCTCTCTAGGGCCTCGACGCATGCTTCTGCATCCTGGGCCGCATCCTCGCGGCCACACGTCTCATCTTTCATATATCCCCCAAGCTCAATATCGGCTCAACACTGTACCCAAAAATGGAGCCATATAAAGCGTATGCGAAATATAAGATCCGATTTAACCCGAGCGCATCGTTCAGCCGCATCCTCGCGGCAGCAAAGAGCCCCCGGAACGCGAACGAATCACATTCCGGGGGCTCTACAATGCGTTGAGTTGCGCGGAACCGGCTATGCCGCTTCGCGCTCAAGCGATGTTTACGTCGGGCGCGTTACTCGGCGTGTGCGTAATCCACCTTGGCGCGGCGAGCGGTAGCCTTCTCCCAATCGCTAGTGCCCTCAAAGACATCCTGCTTGTAGGGATTGCGGCCGAGCTTCTTGGCGCGGTAGGCGATGCAGATGATCGCGGCGACGTTGGCGACCAGTGCGGCGATCGAGACTGCGGTGGCGGCACCGGGGTCCAGCGTGGAGTGGGTCACAAAGATGGACTCCTCCTGGAAATACGGGAACACCTGGGCAAACATGCACCAAATGGCCAGCGTAAAGGCGCGGTTCTGGATCCATCCACCCTTGTTCCAGATAAAGGCGGCGACGGTGGGCGCCAGCAGCAGCGCAAAGCCGCAGAACCAGGAGTGGGTGGGCAGGCAGTTGTAGGTGTAGCAGAAGTTCCAGATATCGTAGGCGAGGATGTAGACCCAGGTCATGTCGGGCCACAGCATGTCGGTCTGATCCTCGGAGGCGTAGACGCTCCACCAACCGGTCATGCAGAAGATGTTGATGAGACCGGCGATGCCGTTGAACACGTTGTTCCAGCCGGCCAGCTGCGTAGCACCTTCGGAGGTGACCCAAGTGGACTGGCCCAGGACAAAGAAGTGATAGGCGCTCTCAAAGTCGGACACGACGGCGATCATGATGTTGATGGCGACGATCACAAACGGCCATGCGCGGAACCAATGCGCCTTGCCGATCTTGCCCCACTGGTACTTAATGGCAATGAAGCCCCAGCAACCGGCCAGCGCCGCGTATACCTTGGCGTAGTGGAACCAGCTGTTCTGGTACACATGGGTGGGGTTGGTGAGTGCCCACTCGGCACCTTGCGAAACGCCGATGGCGATGGCGACGCAGTAGATGGTCATGGCCAGCGGAGCCACGCCAAAGATGATTGCCGCGCCCAGCTTGGTGCGGCGGCCGACCTCGTTGAGCACGATCAGACCAATAAAGACCATGGCCCAGCCGGCCCAGTGGATAAGGGCATCGCTACCCCAAACATCGAACAGCATGCTGCTCTCCTTTCACACGCCCGCGGCCCCTCTTCTGATCGCGGGCAGTTTGGCTAAATGTCGTCAGTTCTGGGGCTTGCGCTCCGGATACTTGGCGGTATAGCCCTCGATGTGGAGCGTCGAGGCGATGATTTCCTTGACCGTCTCGTCGGGCACATCGGGGTGCGTGCGGATATACATCAACAACCCCATGATGAGGGTGTAGAACGTCTCGTAGACATGGTCGATGCGTAGCTCATGATGGGCGACAAAATCCACCACGGTGGTGTCGCAGATATACTGCGCCACGCGCTGGACCACGTTGTGCAAAAAGCCGCCGTAGAGCGCGCCGCTGCTCGAGGTGAGCGTGCTCGGCAGCTCGTGGCCGCTCACGACCAGGTGCTTAAAGAGCGGGGCGACGGTGTCGAGTGCGCCTTCGATGTCGCCGACCGTGCGGCTGGCGTTCCACTGCTCGAGCTCGGAGATAAAACCGTCGATTGCCTCGTCCATGACGGCAGTGACGGCGGCGTCCATATCGGCGAAGTAGTGGTAGAACAACGAGCGCGTACAGCCGGCACGCTTGGTCACGGCCGATACCGAAAGATGCGACACGCCCAGCTCGGAGCTCACGGCGCGCACGGCGGCGAGAATCTCTCGACGGCGTTCGTCGCCCGTCAAGCGCTTTGCCGCGCTGTCGGGCGCGGGGACGGCGTCGGCCACAGAGATGTTCACTGTGTTATCGCTCATGCGTTTGCCGCCTTTCATCCTCTTTTGCCTGACCGTTCGCCTAACAGTCTTGAATATTGTTGACGGTTCGTCAATACTATTTTTGACACAATGTCAACAATGGCGGGTGAACGGCATAGGGGCATGCCCGACCTGCAAAAAAAGAGGGGCGCCGCGGTCTCGCCGGACTGCGGCAAGAGAAGGGACAACCATGATTCTCAACGGACCGGGAATTAGTTACACCGAGCCCGACATCGGTTCGGAGTTCGTGCCGCCGCTGCCGGAGCATCCGCGCGAGGCAATCGTCAAGCTGTGCGAGCACTGCACTAACCGTCTGCTGCATCGCGACGAGCTGCTGGGCTACGAGTACTGGTCGTTTGCCGAGGCCGCAACCGACGAGCAGGCCGAAGTGCTCTGCAAGATGAAGATGCGCCGTCCCTATACGCTGCCCGAGATGGTCAAGCTCACCGGCATGCCTGAGGCCCAGATCGAGAAGATGCTCGACGACATGAGCTACACGGGTCTGCTCGAGTACAACTGGGAAAATCCCGAGCGCGCCAAGCAGTGGGTGCTGCCCATGCTGGTACCGGGTTCCGCCGAGTTCCTCAACATGCGCGTGGGCCAGCTCGAAGAGCACCCGGTCTATGCCAAGTTCTTTGAGCAGGCGTCCAAGGGACCGCTGTCCAAGGCCACGCCGATGGTGCCGCCCGGAGGCGCCGGTATCGGCATGCATGTCATTCCGGTCGAGAAGGCCATTGATGCCACGAGCACCTCGGTGCCGATTGAGCATATCGAGCATTGGCTCGACAAATACGAGGGTAAGTATGCCGCCAGCACCTGTAGCTGCCGCGCGAGCCGTCGCGTGATGGGCGAGGGCTGCGCCGACGACCCCGCCGACTGGTGCATTGCCGTGGGCGATATGGCCGACTACGTGGTCGAGACCGACCGTGGTCATTACGTGACGCGCGACGAGGTCTACGACATCTTGCGCCAGGCCGAGGACAACGGCTTTGTGCACCAGATCACCAATATCGACGGCGAGAACAAGATCTTCGCCATCTGCAACTGCAACGTCAACGTGTGTTACGCCCTGCGCACCTCGCAGCTGTTCAACACGCCCAACCTGTCGCGCTCGGCCTATGTCGCCAAGGTCGAGAAGGACAAGTGCGTGGCCTGCGGTCGCTGCGTTGAGGTGTGCCCTGCCGGTGCCGCCAAGCTCGGCCAGAAGCTCTGCAGCAAAAAGGCCGGCGGACAGGTGCCCGAGTATCCGCGCCAGGAGCTGCCCGATGCCACCAAGTGGGACCACACCAAGTGGTCGCCCAACTACCGCAACGATAACCGTATCGAGACGCACGAGTCCGGCACCGCGCCCTGCAAGACGGCTTGCCCCGCGCACGTTGCCGTTCAGGGCTATCTGAAGCTTGCGGCACAGGGGCGCTATGACGAGGCGCTGGCGCTCATCAAGCGCGAGAACCCGCTGCCCGCTATCTGCGGCCGCGTGTGCAACCGCCGCTGCGAGGATGCCTGCACCCGCGGCCGTGTGGACGCCGCCGTGGCTATCGACGAGGTCAAGAAGTTTATCGCCCAGCGCGATCTTGATGCCGCGACCCGCTATGTCCCGCCCGTGGTGACGCCGACACGCGATGGCGGCTTCGATCAGAAGATCGCCATCATCGGTGCCGGCCCGGCCGGTCTGTCCTGCGCCTTCTATCTGGCCGAGAAGGGCTACAAGCCCGTCGTGTTCGAGAAGAACGAGCGCCCGGGCGGCATGCTCACCTACGGTATTCCCAGCTTTAAGCTGGAGAAGGACGTTATCGAGGCCGAGGTCGAGGTCATTCGCCTGATGGGCGCCGAGTTCCGCTATGGCGTGGAGGTCGGTCGCGACGTGACGCTCGACGAGCTGCGCGAGCAGGGTTTTAAGGCCTTTTATGTTGCCATCGGCTGCCAGGGCGGCCGCCTCGCCGGTATTCCGGGCGAGGATGCCGAGGACGTGACCGTGGCCGTCGACTTTTTGCGCGAGGTCAACAGTGGCAAGATCGACGCGCTGTCCGGCCGCACCATCGTGGTGGGCGGCGGTAACGTTGCTATCGATGTCGCGCGCAACGCCTGCCGTCTGGGCTCCGAGCACGTTGAGATGTTCTGCCTGGAGAGCGAGGCCCAGATGCCCGCCAGCGAGGAGGAACGTCGCGAGGCCGTTGAGGACGGCGCCCACATCAGCTGCGGCTGGGGTCCCAAGGAGGTCCACCTGGACGAGGCCGGTCGTGTGTGCGGTATCACCTTCAAGCGCTGCACGCGTGTCTTTGACGACGAGGGCCGGTTTGCGCCCGAGTACGACGAGAACGATCTGCGCCGCGTCGATGCCGACCGCGTGGTCATGTCCATCGGCCAGTCCATCGTGTGGGGCGACCTGCTGGCTGGCTCCAAGGTGGAGCTTGACCGCGGCCAGGGTGCTCTTGCCGACCCCCAGACCTATCAGACTGCCGAGCCCGACATCTTTGTGGGCGGCGACGTCTACACCGGTCCGAGCTTTGCCATCGACGCCATCGCCGCCGGTCACGAGGCCGCCGTGTCCATCCATCGCTTTGTGCAGCCGGGATCCACGCTCACCATCGGCCGCAATCAGCGTCGCTACACCGCGCTCGACCGCGACGATGTCGTGATCGAGAGCTACGACAACGCGAGCCGCGAGGTGGCGCATATCGACCGCGAGCGCGAGAAGGCTGCGCCGTTTAGCGAGTACGTCGAGACCTTTACCGAGGAGCAGGTGCGCACCGAGACCGCCCGCTGCTTGGGCTGCGGTGCCTCGATCGTCGACCCCAACAAGTGCATCGGCTGTGGTCTGTGCACCACCAAGTGCGCGTTCGATGCCATCCACCTGGATCGCGACCGCCCCGAGTGCTCAACGATGGTCAAATACGAGCAAAAGCTCCCAAGCCTCGGCAAGTACGCGCTCAAGCGTGCCATCAAGATTAAATTCGGTCGCAAGTAAGTAGTCATAACGGGAACGGCGGAAGGAATTAAAAGTGCACGAGCTCGGAATCGTTTACCACATCATTCGCGATGTCGAGAACGTGGCGCGCGCCAATGGCGTGAGTCGCGTTTCGAGCGTCACGCTGCTGCTGGGCGAGGTCTCGGGCGTCGTTCCCGACTTGCTGCTCGACGCTTGGCGCTGGGCGGCAGATAAAAAGCCCATCGCGCAGGGCGCGGAGCTTATTGTGGAGCCTGTCGAGGCCGTGACGCATTGCGAGGCGTGCGGCCGCGACTATGCGACAGTCGAGCACGGCAAGACCTGCCCTCATTGCGGCAGCGGCGAGACATACCTGCTGCAGGGCCAGGAGGTCATGATTAAGCAGATTGAGACCCCCGACGAGGACCCGGCAGGCGCTGCCCCCGACGGCCCTTCCGACGTCCTCGACGCCGTCGATGCCGCCCACCCTCTCCACATCGCCTAGAATCCCCTATAAGTTGCGGTGAAATAGTTCCTAAATCCAGCCTTCTGGCTCTTAAACAAGAACTATTCCACCGCAACTTTTTTGAGTAGTTTCGTAGTGCATAAGTCACGAAAATAGTCAAGTCATGTCTGTTTAAACAAAATAGCAGTAGTACAAGTACATTCGCACTTGCTTAAAATCATTATTAATGAACAGCCTGCTTGTATCTGTAAAGTACATGGCTTGATGAGCGACGCTCTGGCGGGTAATGAGTCGAAAACCAGCAACGTAATCAATTTGTAACAAACTTAGACGTTTAAACAAATAATCCAACCTTTTGCGGATTTAGCTATAATTCCACAAACCAAACAGGTATACTCCTTTCATGTCGTGTAGGAATTACGTAGACAAAAAGGAGGTTATGTGATGGTAAGTATTGTTCTTGCTAGCCACGGGGACTTGGCAGCTGGAATCAAGCAGACGGGCTCGATGGTCTTTGGCGATCAGCCGTCTGTGGCCGTGGTCTCGCTCGAGCCGAGCATGGGCCCCGACGACTTCCGTGCTAAGGTCGAGGAAGCAGTCGCTTCCTTCGACGACCAGGAGCAGGTACTCTTCCTCGTTGATCTGTGGGGCGGCACGCCGTTCAACCAGATCAGCGGGCTCATCGAGGGCCACGATTCCTGGGCTATCGTCACCGGTGTCAACCTGCCTATGCTCATCGAGGCATATTCGCAGCGCTTTGACGCAAAGAACACTGCACATGCGATCGCAAAACATCTCGTGACTGAGGCTAAGGCTGGCGTGCGCGTCAAGCCCGAGTCTCTGGAGCCCGAGGAGAAGAAGCCGGCTGCGGCCGCCGCTGCTCCTGCAGGCGCCATCCCTCCGGGAACGGTTATCGGCGACGGGCATATCAAGATTGCCCACGTCCGTATCGACACCCGTCTGCTGCATGGTCAGGTGGCCACCACGTGGACCAAGCAGATCAACCCCAACCGCATCATCGTGGTTTCCGACGGCGTTGCTCACGACGAGCTCCGCAAGACCATGATCGAGCAGGCTGCCCCTCCGGGAGTCCATGCCAACGTCGTGCCTATCAAGAAGATGGCCGAGGTCGTCAAGGACACGCGTTTTGGTGACACCAAGGCCATGCTGCTCTTCGAGAACCCGCAAGATCTGCTCAAGGCCATCGAGGCCGGCGTCGACATCAAGGAAGTCAACATCGGTTCCATGGCTCACTCCAAGGGCAAGGTCGTCGTCACCAACGCCGTCGCTATGGGCGATGACGACGTTAAGACCCTCGAGGCCCTCAAGGCCAAGGGCGTCAAGTTCGAGGTCCGCAAGGTTCCTTCGGATGCTTCCGAGGATCTCGACGCCATGTTGAAGAAAGCTAAGGCCGAACTGGCCGCTCAAGCATAGTAAAGGAGGGTCCGATACATGTCTGCAATCACTATTCTTCTTGTTGCGATTGTCGCGTTGCTTGCCGGTATGGAAGGCATTCTGGATGAGTTCCAGTTCCATCAGCCGCTCGTGGCATGCACGCTTATCGGTCTCGTAACCGGTCACCTTCAGGAGGGCATCCTCCTGGGCGGTTCGCTCCAGATGATGGCCCTTGGCTGGGCTAACGTCGGCGCCGCCGTCGCGCCTGACGCCGCTCTGGCCTCGGTCGCTTCTTCGATCATCATGGTGCTCGCCCTCAACGGCGGCGCCACTGATTCGGCCAAGGCCGTTACCGCGGCCATCGCCGTCGCCGTCCCGCTGTCGGTCGCTGGTCTGTTCCTGACCATGATTTGCCGTACCATTGCTACCGCTATCGCTCACGCCATGGACGGTTGCGCCGAGAAGGGCGACTTCTCCGGCATCGAGCGCTGGCAGTATGCTGCCATCCTCATGCAGGGCCTTCGTATCGCCATCCCGGCAGTGCTTCTGTGCGTCATCCCGGCCGAGGCCGTTACCAACGCGCTTAACGCTATGCCCGACTGGCTGTCCGGCGGCATGGCTGTCGGCGGCGGCATGGTCGCTTCCGTCGGTTACGCCATGGTCATCAACATGATGGCCACCAAGGAGACCTGGCCGTTCTTCATCCTCGGCTTTGTCCTTGCTGCCATCCCTCAGCTCACGCTGATCGCCCTTGGCCTCATCGGCATCTCCCTTGCCCTCATCTACCTTGGCCTTAAGGATCTGGCCAAGCAGGGTGGCGGCACGGGCGGTGGCTCCGGCGACCCGCTCGGCGACATTCTGAACGATTACGAGTAGGAGGGGAGTGATACATATGGCAGAGAACAAGATTCAGCTCACCAAGGCTGACCGCAAGAAGGTTTGCTTCCGTCATCAGTTCCTTCAGGGCTCGTGGAACTACGAGCGTATGCAGAACGGCGGCTGGTGCTTCGCAATGATCCCTGCGATCAAGAAGCTCTACACCAGCAAGGATGACCAGATTGCCGCGCTTAAGCGCCACCTGGAGTTCTATAACACCCACCCCTATGTTTCCGCCCCCGTCATTGGCGTTACCCTCGCCCTCGAGGAGGAGCGCGCCAACGGTGCTCCGATCGATGACGTCGCCATCCAGGGCGTCAAGGTCGGTATGATGGGCCCGCTCGCCGGCGTCGGTGACCCCGTCTTCTGGTTCACCCTTCGCCCGATTCTGGGCGCTCTGGGCGCTTCCCTGGCCATGTCCGGCAGCATCGTCGGTCCGCTGCTGTTCTTCTTCGCGTGGAACATCATCCGTTACGCTTTCCTGTGGTACACACAGGAGTTTGGCTACAAGGTCGGCTCCTCTATCGCCAAGGACCTCTCCGGCGGTCTGATGGGCAAGGTCACCGAGGGCGCTTCCATCCTGGGTATGTTCATCATCGGCGCCCTGGTCGAGCGCTGGGTGTCCATTTCCTTCACCCCGATCGTCTCCACGGTCAAGCAGTCTGCTGGCGCCTTTATCGACTGGGCTAGCCTGCCTTCCGGTTCCGAGGGTATCAAGGAAGCGCTGACGATGTACAACTCCGTCGGTGCTACCGCCCTTGATCAGATGAAGGTCACCACGCTTCAGGGTAACCTCGATCAGCTCATCCCCGGCCTTGCCGCCGTGTGCCTGACCCTGCTGGTCTGCAAGCTCCTCAAGAAGAAGGTTAGCCCGATCGTCATCATCCTGGCTCTCTTCGCCGTCGGCATCATCGGTCGCTTCTGCGGCTTCATGTAAGCACGCTTCGGCTTAAGACCGAGAGTTGCTAGGTAAGGGCTTTTGAGCCATTGAAACGGACCGCACCCGGTGGGTACACTGGATGCGGTCCGATTGTTTTAATTGGAGGGCGAGGCGCGTATGGCGCAATCTCAGAACAGCACGGTCGATCTGGCAACGCCGGCAACCTGCCTGATGGGGCTTACCAGCCACGGTAACGTGATGGTGGGCAATAAGGCGTTCGAGTACTATAACGAGCGCAATCCCGAGGATTATATTCAAATCCCGTGGGACGAGGTCGACTATATTGCCGCCGAGGTTTTGCGCGGCACCAAGAAGATTACGCGTTTTGCCATCTTCACCAAGGACAACGGTCACTTTACGTTTTCGACGCGCGACGACAAAGAGACGCTTCGCGCGGTCCGCAAGTATGTTGACGAGGATAAACTCGTGCGTTCGCCCGACTTTATTGATGTGACGGCCAAGGGCGCCAAGAGCATCCCCTCCGTTATTAAAAACCTCTTCCACAAAGGCAACTAGTCGCCTGTGACGTTCTTAAACGACTAGTCATTAAAGAACGTCCCCAATGACTACCCCGTGACGATAGTGCAAATCTGCTACACTAGTACGACATGCCTCCGTAGCTCAGGGGATAGAGCACCGCTCTCCTAAAGCGGGTGTCGACGGTTCGAATCCGCCCGGGGGCACCAGAGATTTGCCGAGCCCGGTACCGCCACGGTGCCGGGCTCTTCTGGTCCAAAGGCCGGATTCGGACCGTCGGCACCCGCGTCACCAATATATAGGCATCGATGATATAGGCATCAATGCTCGACAATAAATTTAGCGTCACAAAGAGCTAAATTGCATATTATTCTAAAGGTATGCTTAATTAAGTACCTTTAATTGCAGGTATAACCGTTCATCGATTTGTTGCCCAAATTATTAAATGCATATTTGTAGTAAATATAAATAGTTTTATGAATATCAGTAGAATGTAGGCATATCGGCATGCTGCCCAGCTGCTCCGAATTAGGCATCTGAGCTTACGGTTTATTCTGCCGCCTCAAAAGATGTTTGCGTTAACACCTCGCTGACCATGGATAACGGCGCTCAAATCCCCAAAACCGTTCGCCGCTCACTGCTCGAGAAGCGGATTGTTTTTAAGTTACAAGTAAAGCGTATTTTTAGTATCAGTCCACTCTGTGTCGAGGCTGCGCAGGGTGCGCTTACGCAACGCGTGGACGAGCAAGCCGCAATAGACAACGGTCGTCTTTGCGGAGCTTTAGAAAGGGGCGCTGCTGCCATGGTAAGTAACGGTCGTGTAGTTAGGTGGGCACGGGGGGCGGTGTGCGTGGCGGCATTTGCGGCGGCTGCGTTCACCCTTCCCGTGGCCCAGGCGTGGGCGGCGGGCGATGCTTCGCCCGAGCTTCGCTCGCAGACGCAGACTCAGATGAGTTCTGCGCCCGAGATTGCTTATGTGAGCAACGTGAGCGACCCAACTCAGCGCACGGTTTCGTTTAACGACAACTGGAAATTCAACCTGGGCGACGCCAGCGGCGCTCAGGCCGGCTCTTTCGATGACTCGTCGTGGCAGTACGTCACGCTTCCGCATGACTACAGCATCGATCAGGACTATGCGTCCAACCTCGAGGCCGAGAGCGCCTATAAGCCGGGCGGTATCGGCTGGTATCGCAAGAGCTTCTTTGTCGATAGCGCTCTTGCGGGCAAGCAGATTCGCATCGATTTCGATGGTGTCTACATGGATGCCACCGTGTGGGTCAACGGCACCGAGCTGGGCAACCATCCGTATGGTTACACGCCCTTCTCGTTCGACCTCACCCCGTACCTCAAGACGGGCGAGGAGAATACCATCGCCGTTAAGGTCAACCATCAGGTTCCTTCCAGCCGTTGGTACTCTGGCTCGGGCATCGGCCGCAATGTCGACCTCGTGGTGACCGACAAGATTTCTGTGACCAGGGACGGTGTCCACGTGAGCGCTCCTCAGCTCCAGAGCGAGAACGGTGGCAACGTGACCACCAAGCTCTCGTCCACCATTGTTAATAATGGTGACAAGGACGCCAACGTGACGCTCGTGCAGACCATCTTCCCTAAGGGTGGCAAGGTCGAGCAGGCCATCGGCACCGTGACCACCGACGCTCAGGCTGTCGCTGCAGGCAAGTCCAAGACTATCGAGTCTCAGATCAGCGCTGCCAACCCGAGCCTCTGGTCCACCGAGGCCCCCAACCTGTACACGGTTCGCACTGAGGTCAAGGTTGATGGCAAGGTCGTCGACACATATGACACGGTGTTCGGTTACCGCTGGTTTAACTACGACGTCACCAACGGCTTCACCCTCAACGGCAAGAATGTCAAGCTCAAAGGCGTCTGCATGCACCAGGATCAGGGTGCCCTGGGTTCCGTCGATAGCCGTGCGGCTGTCGAGCGCCAGGTGCGTATCCTGAAGGAGATGGGCTGCAACTCCATCCGTACGTCTCACAACACGCCGTCTCGCGTGCTCGTTGAGGTATGCGAGGAGCAGGGTATCCTGCTCGACGAGGAGATCTTCGACGGCTGGACCGATGCGAAGAACGGCAACAGCTTCGATTACGCTCGTTTCTTCAATAAGAAGGTCGGCGACTCCAAGATCATCGGCGCCAAGTCCAATCAGGTTTGGGCTGAGTTCGATCTTAAGGCGACCATCGCCCGTGACTTTAACTCTCCCTCGGTCATCATGTGGTCCGTGGGTAACGAGATGATCACCGGCGGCACCAAGCCGTTTGACGAGACTGCTCAGCTCAACCTTATCAAGTGGACCAAAGAGGCCGACACCTCTCGTCCCGTGACGCTTGGCGACAACCAGCTCAAGGGTGGCTCGTGGAACTATAAGCCCGGCAACCTTGCTAACGCTGGCGGCCTGATCGGCATTAACTATGCCGACGGCAGCAGGTACGATCAGCTGCACGCCAACAACCCGTCTTGGAAGTTCTACGGTTCTGAGACCGTCTCGTCCGTTAACAGCCGTGGCGTTTATAACACGCTCGGCAGCATGGCCGATGCGGGCGGACATCAGCTTACTTCCTATGACACGTCTTACGTGAGCTGGGGCCACACGGCCTCCCAGGCATGGTATGACACCATCACTCGTGACTTTGTTGCCGGTGAGTATGTCTGGACCGGCTTCGACTACCTGGGCGAGCCCACCCCGTGGAACGGCGTTACTGCCGGCGTTCAGGGTGGCGACTGGAGCATCGCACCGAAGAACTCCTACTTTGGCATCATCGATACCGCCGGTCTGCCCAAGGATACGTTCTATCTGTATCAGAGCCAGTGGAACGACAGCCTGCACACGCTGCATATCCTTCCTGCTTGGAAGAGCAGTATGGTCACGAAGGACAGCAGCGGTAAGGTCAAGGTCGTTGTCTACACCGACGCCGCCGGCGTTGAGCTTTTCTTTACGCCTAAGGGCTCTACGACTCCGCAGTCGCTGGGCAAGAAGACGTTTACCAAGAAGACCACCGCTGCTGGCTACACCTATCAGATCTATGAGGGTGAGGGCAAGAGCGGTAAGACGGCCGAGAACCTCTGGCTCAGCTGGAATGTTCCGTATGCCGATGGCACCATTACCGCCAAGGCCTATGACGAGAGCGGCAACGTTGTCTCGACCGAGAACTGGGATGGCCGTCAGAGCGTGACGACCACCGGTGCTGCCGCCAAGCTCGACGCTTCGGTCGATCGTGCCGATCTTTCTGGCAAGGGCGACCTGGCTTATGTCACCGTGAGCGTCAAGGACCAGAACGGCAACATCGTTCCCGACGCCAAGAACAACGTGAAGTTTAAGGTCAGTGGCGCAGGCGAGCTCGCCGGTATCGACAACGGTAGCTCCCCTGACCATCAGTCCTACCGCGACAACAACCGCAACGCCTGGGCTGGTCAGCTGGTGGGCATTGTGCGTTCCAACGGCAAGGGTGGCGACATCACCGTTACCGTGACTGCTGACGGTCTCGCTTCCAAGACGGTGACGATCTCCTCTGCGGGTTCCAGCGATCCTGCTGCTCCCAAGTCGATTTCGAGCCTGCTCTACTCCCGTTTCTACTATGTAAAGACGGGCAGCGAGCTTTCCCTGCCCAAGCAGGTTGACGTCAACTACTCTGACGGCACGTCCGAGAAGAAGAACGTTGTCTGGGACAACATCAACAAGGACGCTCTCTCCAAGCCTGGCACCTTCCAGGTTTCCGGCGAGGTCGAGGGTGCCAAGGTCTCTTGCACCGTAACCGTGCTCGATGAGGTCGCGGCGCTTCTGAACTATTCGGCCACCACTCCGGTTGGTACCGTCGCATCGCTTCCCGATGCGCGTCCTGCCGCTATGGCCGACGGCACCGTCCTTAACGCGAGCTTCCCCGTTAAGTGGGAGACTCCGGCCGAGGATGCCTACAACAAGGCTGGCACGGTGACCGTCAAGGGCACCGCCAATGTCTTTGGTAAGGATCTGGCTGTTACCGCTACGATTCGCGTTCAGAACGAGAAAGTGACCATCGGTGACAACGTCGCTAACTGCGGTGCTCTCATGAGCGTCACGCAGAGCGTGCCCGAGAACAAACAGTCCGACTCCCTGTCTGCTATCAACGATGGCGTGACCGCCTTCACCCCTGGTGCAGGCGATGGCAGCGCAAATACCACGTGCTGGTCCAACTATGCTTATGCGCAGGAGGGCAACACCAAGTCGAGCGTGACCTTCAACTACAACACCCAGCAGCGCCTGGGCCGCGCCGTGGTGCACTTCGTTGAGGATTCTTGGTCTGCGAGCTATCCCGATGCCGGCACCACCAAGGTCGAGGTTTCCGAGGACGGCAAGGCATGGCGCGAAGTTGCCACGACCGAGACCATCGGTTCTGCCAACAACCGCGTTAAGCCCTACACGTATGAGTTCGAGCCCACGCTTGCTACGTTCGTGAGGTTCACCTTCACCAACAAGAACGTGACGCTCCCCAACGCCAAGCCCTGCACCTGCATCACCGAGATCCAGCTGCTCGAGGCCAAGGGTAGCTTCGACACCAATACCGATGCTGCGCTCGATAGCCTGACGGTCAACGGCAAGAAGCTGAGCGCCAGCAACCTCGAGAAGGGCAGCTATTCCACTGCCGCCCTCTTTGCGACGGTTGAGGCCGTTCCGGCTAAGAACACCGCCGTTACCGTGCTGCCGGCTCACGACAACAAGATCAACATCATCCTTGAGTCCGAGGATCACGCTACGCGCAAGACCTTTGTCATCAACCTGGCTGCTGACAGCAGCTCGAGCGTGCTGCCCGACGACAATGATGAGCGCGACGTTCCCAATGAGGACATCAAGAACAAGGCTGCTGGCAGCGAGTTGAACCCCGCTTCTGGCAACGAGGGTCCCGTCGAGTTTGCGTTCGATAAGAACAACGCCACGTACTTCCATACCAATTGGAGGAACGGCTTTAAGCCCAGCGCCGATCAGCTGTGGGTCTCCATGGAGCTCAAGGAGGCCACGAGCGTCGAGGCCCTGCGCTACCTGCCGCGTAACTCCGGTGGCGACGGCGGCTACAACGGCATCGTTACCGATTACGAGATTCAGTATCGCGAGAACGAGTCTGACGAGTGGAAGACCATCTCCACTGGTCACTGGAAGGGCTACAAGGACGAGGGCTTTGAGATGGGCTGGCGTGTTGCTCAGTTCGATCACCCCGTCACGGCTAAGTACTTCCGCTTTAAGGCCAACGGCACCCAGGCTGCCAGCGGCGACAATGAGCACATGAGTGCCGCCGAGATTCGCCTGCGCAAGACGAGCCCGGCTGTCGAGATCAAGGCCGAGCAGGTTGCTGCTACCGATGCTCTTGAGGTCGCGAACATCAACGATGAGGACGACATCAAGGCTCAGATCGCCAAGACGGTCGAGGTTACGGTCGACGGCGAGAAGCTCACCTATGGCCTGGACTACAAGCTTGGCTTTGAGATGGGCGACGTGAGCGAGAACGGCCGTCAGGTCACCGTTACCGTGACCGGCATCGAGGACTACACGGGTTCTGTCGATAAGGTCGTAAACGTTACCGAGACCAAGCCGACGCTCGAGGGCATTGCGGTGAACGCCGATGCCGCCAAGCGCGCTTACACCGAGGGCGACAAGCTCGACCCGACCGGCCTGGTTCTGACGCTGTCCTACAGCAATGGCACCACGGACCAGGTTGAGTACAGCGAGTCGACCAAGAACGACTTTACGTTCAATCCGAGTCTGGACACGGAGCTGACGGAGAATGGCAACCTTGAGGTGACCGTTACCTATGGTGGCAAGTCCAACAGCTACGTCGTTACCGTAAGCAAGAAGGCTCCGACCAAGCCGGACAAGCCCAACCCCGATCAGCCTAAGCCGGAGCAGCCCGGCGGCGACAACCAGGGTGGCAACGGCAACCAGGGCAACACCGGTAACAAGCCCGGCGCAACCACCAAGCCCAGCGCCTCCGGTAAGCCCGGCAAGGGCAACGGGGTCATGCCCGGCACGGGCGACTCCACGCTGATCGCAGTTGCGATGGCTGGCTTTGCTGGCGTGGCGGCTATCGCTTGGGGCATCGTTGCCCGTAAGCGCCGTCAGAACTAGCGCGCCCTGATAGATGCGCCCCTTATAAGGAGGGGCGCGTCATCGTGCGTCAGGGCACTTCATCTATTTTGTAAGACATAAAGACAGGAAGGGAACGTGAGTATGACGGTACATAAGACCAAACTGCTTTGGCGTGTAACCGCCACGATTGCCTGCGTGTTTGCAATCGTGTTGGCGTCTTCGCTGCTCTATGCTCGACCTGCTGTGGCGGCTGAGGCAAATCTTGCCCTCAATAAAACCGCTGTAGCGGATAGCGAGGAGGCGAATTCGGTTCGTGCGGCCCTGGCCGTCGACGGCAGCGACTCCACGCGTTGGGGCAGTGCCGAGGATAACGCCGGTGGCGCCCATTGGATTTATGTCGACCTCGGGTCTTCCAAGACCGTAAAGAGGGCGACGATCAAGTGGGAGTCCTACAAGGCAACTGGCTATAAACTTCAGTATGCGACGGGCAATACTGCCCCCGCCGCCAATAGCGCCGACTGGAAAGACGTCCACACGTCTACCAATCGCCCGGCATCGCTTACCGATGCCATTACGTTTAACGCCCCCGTGACGGGACGCTTCTTCCGCCTGTACGTTACGGGCTTTACGAGTGCCGATCCCAAGGGCGCTGTTCCCGAGTGGCCCACCATCGCGGTTAACGAGTTCGAGCTCTACGGCGATGAAACCGCTGCTCCCTCTACCCAGGATCCGCAGCAGAATGTTGCGCGTGGCATGAATGCCACCGCCGACAGCACCGAGGCGGACAAGTTTAGCGCCGCCAAGACCGTTGATGGCGATACGTCTTCTTCGAGCTCCCGCTGGGCGAGTGCGGTTGATGCTACTGCCTCCCAGGACGGCGGTCCTCACTGGATCTATGTCGATCTGGGCCAGCAGCGCGACGTCAAGTGCGTTCGTGTGTTCTGGGAGCTGCGCAAGGCCAAGGGCTACAAGATTCAGATTGCCAATGGCGCGACCGCTCCGGCTGTCGATAGCTCTGACTGGCAGACCGTTTACACCAACGACGGTCATCCTGCAAGCAAGACCGACCTGATTACCCTTGACCAGGTGCATCAGGCCCGCTTTGTCCGTCTGTATATCGATCACAACACCTATGCCGACCCCGATGGCGGTGTCGCATGGGGCAATGTCTCGATCTTTGAGCTCGAGGTCTATGGCGGCACGCCCAAGATGGACATGAACGGCCTGGCCGATGCCATCAAGATCGAGGCTCCCAAGCAGGGCGATACGCAGCTCAAGGTCACCCTGCCGACCTCCGACGAGTACGACGTCACCTATAACGGTACCGACTATGAGCAGGTCATTGGCGCTCAGGCCGAGGATGGAACCATCCCCATCTATCAGCCGATCGTCGATACGCAGGTCAAAGCCTCCTTTAAGGTGACCAAGAAGAGCGACAAGAACACCTATACGTTTAAGGAAATCCCCGTTACCGTTCCCGGTAAGTTCCAGGTCGAGGCGGGCGACAACGTCGCTCCCGAGGTTCTGCCGCAGCTTCGTGAATGGAAGGGGCGCTCTGGTTCCTTTGCTCCTACTGCGCAGACGCGCGTTGTTTACGACAACGATGAGCTCAAGACGGTCGCCGACGAGCTGGCCGCCGATTACAAGGACCTGTTTGGCTCCGAGCTTGCCGTCGTAAAGGGCAGCGCCGCCAATGCAGGCGATATCTTCCTGTCCAAGACCACCGACAAGTCCCTTGGTCTTCAGGACGAGGGCTATCTCATGGAGATTGGTGACTCCGTGAGCGTTAAGGCCGAGACCAAGACCGGTGCCTACTGGTCTACCCGTACCATCCTGCAGGCCCTTAAGACCGGTAACGGTTCTATCCCGCAGGGTGTCACCCGCGATTACCCGCTGTATAAGGTGCGCGGCCTGATTCTCGATGTGGGTCGTAAGACCTTCTCGCTCGACTGGCTCAAGCAGATGAGCAAGCAGCTCTCCTGGTTCAAGCTCAACGACTTCCAGGTCCACCTTTCCGACAACTACATTTGGGTCGAGGAGTATTCTGACGACACCGTTAACACCGCTTACAACGGATTCCGTCTGGAGTCCGATATCAAGAAGGGCGGCAACAACGGTAAGAACAAGGCTGATCTGACGAGCACCGACGTGTGGTACTCCAAGGACGATTTCCGCGAGTTCATCAAGCACTCGCGTGATCTCGGTGTCAACATCGTTCCCGAGTTCGACATGCCGGCACATTCCCTGGCACTCACCAACGTGCGTCCCGACCTGCGTACGCCTAAGTCCATGACTCATCGCGGCAACGACCACCTTAACCTGGCCGGAAAGTACGATGAGTCCCTGGCCTTTGCGCTTTCCATCTGGGATGAGTACCTTACCGGTTCCAATCCCGTCTTCGACAACCAGACCATGGTTGACATTGGTGCTGACGAGTACGAGGCCGACGGCAACGCGTATCGCAACTTCGTCAACGACCTCTTTAAGCACATGGAGGATTCGGGCCGCACCGCTCGCGTGTGGGGCAGCCTCAGCTGGATCAAGGGCTCCGTTGACGTTCAGGGTAAGGGCGCTGCCGGTCAGCACCGCCAGATGAACCTCTGGAGCAAGGACTGGGCCAAGATGGACGAGATGTACAAGCTCGGCTTTGACCTGATTAACTGCATCGACAGCAGGTACTACATCGTTCCCAACGCCGGTTATTACTTCGATTACCTCAACGACAACACCATCTATAACTCTGCGATCAATAACTACAACAACGTTACGATTCCTGCTGGCGACGAGCAGATGATCGGTGGCGCCTTTGCCGTCTGGAACGACATGTGCGGCAAGAAGGAAAATGGCATCTCTGAGTACGATGTCTACGACCGCATCACCAACTCCGCCGGCCTGTATGCTGCTGCCACCTGGGGCAAGGGCGCTGCCGACGTTTCTGGTGCCAAGGCTACGGCTAAGAAGCTCGGCGACTCCCCCAACACCAACTTTGGTTACAAGACCACGGCCAACGCCGAGGGTACCGTCATGCAGCTTGGCATGGACGATGCCAAGGACGCTTCGGGCAACGGCAACAATCTCAACCTGAAGTCTGCCAAGAACGCCGAGGTCGTAGACGTCGACTTTAAGAAGGCGCTCGAGCTCAAGGGCGGCAAGAGCTATGTCGCGCTGGATTCCGATCTTGAGACCGCTGGTCTTGGTAGCGATCTGCGCGTGAAGGTCAAGCGTACCGACGCCGTGAGCGACAAGGACCAGATCCTGTTCGAGAGCCCCTATGGCTCCATCAAGGCCGTTCAGGCAAAGACCGGCAAGGTCGGTATTACCCGTGAGAACCGTGACTACTCGTTTAACTACACGCTGCCCATGAACGAGTGGGTCGAGCTTGAGTTTAAGAACGAGGACATGGGCAAGGTGTCGCTCTATGTGAACGGCGAGCTCAAGGAGACCATCGGTCAGGATGGCAACAATAAGCTCAAGGCCACCTGCATGTTCCCGGTCCAGCGCATCGGCAGCAAGACGAATGCCTTCACGGGTTACGTCGATGATGTTCGCCTGACGCGCAGCGCTGCGTTTGCGACCACTATGGCGCTCGACAACGCCGAGCTCAAGGCACGCTCCGTGCTGGCTGCCGGCGCCGATGATGCCGAGCTCGAGACGCTCGTTGAGCAGGCTCGCGACCTTATCAACCAGGTCAACCCCGATGCCGCCGAGATCGCCAATCTCACGCAGCAGATCAACGACCGCGTTGCCAACGTTAAGTACAAGCCCGCCGATTACAGCAAGCTCGACGCTCTGCTCGCTGCTATTCCTTCGGACCTGTCTGTCTATACCGATGAGTCCGTCGCCGCGCTCACGTCTGCACGTGACAGCATTCAGCGCGACCTGCCCATCAGCATGCAGGATACGGTTGATGCCTACACGAAGACGCTCACCGAGGCAATTGAGGGTCTCGAGCTTAAGTCTGCGGACAACAACTTTGCTCAGGGCGTGACCGCTACAGCCTGCTCCGAGGAGAAGACCGGCGAGACCGCTCCCAACGGTCCTGCTGCGGCTGCCGTCGACGGTGACGAGTCCACCTTCTGGCACAGCCAATGGAGCGCCCCCGCCGACAATGCCATGCCTCACTGGTTCAACGTTAAGCTTGCTGCTCCCGCCAAGGTGAGCGGTATGGTGTACGTGCCGCGTACTGGCAGCTCCAATGGCCGCTTGACCAAGTACCATGTCGAGGTAAGCACCGACGGTGGTAGCAACTATACGCAGGTTGCCGAGGGTACGCTCGAGTCCAGTGCGGGCGCCAAGAACATCGCCTTCGACAAGCCTGTTGCCGGTGCAACTGACGTCAAGCTCTACTTTGACGAGACCGACGGCGACTCTGCCGCAAATAGGAACAAGTTTGCAACCGCTGGCGAGATTCGCGTCCGTTGCATTGACGAGACGGTTGACCTCGATGGTCTTGCCGCTCTGATCGAGCAGGCCGAGGGCCTCGACAAGGATTCGTACACTACGGAGACTTGGAAGAAGCTCCAGGCCGCCCTTAAGGATGCCAAGGATGCCGCTGCAGACGAGAACCCCTCGTTTGAGGCCGTGAACGGCGCTAAGGGCAAGCTCCGCTCCGCGATGCTGGGCCTGCGTCCCGGCACCCCGGATCCCGAGCCCAAGCCCGATCCGGAGCCCGAGCCCAAGCCTGAGCCCAAGCCCGATCCGGAGCCCGAGCCCAAACCGGAGCCCAAGCCTGAGCCCAAGCCGGAGAATCCGGACAAGCCTGGTACCGGCAACACCGGCACTGGTGCGAACGGCTCCAACAAGGCCGATTCGACCACGGGCAACAAGGGCGATAAGAAGCCTGGCACCCTGGTTAAGACCGGTGATGATCAGGCCATGATCATCGTGGCCGCGGGTGTCGTGGGTCTGCTTGCTGTCGGCGCCGGTGTCGTGCTGTATGTCAAGAACCGTCGTCAATAGCACGAAGTCGGATGAAGACCTACCTCAAGAAAGGGTTTAAGAGATGAAGAAACGGATGATAGCCAAGCTGCTCGCTGTCATAGCGGTTATGCTTGCCTGCTTGGGCGGCCTGGCTCCGTTTTCGGCCTATGCCGATGATGCGGCGGCCGAATATAAGCTGTACCCCACGCCGCACAGCATGGTGTACGACAACGGTGCGCAGACGCTGCGCAACAAGGCAAGCGTGCTTACAGAGCCCGGCATTGATGCCGATACCATCAGCCGCCTTGATGAAGCTTTGGCGCTGAAGGGCATCAAAGCAAAGAGCGTTGACGCTATTCCTTTCAAGAGCACCGTGACGACGGTTCTTGTGGGCGTCAAGGGCTCCGGCGGCGCGGTTGACACCTATGTTGACCAGCTGGTGCAAGATGGCAAGCTGTCCTATACGGACGGCCTGTTCGACCACAACGATTCCTATGTCTTGGCTTCGCTTCCGTCTGACGGCAACGAGCCCGACCGCGTTATCGTTTTGGGCAAGACCACCGATGCCGCCTACTATGGCCTGACCACGCTTTATCAGATTCTGCAGCAGACTTCCGATGCCAAGCTGCGTGCCTTTACCGTGTCCGACTATGCTGACGTGGTGACGCGCGGCTTTATCGAGGGCTACTATGGCAATCCTTGGAGCACCGAGGATCGCGTGAACCTGATGCAGTGGGGTGGCTACTACAAGCTCAACGCATATGTCTACGCCCCCAAGGATGATCCCAAGCACAATGCCAAGTGGCGTGAGCTCTACACCGAGGAAGAGCTGACCGAAAAAATCGAACCGCTTGCAGAGGCCGGCAACGCCTCCAAGTGCCGCTTTGTGTTCGCGCTTCATCCGTTTATGCACAACCCCATTACGAACTCTAACTACGACGAGTCCGTGGCTGTTCTCAAGGAAAAATTCACCCAGGTCATGGATCATGGCGTTCGCCAGATCTCCATCCTTGCCGACGATGCCGGCAACCAGGGCAGTGCTCTGTATACCAGGCTCTGCAAGGATATGACCGACTGGCTGCACGAGAAGCAGGCAGAGCAGAACGCCGATGGTACGCTCAAGTATCCTGGTCTCAAAGACACGCTTATCTTCTGCCCTGTGAACTATATGGGCTGGGGCGAGTCTTGGTATGCCAACCTCCCCAAGAGCGTCCAGGTCATCAACACCGGTGGCCGCGTGTGGGGCAAGGTCGACAATAACTTCACGTCGTCCTTCACCAACAATTCTGGCGTTGCTCCCTTTATGTGGATCAACTGGCCGTGCACCGACAACAGCAAGGACACCCTGTCCATGGGTGGCTATGAGAACGCCTTGGGCACCGATGTCCAGCCCGGCAAGGTTCAGGGCGTCGTGCTCAACCCCATGCAGCAGTCCGAACCTTCCAAGGCCGCTATCTTCATGAACGCCGATTTCTCTTGGAATCTGTGGAAGAGCCAGGAGCACGCCGATCAGGCTTGGGAGGATTCGTTCTCCTACGTCGACCACAATTCTCCCATCGCCACGAAGGGCTCCAACGCGCTGCGCGAGCTGAGCCGCCACATGAAGCGCTATACCGGCGGTGGCGTGGTCTTCGAGAGCCGTGAGTCCGCCAATATCAAGACCGAGCTCCAGGCTTTCCAGGGCAAGGTTACCTCTGGTACCGCAACCGCCGAGGATTGCGACCAGATGATTGAGCTTTTCCGTGGTCTGCAGAAGTCCGCCAAGACCTATCGTTCCAATGCCGGCAACAAGGCCATGCTCGACCAGATCGTGTATTGGATCGATGCTTGGGATGACGTGACGCGTGCTGCCATTGCCGAGCTTCAGGCACTCAAGGCCGACCTCTCGGGCGACAGCTCTCAGATGCTTTCTAAGTATTCCGAGGGTTCCGAGGCGCTCGCTGCCTCTCACAAGCATGGCTTCCACTATGTGGACCATACCGAGTATGCATCGGTGGGCAAGGCCTACATCATGCCGATGCTTAATGCCCTCAACAACTACCTGGGTCAGCGCGCTACGCTTGCTGCCGATCCCAATGCCGATACCACGCAGTTTGTGACCAGCCGTACCGACACTCCCGAGGGCAAGGTCGAGAACGTCTTTGACGGTAAGGCCAGCACGGGCGTTATCTACAAAACCCCCAACAAGCTCACGGCGGGTACGTACTTTGGCATGATCAAGAACAAGCCGTTCGATCTGACCAACGTGACCTTTATTCAGGGCAATGGCGCTGACTATATGCAGCATGCCAAGCTCCAGACCTATGATGGCAAGAACTGGAATGACGTTGAGGGCCAGGGCGATCTGACTGGCACGACCGTCACCGTTACCGGTCTGGACGTCAAGAACGTCTATGGCGTTCGCCTCATCGCCACGCAGGATAACAGCCGCGATGCTTGGCCGACCATCTACGAGATCCAGGTCAACAAAGAAGAGCAGACTCCCGAGGGTCAGCCCGTCGCAGGCGCGGTGACCATCGATGGCCAGGTTTTGGCCGCACAGTCGCTCTCCAACATCAACGACGGCAACGTCTCGACCTATGCGCACCTTCAGTACAAGAAGGCCAATGCCGGCGACCCCGAGTACGATATCCGCGATACCACGCAACCTAACGCCACGGTGACCCTTACGTTTGCCAAGACGTCCGTGGTCGATACCTTCACGTTTGTTCAGGCTGCGCGCAACGGTAACGAGCCCACCTCTGGCGATGGCATCAATGCCGGCGTGCTCGAGTATCAGAACGAGGCCGGTACGTGGATCAAGGCCGGCGATATCGACGGCAGTGCCACGCAGACCATCACGCTGCCGAGCGCTGTGAAGGCCAAGGCAATCCGCGTCAAGAACACCGCTGCCACCAAGTCTTGGTGGAAGGTCTTTGAGCTTTCCGCCACCAAGGGTGCTTCCACCGAGCCCGAGCCGACCGCTACGGTTACGAGCACGGGCCTGGATGTGTACCAGTCCTACGCGCTTTCCCGCGTGGTCGACGGTGACGAGGGTTCGTACGCTTGGGTTAGCCACACGGGCGGCGGCAATATCAAGAGCGGCGATACCATCACCGTCACCTACTCCGCTCCCAAGACCGTGGGCCACGTGCGCTATGTCCAGGGCAGCGACAAGCTTTCGGCTGGTGCGCTCGAGTACACCGTCGATGGCAGCAATTGGGTCAAGTGCGGTGACATCAACTCCGATCTTGAGCAGGAGTTCGACTTCGAGAACGTCCAGATTCGCGGTATTCGCGTGCGCTCGACTGCAGACACGCAGTTCTGGTGGAAAGTCTGCGAGATCGCTACCTCTAAGGGCAAGGAGGCCAGCACGGGCACCATCCGCTCCGATATCTCTGGCGTGAGCCTCAAGGCCACGGGCGAGGATGGTAACGTCAGGCTCTCCGATGGCACCGTTTCTTTTGGTTCCAATAACTATCTGGCAGTTGATCTGGGCGCCGTGCGCAACGACGTCACCATCAACACCGACGGCATGACGCTTCCCGCAGGTGCCAAGGTTGTGTACTCCCAGAACGCACTCGAGTGGATCGATTACGCGGGCGCCAAGAAGCCCGTCAAGGCTCGTTTTGTTGGCATTCAGGCATCCGCCGCATGCGACGTGACGTTCACCAATTTCTCTGCGAGCTACAAGACGGTCAAGGCTCCCTCTTATGTAAAGGGCGACCTGGGCAACTTTGACGCTTCGAAGATCTTCGACGGCGACCTTTCCACCACCTTCAAGAACACCCAGGGTGCCACCGAGGGCAGCACGATCGTGTTCGATCTTGGCCAGGAGCGCAAGATCAACTCCATCGCGTACTACGTGCCCGAGACGACCTATGATTTCATCCGCAAGGGTGTTATCGAGGTTGCCGACAGCCCGGATGCTGCTGATGATCAGTGGACCGAGGTTCTCAAGATCAACAGCGATACCGCTACAATCGAGAACACGTTTAACAGCGATACCGCTAAGAACGCAGCTTGGCTCACGCACGACACCAAGAATCCGGGCAACATGTGCACGGCCAACCCCAAGACCGATGTCACCGCTACCAACGAGAACGATCCCAACGGTACCGAGAAGCTCAATGTGACCGGTCGTTACATGCGCATTCGCTTTACCGCGACCTACACACAGCGCTGGATCGAGATCGGTGAGATCCGTATCAACGGCGGCGAGTATGTAAGCACCTATGGCGATGCCGACTTCGATTCCTCGAGCACCGAGGTCGAGGGCAAGACGCCGGCTAACCTTGCCGATGGCGATACCAAGACCGCCTGGCGTCCGCAGGACAACAACGGCACCCTGGTGTATCACGTCTCCGAGCCCATTGCCGAGGGTGGCAAGGTGTTCTCGGGCGTGCGCATCGTTTCTGCCGGTACGCCCTCCAACGCAAAGGTGACTGCTACGGTTTATACCGATGCCGCCTATAGCAAGACGGAGGACATCGACCTGGGCACGTTGAGCCAGCCCGTAAGCGAGTTCTGCTTTGGCACGCTCACCCGCGCTGCCGGTTCGACCTTCTCTGCCGTTAAGGACATCAAGGTCACGTGGGACGGCACGGTCCCCGAGATCGCCGAGTTCTTCCTGATCGACGATGCCAACCCCGCCGATACCACGGCGCTGCAGGCTGCTGTCGATGAACTTGACGGTAAGGACGTGAGCGGTTGGACCAAGTCGACCGCCGACGCCTTCAATAAGGCTCTCGCCACCGCAAAGGAGGCGCTCGCCAACACCAAGGCTACGCAGACGACGGTCGATTCCGTGACCGCTGCTCTGAGGTCTGCCAACGCCGCCGGCGTCGAGAAGTATGCAGGCGAGGCTCTTCCCGAGAAGATTTCTAACGACGATGGCCAGTACACCGTTGCGAGCTACCAGGCATATGCAGATGTCTATGCCGAGGCCGAGCAGGCGTTCGCCAACCCCGATGAGCTCGCTAAGTCCGAGGGCGAGGCTTTGCTTGCCGCGCTCAAGGCAAAGAAGGACGCGCTAGTCTTTGACCAGAGCGCTCAGCAGCGTGCCGAGGTCGCTCTTGCCGACGCCAAGCTGGTGTACGGCGAGGCCGACGCCGCCGCCGACAAGTACACGACCGACAGCGCTACTGCCTATCGCGATGCCATGAGCGCGCTTGAGGGCCTGATCGCCGATACCAAGGCGACCCCGAAGCAGCTCAAGGCAGCACAGGCTGCGCTCGAGGACGCCGAGAGCAAGCTGGTCGATGCCAGCGAGCTTATCGCCGCCCGTGCCGAGTTTAAGAAGACCAACGGCAAGCTGTATACCGATGAGTCTTATAACGCCTACAAGGCGGCTTTCGACGACTCTGCCGCTGCCCTTAAGAACGGTACTGCCGAGCAGGTTGCTGCTGCGACCGCGAAGCTCAACGACGCCAAGGCCGGTCTTGCCCTGCGTGAGGCCGTCGACCTGAACAAGGTCATTGCCGAGGCCGAGAAGCTCAACGAGGCTGACTACACCGAGGCGAGCTGGGCGCCGTTTGCTGCCGCCATCGAGGCCGCCAAGGCTCCGCACGACTCCGCCAACGACGCTGACCTGGCCCAGGCAATCAACGATGCCAAGGCCGCTCTGGTCAACGTCAAGGCGCTCAAGGCCGATATCGCTTCTGCCAAGAACGCTCGCGCCGAGGACTACACCGAGGATTCGATGGCTCAGCTCAACGCTGCTGTCGCCGATGCCGAGGAAGTTCTCAAGAACGGTTCCGTCGACGATGTTGCCGCCGCGCGCGCCAAGATCGCCGATGCTCTGAAGGCACTGGTCAACGTGAGCGCCCTTAAGGACGCTATCGTCAAGGCCGAGAACATGGATACCTCCAACGGCACCGATGAGCAGAAGGCCCAGCTTGCCGATGCCATCGCCGCCGCTAAGGGGCTGCTTGAGCGCGGCTCTGCCGATGAGGTCTCTGCCGCACTCGAGTCTTTGAATGCCGCAATGGCCAACTTTGGCGGCTCGGGCACCGATAGGCCCGGGCAGCCCGAGAAGCCCGGAACGACTGGTGGCAGCCAGCAGGGTGGTTCCGACCACAACAAGAAGCCCGGTAAGCCTTCGAAGGGTTCGGGCCTGCCGGGTACTGGCGATGCATCGATTCTTGCAGCCGCACTTGCCGGTGGCTCCGGTGTCACCGCGCTGGCGGCGGCCCGCGTGATCGACCGCAAGCGCCGTCGCTAATCGTCTGTATAGTCGCAAGGCAAAAAGGCGTCCCTCCGGGGGCGCCTTTTTTAGTGCGAATCGAACACTTCTCATAGCGCATCAAAAAAATGGGGTGCACAACCGTATTCATTATTTCTGCATGAGATCGTCTAAATATGCATATCGCGAAAGAGACCAGAATGGATGGTAAATGGCTTTTGCGGTATTACGAATCAGATACCAATCTACAACAAAACCCAAGGTAGATACCCCTGTTTTTACCGTTTATATCCCAAAATAGACCGCTCGTCAGAGTAATCGACCGCGCGATATCAGCGGCAGCAAGGTTTCCCATAGAATGCAATATGGATTTACCTGCCGCATACCCTTACTCGGGGGAAGGAGAAAAAGGTATGGCAAATAGCAGGAGGCCGTCTCCGATGCATCGCGCGCGTCGTGCATTTAAGCGCACACTCGTGTTTGCTTTGGCGATTGCACTGATTGCGCCGAATCCTGGAATTGCTTGGGCGGGCGCTACGGCGTTCGGTTCTAATAACTGATCATTCCGAAAGGGGATTGTATGTTCAAACACGCTAAGTCATTGAGGAGGGTGGGAGCCCAGGCGATCTTGTCTGCTGCCTGCTTTTTGCTGCGGCAGGCCCGCTTGCTGTGGCCCCGACGCCCGCGTTTGCCGCTGACGCGCCTCAGCAAAATGCCGTGAGACCCAACAGCGCGCAGTATAAGTATCAGAAGGACGAGCTTGCTGCGTTCTGTCATTTTGGCCCCAACACGTTTAATGAGATTGAGTGGGGCGAGCACTATGGCAACAAGGCTCCGAGCGAGATCTTTACGCTCACGGAGGATTTTGACGCCGAGAATTACGTCAAGACCATCAAGGAAGCAGGCTTTACGAGGCTTGTCGTTACCGCTAAGCATCATGACGGCTTCTGCACCTGGCAGTCCGATCTGACCGAGTACGACATGGGCGGCGTGACCCAGTACAAGGGCGGCAAGGGCGATATCCTCGCTGAGCTTTCGGCTGCCTGCACTAAATATGACCTAGATATGGGTCTGTACCTGTCTCCCTGGGACATCCACGATCCCTCGTACGGCTATTCCAATGGCGAGGATTCTGGTATCGGTACCTCGACCGATCCGAAGGTCAACTACAACTTCTACTACGATGGTCAGCTTAGGGAGATCCTGGGTAACTCCAAGTACGGCAACAACGGCAAGTTCGTTGAGGTCTGGATGGACGGTGCCAAGGGTTCCGGCGCTAACGCTCAGGTGTACGACTTCCAGCGCTGGTACAACACCATTCATGAGCTCGAGGGCGACGACTGCCAGATCTTCCAGGGCGGCGACTTTGCCGGTATCCGTTGGATCGGCAACGAGAACGGTCTTGCGCATGACACCACCTGGGGTCCGTGCAAGACAGATAAGAATGCCAAGGACGGCTTCAACACTAACCTGAGCGGTGGCTACAGCAAGGGCTTCCCCGATGGTGACAAGTGGCTCGTCCCCGAGGCCGACGCCCGCATTACCTCTGGTTGGTTCTGGGGCACGACCAAGAACACGCCCAAGACGCTTACCGATCTGGGCAATATGTACTTCCAGTCCGTCGGCCACGGCGCCCCGCTGCTGCTGAACGTGCCGCCCAACAACAAGGGCAAGCTCGACCCCGCTATCGCCGACCGTGTTCGCGAGTTTGGTCAGAACATCAAGGATTCGTTTAAGGACGACGTGACGCGCGCCAACAAGAGCGGTCGCGCTGCCGCTACGGCAGAGGCTAGCAGCACTTGGAACGATAACGAGGCTTATGGCGCATCCAAGGTTCTGGACGGCAAGGACGATACGTATTGGTGCGCCAAAAATGCCGCCAATCAGTCGCTCACCGTTAAACTGTCCAAGCCTACGACGTTCGATGTCGTCTCCATTGAGGAAGCAATCCAGAACGGCCAGCGCATCTCCGGCTTCACGGTGTCCTACCAGACTGAGGAGAACGGCGCATGGACCGAATTTGGGCGCGGCGGCACAATTGGCGCCAAGCGCCTGGTCCGCGGTACCGCGGTGACTGCCACGGCTGTCAAGGTTACGTTCACAACGCATAATTTTGGCGATGAGAACCTGAGCCTCCCACAGATTTCCGAGATGGGTCTGTTCAAGGCATCCCGCGGTTTTGAGAAGCCGGCTCCGCTGCCCGAGGGCATGGTCGGTATCGATAACACCGAGATGACCAAGACCGGCAATTGGAACGACGAGAAGATTGACGGTTGCTTTAAGGGCACGAGCATGTGGACCACGCAGTCGGGTGCTACGGCTTCGTTCAAGTTCACGGGTACCAAGTTTGCCATCGTGGGTACCAAGGACCCCAACCACGGCACGTTTACCGTCTCCATCGACGGCGGCGCAGCCCAGACAATCAACACGCACGATTCTGTTCGCACCGTCCCAGCACTGCTCTTTGAGTCCGACACGCTTGAGGCCCGTGAGCACAACGTCGTGGTTACGGCAACGGGTACCGTCGGTATCGACGCTGCCGCCTACCTGAATAACGGCAACACCGGTATGTTCGATTTGACCGAGACCAATGTCACCATGGATGAGGACAGCACTCATGCCTTCACCATCCGTCGTACCGGCGGATCCAAGGGTTCCGTGACGCTGGTCGTTCAGCCTGAGCCCGGCTCTGCCATCCAGGACAACTTCGATACCACGCCGCAGGAGGTTACCTTCGCAGACGGCGAGACCGAGAAGCAGGTCAATATCAAGACCCGTCGTGTTGTGACCGGCTCTGCCGCCGACGGCGACAAGCAGTTCTCGGTTTCCCTTGCCGTTAAGACCGGCGAGGGCGCTGTCATTGGCTATCACGGTGTGGCAGACGTCACCATTACCGATCTTGACGCTGCGTGCAACGCGCTCATCGCGCGCGCCGAGGCTCTGGATACCTCTAACTTCAATGCCGATTCCGTTGCCGAGCTGACCGCTGCCATCGAGGCCGCCCGTAACGCTGCCGACAACGGCGACGTCAAGGGCGCTGAGGTGCGCAAGGCCATGAAGGCGCTTCAGGATGCCATGGACAACCTGTCGTTTGCCTTCCCGACTACGCAGGGCGAGACCGTGGCCATTGAGGCCGAGCACGGCACCATGCACGACGACCATTCCAATGATGCTGGTTGGCCCATGGCCATTATCGATTTTGCGGGCGCAAGCGGCGGCAAGATCGTGAACGCCATCACCAATGGCGACTCCATCTCGTATCGCGTGAGCGTTAAGCGTGCTGGCACCTACAGCGTGACGCTTACGTACTCTTCGGGTGCTGCGTCCAACGCGATTAAGCTTTCCGATGACAACGGTGTGTTCGAGGCCATCGATTCTGTTTCCGCTGGTCACACGGTGCCGAGTGAGCTCAAGACCGTGACGTTTGACTTGGTCGCCAAGAAGTCCGGCACGACCACGCTGACGGTCGGCACCCCCGGCAACGCCGACGCGCCGCGTCTCGACAAGTTCGACATCACGCTCAAGGGGGCCGCCGCCGATAAGTCCGACCTGCAGAAGGCCGTCGATGACATCAAGGGCCTGAAGGCGGACGATTACACCGCCGAGACCTGGGCTCCCTTCAAGACCGCCCTCGCTGCCGCCCAGGGCGTGCTCGCCGACGAGGAAGCCACCCAGGACCAGGTCGACGACGCCCTCAAGGCCCTGACCGACGCTCATGGCGCTCTTAAGGTCAAGGAGGTCACTCCCGATCCCGAGCCCAAGTCGGAGCCCGAGCCCAAGCCGGAGCCCAAGCCCGAGCCGACGCCCAACCCCGGCGGCAACATGGGTAACGCCGGCAATAAGGGCGACAAGCCCGCTGCCGCGACGAAGTCCTCCGCCTCCTCCAAGAAGGACGGCAAGGACCTTCCCGCGACCGGTGATGCTTCGGTCGTCGCCACCATGCTCGCTGGCGGCTCCGGCGCCGCCGCGCTCGCAGCGGCCCGCGTGATCGATTGCAAGCGCCGTCGCTAATTGTCTGTATAGTCGCAAGGCAAAAAGGCGTCCCTTCGGGGGCGCCTTTTTTAGTGACGATATGGCGGACGGGAGGGTCCTGGATTATTCCTGAGCTTGGACCGTCTTGAAACACAGTCGAAATAATCCAGAAAATGTCTCGACAGACAAATCAAACACAAGCAAGAACTTTCGTAAGATAAAGTCCGAGGTCATAAGCGTTTTATACCGAGAATTCCAAAAAAATTTGAAAGTTCATTACAAGCGAGCGTTGACTTTAGGTAACTAAAGTTTCATACTCCTTTTCAACCACTGGGGGATGTGAACACGCACGGATCGTTCGCATCATGATTGAAGAGGATTTCTTAGACATGTTCACGCATCAGCTAAACATTATCAGCGTAGTAATTATCTGATGCGGGTTAGCACATACAGCTAGCCCGTACGATAACGGGCGGCTGATGAAGATGAGGGCCGTCGAGCGCAACCGACGGCCCTCATTTTTTATGTCTGGGAAGTTCTTTTTAGAGGAGGAAATGTAATGAACGGAGTTTTGCTCATGGTTGTGGCCGCGGCGGTGCTCGCCTGCGGCTATCTGGGCTATGGCCGATGGCTGGCCAACAAGTGGGGCGTTGACAAAGAGGCCCTCACGCCGGCCAAGCGCATGAAGGACGGCAACAGCTTCTCGCCCGTCTCCGCCTTCACCGCGTTCTCTCACCAGTTCAGCTCGATCTGCGGTGCTGGCCCTGTTACGGGTACGATCGTCGCCATGGCCTTCGGCTGGCTTCCCGTCGTGCTCTGGGTCCTCGTCGGCGGCATCTTCTTTGGCGCCGTCCACGACTTTGGCGCCCTGTACGCCTCGATGAAGAACAACGGCAAGTCCCTGGCTCAGCTCATCGAGAAGTACATCGGCAAGACTGGCCGTCGCCTGTTCCTGCTGTTCTGCTGGCTGTTCTGCATCATCGTCATTGCCGCCTTCACCGACATGGTCTGCAAGACGTTCATGTTCACCCCGACCGTTGACGCTTCTGGTGCTGCTACCGGTGCCATCGACTTCACCAAGTCCTATGCCGCCGGCTGCGCTGGTACCATCTCCATCCTGTTCACCTTCGTCGCTATCGCCTTTGGTTGGGCCCAGAAGAAGTTCAACCTCACCGGCGCTGCCGAGTTCGTCACCGGCGTGGTGCTCATGGTCCTCATGTTCGCCGTCGGCATGCAGTTCCCGGTCTACCTGGACAAGTTCCAGTGGTTCGCCGTCGTCATGGTTTACCTGGTCTTCGCCGGCGCCATGCCCATCCAGATGCTCAAGACCCCGCGTGACTACCTCACTTCCATCATGATGATTGTCATGATCGCCTGCGCCGTCCTCGGAATCGTCGTCCTGGGCGTTAACGGCCAGGCCACCATCACCGCTCCGGTCTTCACCGGCTTCTCCAGCGCTTCCGGCATGATGTTCCCGGTCCTGTTTGTCTCTGTTGCCTGCGGTGCTCTCTCCGGTTTCCACAGCCTCGTTTCTTCCGGCACCTCCTCTAAGCAGGTCGAGAAGGAGCAGGACGCCGTCAAGGTCGGTTACGGCGCCATGGTCGTCGAGTCCTTCGTCGGCATCCTTGCCATCATCGTCGCCGGCATCATGTTCTCCGATATGAACACCGCCGGTACCGGTGCCCTCAACGCCGGCGTCGCTTCCACCCCGTTCCAGATCTTCGCCGCTGGCATCTCCCGCGGTATGCAGGCCTTTGGTGTTGACGGCACGCTCGCTACTGTCTTCATGACCATGAACGTTTCCGCTCTGGCCCTGACCTCGCTCGACGCCGTCGCCCGTATCGCCCGCACCTCGTTCTCCGAGTTCTTTGCCCAGACCAACGACGCTCTGGCCATCGAGTCCAAGGCCGGCTACATGAAGGTTCTCGGCAACCCCTGGTTCGCCACGGTCGTTACCCTGCTTCCCGGCCTCGCTCTCGCCTTTGGCGGCTATGCCAACATCTGGCCGCTCTTTGGTGCTTCCAACCAGCTGCTCGGCGGTATGACCATGATCACCCTCGCCGTGTTCTGCAAGTGCACCGGCCGCAAGGGCTGGATGCTCTACGTGCCCGTCGCCTTCCTGCTCTGCTGCACCTTCACATCGCTGGTCCAGAGCGCCATGGGCTGCATGACCGCCGTCCAGGCCTACGGCTTCTTCGGCACCATCCCGGCTACCGCCACCACGGCCGCCGTCTCCGTCGCCGCCACCAAGGGCCTGCAGCTTGTCTTCGCTGTCCTGCTGATGGTCCTGGGCCTCATCGTTGCCGTCAACTGCCTCAAGGAGTTCTTCGGCAAGGAGGCCGGCTCCATGCCCGACGAGGAGCCCGAGTGGTCCGAGATGGGCAAGGCCGAGTATGGTCGCGCCGCTGCCGCCGAGGCTCCCGCCGACGCCGAGGCTGCCAAGGCCTAGCCAGCTTGATGGACTAATCGTTCCATCCATATGACTCGGAAAGACCGGGTCCGCAACGACGCGGACTCGGTCTTTTTTTTGCGAGAACGGGTGATGCAAGGGCGTCCTCGCAGATGTTTTGCGTGGATAGGCTCGCGCGTTGTACCATATAAATGTATATGTGTACATATGAAAGGGGCCCCGTGGCCAAGACGGTATATTCCGATAACCAAAATAATGTCGATGCCCTGGCTGAGCGTCTGAGCAGCCAGACGTCGCTTTCTGCCGAGCGCGCCAAGCTGGTTGCCTACGACCTGCTCTGCCGCAAGGCACTCAAAATCAAGTCGAGCGCGCTGGCGCAGATTTTCCGCTCCGTCGATAAGGAATGCGACACCAAGGCGATGCGCGACGAACTCATCGCGGCAAAGATCGTTACCAAGATCGAGGGCAGCGGCATTAACGGACGCCCGGCGTTCTATACCATTCATGCCGAGATTCGTGATGTCCAGGAGCAGCTTGCCGAGGCTGCCGAAGAGGCCGTCGAGGACGTTGTCGAGGTGCCCGCTTCGGTGGAAACGGCCCCGCGCGAGCATATCGATACCGATGAGCTGCTCGATGAGAACGTCGTTCGCGCTTTTACCGCCAAAGCGGGTCGCGGCAGCTTTGGCGGGGGCGGCAAGCGCGATGCACAGCGCCGTGCCCAGCAGGAGCGCTTCCGTCGCGCCGTGGCTCAAAAGGATGAGCTCGATACCGAGGCTGTTGAGACCGAGGTTGCCGCTGAGTCGCAGAAGCCCGCGAAGGAGCAAAAGTCCGTGGGGGCCCAAGAGCCCAAGCGTCGTCGCGGTGCTCACTTTAAGGCTGCGCAGCAGGATGTCGCGCATGAGGCTGAAGAGCCTTCCGAGGTTGCAGACGATGTTGAGGAGTCTGCCAAGAGGGCTCCGGGATCGTGTCGTCCCGGTCGCGGTTTTGCGGGACGCGCGTATCCCGTAAAGCGTCAGGAGAAGGGCGAGCCGGCTTCGACCGCTCAAGCCGATAAGGCCGAACAAACCGAGAAAACCGTTGAGCCGGTGGCTTGCGAGCCGCAACCTTCCGAGTCGCAGTCTGCGGCTGACACCGAGGTCAAAGCTCAACAGTCCGCTGATAAGCAGGCAGGGGAGAGCGCTTCGAGCAAGCCCCGCCGCCGTCGTCACCGTGGCGGCCGTGGCTCATATGCCGAGGCCGCGGCCGAGAAGGCAGCGACGCAAAGCAAGGATGCGAAGGCTGAGGCTCCGGTGGAGCAGCCCAAGCGCCAGCCGGTGAAGGGGGACAAGCCCGAACGTTCGCAAAAGAGCTCGTCCGTGCCAAAGCAAGAGCGCAAAGCTCAGGCAGATTCCAAGCGCAAATCCCAGGCGCAGTCCAAACCGACTGCAAACGATGCGGCCGCTCAGCAGCCTGAGCCGCCCGCTCATGGCGAGGTTTCGGCGTTTGCTCTGGCCCGTGTCCTGGGCAGGCAGCTGCTCAAGGTCGTTCCTACGCCAATGGCGCTCTCCAAGATTAAGGAGCAGCAGACTCAAATTGTTAAGGTCGAGGGCAAGGACGGCAAAAAGGCTCCGCAGCGCACTCAGCACAACGAGATGTCCAACCGCAAGATTGCCGAGGAGATTGCGATCATCCAGGCTTGGATTGAGCAGAATCGCGGTGCCGACACGCCGGTCGCTTCGCGTCGCCAGCGCGCCTACCAGATTTTTAACGATGAGAAGGCCTTTGACGGCAAGCACGGCGAGCGCCTGATTCGGCGTATGACCGAAAAGGGCATCAGCATGCAGGCCATTAAGGTTGCTCCCAACCGTCCTGTGCACTTTACGGGCTTCTTTACGCTGGGCGCCGACAAGCCGTTCATTATGGTCGAGAACCTGGACACCTATGATGAGATCGTCAAGCTCCTGCGCGGCCGCAAGCACGCCAAGCTTTTTGGCACCAAGGTGGGTGGCGTGATCTTTGGTGGCGGCTGCAAGGCGAGCGTTTCACACGCACTGGATGATTATCTGGCCGAGATCGGCTATCGCTTTGATTATGTCTACTACGTGGGCGACATCGACCGAGAGGGTGCGCGCATTGTCGAGCAGACCCGTAACGCCAATGTGGTTGAGATTCGCCTGCATGCCGGTATGTATCGTGCCATGCTCGCCGAGCACAAGCGTCGCGTGAAGGCTGGCGGAGAGTGCGAGCCTGCGGCTGCCAACCAGGGCGTGCCGCAGAACCTGGCGGCGACGATCAAAGATCTGCCCATGGTCACGCGCGTGCAGTTCCGCAATGTGCTGCGCGAGGGCGGGCGCATTCCGCAGGAGATTCTGATGACCGCCGACTATCGGGATGGCGACTCGGGAAGCTTCGACCGCATGCTGAACAATTAGGGACGTGCGGCCCCGACGGGCCGGGCGTTAAGTTTGCTGCTCTACAGTCCTGCGCAAGACGAAGGCCACATTAAGTGGCCTTCTTTGCGTGCGGAACTCGCGACAAACTTAATGCCCGGCCCGTCGGGGCCGCACGGCACTTTGTAGAAGGCGGCTCGCTTTTCGGAACTGGGCTGATATTTTCTAGATGTAAGGCGCTCTTGGTCCTAATGGGCTTGGGGTGCCTTCGCGTTTCCTCAGCTCCGCACCCTGGCGGGTTCGAATCTCTCCGCTTGCTCACAAGAAAGCGCCCTGGGCCGTTATGGGCTCAGGGCGCTCAATTTTAATGGCTGGGACGGAGGGATTCGAACCCCCAACAGCCGGCACCAAAAACCGGAGTTCTACCGTTGAACTACGTCCCAATGTGTAGTGTTGCCCAAAAGCAACTCGTTTAGTTTACCTAATCTGCGAGGGCATCGCAAACGCCGTCGAGCAGGCGTACGGCGAGTGTCTGCGCATCACTTGCGGTGAAGGTTCCGTTGTAGCGCGTCATGCCCGTGAGCTCAATGCGGATGCGCGCGGGCTTTTGCTGCGCGGCGACATTGGCGGTGCGGATGCGCTGTGCCAGATTATGGCACTCGGCAAGGGCGATCGTGGCGCGCGGCGCTGCATCTGCGGGCAGCTCATCGCTTGCAATCTCGAGCACCAGATCCACGTCGGTCGGAACCTCGGAATCGCAAAGCATCATGCCGCTGCTGTCGGTCGTCGCCGTGGCGATGTTCCACATGCGCGATGCAACGCTGCGTGCGATGGGGTCCTCACCGATGACGGCAATCTGGAAGCGCTCGAGCACGTTGGCGGCACGGGCAAAACCGATGCGCGACTCGGCCTCGGTAACCGAGGGCTTGCCCTCCCACACGTGATGCAGGCGGTTGATATAGGCGTAGGTATCCTGGAACGCCATACCGTCGGCAAACAGGCCGACATTTTCTTGGAACTGCTGCAGAGCGGCCTCGGTGTGCGGGCCAAAGTAGCCATCGTCCTCACCGCAGGCAAAACCCAAAACGTTGAGCGCCCTTTGCAGGGCCTGAACGTCGGCGCCATGGAAATTGGGCATGCGCAGATAAAGCGTGCGGTCGCCCAGTTTATACGAGGCGTCTACCAGGGCGCTCCAACAGGGGATATCGACGGCACAGCCAGCAGCAAGGCCACTATCGAGCCTAAAGGTGCCAACAGCCTGTTCGGTGGTGGTGCCAAAGCGCTTGTCGGCAACCTCGGTGTCATCGATTGTATAGCCGAGCTGCAGAAGGCGGGACTGGACGTCCTCGACGGCTGCTCCCTGCATGCCCGTTGTAATAGGTTCCATGAACGAACCCCTTTCGGCGTACCATTCGTACTATTTAGCGTATGTCGGATAGACAACGCAAAGGGATGCATAAACATGCACTCAACAGTGTAGCAAGTTGTACCCAAATACGCTGCTGACAGGTTTTATAACCCCCGCTAGTTAAGGCGCTCCACAAAGAAATCTGCCATGGAGAGGAACAGTTCGCGTGCATGCGGGTCGAGCGGAACGTCCTCGATGGCGGCCTTGGCTTTGGCGGTCAGGTCCAGCGCGTAGGCGTGGGCGAAATCGATCGAGCCGGTCTGCTGGAAGATCTCCACGGCACGTGCGAGTTGCGCGGGGTCCTCGGTGCCCGAGGAGAGAATTGCTTCAACCTCGTCGTGATAACGCTCGTCAGACAGGGCATGCACGGCGACGAGGGTGCGCTTGCCCTCGGTGATATCGGTGCGGAAGTCCTTGTTGGCGGCCTCCTTGGTACCGATCAAGTTGAGCAGATCATCTTGGATCTGGAAGGCAAGGCCTGTGTGCAGGCCAAAGGCGCGCAGCGCCTCAATTTGCTCCTCGCTGCCGCCGCCAATGATGGCTCCGGTGGCAAGCGGCGTGGCTCCGCTGTAGTACGCGGTCTTGTGCGTCGCCATGTCCAGGTAGTCATCAACCGAGATATCAAAGCGCCCGTCACGGACCCAACCCAGGTCGAGCGCTTGACCCTCGATGGTGCGGACGATCATCTCGGTGAGCTCGTGGAGTACGCGCAGCTTTACGCCTGACTCAAGCGTGGGATCGTCGAGAACCGTCTTGGTGACCATGGTAAGTGCCAGGTCGCCGCAGTTGATGGCAAGGCCCGTGCCTTCGGTGAGGTGCATGCAGGGCTTGCCGCGGCGCAACTGGCCGTTGTCGGCGATGTCGTCATGGATAAGCGCACCCGACTGAAAATGCTCGATGGCCGCCGCGGCGCTGCGGGCGCTCTCAAAGCTGCCGCCCACTGCGGTGGCGGCGAGCATGCAGATGAGTGGGCGGTGGCGCTTGCCGGCATTGGCGGTAAATGCCGAAAGCGGGGCGTACAGATAGCGCTCGATATCGGCAGAGGTCGCCTGTCCGTCAAAGAACGTGGCCAGATAGTCGTTGATCTGGTCAAAGTGCTGGGCTAAAAAGCTGGTAAACGGACTGGACACAGGCTCTCGCATTCTTTCTGAAGGTCGCATCGGTGCATTATGCAGACAACATATTGCCACATTAGGGCGTCGAGCGCGGCGGTTGAAGAAGATTGAGTCTTGCGGCTGCAAACGCGGCAAGGGGCTCGGCTAGATAAGCCCAAAGTGTTCGAGCGCGGTGGCGACGCCGTCGTGGTCGAAGCTGTCAGTTACGTAGTCGGCCTTTTCCTTGAGGAAGTCCGGCGCGTTGCCCATGGCGATGCCAACATCGACCGTTTCCATAAGGGCGACGTCGTTGCTCGCATCGCCGATGCCGTACACGGTGCCGTGGTTTGGCCCCAGGGCGCCAAGCACGGCCTGGATGCCGGTTCGCTTGGTGCACTCGCGGGGCGAGATTTCGGTCACCTCGAGCTCAAGTTCGTTAAAGCAGAGCAGCGGCTCGATCTCTTTATCTTGGGCGATGCGGTCGGCAAGCTCCGTAGGCATGAGGATCTTGTAGGCGCTGTAATGCTTGAGCTTTGCGACGGCATCGCCTACGGTACGGGCGTATCCGTACGTCTCGGGGGCGTTCGCGTTCATGCGCACGACGCGATCAAGACCCTCAAAGCGAATGACCTCACCCGATTGCTCGAGATAGGGGGCGAGGCGCTGTAGCAAACCAGGGTTTATGGCTGCATTTCGCACGATGCGCCCCTCGAGTTCGGCGTAACCGCCCGCGAGACACACGACGCCCGCCCACGGCAGCTCGAGCAGCTTAGGATGGATGCAGCTGAGGGTGCGCCCCGTGCAGATAAAGGCCTTGTTGCCGTTGGCGACAAATGTGCGAATTGCCTGTGCAACCGTCTCGTTGGGATAGGGGGAGAGGTCTCGCTCGCCCTCGGGGAGCTCTTGGGCAAGTTTGGGATCTTGCCAGGCGAGCGTACCGTCGATGTCGAAGAAGCAGACATTGCCATACTTTTTGGCGCCATCGGCAGCATGAGAAGGCGAGGTGGCGAGTGCAAAACCCGGTTCGAGTCCCATAATCCGATCAAAGTGCTCTTTGACGCGGGGAACCGAGATGCCGATGATTACCTGGGCAGTCTTGCCGGTGACGATGAGGCCTTTGGCGCCCGCTGCGACAAAGGCCGCGTTGTCTGCGACGATGGTAGGGTCCACGACTTCGACGCGCAGCCGCGTGGCGCAGTTGGTTGCGCCCACAATGTTGGAGACGCCGCCCAGAAGCATCACAACCTGCTCGGCGAGCAGGTGATCTTGTGAGGCCTGGCCGCCGGAAGCGCCGGTTTCGGATGAGCACTTTTCGTCAACGTCGTCTCCCGTCAAGCGCGAGAGCGCCGTGTTGCTGGCGATGTGGTCCTCGCGTCCCGGGGTTTTAAGGTCAAAGGTCAGAATAAGACCTCGAAAACTCAAAAAGAAGATAGCGCTAAAGATGAGTCCGATTCCGAGCGCCAAAAGATAGGAGCCGGCATGCGTCCGCATGAGCGGGATAAAGTTGAAGGCGGCCATTTCCATAAAGCCGCCCGAGAAGATGCCGACGACGCCAAAGAAGTTCATGGCCATGGCGAGGCAAGACGAGAGGACGGCGTAGAGCAAAAAGAGCCCGGGGTGGGTGAACATAAAGAGAAACTCGAGCGGTTCGGTGACGCCGCAGACCGCCGAGGCGACGATGGCGGGCAGGAGAATGGCCTTGAGGCCGGCGCGGCGTTCGGGCTTGGCGGTGGTGTAGAACGCCACGGCGATGGCAGGAAGGCCAAAGAGCTTGACCCAGCCGGTGGCGGTGAAACCAGCCCAGGGTGCAAGCTCGTTGAGGGGGCGTGTGCTATGGGAGAGAATGGGGAGCAAATTGGTCCACGCGGCGTAGACGCCGTCGTTAATGACCAGGTTGTCGTAGTAGATTGACATGTAGAGCAGGTGGTGCAGCCCCATGGGCTCGAGTGCTCGCTCCAAAAACACAAAGATGCCTACGCCAAAGGGACCGACGCCCGCAAGCGCGTGGCGCAGCGTTTCGGTCGCTGCGTATACGAAGGGCACGATGACGGCCGAGATAGCGGCAAGGGCGAACACGGCAAAAAAGCTGATGAGGTAGACCAGCGAGGAACCCGAGAAAGTGCCGAGCCAATCGGGAACCTTGGCATCGTAGAAGCGGTCATGGATGGCGACGACGGTTGCCGATACCGCTAGCGGGCCGATAATGCCGGTGTCGAGCGTTTTGATGCCGTCGATGATGGTGATGCCGCTAGCGGGGGTCAAAGACGCCGGGTACTTAAGTCCAAGGTTGTCTCCGCTCAGCTTGATGATCTCGCTCAAAAAGAAGCAATAGGCAAAATAGGCTACGAGTGCCTCGAGGCAGCAACGTGCCGGTTGTTTTTGGGCGAGGCCGATGGGCAGTGCGATGGCAAACAGGAGCGGAAGTCGTTTAAAGACCGTCCACGAGCCGCGCTGGATGATGGTCCAAAAAACATACCAAGGGGTTCCGTATACGGCGAGGTCGCCGACGATGTCCGCAGACGTTGCAAGGGCGGAGACGCCGACCATAAGGCCCGATATGGAAAACAGCATGGCGGGCGCGAACATTGCCCCGCCAAAGCGTTGGATTTTTTGCAGCATGTTCTGCCTCCCGAATATCGAGGCGCGTTGCGCGTGGTGAAACGTTTAAACAATGGATTCATTGTAGAGGACCAGACGATTGTCGTACCGGCAGTTTTGAGCGAAACCGGTTTGGGCACGACAGAAACCGTCAACGGTTAAATCCTGTCGCTTTGCCGATAATCGGTTTAAACAACTTTAAGAAATGCTATCGTGCCTAGCCATACATATTCATTAGAGGTGAAGTCATGCCAAAAGCGATTTACGAAGGAATCTACCGCGAGATCCGTTCGCGCATCATTAATGGGACCTATGCGTTTCAGGAGATGCTGCCAACCGAAGCCGAGCTGACCGCGGAGTTTGGCTGTACACGCAATACTATCCGCCGCGCCTTGAGCATGCTGGCCGATGAGATGTTTGTGCAGCCCATACACGGCAAGGGCGTGCGCGTTATTTGGCTCAAGGGCGAAACCGACATGCTGGGCGCACTCGAGGAAGTCGAGTCGTTTGGCGAATTTGCAAAGCGCAACAATGCCGTTGCATCGACGGACGTTAAGTCCTTTGAACATTTGATTTGCACTGAGCAGCTCTCTCGTCGCCTGGGCTTTAAGGTGGGCGAGGAGCTGATTCGCGTAGTGCGTGTTCGAAGCCTTAACGGCAGCGCGCGCCAAGTGGACCATGGCTATTTTTTGGCGTCGATCGCCAAGGGTCTGACCCCAGAGATCGCGACGGATTCTATCTACGCCTATCTGGAGCACAAGTGCGGCGTCAAGGTGATGGCGAGCCGTCGTACGGTGAGTGTCGAGCTCGCCAATGATGAGGACTGCAGCTACTTGGACCTTGGCAAGTACAATTGCGTCGCCGTTATGGAGAGCCAATCGTACACCTCGGACGGCATCTTGTTCGAGGTCACGCACGCCCGCACGCACCCCGAGATCTTCCATTACCGCGTCAATTCCAAGCGATAGACGGTGAGCTCGCAGTCCGGCGAGCCTTATGCCCTCAAAGCGAAAACGCCCGGTCAAACCGACAATGCATCGGCTTGACCGGGCGTTTTCTCTGCATTCAATAACAAATAATTGTTTATACAAAACTTGTCAAGTATCAAGTTGAAATTACCGTTCACCGAAGGTTTTCTACCGCTCTAGTAATACTTGTTCAAACAACTAGCCAAATAGCGTATTGTATAAATCAGCAAAAGGGGCAAAGTCCCCGAGCCAATCTCCGAAGGCGGCGGCAAAGGGTGCCGCCACGGTGTGAAAGGGTGGATTGTAATGAAGAACGAAATGAGCAGAAGGCAGTTCCTGGGCTTTGCTGGTTCCGCGGCTGCGGTTCTTGGTCTGGGCCTCGTGGGCTGCGGTGGCTCCGCCGGCTCCGGCTCCTCTGCTTCTGGTGACGCTGCCGAGGTCTACTTCCTTCAATTCAAGCCCGAGGTCGACAAGGAGTGGAAGGAGATCGCCAAGGCGTACAAGGAGGAGAAGGGCGTCGAGGTCAAGATCGTGACCGCCGCCTCCAACACCTACGAGGAGAAGCTCAAGTCCGAGATGTCCAAGAGCTCCGCTCCGACGCTGTTCCAGGTCAACGGCCCCACCGGTCTTAAGAACTGGAAGGATTACTGCGCCGACCTGTCCGATACCAAGGTCCGCGGTGAGCTCATTGACGACTCCCTGGCTCTGCAGTCCGACGGCAAGGATGTGTGCATCGACTGGGTTCAGGAGAGCTTCGGCATCATCTACAACAAGCAGCTGCTCGAGAAGGCTGGCTACAAGGCCGAGGACATCAACTCCTTCGACAAGCTGAAGGCTTGTGCCGACGACATCCAGGCCCGCAAGGACGAGCTTGGTGTCGAGGGTGCCTTCACTTCCGCCGGCATGGACGACTCCTCCAGCTGGCGCTACACCACCCACCTCGCCAACATGCCGCTCTACTACGAGTTCGAGAAGGAGCACAACCAGGAGGACGACGAGATCAAGGGCGAGTTCCTCGACAACTACAAGCAGATCTTCGACCTGTATATCACCGACTCCACCTGCGATCCTTCGCAGCTTGCTTCCAAGACCGGCGACGACGCCACCAACGAGTTCGCAACCGGCAAGGCCGTCTTCTATCAGAACGGCTCTTGGGCCTACTCTGACCTCATCAAGGCCGGCATGACCGACGATCAGATTGGCATGATGCCCATCTACATCGGTGTCGACGGCGAGGAGAACCAGGGTCTGTGCTCCGGCGGCGAGAACTACTGGTGCGTTAGCTCCCAGGCTTCCGAGGATGCCCAGAAGGCCACCGAGGACTTCATGTATTGGTGCGTCACTTCTGACACCGCCACCAGCATCATCGCTGACAAGATGGGTCTGACCGCCCCGTTCAAGAGCGCCAAGGAAACCACCAACGTCTTCTCGCAGCAGGCCGTTGCCATGGCCAAGGACGGCAAGAAGACCGTCGCTTGGGACTTCGTCTACATTCCCTCCGAGGAGTGGAAGAAGAACCTCAAGCAGGCTCTGATTGCCTACGCTGCCGATAACAGCAAGTGGGACGGCGTCAAGAACGCCTTCGTCGATGGCTGGAAGACCGAGAAGGCTGCTTCCGAGTAAGCAGTTGCTGCCCAAGCTATCTGATTAGCGACAGGGGGCGGGCAGACGTAGGTTTGCCCGCCCCCCGCATATTGAAAGGACCCTTCTATGGGCAAAGCACTCAAGCGCTGGTGGCCGCTCTTTATGCTGCCCACGTGCCTGGCGTTTATGATCGGGTTCGTGATCCCCTTTATCCAGGGCTTCTATCTCTCGTTCTGCCAGTTTATTACCATTAACAACACGCACTTTGTCGGTATCGAGAACTACGTGCGCGCACTGTCCGATCCGCAGTTTGCCACGTCGTTCTTCTTTACCGTGGCGTTTGCCTTCCTGTCGACGGTGCTCATCAACGTGATCGCCCTCGCCATCGCGCAGGCGCTCACTCGCAAAGCGCTCAAGGGCACCAACATCTTCCGTACGATCTTCTTTATGCCTAACCTGATCGGCGGCATCGTGCTGGGCTACATTTGGCAGATTCTGATCAACTGCCTGCTCTCCAACGTGGGCGCCCAGCTCATCGCCCTTAACTCTGCTGCTGGCTTCTGGGGCCTTATCATCCTGAC
>DBGCAP010000025.1:0-15432 GCA_048367555.1 Collinsella sp.
CAGCACCCAACGGGCCCTCTCGGGGGCAGGGACGTTCGGCCGTGCGCGGGCGCCCGGTCGGCGGCCCGTTCTGGGCGCGCCTCAATCGTAGCCCGAGACGGTCCCGGGCTGACAGTTTCGACTGTAATGGACGTTCTTAAACGACCGGGCATCGGGGACAGTCTTTGCCGATTCGCCGGCTCGCCGGCCGGGCCGGCAAGGACTGTCCCAATATGCCGGCAGAAAGGGAATGTCCCCAACTGCCGGGTGGTCAGGAAAGAGTGTCCCCAGCGACTAGTCATTTAAGTACATCCCCAATGACTAGTCTGAAATAAATCCCAGGCCTCGCTCAAAAATAGTTCGCCATGGTTTACTATTACGCTCATAAAGTAGTACGAGGCTAACAATGGGGGATACCATGGCAACGCAGGAAGCCTACGTCCAGGTTAAGGATCTCAAAAAGCACTACGGCGATGGAGATGCATGCCTGACGGTGCTCGACGGCATCGACACGTCTATCAACCGCGGCGAGATCTGCGTCATGCTGGGGCCTTCGGGTTCGGGCAAGTCCACGTTTCTTAACCTGATTGGCGGCCTGGAGGATGCCGACGCCGGCTCTATTCTGGTGGACGGCTGCGACCTCACCGTGCTCAAGCCTACCGACTTGGGCGAATACCGACGCCGTGAGCTGGGCTTTGTCTTCCAGTTCTACAACCTGGTGCCCGATCTCACCATCAAGGAGAACATCGAGGTCACGGCGCACCTGTCCAAAAAGCCACTCAACATCGACGACCTGCTGCGTTCGCTGGGTCTCTACGATCACCGCAACAAGTTCCCGCGCCAGGTCTCGGGCGGCCAACAGCAGCGCTGCGCCATCGGCCGTGCGCTCGTCAAAAACCCGGGCCTGCTGCTGTGCGACGAGCCCACGGGCGCGCTCGACTACAAGACGTCCAAGGAAATCTTGCAGCTCATGGAGGATGTCAACCGCACCTACGGCTGCACCATCATCATTGTCACCCACAACGCCGCCATCGCGCGCATGGCCAATCGCGTGTTGCGCCTGCGCGACGGGCACATCGTCGAGGACGAGCTCAACGAGTCGCCCGTCGCGGCCGCCGAGCTCGATTGGTAGGCGGCGCCATGACACCTCTCGCAAAACGTCTCCCGCGCGAGCTGCGCCGCAATATCGGCAAGTACCTGGGCATCTTTTTGCTTATGTGCGGAAGCATCGCCCTTACCTCAGGCTTTTTGCTCGCGGCGCATTCCATCGGCTGCCTTATCGACGACATGCGCGATGCGTACACGATTGAGGACGGCCGCGTGACCACCTCCTTCGAGGCCACCAAAGACCAGCTCAAGGCAGCCGAGGACGCGGCCGACGACGTCGGCGGCGTCACGCTCTACAAGAATTTCTCCATTGACGCCATCATCAAAAAGACCGCCGGCGACGATGGCACCAAGCGCACGCTGCGCACCTACGCACACCGCACCAAGGTCGACATTGCGTCGTACAGCGAGGGCAAGGAACCCAAGGCGGATGACGAGGTGGCAATCGACCGTGTCTTTGCCACCAATAACAACCTGTCCGTGGGCGATAAAGTCGAGCTCGAGGGTCGCACCTACACCATCTGCGGCATCATGACTCAGCCCGATAGCCAGGCACTGTTCCTCAACAACTCCGACTTTACGGTGAACACCATCACCTATGGCGTGGCCGAGGTCACCGACGCTGGCTTTGCCGCGCTCGAGGACGTCGGCGGCGCGCCCGCCTACACCTACTCCTTTACCTTTACCGATCGCGACCTCTCCACTGCGGACCGCATCGACGCCGAGCAAGATATGGTCGAGGCACTGACCGACGCCGATGCGCGCGTGGACGATCTTGTCGACGCCGATTCCAACCAGGGCATTGGCTATGCGCGCGACGACGTGGACGGCGACTCCACGATGTGGATGACGTTGCTCGACATCATCATCGTGATCATGGCGTTTGTCTTTGTGGTCCTTACCGACGCCACCATCGAGGAGGAGAGCGCCATCATCGGCACGCTGCTCGCCAGCGGCTATCGTCGACGCGAGATCGTGCTGCACTACCTTGCGCTTCCCGCTATCGTGGGCGTGGTCGCGGCGCTTTTGGGCACTGCGCTCGGCGTTGTGTTCTTTACCGAGCCCATGCGCGGCCTTTATTACGGTTCGTATAGCCTGCCGCCCTTCCAGGTGTACTGGAGCTGGGAGATCTTTGTGAAGTGCGCCGTGGTTCCCGCCGCCGCGCTCATCCTCATTACGCTGGTGGGCCTGCTTCGCAAGATGGGCAAGACGCCGTTGCAGTTCCTTCGTCACGAGGCGAGCGGCAAATCGGGCACCAAGCGCGGCCTGCAGCTGCCGGAGCGCATGGGTTTTGTTTCCCGCTTCCGCCTGCGTATCTTCCTGCGCAATCTGGGCAACTTCGCCACGCTCTTTGTGGGCATCGCGTTTGCCTCGCTGCTGCTGCTCTTTGGCCTGGCGATTCTGCCCACGATGACGCACTACGCCGACAACCTCGAGACGAGCCTGGTCGCCGAGCACCAGTACACGCTCAAGGCGCCGCTGGAGCTCGAGGGCACTGCCGAGGAGCGCGAGCAGTGGTCGGCACTCGAGCGCCTGCAGTCGGTTGACGGCGCGCTGCTTTCCGCCGCTCAGGATGCCGATGACGAGCTTGACGACGCGGTCGATGCGGCGCAGACGGCAGCCGATGCCGCGACCGCATCTCCGTCTGCCGAGAGCCTGACCGCAGCGCAGGATGCGCTTGCCAAGGTCCAGGACAAGAAGGATGCGCTCTACGCGCGCCTTGACGATCTTGCCGATGCTCTCGGTTGCAATCGCGACGAGACTATCGATTTGATCGACAAGGCCTCTAAGATCGAGACTGACAACGACGACATTCACCCGGTCAATACGACCGACAACGGCGCGGGTGCAATCGCACAGGCCGAGAAATATGCCGTTTACCAGCTGCAATACGACCGCGGCGATGGTAATGGCGAGGAGACGATTTCCGTCTATGGCATTTCATCCGATTCGCGCTATTGGAAAGACCTCAACGTCGGCGACGGGCGCGTCGTCTTTGGCGGCGGCCTGCTCGACAAGTTTGGCTGGAGCGAGGGTCAGAAGGTCACGCTCAGCGACAAGTACGAGGGCGAGCATTATTCCCTTGAGTACGCGGGCAAGGACTGTGCCTGGGGCTCCAAGTCGGACATGAATATCTATATGAGCATCGATGACTTTAACGAGCTGTTCGACAACGATGCCGCCTACTTTAACGGCTATGTGAGCGACGAGAAGCTCGACTTCGATGCTCGTTACTTTGCCGGCGACACCACACCCGACGACATGCGCGCCGTGGGTGACCAGTTCATCGGCATGATGAGCAAAATGATCGGAATGATGGTCGGGCTCGCGGTGTTTATCTTCCTGCTGTTTATGTACCTGCTGACCAAGGCTGTGATCGACCACAGCGCCCGTTCGATCAGCTACATGAAAGTCTTTGGCTATCGCGATAGCGAGATCTCGCATCTGTACATCCGCTCGATCACGCTGTGCGTGGCGGCGTCGCTTGTGCTGAGCCTGCCGGTCATTATTGGCTCGCTCACGGCCATCTTCCGCTCGATGCTGCTCGCCTACAACGGCAATATCGAGATCTACGTGCCCGCTTGGTCCATGGCTGCATGCGTCGGCATTGGCTTTGCGACCTACCTGGTCGTGGCGCTGCTACACACGCGCTCTATCAAGCGCGTCAGTCTGGCCGAGGCCCTCAAAGTCCAAGAGTAGTCATCGGGGACGTGCTTAAACGACTAGGTTTCGCGCTTGACTTTGACCCTACTTCAGCGGGTACCATCCTCTTATGTCTGTAACGCTATATAGACCGAGGGGATAGATCTATGACCGCAACTGCACCCGCAGCACCCGCTAAGGTGTACTTCACCAACCTGCGCACGCATGCTCGCGAGAGCCAGCTCGACAAGCTCAAGCGCCTCATCCGTCACGCCGGAATTGAACAGATCGACTTTGAGAACAAGTTCGTCGCCATCAAGATTCACTTTGGCGAGCTGGGCAATCTGAGCTTTTTGCGCCCCAACTACGCCCGCGCCGTCGCGGATGTCGTGAAGGAGCTGGGCGGCAAGCCCTTCCTCACCGACTGCAACACGCTCTATGTGGGTAGCCGCAAAAACGCGCTCGAGCACATCGACACCGCCTACCAGAACGGCTTTACCCCGTACGCCACGGGTTGCCAGATCATCATCGCCGACGGCCTCAAGGGCACCGACGAGGCGCTCGTCCCGGTCGAGGGCGGCGAGTACGTGCACGAGGCCAAGATCGGTCAGGCACTCATGGACGCCGATATCGTGATCAGTCTCACCCACTTTAAGGGCCATGAGCAGGCCGGCTTTGGCGGCGCCATGAAGAACCTGGGCATGGGCGGCGGCAGTCGCGCCGGCAAGATGGAGCAGCATGCCGCCGGCAAGCCGAACGTCGCGACCGAGCACTGCGTTGGTTGCCGTGCCTGCGAAAAGATCTGCGCGCACAACGCCATCTCGTTTGACGATACCCGCGAGCGCGAGCTTGCCAACGGCAACAACCGCACGGTGCACGTGGCCGCCATCGACCACGATCGCTGCGTGGGTTGCGGACGCTGTATTGCGGCATGCAACCAGGACTGCATCAAGCCCGGCTATGACGCTGCGGCCGACGTGCTCAACTGCAAGATCGCCGAGTACACCAAGGCCGTTGTCGACGGCCGTCCGAGCTTCCATATCTCGCTTGCCATGGATATCAGCCCCAACTGCGATTGCCATCCCGAAAACGACACGCCTATCGTCAACGATATCGGCATGTTCGCGAGCTTCGACCCGGTCGCCATCGACCAGGCCTGTGCCGATGCCGTCATGGCGTCCGAGCCGCTGCCCAACACCGAGCTCACCGATAGTGCGGCCAAGATGGAGCACAACCACGAGCATCTGGAGGGCGAGCAGGCACGCGACCCCTTCTGCATCACGCATCCCGACACCGACTGGCGCACCTGTATCGCACACGCCGAGAAGATCGGCCTGGGTACGAGCAAGTACGAGCTCATCGAGGTCAAATAGCGCCTATCTATTGGACATATCAAGCACTTTTGTAGCGCAACGTTAGCAAAAGCCGCCCGTGGGCACGGCGTCCACGGGCGGCTTTTCGGAAGTGCGGTGAAAAATCGAATACCGTTGACCACAAACCGTTTTTTGGCAATAAAACCCCTGATAAATTGTTGATAAAACTGTGGTCTGGTCGGGCTTCCCGCGATTTTCCCCGCACTTCCGAAAACAGGGAGGGGTTAGATAGACCAGTAAACCGTACTATTTGCCTAAAAATACTCGTCGAGGAAGCCGTCGACCGTATTCCAGTAGAGCTCGGGGTCAACTCGCGCACTCTTGGCGTGGGTGGCGCCATGGATGGTGAGCTTTTGCTTGACCTTGCTGGCGCACGCGTCGTAGTTTTGGTCGAGCATGCTGTACGGCACAAAGGTGTCCTGGTCACCGTGGATAAACAACATGGGAACCGTTGCGCGTTTGAGTTGCTCCACGCTGTTCGCCGTATGAAAGTCGTAGCCCGCGCGCACGTTGCACACCAAGTTTGCTACATCGAGCAAGGGAAAGCTGGGCAGGCCGAACACGTCCTTGAGCTGCAGAGAAAACTCGTCCCAAACACTCGTATAACCGCAGTCCTCGATAATGCATTTCACGTTTGCGGGCAGAGATTCCCCCGCGACGTTCATGGCGGTTGCCGCACCCATCGACTCGCCAAAGACCAGGATGCGCGCCTCGGGGTCAGCCTGAACGATTTGCTCGATCCATGCGACGATGTCGAGGCGCTCGGGCCAGCCCATGCCGATATAGTCGCCGCCGGAGCGCTCGTGGGCGCGGGCGGCGGGTGCGAGCACGTTCATGCCGCGGTCATGGAATCGTTTGGCGTATCGGGCCATGCCGATGGGCTCGTTGGTATATCCATGCAGGCAGACGGCGTAATCGTGGGTGTTCTCCGAGGCGGCAAAATACCAAGCGGCAAGCTCGGTTCCGTCATCTGCGGTGAGGCTGCTGCTCTTGCGGTTCTCCTTAAACCACGCCCGCGCCTCGGTGTCCTCGGCATCCGGCTGCTCACCTTCTTTGTCGTTCTTGCTGTCCTGCATCATCTTCATGGTGTACGGCGCGCGGGGATTCAGCGCGAAGTCAAACAAAAAGTTGCCGGCAAATCCGAGCAGCGCGACAGCGAGCGCCAGCGCAACAACGACGGTTATCTTAAGCTTTCGATGGGAACGTGCGTTTTGAGCCATGCGGTATTCTCCTATAAGATGTTAATACATCAACATTTAATGCAAGCGCATTATGGACGTTCGCCGTTGATGCGTCAACAGGCAAAGAATGGGTAAACAAAAGGTCGCGTATGGTGCAAATTTCGCACGTACCCAAACGCTTTGATATAGTGTTGAGAACTCTTTACGTTGGAGGATGTAACCGGCATGTCCGATTCGAGCGACAGTTCTAAGCCGCGACCCAAGACCGCGGCCGTTCCACACTACACGGTGGGCGAGGAGATCATGAACTCCGTCACCCATGGTGTCGGCTGCCTGCTGGGTATCGCGGGTCTGGTGCTCCTGATCGTATTCGCTGCCCTGCGCGGCGGAGCCCCGGCCCACATGGCCGCGGCGATTGTCTATGGCGTCAGCATTATTCTCGAATACCTAGCCTCCACGCTCTACCACGCGATTCAGCCCGCGCGCGCCAAGCGCGTGTTCCGCATCATTGACCACAGCTGCATCTACTTGCTCATAGCCGGCAGCTATACCCCGTTTTGCCTCATCACGCTCGCAAACGACGGCGGCCCTGCGCTGTTCTTTGCCGTATGGGCCATCGCCATTATCGGCATTGCCCTCGAGTGCTTTATGCGTGAGCGTCAACCGCACTGGGTAAGCGGCCTGGTCTACCTGCTGATGGGCTGGCTCGTTGTCTTTAAGCTGCCCGAGCTCGTGTCGCTGCTCAACCCCGTGGCACTTGCTCTGCTCGCCGTCGGCGGCGTGTGCTACACCGTGGGCGTGCCGTTCTATATCGCCAAAAACGTGCGCTATCTGCACAGCGTGTTTCACCTGTGGGTGCTCGCCGGCAGCATCTTCCAGTTCATGGCGGTGATCCTCTTCGTAATCTAGCGACCATGCCTGCGCGCCCGCGTCCTCGTTTGGACGCCGGCGCAATTGCCGTATCCGCCACCAACGTTTTACCCTAACGTCCCGAATCTTGGAGGTTCGAGAAACTCCCGATGGACATAGCCATCTCCCTTATCACCACCCTCGTTTTGACCCTCATCAACGGCTACTTCTCTATGTCCGAGATGGCTCTCACCACGGCTAAGCGCGCCGTGCTGGAGCACGATGCCGAGGAAGGCGACAAGCGCGCCGAGCGCGCCATTAAGCTGGCCGCCGATTCCGACCAGCTGCTTGCCACCATCCAGGTCGCCATCACGCTCGTGGGCTTTGCCTCGTCCGCCGTCGCCTCGACGAGCCTGTCCGACCCGCTTGCCACGTGGCTCATGAGCTTTGGCATCACGCCGCTCTCTGCCATTGCGCGCGGCCTGGCGCCGGTCATCATCACCGTCGCGGTCGCCTTCGTGTCTATCGTGATTGGCGAGCTCGTGCCCAAGCGCATCGGCCTGGCCAATGCCGAAGGCGTGTCCAAGCAGGTCGTGGGGCCGCTTTCGGTGTTTCAAAAGATCGCCCGTCCGCTCGTGTGGCTGACCGGCGCTTGCTCCGATGGCCTGGCCCGCATCCTGCGCATTAAAAGCGCCGACGACCGCCAAAACGTCTCGGAGGAAGAGATCAAGTACATGGTCTCGGAGCAGGACGACCTGCTCGACGAGGAAAAGCGCATGATCCACGAGATCTTCGACCTGGGCGACACCGTTGCCCGCGAGGTTATGGTGCCGCGCGTGGACACCACCATGTGCGAGGACGACGAGACGGTCGCCGACGTGCTGTCCACCATGCGCCAGACCGGCTTTAGCCGCATCCCCGTCTATCACGAGGATCCCGACAACGTCGCCGGCATCGCGCACATTAAGGACCTGATCCAGCCTTCGCTCGACGGCAAGGGCGACCAGCCCATCGCCGACTTTTTGCGCGACGCTACCTTTGTGCCCGACACCAAGGACATCCTGCCGTTGCTGTCCGAGATGCAGACCTCGCACGACCAGATCGTAGTGGTCGTGGACGAGTACGGCGGCACGGCCGGCATCATCACCATCGAGGACATCGTCGAGGAGATCGTGGGCGAGATCGAGGACGAGTTCGACCCCGACAACAAGTACCTCACGCGCCTTTCGCGCCGCGAGTGGCTCGTCGATGGGCGTTTTTCGTGCGATGACGCGATTGAGCTTGGTTGGCCGCTCGAGGAAAGCGATGATTATGAGACCATCGCCGGCTGGATTTTGGAGCTTTGCGACTCGGTGCCCGACATCGGAGAGGTGTTTGAGGTCGCGGGGTACAAGTTTAAGGTGCAGTCGATGCGTGGCCAGCGCATCTCGCTCATTCGCGTGATCGCTCCGGCCGAAACCGATAAGAAGGATTCCGAGCCCTCGGCAGATAAGCCGGCGGCGTCGGGCGCGGGTTCTGCGGACCCGCACGACGGCGACGAGTAGGGCAAGGAAGAGTAGAGGAGAGTTATGGCAGGCCTGTTCAACATCCTTAAGGTCACCGTCAGCGAGGACAAGATCTGCGCGCATGTGCTGGTGAACCCCGGCATGCCGCTCATGACCTCGGAGGACATCGAGGCCACGGCGCGCGTGTATTACCTGGTGCCCGCGATCGCCAAGCATCTGTGCCTGGGCGATTCCGGTCGCGAATTCCAGGACTGCATGGGCCAGACCGAGCTTTGCCATCTGCTGGAGCACGTGACAGTCGAGCTCATGAACGAGACCGGGCTTGCCGGCAGCATTTCGTGCGGCCGCACTCGCGTGAGCGAGCACGATGAGCGCGTCTTTGAGGTTGAGCTTTCGTGTCCCGACGACGCGCTGGCCATCGGCGCGCTGTCTTCGGCGACCTTTATGATGGATTGGGCCTATCTGCATGCCGACCAGCCCGCTCCCGATGTGGACGGTACGGTTGCGGGTTTGCGCAACCTGGTGCTAGGCATGCGCGCCGAGGCCGAGGGCAAGGACCCGCACGAGGCCGTCGCCGCCGCGAATGCCGAGGGCGAGGCCGGGGACGCGACCGAGGGCGAGGCTCCTGCCGAGGCGGCTTCCGAGCCCGAGCCCGAGCCCGCGGAGCCCCAGGGCGTCCCGAGCTTTGACGACGAGCCGCAGGAGGCAATCGACACCGAGGGCGCGACCGCCGAGAGCCACGAGGCCCCCGCTGCCGTTTACGGTGGCGCCGCGACGGCTCCGGTTGCCCCCGCGCACGAGGGAACGCTGCCGCTCGTTGACGGTGCCGGCGAGGACCCGGCCGCCACGGTGGCCATGCCTGCCATGCCGCAGGAGTAGGCTCACCCGCTTATCACCATCATGTACCTGCGCCTTTACCGTACGCAGATGAGCAAGACGGCAAGCGCTGTGCTGTGGGTATAATGGACAGCATTCAAACGGTGGGCGCCGAGGTGCCCGCAGGAGAGGAATGAACATGGGTAAGACTTTCAACTTTATCTCGGGTGCGCTCTTCGGTGCTGCCGCCGGCGCCATCATCGGCGTCGCCCTGGCTCCGCGCTCGGGTGCCGAGACCCGCGCCATGGCTGCCGATATCGCCAACGACGCCTGGGATAACATGCGCGACACCTACGAGCACGGTGCCGAGGGGGCCCGCGCCGCGGTCAACGATTTTGGCCCGATGGTCGACGCCAAGACCGATGACCTGCGTGCCAAGGTCGACCTTGCCCGCGAGCGCATGGACCAGCTGCGTGAGCAGCTCAACAACGCCATCTCGGGCGGTAACGTGACGCCCGCCGCCGATGTCGTGGTCGAGAACGCCGTCGAGGCCGACGCCGAGGCCGCGGAGCCTTCGACCGAGGCATAATGCGCGCCGGGGATTTTGTCGGCGCCAAGATCTATCGCAAGCCTACCGAGGATAAGCGCACCAAAAAAGACGGCACGCCGCGCAGCCCTAAAAAGCTCGGCAAGATTCACTTTCCGGTTTTTACCCCGGGCGGCACGCGCGTGGTGGGCTTTATGGTTCGCCAGTCCGATATCGCGGGTATGATCGAGCGCCCCGACCGTTTTGTGGCGCTCGATGCCATTGGCGTCTACGAGGGCGCCATCGCAGTTGACGACGTCAAGGGCACCTACGATGCCGCCGCGGCCAAACGTCTCGACATCAACCTGGACGACTGCATTATCTGGGTTGGCATGGACGTGCGCACGGAGTCGGGCGATGTCGTGGGCTATTGCTCGGATGTGGAGTTCAAGCCGCGTTCGGGCATCGTGCAGACGTTCTATGTGACCGCCGGCACTGCCTCGAGTGTGCTGGTGGGCGACACGCGGATGCCGCCGACGATGCTGCGCGGCTATGCGGACGGCGCGATGATCGTTTCGGACGAGGTCAAGTCGCTCGGGTATTCGGGCGGCGCCGCCGCAAAGGCTGCCGAGGCAAGCGTCGTGGTGGGCGATAAGGTCAAGAAGGGCGCCAAGGTGCTCGATGACAAGGGCTCGGTCGCCGTGGACAAGGGCAGTCGCGCGCTGGGCAAGCAGCTCGGCAAGACGCGCGGTATGTTCAAGGCCTTTAAGGACGAATACCAAAAGGCGAGCGGTGGCTCGTCAAAAGCTAGCAAATAGCGACGTACCAAATGATGGGAGGCGAGCCGGAGACATGCTGCTCCGGCTCGCTGTGTTTATGGGGGAGGGCACATGCGCCAAAACGGATCATATTCACACGGACGCTCGGACGCGCGTCCGACGGCGCGCCGCGATCTGGGGCAGTTGCCCAGCGGTCAGCGCAAGCGTCACCGTAAGCCCGGCGCGATGTATCTCAACCATAGTCGCGGCTTTAGCGACCGTAGCGCTCGCATCGGCAACGGCCGCACACCCCGTCGTCCGTCTCGCCTGCCCTATGCGCTCATCGCCGTGGGTTGCGCGCTCGTGCTGTTTATCGCTGCCGTCGTGGGCTACGTCAACCGCAGCGTGGATGTCGTCCTCAATGGCCAGGAGACTGCGGTGCGCGTCGGCTCTACGCTGCAAAATCTCATCGACGACCAGGAGCTGACCGATGCCTACGACGCCGGGGATCTGCTGGCTGTTGACGACAGCGTGCTGACCCGCCATGGCGGCGAAAAGCTGTCGGTAAAGGTGGACGGCAAGCGCATAAAACAGGGCAAGTGGAAAAGCCGCGAGCTTACGGGCGGCGAGAAGGTGACGGTCAAAGATGGCCGCGACACGTACGAGAAGCACGAGGTCCAGGCGACGGTTATCGAGCCCAAGCTCAAGGTCGAGGGCACGGGTGCCATCGAGTACGTTAAGACGTGGGGTATCCAGGGTCGCTCTGAGGTGTGGGTCGGCGAGCAGTCGGGCAAGACACAGGACCGCGGCGAGGTCGTGCCCGCCACCGATTGCGTGGTCGAGTGCGCGAGCGTGGCGCCCAAGGGCAACGAAAAGTACGTGGCGCTGACGTTTGATGAGGGCCCGAGCGGAGCGACCAAGCAGATCTTGCAGGTGCTCAAGGAAAAGGGCGTCACCGCGACGTTCTTCCTGTCGGGTGATGCGGCCGAGGCCTCGCCTGCTGCTGCCAAGGCGATTGTCGATGCCGGCTGCGAGGTCGGCTCCAACAGTTACAGCGACGAATCGCTCAAGGGCAAGGACCGCGATGCGGTGCGCGAGCAGGTTTCGAAGGGTACCGAGGCGATCAAGTCCGCGACCGGAACGTCGACGATGCTTTTGCGTGCTCCCTACGCAGCCTTTGACGAGCAAAACTGGATTGATGCGATGGACCTGGTGTCTGCCGTGGTCTCGTGGAATATCGATTCGGGCGACTGGCTGCTCAACGGTGCCGACGAGCAGGTCTCGACGGTGCTCGATTCGGTGACGCCGGGCAACATTGTGCTGCTGACCGACAACGATGAATGTGCCGAGCAGACGCTCGAGGCGCTGCCGCAGATTATCGACGGGCTTATTGCCGGCGGCTACAAAATCGTGACGTTGAGCGATCTGGTCAAGACGGACGCATCGCTGAGCAAAAAGCTCACCTCGCTGACGAAGGTCACCATGCCCAAAAACGCCGTGTTCCCCCAACTCGCCGAGGATGATGACACCACAGACTAGTCATTTAAGAACGTCCCCAATGACTATGTCACGGATGCATCAGCGTTTGATATGCCTGCGATGTTTGGAGCATAAATTTGGCGCCACGGCGTGATGCTGATGCTATAGTTACTGCGGATAACAAGGGTCAAGAGAAAGGTTGCAGGTGAAATCCAAACCTCGACCATACAGTCGATGACCCCATGCGGGTGCTTCTTGCGCATGCACGGGGTGTGAGCGCCGAGCGGCGTGCCGCCCGCGCATGCGTATACATATCTAAAAGTCCACGGACGGCGTGCCGACATGGCCGCAGTCCGAAGGGATAATGATGGGGAGCACCAGTGAATTATCTGAGTGAGATGCTCAAACTGCCGGTCTTGGACGTCGATGGCGAAAAGCTCGGCGTTGTGAACGATTTTGGCATTGCTACCGGCGAAGTTTTTCCACACGTGACGTCGCTCGCGTTCCGCGGACCCGGCAAGACGCCGTTTATGATCAGCTGGCGCAAATGGGTCGACCGTATCGACGAGACGGGTGTACACCTTAAGTCGCCAGCCACCGAAATCCGTTTTTCGTACCTGCAGCCGACCGAACTCTTGCTCGCGCGCGACGTGCTCAACAAACAGATTGTCGACACGCAGGGCATGAAGGTCGTGCGCGTCAACGACATCAAGTTTTCCATGTCGGGCGAAAATCAGCTGCGTCTGCTGGGTGCCGAAGTCGGCGCCCGCGGCCTGCTGCGCGCGATCAGCCCCGCCCTCGAGCATGTCGTCGAAAGCTTTATGAAGCACCTGGGCAAGCCGCTCAGTGAGGACATCATCGCTTGGTCCTACATGGACCTGCTCGACCGCTCGACCAAGAACATTCAACTCTCGGTGTCGCACAAGACGCTCGGCGAGCTGCACCCTGCCGACATCGCCGACATTATCGAGCAGCTCGACCCGCGCCTGCGTGCGCAGGTGTTTGCGCAGCTCGATACTGCCCAGGCCGCCGAGGCCATCTCGGAGTTCGATGACGACGAGCTCATGACCGAGATGCTCGAGGGTCTGTCCGACACCGACGCATCGTCGATGCTAGCCATGATGGACCCGGACGATGCAGCCGATCTGATCGACGAGCTCGATTACGAGAAGGCCGAGAAGCTCCTGCGCCTGATGGGCGTCAAGGAGGAGAAGGCGATTCGTAACCTGCTGGGGTATGAGGACAACACCGCCGGCCGCATCATGACCTCGGAGTTTGTCTCCCTGCCCGCCACGGCAACGGTCGGTGATGCCATCGAGGCGATTCGCAAACTCGATGAGGACTTCGAGAGTGTCTATTACGTCTATACCGAGGATCCGAGCGGCATGCTCACCGGCGTGCTCTCGCTGCGCACGTTGATCGTGGCCGACCGCGATGCCACGCTGGGCCAGCTCGCCTATCGCGACCTGGTCTACGTGTCGCCCGACGAGGACCAGGAAGACGTGACGGACGAGATGACCAAGTACGACCTGGTTGCCATCCCTGTCTGCGACGAGAACCGTCATATCCTGGGCATCGTGACCTTCGACGACGCCATGGACGTTATCGCCGAGGAGCATCAGGAGGACCTGCAGATCGCCGGTGTCGGCTCGGGCGATAGCGCGTCGGACGACTCGACGAACGTGCTCAGCTGGTTCGTGCATCGTCAGTACTGGGTCGTCGTGTGGGGCATCGCCTCGTGCATTATGGCGACGGTGCTGGGGACGGCGCTGGGCTCCGCGCATCTGGTGGTGTTCCCCATGTGCGCCATGCCGCTCGTGCTGCTGGCGGCCTCGCGCATGGTGTCGTTCGTCAAGAACTACTTCCTCGAGTACGACGGTCACGACGACGAGCCCAAGCCGTATCTGGGGTTCTTCTTCCAGAGCACGGGCATGGGCCTGATTCTGTCACTCGTGACCTATCTGTGCGCCCAGCTGGTGCGCACCGCTGCGTTCCCCGATGCGCCCATGTTTGAGGAGCAACTCTTTACCGGGTGCTTTAATATCGCTGCCATCATTTGCCTGGTTGGCAACATGAGCGCCGTGATTTACCTGATGGTGCTGTTCTGGCGTGACGAGCATGACCTCAACACGTCGGGCACCGCCATGAACGTTATTGCCGTCATGATCTCGTGCGTAGCGTACTGCGCCGCTGCGGTGCTGCTCACCATGTCGGTCATGGGTTAGGTGGTCGCGTGCAAAATACCAAGCAAAAGTCGGGCACCAAGCAAAAGTTGACCATCGCGGCCATCTTTGGCGCTATGGGTCCCGGTCTGCTGGCGGCGCTTTCGGGCAATGACGCCGGCGGCATTGCAACGTATTCCAGCGCGGGTGCCAGCTATGGCTACAAGATGCTCTGGATGCTTCCCGTCATGACTGTGCTGCTCATCGTGACGCAGGAGACCGCGGCGCGCTGCGGCTGCGTCACGGGCAAGGGCCTGGCATCGCTCATTCGCGAGCGCTTTGGCGTGCGCAAGAGTGTACTTGCTATGGCGGCGCTGTTGATCGCCAACACGGCTGTGACCATTTCGGAGTTTGCGGGCATCGCCAGCGGCCTTGCCCTCTTTGGCGTGCCGGCGAGCATTTCGGTGCCGCTGGTGGCGCTGCTGGTGTGGATGCTTACCATGTCGGGCAGCTTCCAGCGCATCGAGAAGATTCTGCTGCTGGTGAGCTGCGTGTTCGTGACCTATATTGTCGCCGCGTTTATGGCTGGCCCCAACTGGGGTGAGGTCGCGGTCGACCTGGTCGTGCCTAACATTCAAAATGACCCCAGCTACGTGTCGCTCGTGGTCGCAACGATCGGTACCACCATCGCGCCGTGGATGATTTTCTTGGCGCAGAACAACGTGGTCGATAAGAACGCGGGCGAGGACGATATCGTGCTGCAGCGCATCGATACCGTGAGCGGCTCGCTTGCCGCCGATGTCATTGCCGGCTTTATTATCATCACGACCGGTACGGTGTTGTTCCCGGCGGGTATTCAGATTAGCGATGCTGCCGATGCCGCCCGCGCGTTGGAGCCTATTGCGGGTCAGTGGTCCACGGTACTGTTTGCCTCGGGCCTGGTCGCGGCGAGCTTCTTGGCTGCCTGCGTGCTGCCGGGCGTTACGTCGAGCGCTATCTGCGAGGCATTTGGCTGGGAGCGCGGTGCCGACCGCAGCTGGGACGAGGCCCCGGT
>DBGCAP010000026.1:0-8702 GCA_048367555.1 Collinsella sp.
TCCGCGTGGGCCAGACCCACCGCGACGGCAGCCTGTCCACCTTCCGCATGTGGAAGTTCCGCTCCATGTACAGGGATGCCGACGAGCGCCTCGCCGAGCTCAAGGGGCAGAACGAGATCGCCGGCGCCATGTTCAAGATGAGGGACGACCCCCGCGTCACCAGGATCGGCAAGTTCATCCGCAAGCACTCCATCGACGAGTTCCCGCAGTTCCTGAACGTGTTCCTGGGCCAGATGTCCGTGGTGGGCCCGCGCCCGCCACTGCCCAACGAGGTCGCAGAGTACACAGAGTTCGATCTGCAGCGCCTGGCTGTGAAGCCCGGCATCACCGGCTGGTGGCAGGTGACGGATCGTAATTCGACCGGCTTCGACGGCATGGTCCAGCGCGACCTGGAGTACATCGCCAAGCGCGGACCCGTCACGGACCTCAAGATCGTCGTCCTCACGGTGATCGAGGTCATCACCGGTAAGGGTGCGTGCTAGATGCGCATCGCGATGATCGGACATAAGAGATACGGTTCCCACGAGGGCGGTGTGGAGGTCGTCGTGACCGAGCTTGCCCGCCGCATGGCGGCGCTCGGACACGAGGTCACCTGCTACGACCGTTTGGGCAGCGATGTCATGACCGGCGACGCCACGGACGGCCGCGAGCGCACGGTCGACGGCGTGCGCGTCGTCCCCGTGAGGACGATAGACAAGAAGGGGCTCGCCGCGCTGAGCTCCTCGTACTTCGCCACCCTGGCTGCCATCAAGGACAGGCCCGACGTGATTCACTACCACGCCGAGGGCCCCTGCGTGCCGTTGCCCCTGGCCAGGCGCGCGGGCATCCGAACTGTGGCCACCATCCATGGCCTGGACTGGCAGCGCGCCAAGTGGGGTAGGCTCGCCAGCACCTACATCAAGATGGGTGAGAAGACCGCCGCGACTAAGGCGGACGGCCTCGTCGTCCTGTCCAAATCGGCCCAGTCCTACTTTCAGGACGCCTACGGCCGCACGGCGACGTTCATCCCCAACGGGATCGAGAAAAAACAGCCTAGGCCGGTCAATCAAATAAAGGAGAAGTGGGGTCTCGATGCGGGTTCATACCTGCTGTACCTGGGCAGGCTCGTCCCCGAGAAGCGCCCCGAGCTCCTGATCGAGGCGTTCAAGAAGCTCGACACGGAAAAGAGACTCGTCATCGCCGGCGGCGGATCGGATACGTCCGAGTACGAGGCGTCCCTTCGCGCTGCAGCCCAGGGCGACAACCGCATAGTGTTCACCGGTTTCGTCACCGGTGAGCCCTTGGCTGAGTTGTACTCCAACTGCTATGCCTACGTGCTCCCTTCCGACGTGGAGGGCATGCCCATGAGCCTGCTGGAGGCCATGGCATACGGCCGCTGCTGCGTGACGAGCGATATCCCCGAGTGCGCGGATGTCCTCGCGGGCAACGGCGTGACGTTCGAGAAGGGGAGTGTCGATTCCCTGCGCGCCGCGCTGCAAGGCCTGCTCGCTGACGACGACCACGGGAGAGTCCTCGGCGCCGCCGCCAAGGCACACGTCGAGAAAACATACAACTGGGACTCCGTCGTCGAGCGGACCCTCGAACTCTACAGGGGGAGCGCGCGATGAGGATTCTTCTCGTAAACAAGTTCCACTACCGCAAGGGCGGGGCGGAGACCTATTACCTCACCGTCGGGTCCGAGCTGGAGCGTATGGGATACGAGGTCGCCTATTTCTCCATGAGGCACCCCGACAACCTGCCCTGCAAGTGGGATATGTACTTCGTGACGCAGCGCGAGTACAACAACGTCAAGAGCCCGTTCAAGGCCGTGCGCGACGGCATGGCGCTGATCTACTCGCCGGAGGCGAAGCGCAACTTCCAGGCCCTCTGCGAGGAGTTCCGCCCCGATGCCGTCCACCTCAACAACGTGCACAGGCAGATCACGCTGTCGATTCTCGACGCCCCCTACCTGAGGGAGAACAAGATCCCGGTTTTCTACACGGCCCACGATTACGTGACCGTCTGCCCCGGCTATCTCATGCTCGACGGTGACGGGCGCGTCTGCGACGCATGCCTCGAGGACGGACACTACCGGCACTGCATCGAGAAGCGCTGCGTGAAAGGCTCGCGCGCGAAGAGCGCGCTTGCGGCGATGGAGGCGTCCTTCAACAGGGCGCATAAGTCCAACCGGCGGATCGACAGGGTCATCGCGCCCTCCAGGTTCATGCGTTCCAAGCTCATCGAGGGCGGCTGGCCCGAGGACAAGGTGGTCTTCCTGCAGAACTTCGCCGACGACGCGATCCTCGAACGCGCCGCGAATGCCGGGGCGGACGCGACCGACAGGGAGAACCCCTACCTCCTGTTCTTCGGGCGGCTCTCCGTCGAGAAGGGCGTCGACACGCTGCTGAGGGCCTTCGATGCCGCCCTGCCGAACCTTCCGCAGGACATGCGTCTGATTGTGGTCGGCGACGGCCCGGATGCCGCCGATTTCAAGGCCCTCGCGTCTTCGCTGGGCTGCGCGTCCCGCATCGAGTTCGCCGGCTACCAGACAGGTGAGGCGCTGCAATCATATGTCGAGGGAGCGTCTCTCGCCATCTCGAGCTCGAGATGGCGAGAGAACATGCCGTACTCAATTGTGGAGGCATTCGCTGCTGGCACGCCTGTCATCGGAACGAATATCGGCGGAATCCCCGAGTTGGTCGATGAAGGGAAGACGGGATTCATCTGCGAGCCAGGGGATGTCCAGTCGATGGCAGATGCCATTTCGCGTGGTGTGAATGCGTTCTTGGAACAGCCCGCTTACGCGAAGCTGCAGCACAGTTGCCGCTCCTATGTCTTGGAAAACTGCTCACGCGAGAAGTTCATGAACGATCTCGTGAACTTGTATAAGGAGTCAATCGATGGCTAACGGCCATAACAGCATCAAGAGGATCGTGCACCGCTCCTGCGAGGAGATCGGCGCAACGTTCCGAATCGCCAGGGCCACGTCATGGCCTGAGGCGATCAACACGTTTCGGGCGAAGCTCGACATCCAGGTCATGAGTCGCAACGGGTACAAGGAGCCGCCTGCGGTAAAGGGGCGTTTGCTGCGCAAGCACGAGACCGTTCTCAAATATCTCGAGAACCGCTTCGGCGATTTCTTCGAGTCATATGACTATGACGCACCGCTGCCGCCGTCCGACCCCGCCCTCGAGGGAAAGATCTGGATGTGCTGGTGGCAGGGCGAGGAGAACGCGCCCGAGATCGTCAGGGCGTGCATCGACTCCGTGCGCCGCAACGCCGGCGGGCACGAGGTCATCGTCATCACGGACGAGAATCTGTCCGACTACGCCCATATCCCCAATTGGGTGCTCGAGAAGGTTCATGCCGGCATCATGTCGCGGACCCATTTATCCGATCTGTTGAGGCTCTCGTTATTGGCGGAGCATGGTGGACTATGGCTCGATGCCACTTTCTTCTGTGCGGGTCCAGTTGCAGATTACTTTGATTTGCCGATTTGGTCTATTAAGCGACCTGACTATTTGCATGCCTCGGTCGCCTGCGGTATGTTTGCAAATTACTCGCTTGGGTGCGATGAGAGCCATCGACGAGTATTCGCAACTTTGAGGGATTACTACCTTGAGTATTGGCTTCAGAGTGATGAGTTAATCGATTATTTGCTTACTGACTACCTTATCGTCCTAGCTCAGCGCCATGACCCCTCGGTCGCCGCCGCATTTGCGTCTATCGAACCAAATAATCCTCGCTGCGACGACCTTATTTCGATACTAGATAGGCCTTTCGATCAAAGTGCTTGGAGTGAGCTTCTTCTGGATACGAGCCTCTTTAAGCTCACGTGGAAACAAGAATTTCCAAAACAAACTGATGGTAGGCAAACGTATTACGGCAGGCTATTGGAAGGGGGATTGTCGTGAGCAAAAAGAAAGGCCTGTTCGTCATGTCCTCAATGGACAATGGCGGTGCGGAGCGAGCGCTTCTCAACCTTCTGGAAGAGCTTCCGGAAACGCGCTACGACGTCAATCTCCTGCTTTTGAACCCCACCGGGCTTTTTATGGGGCAAATACCGTCAAAGGTAGCTGTACTTCAGACTCCCGCTAAAGTACGCGATTGCTTCACATCGGTTCGCGGCCGTAAGGCTGGGGTGTGGCGTCTAACGGCAGACGTTGTTTCCGGCATTGTCTCTCGCGATGAAGAGACCCGCCGCGGATTCCGTTGGAAATACTTCTTTTCTCCTGCCATAGATAAAATACCGGGTCATTACGACGTGGCTGTTTCATTTATTAACGGTCAAGTTCTCTACTTTGTCGATGAGAAGATTGAGGCCGATCGCAAGATAGTCTTTTATCACGGAGACTATCGCTCTGCCCACTATTCGGAAAAATACGAGCGACCCTGCCTGGAACGCATGGATGGCATCTATGCCGTTTCCGATAAGTGCATCGACATCGTGCGCTCTGTTTTCCCTGAGATGGCATACAAGATGAAGAGTCTTCCGAACATTGTTTCTTCGGATGTAGTGCGTCGCCGCGCGTCCGAGTTCATCCCGCCAGAGTACGATGCTGACGCGCCGAGAATCCTTACAGTGGCGCGCATCACTCACGAGAAGGGTGTGGACACCGCCATCCGAGCGGCAGCCGAGCTCAAGCAGCGCGGCTGCTCGTTTCGCTGGTACGAGATGGGAAAGGGGCTTACTGGCGATTCCGAGCAAGCCGCTTGCGAAAAGCTTGTTGAAGAGCTGGGTGTTGCGGACGTTTTCACGTTCTTGGGCGCCCGCGAGAACCCCTATCCCTACATAGCTAACTGCGACATCGTCGTGCAGCCGTCGCGCTTCGAGGGAAAGTCAGTCGCCCTAGACGAGGCCAAGATTCTTACGAGGCCCATTGTTGCGACGGCGTACCCCACGGTCCATGACCAGCTTGGCGACAAAGAGGGAATCATCGCTGGCACTGACGCGGTATCGCTCGCTGATGCCGTGCAAGGGCTGCTCGAAGATCCCTCTCGTTGTGAGGAGCTCAACTTCTATCTCAAGTCGAATGAGTACGGGAATGCCGACCGCGTTGAAGACTATTTCCAGGCTTTAGAGGGCGAGCGGCAATGAGGGCGACTCTTAGCATGAAAAATTCAGCTACGAAGAAGCAGTGCGAGGCTGCCTGCCATTACTTGCTCATTTACCTTATGGTGGCTTTTGCTGATTCATTTCTGTACGACCGCATTCTCACGAACATTGTTATACCGGTGGTGGTCCTAATTGCTCTCATCGTTATGGCTAACAGGAAATATCAGCTTGTATATCCCATTTCGATTTTGGCCTTGGGCTTTCTTGCCATGCTGTTCGTCCGGGTAAGCACAAACGCGCTCGGGCCGACAGAGCTTTTGAGTTGGGTAGCGATGGTGGGAATTACCCTTATTGCAGTGATGTTTGATGTTTCGAGTTTTCTTATCCGCTTCATTAAACTAGCGGCTTTCCTCACTGGCTTCAGCTTAGTTGTCTATTTGATTTCTCAGGTTTTCCCGGGAGTTTGGGGTCACCTATCTCCATTTTCATTTTTCTTGTCCTTTGGAGATACAACATGGTTGGACTCCGTGAACAGGATCGTTGTCAACTATCGGGCCGATGGACTGCTCCTGTACGTCGACCGAGGGTTTGACCACACGCGTAACGTTGGCATATTCAGAGAGCCTGCTGTTTACCAGATATTGCTCAATTCAGCTATCTTTGTGTTGCTCTTCATGAAGCCTAAGGAAATTGATAAGAAGACGCGTGCGCGGCTTTTGGCGCTGTTTGTGGCGGGTGTCCTCTCCACAAAATCCGCCACTGGCTATGCCACAACTCTTCTGGTCTTCTTCGCCTACTCTCTTTCCTCATTGAAGAAGGGCGATCGTGTTTCCGCAATTGCTCCGATCTTTCTCGGGTCCATATGTGTGTTCGTTTTCATCGCGTCTGCGATGGGGAGCTCGGCGTGGGCTACGGACTCCGTTCTTGGCCGCTTCATGAACGACGGAGGTATTTCCCTGGACGCATCGGGTGAGGCTCGGGTTGGAGCTGCGAATGCTGCGCTGGCTCTTATGCAGCGATATCCTTTTGGATGTGGCTATAACGTGTACGGGGCTGCCATTTCGACTGGTAACAGCGAGTTCGTTGGCGCCTGTTTACTTAAGGTGGCTGCCGTCTACGGTCCGATTATGGGCATCGCTATTCTCATCTGGATCTGTTATCCCGTTTTTAAGTCTCGAGAGCTTGGCCTCTCCGCTAAGTTGGCTTTCGTCGCCATGTATCTCATAGCGACTTATCTCGAGTGCGAGGTCTTTTACACCACGCTTATTTTCATTCCGATTTACCTGTACTGCAAAAACGTGGCCGAAACGTCTGTCCAGCCCATGCGCGCGGCCGCTTCTTCGTTTGGAGTCTTACGTGAAGCTCGCTAGCAACCTCGGCCGTAGCATGAGCCGAGCCATGGTGTACAAGGGCGTATCCATGGCTCTCAGCCTCGTCTACGTCCCCATCGTCCTCAACTATCTCGGCGATTACAAATACGGTGTATGGGCGTCGATCCTGAGCATCCTCTCGTGGATCTCCTACTTCGACCTTGGCATCGGCAACGGCCTTCGCAACCGCCTTTCCGAGGCCATCGCCTCCGACTCGCCGCGCGTATCGCCGAAGGCCCTCGTGTCGAGCGCCTACGCCATTCTCTCAGGCGTCGTCGCCGTCGTCGCCGCCGTCTGCGGCATCGCCATCGCGTTCATCGATTGGCCCGCCCTGCTTTCCGCCTGGGAGGTGGATGAGAGTCTGCTGTGCGTCGTTGAACTCAGCTTCCTTGGTATGTGCTTCAGCTTCGTTCTTACGCTATGCAATAGTGTGTACTACGCACTTCAGAGGGCCCAGGTCGTCAACCTCATCTCGGTCTGTCAGCAGGCGGTCATGCTCCTGTCGGTCTGGCTGCTCTCGCTCACGGATTCCCGAAGCCTCACGGCGGTCGCGGTCTTTTACGTAGTTTCCAATATTTTGGTGTACGGCGTCTTCACGATCCACGTCTTCGTGAGGAACCGAGAACTCGCCCCGTCCCCGCGCAGCTGCTCTCGTGCCGTGGCAAAGGACGTTGGCGGCCTAGGCATCATGTTCTTCATCACCCAGATCGCCACACTTGTCCTCTTCACTACCGATAACCTCATCGTCTCGAATCTCTTTGGACCCGAGCAGGTGACGGTCTACACAACCGCCAACAAGGTGTTCACGGTACTCTCGTCCCTGTTTGCCGCGCTCGTCGTACCTCTATGGTCAAAGACTACCGTCGACTACGCACGTGGCGATATCGCTGAGATCAGGCGGACGCTCGGGAAGATGCACAGGCTGTTCGCTGTCGCGGTGGGCGGGGTCATCGTCATGGTGCTCGTCTTCAAGCCCCTCGTAAGGGTTTGGCTGGGGCGCGACCTCGGGTTCGATGACTCACTCATCGCTCTTATGGGCGTATATGCAGTCGTATATATGTGGAACACCATCTACTCCCAAGTCATCAACGGACTCACACTCGTCAATTTCATGGTTGCGGTTGCCTGCGTACAGGCGGTGCTCAACATCCCTCTTTCGGTCTTCTTCGCCACGTCGTGCGGGCTCGGAGTGAATGGGGTTCTGCTTGGGACGATTGTCGCCATGCTCATCAGCAGCGTGACGTACCCCGGATATTCCAAGAAGGTCCTCGACCGTGCCGAGGCCTCCGGCCGCGGGGCCGAATGACCGACTGGAAGGAAGGTGTCTAGTGTCAATCATTAAGAAGCTGAAATATAAATTGTGGCGTCATTCGCACACGCCTGAGGAGTATGCGCGCCGTATCGGTGTGAATGCCGGTGATGATTTCCATGTCTACGGCGAGGTCGTATGGTCCACCGAGCCCTGGTTAATAACGGTGGGTGACAACGTTCACATCACCGACGGCGTTCGCTTCGAGACGCACGACGGCGGGACCCTTCTATTTCGCAAGGACGTCCCCGATTTGGAGGTTACCCGACCAATTGTTCTGGGCAGCAACGTCTACATCGGTAACTGCGCGATCGTGATGGGGGGGTGACCATCGGGGACAACGTCGTTATCGGTGCTGGCGCGATAGTCACGAAGGATATCCCCAGCGACTCGGTCGCGGTCGGCGTGCCGGCAAGGGTTATCGAGACGGCCGACGAATACCTGGAGAAATTGAAGGCCCGCTCGCTACACCTCGGGCACCTCGCTTGGGAGGAAAAGGACCTGGCTCTCAAGAGGCACTACGGCTACACGGGCAGCTCCCGCGGAATCTATGAGTTTATGTAAAGGATTGGGTATGACTATCAACACCACTGCATTTAAAGACAAGACCCTCATGATCACGGGCGGCACCGGCTCGTTCGGCAACACCGTGCTCAAGCACTTCATGGACACCGACCTGGCCGAGATCCGCATCTTCTCGCGCGACGAGAAGAAGCAGGACGACATGCGCCACCGCCTGCAGGAGAAGTCCCCGGAGCTCGCCTCCAAGGTGCGCTTCTTCATCGGCGACGTCCGCAACGCCCAGAGCGTGCGCGACGCCATGCACGGCGTGGACTACATCTTCCACGCCGCCGCCCTGAAGCAGGTGCCCTCCTGCGAGTTCTTCCCCATGGAGGCCGTGCGCACCAACGTCATCGGCACGGACAACGTGCTGCACGCCGCGATCGAGGAGGGCGTGGACCGCGTCGTGTGCCTGTCCACCGACAAG
>DBGCAP010000027.1:0-5317 GCA_048367555.1 Collinsella sp.
GCCGCCGGTCAGCTTTTCGCCAAAGATGAGCGGGGAGAGCGCCATGACAATGATGGGGCCGCAGTAGTACAGCAGCGAGGATACGCCGACGCCGATCGTCTGGTAGGCGCGGAACAGAAAAATCCAGCTGGCGCCCAGCGCGGCTCCCGAGAGGAGGAGGGCTACGGCTTCGCGGGGGCGAGATGGCGCCTGCAGCTTATGGCGTTGGGTGATGACGAGGATGGTGACAAGCGAGAGTGCGCCCAAAAACGTGCGTAGTAGCACGATATCGGAGCTCGGCAGCGCGATGGCAGCGGCGATGATGCCGTTGGAGCCAAACAATAGCAATGCTGCTAAGTACGTAAGCAGTCCGTTGTTCATGCGCTGACATCCCCTCTATATCCGTGCATGTTCACTATGGGTGAACTGGCTATAGAAGAAAAGCGAATATAATGCATAGATAACATGACAAAAGCTCATGCATGGGTGGAGGGGTGCCGTGGAAACGAATGTTCAAAAGATGCAGGTGCTGCTGGAGACCGTGCGCGCCGGAAGCTTTACGCGCGCCGCCGAGCGGCTGAGCTATTCGCAGTCGGGCGTGAGCCGTATGGTGGCCGATCTTGAGGCCGACTGGGGCTTTAAAGTTCTCGATAGAAGCCGCGAGGGCGTAGTACTTTCTGCCGACGGGCGGCAAGTTATGCCGGCGGTCGAGGCGCTCTGTGAGGAATTCACTCGCTTGCAGCGACGGGTGGATGAGATGCGTGGGCTCATGCGCGGCAAAATCTGTATCGGTACGTTTTCGAGTGTGGCGACCCACGTGCTGCCGCCGGTGATTGCGCACTTTCGCGCCGATCACCCGGACGTCGATTACGAGTTGCTGATGGGTGATTACTCCGAGATTGAGCAATGGGTGGCGGAAGGCCGCTGCGACCTGGGCTTTATTCCGCGCGAACCACGCGGCGCCGGCATAGCGTCGCGGCCGTTGGTGCAAGACGAGCTGATGGCCGTGGTGCCAGCGGACTCCTCGCTTGCCACCGCGGAGGTCGTTTCCCTTGCCGATTTGGCCAACGAGCAGTTTATTCTGCTGGAACGCGGCACCGATGACGAGATTACGCCGCTGTTTCGTCGCGCGGGCCTGACGGTGCGTTCTAAGCTGTCGACCTGGGATGACTATGCGATTATGGCTATGGTCGAGGACGGCCTGGGCGTGAGCATTCTTCCGGCGCTCATCTTGCGCCGCTGCCAGTTCGATGTTGCCGTGCGCCCACTCGAGGGACATCCTCATCGGCAGATCAATGCGATATATCGCACGGCTGACGTTTCGCTTGCGGCGGCTCGTCTCCTTGAATATCTCTAAAGGCGCGTACCTGTTGTCCACTTTGGGACAATCCTCGGGGTTCGGTACATTTTCTTATGAAATTGAACTTTGGAATGAGGTGCCGCGTTATACTGCTGCCTAAATTGAACTCTGGTTCAATTCGTGTTCTATAAATTGAACTTTGCCAGCAAGGAGGTTCTAGTGGCCCAAGAGACGTTTAGCGATCGCCTGCGACAGACTATGTCCGATCGCGACGTTCGCCAGTCGGACGTAATCCGCGCATCGGAGATGCTCGGCAAAAAACTCGGCAAGAGTCAGATGAGCCAATATGTGAGCGGCAAGACGATTCCGCGGCGCGATGTGGCAGAGCTGCTCGCCCGCATTTTGGAGGTCGATGTTACCTGGCTGCTTGCCGGTGACGCCGATCAAGGCGAGGCATCATCGCCCCGTAACGTTTCCAAGCCCGAACCCCATCCCTCAGCTCAAATTCCAAGGAGCACCACCATGCGTACTTTTTCTAAATCCACCAAGCTCGATAATGTCCTGTATGACGTGCGCGGTCCCGTCGTCGACGAGGCTGCCCGCATGGAGGACGAGGGCGAGCGCATCCTCAAGCTCAATATCGGCAACCCGGCGCCCTTCGGTTTCCGCACGCCCGACGAGGTCATCAAGGACATGCGCCAGCAGCTGCCCGACTGCGAAGGCTATTCCAACTCGCGTGGCCTGTTCTCCGCGCGCAAGGCAATCATGCAGTACTCGCAGATCAAAGGCCTGCCCAACGTTCAGATGGAGCACATCTACACGGGCAACGGCGTGTCCGAGCTCATTCAACTTTCGATGAACGCGCTGCTCGACAACGGCGATGAGATCCTGATCCCCAGCCCCGACTACCCGCTCTGGACGGCGTGCGCGACCCTTGCCGGCGGCCATCCTGTGCACTACCTGTGCGACGAGCAGGCCGATTGGTATCCCGATCTGCAGGATATGGAGTCCAAGATCACGAGCGCGACCAAGGCCCTCGTCATCATCAACCCCAACAACCCCACGGGCTCCGTTTACCCGCGTGAGGTGCTCGAGGGCATCGTTGAGGTTGCGCGCAGGCACCAGCTCATGATTTTTGCAGACGAGATCTACGACCGCCTGTGCATGGACGGCTATGAGCACGTCTCGATTGCCTCGCTCGCTCCCGATCTGCCCTGTGTCACCTTTAGCGGCCTTTCCAAGTCGCACATGATCGCGGGCTATCGCATTGGCTGGATGGTGCTTTCGGGCAACCAGCGCTGCATGAGCGACTTCATCATGGGCATCAACATGCTCTCCAACATGCGCCTGTGCTCCAACGTGCCGGCCCAGTCAATCGTCCAGACGGCGCTCGGCGGCCATCAGTCGGTCAACGACTATATCCGTCCCGGCGGTCGTGTCTACGAGCAGCGCAACTTTGTGTATGAGGCGCTCAACAAGATCGACGGCATCTCGGTGGTCAAGCCGCGCGCGGCGTTCTACATCTTCCCCAAGATGGATGTTAAGAAGTTCAACATCACCGATGACGAGCAGTTCGCTCTCGACCTGCTGCACGAGAAGAAGATCCTGATCACGCGCGGCGGCGGCTTTAACTGGGCCGAGCCTGATCACTTCCGCATCGTGTACCTGCCGCGCATGGAAGTGCTTAAAGAGTCGCTCGAAGACCTCGCCGACTTCTTCGATCATTACCGCCAGAGCTAGTGGGATAGAAGCTCCGCACTATGAAAAGCTCCCTGCAGTTGTTTTGCTGCAGGGAGCTTTCTTGAATCGGCGGAACTATATAACAATTCCGTTGCAGTGGTCGATTTCGTGTTGGATGATCTCGGCGGTGTAGCCCGAGAAGTTTTTGATGCGGTGGATAAAGTTCTCGTCCAAATACTCAACCTTAATGCGGCGATAGCGGGTACAGGGACGCTCGCCGATTAGCGAGAGGCATCCTTCGCTTGTCTGATAGGCATTGACCTGCTCAAGAATTTGAGGGTTGTACATCAGGAGCGTCTTGTTGCCGTCTTTTACGCAGATGATGCGTTTGCGCACGCCGATCATGTTGGCGGCGAGACCGACACACTCGTGCTCGTGTTCGTGAAGCGTGTCCAAAAGGTCCTGTCCGGTAGCGGCGTCTTCGGGGTCGGCATCCTCGGAGGGCAGGCGTAAAAAGAACTCGGACTTCATGATGGGCTTAATCATGGCGGGCTCCTCATGTCTTATGCTTTCGTGGACTTTTAATAATAGCGCGGAAGGAAAGCTGCGCGTCCGCGTTACAATCTTTCGACGTTGGACCATGTTGCCAGATTCGTCGTGTACGGCGTCTGGTGTAAGTCTAGGGCTCATTTTCGCCCTGGACTGTTCCTCTGGGGCGATGCGATTGTCGTTCTAAGAGGAAGGAATTTCATGGGGACCAAATCCCAAAAGCAAACTCAATCACCGTCGACAGCCTCGGCGATTCTCGTCGTAATGTATGTTGCAGCCTTTGTTGCCGCGTTTAACGAGAACATCATTAACGTGGCGTTGCACGACATTATGGCGGCCTTTTCGGTGAGTGACACCACGGCGCAGTGGCTCGTTTCGGGCTACATGATCGTGACGTCGATCTTTACGGCCATCATGGCCTTTCTGTCCGGCCGTTTCTCGACGCGCAAACTGCTGTTTTTCGCATGCGGATGCATGGTCGCCGGCGAAGTCCTGTGCCTGGTCGCTCCGTCGTTTAGCGTTTTGCTGCCGAGCCGTATCCTGCAGGCTGCGGGATCGGGCATTTTGTTCCCGCTCATGATGAACGTGGTACTGTTCTGCGCCCCGCGCGAGAAGATTGGCCTGTATCTGAGCCTGGGCGGTGCCTGCATTACGCTGGGGCCGGCGTTTGGACCCGTGATCAGCGGTCTAATGTGCACGTTGTTTGGCTGGAGGGCGGTGTTCGTAGTGCCGCTGGTGGGCGGCATTGTGGTCGCTGCGGCGGGCGTAAAGCATGTTCAGAATGTCGGAGAGCGCTCGAACACCACGCTTGATATTCTGTCGGTTGTTTTGCTCGCTGCCGGTATAACAGCATTTGTGTATTCCGTAGGCGAGTTCTCGACCAATCTGGTTGGCGGTACCGTGACGCTCTTAGCCGCCATTGTGCTGCTCGGCCTGTTTGCGGCCCGTCAGCTCAAGCTTGAGCATCCGGTGCTTAACGTGCGTCCCATGGCGAGTGTTCGTTTTTGGCCTGCGTGCTTGCTTGTGGTGGTATCGATGATGACGACGTTCTCGATGAGCGTTTTGTTGCCGCTCTATTTTGAGGGCGCATACGGCATGACCGCACTTGTTGCGGGCTTGCTCATTTTGCCGGCAATCGCCTGCAACGCCGTGACCTCGATTGTGGGCGGACGCGTGATGGACGCCCGTGGCGCATGGCCGCTGCTGCCGGTCGGCTTTGCCCTGATTGCCGTGGGGCAGACTACCATCTCGATGACGGCGGCAAGCATGAACATCGGCGTCGTCGTGGCGCTGACCGTTGTGGTGTATGCCGGAGTTGGTTTGGTGCTGAGCCCCTCGCAAACGGCCGGCTTGGAGACGCTGCCCGCCGCTGAGCATCCTCACGGAACGGCATTGCTCAACACGTGGAACATGATTGCCGCATCGTTTGGCCCGTCGCTGTTTATCGGCCTGCTCTCGAGTTCTGCGGCGACTGCCGGCACCGCTGGCGCTGCGACCGACATTGCCCAGGCGATTGGATTTGCAGCTGCCGTGCGTGTGGCGGCTGTAATTGCCGTGGTTGGGTTCGCGACGTCGCTGGTGTACGCTCGTCGCGAGTCGCACATGTCGCATTAATGTGTGCACATAGATTCTGCAGCTAGATTGGATGGCGACACCATAAACTAATGCACGTTTTGCCGAGAGGCATGAATGTTTAAAGCGCAAAGAGTGCGCGACGGGCCCCGCGAATGGGGCGATGATGCCCGAGAGGGCCAAGAAGGAGTCTCATGTCCGAGAACGAAGAGATCATGAACGAGACCGAGAACGAGA